>JAYVHO010000023.1:0-29680 GCA_043771175.1 bacterium | reverse complement strand
CTGGCTCCCCGGGTAGGATTCGAACCTACGACCAATCGATTAACAGTCGACTGCTCTACCGCTGAGCTACCGAGGAATATTGATTTAGTAACAATACCATTTATGGCTAAATTAGTGTAGCATAATTCTATAAAATTACAAAAAGCCAGGAAATCCTTAAGGATCCTGGCTTTTTGATATGTTTGTTGATTGAGTTAGTTTGTGAGATATTCAATCTTGAGAGTAACGGTTCGAGGGTTCGCTTGTTCGTTGATTCTTATAACGCTGATTTTATAATCACCAAACATTTCAAATGATCCTGGAATTATTACCTTTTCTCCCACTTTTGCATCACCACCCAAAATCATATTAACACCAACTACGGGATTATAATCTGCGGTACACACAACATCTTCCCCTTTGTTAACATTACATCGGTTAGAATAAATTTGTGTGACAACCACTTCATTTGAAGTGTTCTCTAACTTGATACGTTGTCCAACGAGTGCAGTTATTTCTGTACCCATAGTACTACCGGTTGTAATTTTTTTTGGATATTCAGTTCTGCAAAATTGAAGAATTTTACTTCGTGTCTTTGGTCCAACAATTCCGTCTTGTGAAAGTTTGTTGAATTTTTGAAAAAGCTTTACATCGTTTTTAAGTTTTCTTCCAAATCCAATCTCAAAGTCCATGGTTTCTGTATAGGTTTCTCCAAAGTTGATTGTTCGATATTCTTTATAAAAAGATAAAATATTTCTCAGGCTTTCTGAGTTTTTTTGTGAAGCTCCGAGCTTAAGAGTTCTATTAGGGATATTACAAAAAGCCTCAACTGACATTATTCTTTCTATTGACGTTGCTCCTTCTGTTGAAGCAAATGTAGTAAATGGCATAATTACCATAAAACTCATGATACCGGTTGCAATTATTGTTTTCATATTCATAGTGTACTATGTATGACGGCTATTCTTTAATATTCTTACATTTATGATATGATAAGGGGATTATTTAGTTAAATTTATACTATGCAAACATACGAACAAACATTTATCATGATTAAACATGATGGAATTCAAAGAAATTTAGTTGGAGACATTATTTCAAGATTTGAAAGAGCTGGACTTAAAATTATTGGAATGAAAATGATAGTACCTGACCGCGAACGTTCTACCAAACACTATGGAAAAGATGACGCATGGTGTGAACGTAAAGGAAAAGGAATGATTGAAAATATTGAAAAGCAAGGTGGTACCCCAACCAAAACTGCTATAGAATATGGACGTGCCATTTCTGATACGCTCCTTGATTACATTACTGCAGGCCCAGTAGTTCAAATGGTACTAGAAGGTAACCACGCCGTTGCAATTGTAAAAAAATTAGTTGGTGGAACAGAGCCATTAACATCTGATGTAGGAACGATTCGTGGAGACTACACGATTGATTCATATGAACTTTCAAATGTTTTAGGGCGTGCTACACGTAATTTGGTTCACTGCACCGGAGAATCTCACGAAGCAGAATTTGAGGTTAACCTGTGGTTTTCAAAAGACGAACTCATGTCATTCAAGCACATCAATGAAGCACTGTTAAAAAGTGTTGAGTTAGATAATAAAATGTAATTACTGTTTTATAAAAAGGACCGAATCGCTTTGCGATTCGGTCCTTTTAATTAAGTAAAAATACTCAACTGAGCAATTTTTTTTTATAGCGGTATTCTATAAATATTCCAACTAACAAAAACAAGCAAATACCACTGAGTATGTTTCCATAAGATAACTGGAACACACAGATTCCCAAACCAAACATAGAAAACCAATAATCGTCGTCTCGTTCATATATTTTTTTATTCTCATTCATAATTATTTTTGAAAACATAATTACAAATAAAATAAATAATCCTGTACATATTTTTTTATATTCTTCATCCAAGTTTAATGTTTGAAGAGACATAAATGAAACAGTCAATGCTAGACTATTTTTAATTCTCATCTTTTTTCTAATATGCGCTGTTGCCCTATTTGGTGTACCACCAAGTACAAATGTTAATGATACAAGAATGATCACCATGACACCTCCAACAATATCAGTTGATGAAATATTTTTTTCAATATTTTCAACATCAAAGAAGACGTAGGCCATACCAACTAAAATAAAAAGTGAAGCAAAAATATTAATAGCAACATATTTGTCACGCAGATATGGACTTTCAATTTTCTCACTGGTTCTTTTAGTAAACCAGCCGTCAATTCCTGCTAATAGTAACATGCATACAATAAGTAGTAGATTCATTGTTTAATGATTTTAAGGTTAAGTTTTATGTTTTTATCAAATGGTTTTACATATGCGTAAAAAAACGTTGTTACGTTTTTAACATATTCACGTTCAATTTCCTCTGGATGTTGGATAATATATCTTTTAAGAACTTTTTCTGAATGACAGTTAAGACTGTCTGAGAATTCCAGAAATGTAATATCTGGTGCAAACCATGAAGTAGTTTCTTTGGTGAATGTTTTAATATTTACATCAAGAAGTTGCATGGGTGGAACCTTGGTAATAATAGTATAAAAAGTAGAATCACCTTTTATAATCTTTTTACCGATTGATTCTTCATCAAACACCGAAACAAAATTTGAGTCAGCCTTGATTCCAAATGAAATTAGAACGGGACCAGATATTTCTACACCTCGTGACTTATAGCCCCATGGTGCAGTTTTAAACCCAAACGTTTCCAATATTTTTACGGAATCCTGTTTAGTAATTGCAAACTTTGCATTTGCGTTAATTTTACCAAACGACTGTTCACCTCCCGTGATAAGACCTATTTCATAGGGTTCAAAAGTTGTTTCAGTAATTTCTTTGACTGATATCACAGAAACCATTAGTTTCATTGCTGCAAACATAAGTAATCCTATGATCACAATAAGTATAATAAGTAAGCTATTTGTTTGTTTCATTTTTTGCCCCTCCCGTGGCTTTATTTGTTATATTTTTTAAATTTCGTTAATAGTATAATACTACATATATGTAATATTGTCAAAGTTTAAAACTGGATCCCGCTAGTGGCGGGATGACAGTCATGGTAGAATAAAAGGGTGCTCGTCTAAGAATGTTTTTGAACAAAACTATTTTGGGGCCTGTTTTGAGAAACACTTTTTGTCTTTCTCATAAGGTACCCGCGTCTTTTCATTTGCAAGAACTTCTCGCAAAGCGAGCACACTAAAAAAATCACCTTTCGGTGATTTTTTTAGTGTGCTCATCATACAATCTTAATATACCCACCCACTACCTCCATTATTACCAGAATTATTCGTATTCGTATTCGTATTTGTATTTGTATTTGTATTTGTGTTCGTGTTCGTGTTCGTGTTCGTGTTCGTGTTCGTGTTCGTGTTCGTGTTCGTGTTATTATTGTTGTAATTATTTATTGGTGTCATAGTGTCAACGCCATTTGAAACTCTCAACTGTACAGAATTTTTGTCTCCAGAAAGAAGATTGAACGTATATCCAAACTCAGAAATAGTTGCACCGCTGACCGTTCCCAATCTTACCTCTTTATACCCAACCCCCGTAACCATACCACCCGACACACGTAAAAGTGTTGAGACTTCTCCTTCCCAAATGCAGGTCAAACCCTTTGAGCAACGAGAGTCATTAGTACTGTACACTTCCACCTGTAATCCATCAGTAAATTTGTACGCACTTGATTTGGTTGCGGTAAACTGATTTCCAAAAGACATTATTGATGAGTTGTTGTAAGAATCATCATTTTCTGTTGAGCTTTCATTAAATATCCCACTGTCATCTGTTGCCTGATATTCTTCACACCAACTCATCATTTCTTGTCTGGTTCCTGCACCAACAATTCCATCTACTTTTAAATCTTTTTCTTCTTGAAAACTCATTACTAAACTTTTTGTGCCTCGTCCAAAAATTCCATCAATATCCATATCTTCGTCGTTGTTATAGTACGCTAAAATTCTTTGAAGCTTTTTCACCGATGTCCCCTTTGAACCTCTTTGAAGTTTTTTCCCGTCCAAATTACAACTTGAAATACCATATGCATCAGCAGTATGTATACTTAGAATAACCATTAAAAGTCCTAAAATGCCCAAAATGCTTAGTTTTATGGAAAGGGTTGATTTCATATAAATGCAGTATAACACTATCGTCATCCCGCCACTAGCGGGATCCAGCGACTGGACTGCTGCTTGTGGTGCAGTGACGGGAGGGTATCCACAAGTGATATACTTTAGCCATGATATCAATGACATCTCACGGAGGCGCAGACACCGTTACTGGTGCACGATTTATTTATAAACACAATAGTACCAACATATTACTTGACTGTGGAGCCTTTCAGGGAAACTTCAGAGAAAAAGATACCCCAACATTCACCTTTGACCCACAAACGTTAACGGCTGTTTCTATATCTCACGCTCATCTTGATCATATTGGTGGAATTATATTTTTAATCCATCAAGGATATACTGGCCCCATTTATTCAACCGCACCAACTAAAGACATCGCAGAAGTTATGATGATGGATCAAATTAAAATTCACAATCAACAACACCCAGATAATAGAATCCCTATTGAAACCATAGACCGCGCGATGCATCTATGGAAGACTCATAATTATCATGAAACATTTTCAATTGAAGAAACTACCGTCACTTATTATGACGCAGGACATATTTTGGGTTCAGCGCTGACGGTATTACATTCAGAAGGTACAAAAACTCTTTATACGGGAGATATGGGAAATTCTCCCACACAGCTTCTTGAAAACACTGAAGAAGTTGGTGGACTTGATTATGTGTTTATGGAATGTGTTTATGGATCACGTGAACATGATGCAAAAGGAAGTCGTGAAGACCAGTTATTTGAAGCAATCCGTGAACCGCTTTCACAAGGCCACACCGTGCTGATTCCGGTATTTTCACTAGAGCGCTCTCAAGAAATTCTCTATACCTTGGATCATTTAATTGAATCGGGGAAACTTTCAAACTACCCTACGTTTTTTGATACACCGCTGGGACTGAAAGTTACGGATATTTATAAAAATTATCCTGAGTTTTTAAACCAAGATGCCCAAGCAGAACTGGCACATGATGATATTTTTTCTTTTAGTAGTTTGAAAGTAGTTCAAACCGTTGAAGAATCTGAATCATTAAAAAAAGGACGAGGACCTCGTATTATTTTGGCAGGTTCAGGTATGAGTCATGGAGGAAGAATTCTTTCTCTTTATGAAACTATGCTTCATGACAAAAACACCACAGTAGTGTTTGTTGGATACCAAGCAGCAGGAACACTGGGTCGCCGTCTTCAAGATGGCGCAAAGACCATTGAACTAAATGATAAAACAATTCATATCCATGCAACATTTGACACCGTCACCGGATATTCTGGGCATCGCGATGTCAACGGTCTGACACAATTTATTGAAGACCTCCCTACTAAACCAAAGAAAGTATTTACTGTGTTGGGCGAACCATCATCATGCACCTTTTTAGCACAAAGAATTTCTAGTTATTTGGGTATTGATGCTGCGGTAATGGAGTATGGGAAGGAGGTTGTTTTAAAGGAATAATTCTTTTACACTCCTTCCGTCATCCCGCCACGAGCAGGATCCAACGTTTGCCCGTCATCCCGTTGAATAACGGGATCCAGGCTTACTTACACAAGTTACTACTCAAAAATCTTTTCCAATGCGGTTCCCCGAGAGCCTTTTAAAAGAACAGTAAAGCCTTTTAAATTTTTCTTGGAAAAAAACTCTTTTGCCTCACTATTCGTTTCAAAATAGTGAATATTTTCTTCTATGATATTTTTACTAGACTCAAACTCACTACCAACGAACACTATTTCATCAAATGAAAGTTTTTGTACGTAATCAATCATTTCCTGATGTTCTGTTTGTGAAAACTTACCAAGCTCTTTCATACCACCAAGAATTACCATAGTCTTTCCTGTTGCGTTTTTTTTAAATGAATCCACTGCCATTTTCATACTGGTAGGATTTGCGTTATAACAATCAAAAATCACCGTTGAGCCTGCAATTGTTTTTACTTCCCCTCTCATCGCCACAGGAACCATTGATTGTACTGAATTTTTTATATTCAAAAAGCTCACGCCAAAAAACTTTGCCACCCACACCGCAAATGAAAAGTTTTCAATCATGTAATCACCAAAGAAATGCGTTGGTAATAATTCATTATCTATTTCAATTGATAGGTACAAATCATTCCTTCCATTTAAAAGCGGAATCACTTCTAAGTGATCAACTGCATGAGCTTGTTGTTTGATTTCTTGATAATCGTTAATAAGTTCTGGATGATTTTCAAGAACATAAGTAATACAATTGTGTTCAATTCCATAACGATACAATTCCAAATTTTCATGCACCGCATTTTCATAGGAACCATATTCTCCGATATGGTCTTTCCCGTGATTGGTAATATATATGTGGGTTGGCTTTACCGTTTCAAGTAATTGCTTGTGTTCACCCATATGATTGGCACCAATTTCAATAACCGCAATTTCTGTATCGAGTGGCATAGATAAAAGCACCAGTGGCACACCAATATGATTATTTAGATTTTGTGATGTACTGTGAGTTTTAAACTGTGATTCAAGAATCTTTGCGGTGATTTCCCTGGTGGAGGTTTTGCCGTTTGATCCACCGATGCAGATAATTGGAATAGTAAAATACTCTCGGTGATGCATGGCAAGTTGTTGCAAAAACAAAATAGAATCCTCGACACAAATGTATCGAGGATTTTCTTCGTAAAAGTTTTTGTCATCAACAACCACAAACGCTGCTCCATTCAAAAGAGCTTCAGCTGCAAACGTGTTACCATTAAAATTTTCTCCTTGAATACACACAAACATGGCACCTGCAGCAGATTTACGAGAATCGGTTACGACACCATTTGTCGTGAGGAATTTTTGGTAGATTGTTTTTATGTTCATATAATTATTTATAAAAAAATTGCCATTTTACGCCACGAAGCTAAAAACGACTCTTTTGAAACAATTCTTGTGTAGTCACTTTTTTCATTATATTCGCCTGGGTCAAGATATAATAATCCGACAATTTCTTTTTCTTCATTTTCAATAAAGCCATTAACTACTACCATATGAAAAAGAATTCTATCAAATGAAAATTTTTGCATTGAGATGATAAGTGGTTTTTGGGCAAGAATACTTTCCTTGATTAAATCCAAACCTTTAGTAAAACCTAGATTTTCAATTCTTTGAGCTTCAATATTATTTCTTTTAAAAAGACCAATAAAGTATTCGTGCGACCAACCATTTTCTGTAAAACCACCACTGATATTTCCCTCCGTAATCAGTTCTCCAATATCATGTGGTTTATTTAAATATTTTAGAATCATTGAAACACTACATATACCACAAGATGTTACCCGTTTAATATAATCAATACTATCAGGTATTGTCATATATCCAACAAATGGAACATCCAACTTATAAATTGTTTGGTGAGTAATTGTAATATTTATCATACTGATAATTTATTTTTAATAATAGTATTAATATTAATTATATTTTCCTTATCAAGAGTTTTTAGTAATGTAAAAATACAGATTATATATTCTTCGTTGTTACGCTTTAAAATACTAAGATGATGCTTCCACCGAACAATTTGACCATATCCATTTACTGACTGATGTCCTCCTCCTTTAAAATAAAATGTATAATCTTTTCCAAATTCTTGAAAAAATCCCTCACTTCCTTTATGCAATAAATATTGCTTTAACCTCATAGACACAAAATGAGAAATAAATTCATTGTTTGAAACTTTCTCCATTATATCTTTATAGTGAATTGGCTTACACGTAGTTACTGGTGCATCTTTATATTTCTCTTCTTCAAGTGTACGTGGTCCATATTTTCTGGTAATTTCAGATCCAAAATATTTATGTTTTTTGACAATATTCTCATTAATAGATTCACGAGTAACAAGTCGCAGCAGTATATTCGAGGCTGTATTATCACTTCTACTTAGCATCAAACTTAGCAATTCATCAATAGTTCTTTCGTCATCTATTTTTATGAGAGGTCGCTTATCATATAAAAATTCATCTAAAGAAAAATCAACAATGTCATTTTCTATTGCAATAACCTTATCTTCTAAAGAAATATTCCCTTGTTCAACAACCCTAAGCACTTCTGCACCAATAAGGATTTTAGCAATACTTGCAGGATATATCGAAACATCTTCGTTGATATTATTGGTAATTTCTAAAAAACCATCATCTATCCTTTTTGAAATAGAAATCCATAATTCAGAGCAGTCATTCATAATATTTATATTATATCTTGAATCGGTCCATACTGACATGTAGATCGTTTGGTATATACCGCCCACATACGATCACCATAACAATAGTGCCACCATTCTCCAGGATAATAAACAAATCCGGCATTGGTCATTGCGTCACGAAGTATTTTTCTATTTGTTTTTTGTTCATCAGAAATATGAGATGAAAACATTTTTACAAATTCCATTTCCTTGATGTCTTGCGGTAGATATCCACAATCAACTATATTATTATACTGATCACACAAACACACATCTACTGCCCCGCCACAATTATGATTTGCAAAACGATTTGGCCGAGCAACCACCAGCCCAACGCGCGCTTCTATTTGCTCTTTAGTTTCATAAGGATGCTTTTGTGAGAACTCTTCAAATTTTTTATCCCAGTTATTTTGCTGACGCTCCAGTGGCCGTACGGTATCAATTATTACAAGATTGTAACCATCTGGTAAATTCTGTGATGCTTTGTTCAACATAGTCACCACCGAGTCTCGTAAAATATATGGTGAGTGATCTAAAATAGTTTGAATATTTTTTGCAAAGATCATTTTTTCTGACTCGCAAACTTCCGTAAGTGGCTCGTGTGATTCATTGATTATAACGGTATCCCAATGACGCTTTGTTATCGGAACATCAATCTGATGACCATGCTTTAATAAATATTCTTCAAACACCACAACTTCAGCGGGAGTATTAAGCCCAAACCACTGTGAAATAACAATTGACTTCATTTTAAAATTTTCATAGCGAGCCAAAAGTGTCTGGGGTAACCCATATTCTCCATCAATGAGTTGTTTGGGTTCAAAGGTAAATATTTTTGCAGGTAAAATATACAATCCACACGCAAAAACATCTTCAACTAGTTCTTCTCTATTTTCATTAAGGTGACGTTCAAACGATACAATATTACCTTCTGAATCAAGTCTCATACCGTGATATTTTGCGGGCAATATTTTTTTATGGATTCCAAATAATGGTACTTTTTGTTTTATAGCATTTTCAATTTCTATAGTATTAAAAATATCATCACATGCAATCATAAGGAATAGTTCCTCATGATCTTTGAAAAAATTTCTTGTAGCATATACTGCAGGCCATGTCCCTTTTGTATTGGGATCTTGCCAAACATATGAAACTTTTTTTCCATTATATTCATCACCTACTACAGCAATAACTTCTTCACCTTTATAATTAAGGGTGATAATAATCTCAGAAATAGTATCGGGAAGCGTATCAAGAACTCGTGTAATCATTGGATGATATAAAACTGGATAAATTGCCTTGGGATGATCAATGGTATATGGTTCAAACCGCCCACCTCTCCCTCCTGCTAAAATAACTGCTTTCATAGATAAAATATAGCATTTTCTGAAATTAATGCTATTATACAAAAAACATTTTAAATTACAGAATATAATGGAAAAAACAAAAATTAGGCGTAACTCTGGCTTTGTGGTGGCGATTACTCAAGACGATTATATTATCCTTGATATTCGTTCTGATGGAGCCAATCAGAGAGAGCTTCCCGGAGGAGGATTTGAGAACGATGAGCGATTCCCTCATGAAGCAACCGCTCGAGAGACCCATGAAGAAATAGCACTTACTATTAAAGCAGAAGAATTAAAACTGGTTGGATTTCTTTTTCAAAGAATCCTTACCGATCAAGAAGGAATTTATGAGCAAGGAATTGTTTTTCTTTATGTCATTAAACTCAGTCAAACAAAAGCTGAACTTGAAACAGTATTACACGTAAGTGGTAAAGAAAATGAACCAATTGGCGTTGAATATGTTACCCTTAGCGAAGTACTGGATAGTAAAAAAGAACAGATTCTCCTTGGGCATCGCAGAATGATTATACACGCCATCAAAAAATCTTCACCATGCCACGGCTCTTTAGGAAGACTCAAAGATCATGTTTACTATTTAGACTCTATGAGTGGAACTCATTACACCATTTAAACAAAAAAAACCCCACTCACTGTGGGGTTTTTATTTTATTGATATAATTACTATATGATTCATATTAATATAACAAAAAGTAACGAATTAGAAATTTTATTACAACAACATGGATTTTTAAACTATGAAATTGGGATTGCTATTATTGACCTCAAAAATGAGACTCCTGAAATCTTTGGGTGCAACATGGATCATTTTATCTACCCCGCTTCGGTATATAAAATATTCATCGGGGCAGAAATGCTGCGACAAATTGAAATAGGAATTTTTAGCTTAGATCAAATAGTCACCATTAAATCTCCAAATAATGTTGATATTAATGCATCCATTTTCCCCGGTGACTCTCGCGGACTTCTTTGTGTTGGTGATAACGTTACTATTGATTACCTCATTAATCTCATGATCACTCGCAGTGACAATACCGCATCCAATCAACTCATTGATCTTGTTGGCCGAGAAAATATCACAGAGCACATAATTGAAAAATATAATTGGCATGGAAGTGGTATAACTAGAAAGTTTCTGAATCGTTCAAAAGAAGATGCAAAATATCAATTTAGCGAAACTACCAAAACATGTGCTCGCCATACAACAGAATTTATGTATCTCATAGAAACTGATCAACTCATTTCAGTATTCGTATCACAAAAACTAAAAGAATACATGCTTCAGTGGAGCAGAACGGGCAGACAAGGACTTTCCCTGTCCCAATACATAATGCTGTATCGCAAAGGTGGGTATTTAGAAAATAATTTGTATACAAACTTTTACGGTAAAAATGGATTTGGATTTGATTATATCAGAGGGTTTTTAAGTCTTATAAAAAGCATCCTCACCAAAGGTTGGGCGTTCATTTGTTGGCAAAATGACGTAGCCGTTATTACCGGAAAAAATTCCCACTATGCAATTTCAGTGTTTTCTGTCACAAAAAGTCTCAACCCGCGTAAACGATTTCCGATGAAAAAACTCGCACAAGTTGTTTATGATTTTATGGAACAAGAAAAACCTGGATTCCGTTATACGACGACAAAGCGCCCTTGTGGTGAATGACGGACATAAATAAAAAACCGCCCTTTCGGGTGGATTTTTTATGCTTTCGCCATTTCTACAATTTTTGCAAAAACCTCTGGTGAGTTTTGAGCAAGTTCTGCAAGAATCTTTCTATCAATAATGATATTTTTCTTCTTGAGAAGATCAATGAATCGTGAGTATGAAAGATCATAATTTCTCACTTCTGCATTGATTTTAACGGTCCATAAACGTCGGAAATTGTTTTTCTTATCGCGACGGTCACGAAACGCACTGTTGTATGAATGTGCGAGCTGTTCTTTTGCTAATCGCTCTTTTGATTTCCGACCATGTCGAAAACCTTTAGCCATAGCAAGAACATTTCGTCTTCTTTTTGCAGAGATAACTCCGCGTTTTACACGTGTCATAGCCTCACTTTATTTTCCTCTAGTTGTGCGGGAGGAACCGCGCTCTCTCCTTATTCGATATACGAAAATCTTGAGAAACTTTACCTTCTAATTGTTCGCGACGCGTTTGGCGAGAGTTGAAGTGGTTAAACCCCGGTTTTCTTACCTTTAGCTTACCTGTTGAGGTTATTTTGATTCGCTTGGTGAATGATTTATTGGTCTTGGCGCTACTCATATAAGTAATTAAAATGTGTTAGTAATACTAACTATTTTTTTGACCTTTCGATTAGAACATCAATACCTTTTGGAGAAGCTTTAAAATTTTCTACAATATTAAACGGAACGTCAATATATTCTAGGAATCTCTCTAAACGAGATTGTAAAAAATCTTTTTCAATGTATTTTGATCGGCCTACTAAATACAATTCAATCTTAACTCTATGACCTTCACCTAACCACTCTACAGCACGTTTGGCTTTTGTCATAAGGTCACCTTCCCCAGTACCTGTCTTAACCTGAATGCTTTTAACTTCGGTCGTATGCGCGGCGCGGGCTTTGATCTCTTTGAGTTTCTTTTTTGTTTCATACTGGTACTTTCCATAGTCCATGATTTTCACCACGGGCGGATTAGCTTCAGCTGTAACCTCAATAAGATCGCATCCATCATCCATAGCCATTTTAAGAGCATCTTCTGTGTTCATCACACCTAGATTTCCCTTTTCATGGTGGATAACGCGCACTTGTTCAGCGCGTATCGACTCATTGATACGAATTTTATTGTCTATTTTTCGCATCGTATTATAAGGCTCGACGGTGTCGAGTCCGAACAACTATATCAGACTTTTACGATTATGGCAAATAAAATAAGCTATTTTACCCCGCGAATGTTGAAACAAGGTTATACATTGGAATTAAGATTGAAGTAAGAAGTCCTCCAACCATCAGCCCCAACCCCACAATCATAGCAGGCTCAATCAGCCCAATAATGGTGTCTACCGCACGATATACTTCTTGACGGTAAAATTCACCTAGTGTCTTTAGAATAGAGGCTAACTGCCCTGTTTCTTCTCCTACGCGAATCATAGATGACAAAAGTTTTGGAATTTCTTGATGTTGCTCCAATGATGCGGAAATCATTTGTCCTCCTTTAATTCCTTCAATTGCCCGTACTAAAATACGTTCATAAATTTCATTCCCCACAATCCCTGCCGTAATCTCAAGAGTTCGTACTACCGGAATTCCCGCCATAAGCATGGTATAAATATTTTCTGAAATACGTGAGAGATAGAGTTTTCTATACAAATCACCAAATACGGGTAATTTAATTTTAAGTTCATCAATTTGATATTTGTATTTTTTGGAATTCAAAATGTACAAGAACATAATGACAAACCCAACAACAAAAATTAAAAATAAAAACCAATATTCTCGTACAAAATAACTCACTGCCAAAACAATTTTAGTATATACGGGAGGCTCAACACCAGAGTCAGTAATAATAGTTCCAAGCTTTGGAATCACCACGGTCACCATCAGTCCTATAACTCCAAAAAATGTCACAATAACAAACGCTGGATACACCAACGCATTTTTTGTTTTTGATTCAAGCTGCTGTTGGCGCTCTAAATAATCTGCCAAAAATGTCAGTACATCAGTAAGCTTTCCCGATTCTTCTCCTGCAGAAACCATGTTGACATAAAAATCAGAAAAAATCTTTGGAAACTTTTTCATTGAAATTGCAAGTCCTCCTCCTCCTTGAATGTCATTAGTGACACTTTCTAGCGCACTTCGTAAATATGGATTAGTTACATTGGTAGAAACAAGCTCAAAAGCCTTGGCCGCAGAAATTTGTGCTTGAAACAAAATTGCCAGCTGACGTGATGTAATTACAATATCTTTTAAAGGAACATGATCAAGAAACGGTAACACATTAGAAATTCTACGAGAAGTAGCTACTGGATCCAGTGTTACTACAATCAAATTTTTACGCTGTAAATTTGAAAGCGCCACATCAATACTTCCTGCTTCAATTTCTCCTTTACGCTCCGTACCATTTTGTTCAAACGCTTTATATTTATATAACATAAATTAAATAAGTCTGCGAAGTGTCTGCGGGTCAAGTGAATAGTGTAGTGCATCTTCCATAGTAATATCACCATTTCTTACCAGTTCTACCAATGATCCGTTTAATGTGATCATACCAGCGTCACGAGAAGTTTCAAGGACGGTGGCAATTTCATGAGTTCTGTTGTCGCGGATAAGGTTGGCCACCGCATCATTAGCAAGGAGAAGTTCATATGCAGGAACCAGCACACCTTTTAATGATGGAATAAGACGCATGGAGAAGATTCCGATGAGTGATTCTGCTAACTGATTACGGATTTGTTGTTGTTCAGACCCTGGGAAAGAATCAACAATACGGTCAATCGTTTGAATAGCATCATTGGTGTGAAGCGTTGAAAATACCAAGTGTCCTGTTTCTGCAGCCGTCACAGCAATTGAAATAGTATCCGCGTCACGCATTTCCCCAATAAGTACCACGTCGATATCTTCTCTGAATGCTGCACGAAGTGCTTTTGGAAATGAATTAGTATCTACATCTAACTCTCGCTGATCAATGATTGATAATTTATCTTCAAAAATAAATTCAACAGGGTTTTCAATGGTAACAATATGTTTTTTTGAAGTGGTATTAATCAAATCCACCATGGCAGCTAACGTAGTTGATTTTCCATGACCAGTTGGGCCCACCACCAAAAAGAATCCTTGTTCTTTTTTGGTAAAGTCCTTTAAAATAAGAGGAAGATTAAGCTCTTCCAGAGTTTTAACTTTTGGAATCGCGCGTAGCGCGATTCCAACTTTTCCTGACGCTAAAAATGCATTTCCACGAAGACGTAATAAATCATGATAGTGGTAGGAAAAATCTGCTTCAATTCTATCTTTAGTTAACGCCAAGACCTTTTCTTCTCCAATCATGATTGTCAAAATTCCCACCATAACATCATGGGTAAGTTTTTGTTCGGTCGTCAATGGAATTAATTCACGTTTATAGCGAACAATCGGATGACGTCCTTCCATGAGGTGTAAATCGGATGCACCTTGGTCACCTACCACATGCATAAGCCGTTCAATGAGTTGTAAAATAGAATCATCCATAGGTACAGTATACAACATTCACATTCTGTAATTTTTCTCCACAAAAAAATCCCTCGTATATATTTTATACGTGGGATTTCTATGGCTATTTTTTAACTGTATAGCCATCTAATTTTTCTACTTTCACAATCTTCACTTTCAAAATATGAGAGATTTCCCATATTTTTTCTGAGGAAAGTATTCCCTCGTGCTGGCGAGTGGTAAGTAATGTGTCATTTTTTTGTGGTGCACCAGGAAAGTTATTTTTAAAAAATTGTTGAACCCACACAGATTTCCCTGGCTCCAACTTTTTTTGAATCACAAAGGTGCTGTCGAAGATAAAATTTTGACCATATTCAGCGTCAGAATCTTCCACTCTGACCATATATTGCTGTGACTTTTCTGGTTTTGCTTCTACAAGACAACTACTTAAATATGCAGTAAGTGCTGCAAAAGAAGCGATCATTAAAGGGATCAAGATGAATTTTGTTCTTGTTTTCATTTTTTTATAAAGTTTTAATAAGTTATTTTATCCCAATTGTACACGGTTTTTAAAAGTTGGCAATAAACAAGCTCAAGGAATTCCCCTGAGCTTTTTTATTCAATTACAGTGTGTTTACATCATCAAAAGGAATCAGCCCTCGCATTGATTTTATGAGAGCATCTTCTTTCATAGTCAGCATTCCCTTTTTTCTTACCTCTTTATACATATCCATTTCATTGGGTTTATTCAAAATAATATGTTCTACTTCTTTATCTATTTCAAACATTTCATATACCGCAATACGGCCCTTACACCCCGTTGGAGATGCTGCTGTTGGATGTGCGGTATACGGCATACTTCCAAGTCCCAAGGTAGCTTTTTTTTCTTCTGGAAAATCTGCAAATTGTTTTTCAATCATGGATGTATAGCTTTCTGTTCGAGGCAATTCTTCTCCACCACCCTTTGCAATTCTGCGAACCAAACGTTGAGAAATAGCCAACGTTAATGTTGGTGCAATCAAATAAGGATCAACCCCCATGTCAATCAAACGAGGAACCACTCCTAATGAATTATTGGTGTGAAGTGTTGATAAAACCATGTGTCCCGTCAGTGCTGCCTGAATAGCTAGCTGTGCTGTTTCTGCATCACGAATTTCCCCCACCATAATGACGTCGGGATCTTGACGTAGAATTGAACGAAGTCCATTAGCAAAGGTGTATCCAATTTCTGGATGAACTTGTGATTGACTTACTCCATCAATAGAATATTCTACCGGATCTTCCAAAGATACTACATTTAAACCATCTTTATCTACTTCAGAAAGCATTCCATATAATGTGGTTGATTTTCCTGAACCTGTTGGTCCACAAATCAAGATAATTCCATAAGGACGAGAAAGCGCTCTTCTAATCGTTGCTAAATGTTCTGGCGTCATACCAGTATCTTCTAAAGTTCTAATACCAGTTTCTGGATCCAAAATACGAATTACCGCTTTTTCTCCGTAGAATGTTGGCATGGTTGATACACGAAAGTCCACCACACGATCTTTAACACGTGCAGGAAAACGCCCATCTTGTGGTTTACGTTTTTCATCAAGCTTTAATTTGGTGATAATTTTAATTCTAGCAATAATTGCACCGTGAACACTTTTTGGAAGTTGCAAAGCCACTTCAAGTGTTCCATCTACACGATATCTAACTTTCGTGTTTGAACTAGAACGTTCAATATGAATATCTGATGCTCCTACCTCAATTGCTTTTAAAAGAATTGAAGCTACCATTTTAGTAATAGGTGCAGAATCAGCAATCTTTTCATCTTCGTTTTTATTTTCAGTTTTAAGTTTTTCTGATTCAGAAACAATAGCTTCCAAAGAATCAATTTCATCGGATGAATCACTAACTAATGATTCATCTTCTTGTTCAACGCTGGAAATAGCATCATGAATTGAGCCATATCTTTGAACAACTTCCATAAATTCTGAAAGTGAAATAAATGAAACAACATAGGCAGTACCTGACTGACCAAAAATAAAATCAAGAACATTTTTTGCTACTGCATTTTCTGGGTCAACAATTCCAATTTCAATAATTCCATTTGGTTTTTTACGCAGCGGCACCATAAAATAATGCTGCGCCGCCTCTTCAGGAATCAATTTCATTACCTCAGGGGAAACTTCTTGAATATTTACGATACCTTTTGGAATTCCATAAAACTTTTCTGCAAATGATTCAATAAAACCTGCCTCTTTTTCTAATTTATAGAGTTCAATAATTATTGAAGCATCTTCAACTTCTTTTTTTTGAAGAATATTTGCGCTTTCTTCTTGAGTAATTGCGCCTTGTTGTAAAAGATATTCAAGGAATGACATAGAGATAGTATATCACTTTGATTCATTTAATTTTCTATTATTTTTTTTGAAGGCATTTCAAGAAATGGATTTTCTCTTCCCAAGTTTGTTGGTGTTAAAATTACCGCATTAAGTGGTATCAAAGAATTAAATTGTTGACTCTTAATAAATTCTGTATCTAGTTTTATGGCCTGTACCCGTGAAAGCATGGCAGAAATTGCATTAGCACGATCACTAATTTCTTGAATTAATGTTGCGTTATCTCCTGTTCCTGAATTTGTAAAAGAAACAATTCCAGTTTTTTGAACATAATAAATTCCTCCTGCTAATAATACCACCACAAAAATTGTAATTAAGCTTTTATTCATATAATTATTTTGGTAGCCAATAGGTTACCACTTCTACATCATAGCTGTAATAGTCGACTGGTTTTTTTGATTCTTTATTACTGTTTCTTTCTGGTCTAAAAGTCAGACTTTTTACATCAACTACACGCAGACTATATTCAAGCTCTGCTAAAAATGACATAAAATCTTTATACTGTCCGGTGGTTTTAAATTTAATGGTAATAGAATTTTCACCGGTTTGATTATCAGAAAGTGTTTTAGTATCATCTTTTTTAATATCAATATCTTTTAACACCATAGAGTATTTTTTAGCCAACTCTTCAATTTCTATCATAAGTTTTACGTTGTCTACAAAATCAGGTGTCATTTGAGTAAGGCGATCTTTTTGCACATCGCTCACAGAATTATACCTATTTACAAGTTCACCCCATGAAGTCTGGAGACTTTTTGCAGTGTTACTGGCGTCGGTGATTACTTTTTTTTGTTCTTTTAATGAAGAAATTTCGTCATATGCAGGTTTACCTACAAGAATAAAAATTCCAACAGAAAGTACAATAATAAGGAGTGAGATGATGCTTTTTGACATATTAATTCTTTGGTTGATTATTTGCCGACTCAAATAAGGATGGTGAAGCCTGTTGATCACCTGGAGTCATAATATTTTCAATATTTTGTAGTGATGATGATTGTGTATCTGATGCAGGCATTGTATCTTGCGGCAATAATACATCTTCAACTGGAACTACAATATTTCCTTCTACCACTTTTGCAAAAGCTATTTCTGAATCAGGAATTTCAACATCAAGTTTAAATCGAACAAGATTCTTAGTGTCGTCTAAAGAAAGACCAGAAAATAAATGATTTTTGAATATTGCAGACTCACTAAATCCGCGCGACTGTTCTGCAATGGATGCATAATCTTTTGCAAAGCCATCAATTTGGATAGTTTTCCCATCTTTGTCATTCTTAAACGTAAAAGAATCAAACTGGACATTTGGCGTGGTACTGCCCGCAAGTTTATCTAAAACATACGCCACAGAATAGTGACGTCCCAAGATTGATTGAGAGATAGTAATTTTACTATCTAAACTTCTTACATTATTTAGAAGTTCTTGATCAAGTAACGTTTCTGTTTTTTCAAGAGCTGTTAAATCTTTATCAATAGCTGCAGAGATAGAAGTTCTATACCACATTACACCACCAGAAGCAGCAATGGAAAGAAATAAAAGAAAATATGCAAAGATACCTAAAAATCCAGGACCATTGTGAACATCATCTACCACCATTCTTTCTGGTAGTGGAGCAAATGGAGTTTTAGGTATAAATGAAGTTTGAAAAGTCTCTGCCATAACATATATAGTATACCTGATCAAATTTTCTACTTTGAGTTTTCCTCTCATAAAAAAATCGTACCCATGGGGTACGATTTTTATTATAGTTTATTTGGCATATGGTTTACATGAATGCCTCTTTTTTTTGAAAATAAGATTGTTTACATAATTCCAAGCCTTTAACCAATCAGAATCTTTTATCTGCTGTGATTTTTTTACTACTTCTTTTTTAATCTCAATTTTTTTAATTTCTTGTTTTGCCGTAATAACTTCATTTGCAAAAAGAATTGCTTGTTGTTGTTTCTTTTCTTGATAGATGGAAACTTCTTTTTTTACAAAGCCCATTACTTTCTGAACTACTGCAATGAATTTTATATAAACCAAGAAATTATAGATGTGCCGACGCATTGCAGTCAACAGAATAGCACTGGCAAAAAATGCAAGGGAACTCCATAAAAAACCGTCAGTCATTTCATATTTTGCATGAGTACTTGGTGGTAATAGCAGCATTTCAGAAACAAACTGATATCCACTATGGATAAAATACACAATACCAATAACACCAATCATAACTTTTATTTTATCTCTGCGGTGATCATCATAATCCCATGATTTATCTCGCACATCTTTTGAACCTAGCAAATGCCAAAACGTATGTGGCAAACTTCCCGCTTTTGCATGTTCGCCCATAAAACCCAGTGTAATAAGTATAATAACCAGTGGCATTACTATTCCCAAAAATACTTCACCTCTATTAAAATATGATTGATGAAACAGCAGCCAAACACAACCAATATTTAATATCAAACCTGCTGGACTTATCCATACTTGAAATTCTTTTCCAAATATAGTGTATACATTTTTTTTCTTTGAGACTTCTGATTCAAAACTATTATCTTCACCTTTCATAAGTTTTGTGTACCTTTTTCTTTTCCAAGTATTTTTTAGCAAATGTATTTCTTCATAGAAATAGTTAGTGTGATTATAACCAAATAAGAAAAAGAAGAATTTAAGAAGTTGAGTAACAAAAACCAAAAAAATACTTACCATTATTCGTAAGCAAAATAGAGGTAGTTCATATAGTAATGTTTTAAACGGTACCATAAACATTGCACGCCAAGCAAAATTACATTCATCATACGGATTCTTTGACCACCACTCGTTCACCCACTGGAAGAAGAATTTTTCAAAGCCACTTTTTGGTACTTCTGCCAAAGCTTCTTGTGGAACAACAATCTCCACTTCTTGATACCCTACCAGAGAACCTTCAAAGGGCAAGAATTTATTATTGATTATTTTAAATAATCCTTCATAGTGCACTTTTTTAAACTTACCAATCTTTTGTTGTTGTTGAAAACCTTGAATTACTTTTATGCTTGCTTGATCTGATAGCAGATAAAACACCAAAAGATGTTTACCTGGTGTGTCTAAAAAGATATTTATATTACCCGTTTCAGTAACCATACTAAGATATCGCTTAGATTCAAACTGATGAGTACCATTTAAAAAACTATTAATCTCATAGTGATTATTTATATCCATAACAAGAACGTAACGAGGTGTGTTATTTGGATCAATCTGCAAGCTTCCATCTTCATGTTTTGGAAATTCAAATCTGATTGAAAGTCCAGAATCTGCGGTGTGAAATGGTATGGAGGGTAAGGTTTTTTTACCATCAATTATGATATTAAACTTATCACGATTATGCCATTGTTCTGATTTCATTTTATTATTTTGTTTGATTGTAAAAGAATTTATTTGTCTTTAAAATACCTTTATATGTATAAAAAGTCAATATGACTGGATCCCGCTAAAGGCGGGATGACGGACATGAAAGTCAACTAAGATAGTAGTTTTAACGCCAGTCCCGCAGCCTGTGCAAATTCTGGTCCGCTTTGATACAGTGGATCATGAAGCATTGAGGGAGTTTCCACCTTATCAAATGGATTAATAAACACTACTTCTTTTTGAGATTTCTTTTCAAGAAGTTCTTTGAATCCATTTAACCGTGACGCTCCCCCACTTAAAATAATTCTTGACACGGTAGCATGTTCTTTTTGTTCATATTGATTCACCAGTGTTACAATTTCATTTATCAAAGTATCACAATATGTTTTTACTGCTTGAGAGTTTGATGTGGTGGCTGTTTTTTTCTTATACTGCTCTGCTTCTTTAAATGTCACCCCACCCATTTCTGCGCGCACTGTTTCTGTTAAATGATACCCACCTCGTTTAATAGTTTGAATACTTCTCAAAATTCCAAATTGAGTACACGCCACACGTGTAGCTGATGCTCCACAGTCAATGAGCGCTGTAGTGGAAAGTTCTCTATGATAAGCAGAACGTAAAATAGAAAATGTTTCTATTTCGTAAAATGAATTTGCAAATGTTGAAGCTGGAATTCCAATTTTTAACGTAGACAGTGTTTCATTTTTAATAGCAGCCACTAGTACTTCTTTGGTTTCTATATCTTGAAAAGAAAGTTTTGGAAGCTCATACCAATCCAGAGAAATTTGAGATGGATCAATCGGTAAGAATTTTCTCACCTCGTTAACTACTGCCGCACCCAACACATCACTGGGTACATTAGGTAAGTTTAAAATAAAAATAAATGATGAAACAGAAGAAATTCCAATTCCTGCTATGGATGATGTGGTTTGTGCTTCACGCATAATATCACCTAACGCTTTTTCAATAATATCAGACGTTAACGTAACAACTTCCCATGATTCTTTATTATCATAGGGGCCAAGTACCACCTCTCCATAGGTAGAAAGTGAAAGCTTTCCAAAGGCATTAGAAATCTCTACCACTTTTAGTGCCGTGGTTCCTATATCAATTCCTAAAACCTTTGATGGTTTATCACTGGGAAACAAAGAACTTAGTGATTTTTTTATGGTATCAAGGAGAGGAATCATGTATAAAGTATATCATGATGTCATTTGTGGTACGTATTATAAAAACCTGTGTACATATATTGTATCCCAGCACCTGTATTTCTTGCGGTACCTATGATCTACCGTTATGCAATAGATGTAGAAAGCCTTATTTGCAAACACATAAAAGAACTTCTGAAGGATTTTATGGTTGTGCATCATATTCAGACTTTTTACTCCGATCACTTATTGTGACATTAAAGCAAAAACCATCCACACAGATTGCACATGTTTGTGCAATTTTGATACATAATTGCATCATTTCGGAAATTATAAAAACATCAGTAACAACCATTTCCGTTATTCCTCTTCCTCGAACAGGTAAAAAATTACAAAAAATTGGTCACGACCAGATGAATATTATTGGCCAAGAATTGATCGATATTTTAAAAAAGAAAAACTTTTCAGCAAATTTATACAAAAGTACTCTTAAAAATACCAGCAATACAGAGCATCATAAACTTACTAAAATAAAAAGAATCGCTATTTCAAAATCTCAATTTATTTTTACCCATCAAAAACCACCTCGTGACAGTTTAATTATTCTCTGTGATGACATCATTACATCTGGCTCTACTATGCGTGCGGCATATGATTTATTTACCAAAGATGGTTATCATAGTATTGTTGGTGTTTCGCTTTTGATTAAAGAATAAACATTATGTTACAATCTACGCATGGCAACCATTATTGTAGGAATTGTGTTATTATTTTCAGCTATTTGTGCAGCGGCACTGATGTATCACTGGTTTAATTTTAGTATTTATAAAGAACTTACATTTGGTGTAATGGTATATTTATTTGGGCTTGGTTTGGGTATTTTAGTCATGGTTAATCAGCTTTCTCCTTTTCTCGTATGATAAAACTCAATCCAGGTGAAAAAATTATTTACGTTGCAAGGACACACTTTATTGTTTATCTGTTAGATATTTTTAGAGCTATTGTTTTGGGCGGTGCACCATTTTTAATTATTATTTATCTGACTTCTTTTACTTCAGTAAATTTTGATACTGATACTGTGCGATATTTATATGGCGGAGCAACTGCCTTTGCTGTTATTATTTGGAATTTATATTTTATTTCATGGACTGACCGCGTACTGGATTCTTGGGTTATTACCACAGAACGTATTATAGATATTGACCAAAAAGGATTATTTTCAAGAAATGTAGCCGTAGTGAGATTGGATGATATACAAGATATCGTAACAGATACTACGGGGTTCTGGTCAACAATATTAAAGTGCGGAACCATAAAGGCTCAATCATCAGGAACCAGCAGAGAATTTGATTTTAAAATGGTAGATAACCCTGAACGAGTAAAAAATATCATTCAACGCGCTATTGATATGGTTGGTGGATCACGTTGGCACCGACCACAAATTTAAGGTATTATAACTTCATGATTATAGGATTTCTTGGAAAAGGAGGTAGCGGAAAAACAACCATGGCAACGGGGTTTGCACGTTTTCTTGCTCATAATCCAGACAACCATGTATTAGCCATTGATGCAGATCATAATATTGATTTTGCATACAACTTAGGTGCACCCATGACAATGCCCTATTTTGGTGATTCATTAGAAGACATTAAACAATATCTTGCAGTAAACAATCAAAATGCACTAAAAGCAATGTTGGGTAAAACTCCCGAATATCCATACTTTACTATCCACCCACAAGACTCTTACACACAAAAATATTCATATCCACTTTCTGATAATCTTTCTCTTATGGCGGCAGGACCTCTGACTGATGCTATTAAATTTGATATGAGTTGCAGTCATGTTTTATTTTCATCTCTAAAATATTATCTTCCTCTTTTGAATGTTAAAGACAACCAGTACGCTGTGGTTGATGAAAAAGCTGGAACCGACGGTGTCAGTTCAGGAATTTCAACAGGATTTTCTGCTGCTGTAATTGTAGTTGAGCCTCGCCCTCATTCTATTAAAGTGGCTATTGATATTGCGTCAATGCTTCACTTTTTTGAAACCCCTTATATTTTTGTTGGAAATAAAATTGAACACGATGAACACGCTGAACTCATAAAAGATTCGCTTGAATTAGTCACGTATTTTGGTATCAACAGTCAATGGAATAAAGGAATTTTCACTGATGCCCAAGAGCTTGAAAAATTTGAAACTATATACAAAAAACTTGAAGAAGTTAAAACACCAGAATCAGAGCGTTTATACTCTACCCGAAAGAAAATACAGCGAAATGAAAAGTACAAAGACGATACAAAAAAATAGCAACACTTGCTATTTTTTATATACCGTTTATACTCAAAAAAACTTACTTTAAAATAAAAACACCATGGATACGTCAAATGAATCTCACCATACACCTATTCATACCATGAATAATTTTCGAGTTGGCAAAGCATTAGAAAAAATGCTTAAAAATAATAAAAGAAATAAAGTATGGTTTTCAATATTTACAGGAATTCCACAATCAAGTTTAAGTCATATTTTTGCTGGCAGACACTCAATATCGCTTGAAATAATTCTTAAGTTGAGCAAAAAAGAAAACCTTAAACAGCTTGTTGCTGTATTTATTGCTTTCTATACGTACACAAATGAAAACAATTTTTACCAAGATATTGAAAATTTTGGAATAAAAAATCCCTCTCAAGACTGAGAGGGATTTTTATTAATCTCTTTTTTTGGCAGTTCTATTACGAACTGATTCATTTAAAATTTGCTTACGAAGACGTACAATTTTTGGGGTAATCTCCAAATATTCATCATCTGACATAAGTTCAAGTCCGCGTTCAATCGTTACATCGGTTGAAGGCTTAAGAACGATTGCTTCATCGTTTCCAGAAGATCGAACGTTTGATTGGTTCTTTCCTTTTGTTGGATTTACGCTCATTTCTTCACCTTTAATAGTGTTTCCAATAAGCATTCCTTCATAAACCTCTGCTTGTGGACCAATATACAGTGTTCCACGATCTTGAAGATTCCACAGTGCGTACGCAAGAGCCTTTCCATCTTCCATAGAAATCATAGCTCCTGTTTCTTTTTTCTTAATTTCTCCTGCATAATCTTTAAAAGCAATAAAGCGAGCTGACAAAATTCCTTGTCCTTTGGTATCAACCACAAACTGACTTCTATATCCCATTAGTCCACGAGTAGGAATTTCAAAGGTAATACGAGCAATTCCCTTATCAACCTTGAGTTCTTGCATGAGACCTTTACGACGTCCTAATTTATCAATGACAGCTCCAGAATATTCTTCAGGAACGTCAGCCACCACTTCTTCCCATGGTTCAACTTTTTTTCCATCAACCATTTTAATAATTGCTTCTGGTTGAGAAACTTGCATTTCAAAACCTTCACGACGCATATTTTCAAGAAGTACCGCAATGTGAAGTTCTCCACGTCCATATACAATATATGAATCGCTGTCATCAAAATCCACCTTAAGTCCTACGTTGATTTGAAGTTCTTTTTCAAGACGTTCTCTAATTTGTCTGGTTGTTACAAATTTTCCATCTCGTCCAGAAAGTGGTGAGTCATTTACTAAAAGTCGTACTGAAATAGTTGGCTCATCAATAGAAATTGCTTTCATTGATTCTGTTTCTGGATTAATCACAAAGGTATCACCAATAGTAATATCAGGAAACCCAGCCACTAAAACAATATCCCCTGCGGTAACTTCATCAACTTCAACACGGTTAATTCCATGAAAGGTAAACAGTTTAGTAGCCTTTCCTTTTGTAACACCTTCTGCTGATTTAATAGTGATTGTGTCAGTAATTTTCATTGAACCTTGATATACACGAGTAACTCCAAGACGTCCCAAGAAATTGTCATATCCCAAGTTAAACACTTGTGCTTGAAAATCTCCATCAATACGCGTTGAAGAAACAGGAACTTTTTCAAGAACAACGTCAAGTAATGGTTCAAGATTTACACGTTCATCAGAAAGATTTCTGATAGCAATTCCCTCGCGACCAATTGCATATACCGTTGTGAAATCAAGTTGTTCATCATTAGCACCAAGTTCCATCATGAGAATATATACATCATCATGTGCTTTTTGAGGATTAGCAGCAGGTTTATCAATTTTATTGATAACCAAAATAGGTTTAAGACCAAGTTCTAAAGACTTACGAAGTACAAAACGTGTTTGTGGCATAGGTCCTTCTTGGGCATCTACAATCAAAAGCACCGTATCAATAGCACGCAAAACTCGCTCTACCTCTCCACCAAAGTCGGCGTGACCTGGAGTATCTACGATGTTAATTTTAGTATCTTTATATACCAAAGACGTATTTTTTGAGTAAATGGTAATACCTCGTTCCTTTTCAATTTGGTTTGAGTCCATTGAAACGCCTTCTTCTACTACACCACACTGTTTTAAGAGTGCGTCAGTAAGAGTGGTTTTTCCATGATCTACGTGTGCAATGATTGCAATGTTTCTAATTTCCATATAAATACGTGTGCTTAACCTTCGGCAATTTCTAATGCGGCCAATATGATAAGTCTTTTTATCTTATGTTAGTTTGACAATAATACCATTTTCATGGTAATTTGCAAGAGAAAACTTAAAAACAAACAAATGAAACTCAATCTCTCTCAAGATTATCTCTCATCAGGACTTTTGAGAGATTACAACGCAACTGAAATTGCAAATTTTGGCGTACAACTGAATGCATTTGCAGAAAAAGCTATTGAAGGAAAGGTATTACTTGGTGATGGTATGTCTGCTCAGGTTTACAAACTATCAACAAAAACCAGAGTCCTTGCCGTCAAAATTGTTCCATATAAAAATACTCTTGATGGAACAATTGAAAATGAGTTCACAATTGGATATAAACTTGCAGAAAAATCAGTTTCAAAGGATTTTTCTTTTCCGAAACCTGAATTTTGGGGATATGGAAATTTTTTTCGCTCTGACAATATAGTTGTTCCCGTTGAAATTATTATAATGGAATATATTCATGGATGTACCCTTAAAAGTCTTGGAACGATAAATACAATTACTCCGCTTCATCTGAACGTTGAACAGTATATAGAAAAACTAACCAAAGCAGTATACTGGATGAATAATGAGATGAATACACTTCATCGTGATATGCACCTTAAAAATATCATGATTGATTTCCATACTCACCAGCCTGTTATAATTGATTTTGGAAGAGCTATTTTACAATCAAATATATCAGTAATCACAAATCCTTATGAATTTTTTGACACAAGAGGTCAGAAAATTTCTTACCACAAATCAGACCCACAAGCACTTCAAGAAGTAATTGATTACTTACGATTTTTTAAAAAAATAACACGATGAAAGAAAAAACAAAGTTATCGGACTCTGTAGATAAAATACCAATAGACCTCTACAATTTAATTAAAAAAAGAAAAGCAAACTCCGTTGAGTGGGGTGGAATAATTCTAAGGATTATATGTATTAATTCTCAAGAACAACTTGAAGTTGAGCAAGGAATTATCAAACATCTCCTCTATCACCCTATTCCAACTTTAAATGTTTTTATGTATGCACCAGAAGAAATAAATCTTCCAGAACCAGAATCTGTGTAATTATAAAAGCCACTTTGTTTTGCAAAGTGGCTTTTATTATATCTGAATTTAGTAAATAAATTCTTCTTTAATAATTTTTCCGTCCGCTACGGTATATACACAAAGTTCTTTCATCTGGCTGCGGCCCCGAGTTTTTGATGTCATATCAATAGTCATTACTACCGCAAAAGAATTTCCTGCAATCAGTGGTTCTGAAACTTCAGAAGAATGCATTTCTTCCATATCTTCCATCCACTTCTTTCCTTTTTCAGCAATTGCCTCCATACCAGAAACTTCTGATTTTGGCATACCTGCACCTGATTCTACTGAAACACAGTCAGTATTATATAACGTATCATGTGCCTCTTGATAATTCCCCACTTTGCAAAGTTCTACTAATTTTTGTGCAATGTCTTGTATATTCATATAATAATACTGTTTATTTATATAATAATATTATACTCCACGATCCTGAAAACATAATGAAGAAGTAGACAAATTTTTATGTACATTTTTTAATTTTATGCCACAATTACTATATGGAAACACACATCATTTCAAAAGAATCACATAACACTATTGTCAGTTCATCAGAACTATTAAAAGGAAGTTTTACGTGGATGGCATATGGGCTATTGGTTTCAGGAATTATTGCCATGATAGTTGTATCTACTCCTGCAATCTATAGTGTTGTTCTAGGAAGCGCATATGGGCTTATTGCCTTTATTATTGCAGAACTTGCACTAGTTTGGTATATCTCTGCCAGAATCCACACACTTTCACCCGACAGCGCCAAAGCTTTATTTCTTATCTACGCAACGCTCAGCGGTGCTACTCTTTCATTTATTTTTGTCATGTACCAAATAACATCAATTATTTCAATTTTTCTTTCTACCGCTGTTTTATTCGCTATGCTTGCGTACTATGGAGCAACCACCAAAACAGATTTAACCGCATACGGAAAAATTGCATTTATTGGACTCATTACCATTATTATTTCATCAGTTATTAATATGTTTATTGGCAGTACACTGGCTGATATGATTATTGCATGGATTGGTGTTGCAGTATTTACCGTCTTAACAGCATATGACACGCAAAAAATTGCACGTATGAAAGCAGATGTAGTTTCTGTTGATGATATTAAACGAGTTCACGTTATTGGAGCACTTACATTGTATCTTGATTTTATTAATCTTTTCTTAAGCCTCCTTCGTATTTTTGGAAGAAGAAGATAGTCAATTTTCGTTAATTTCAATAGTGGGTACTTTTAAAGGATTTCTTCTTTAGCCCTACACTATCTAACAATTTCAAGAAAAAATTTCTTAATTTCTTCAAATGAAACTTCAAAATTATTTTTATACATTATTTCTTCAGAGCAAGTCCTGTACCACCAGCAAGATAAAATCCGTATTCTTTAAGAAATGAAATCTCTTTAAAAAATTCTTGACGTTTTGTATCTAAAATATTTAAATAAATCATATATTTCTAGCAGTTATGTGTGGAGTAATATTAAAATATAATGCCCAATAATTTATTGATTTTTTATTCCACTCTCCTGATTTTGGATTTTCTACTACGGTTTGTATTTCTTCTTTTGTATACATTTCAAAAAGCCATTTCACTGCTTTTTCACTCCCTAGATTAAGGATATTTGTAATTATTCTTAATTTATCTTTTTGAGTATCAAGTTTTGAAATATCAATTGACCACAAAAATGGCTGCAAAAATTGTGGTATTTCAGAAGTTTTCATAAGGTAATTATATCATTTCTCTAGTTTCTATTAATTGTTTAATCTTCTCTCTCAATTTCCACCCACCCCCATACCCCAATAACCCTAAATACGATTGAACTATTTCAGTTTTATAATCTGTTTCAAAAATCCTTTTTTTCATCCTCTTTTTTGTATTGCTTTAGCAAGTACCCGTAGTACTTGCTAAAGCAAAATCTATTTATTTACTATGGATTTCATATATACCCAATATCCCAAGAAATTCACGCTATACGTATGGTAACAGAGTAGATGAATATTTTTTGAGTTTTTTAGAAAAAGTATATGCTACCAGTTACCAGTCTATTTTAGAAAAACCAAAACATCTTCAGATTTGTATATCGCAACTTGATGTACTGCGTTTTTTATTACAACTTGGTTATGAGTCAAAACTTATTCCCGAAAAGAAGTATATTGAAATTTCAACACCACTTATAGAAATTGGGAAAATGTTAGGCGGTTGGAAGCGTGGGATTGATGACAAATTAAAAACTCCCAAATAATTGAGAGAAATTTGTTGCTGAAGTACACGCCGTCGCCTGCACCCCACTTGAAGCCAGGGTCAACCTCGTCGACAAGCACGTTGAGCTGGCCGTCGCCGTCGCGACAGGC
>JAYVHO010000022.1:0-34935 GCA_043771175.1 bacterium | reverse complement strand
AGCATTTACTACAACAGTTCTGGTAACTTCTGCTGCTGTGTTTAAAGATGCATCTGCGGCATTATATCGCACAGTATAGGTTCCAGGTACCGTAGTATTCACGATATCTCCCCCCACAACAACAGTAACGGTTCCATCTACCATATCAACTGCAGTAGCACCCAAATCGGTATATAGAGCGCCATATGCAAGAGCAATAGTTGCATTACCATTTCTGCTAATAACTGGTGCGGTGGTGTCTGTAATAACAACTGTTGATGTTGCGGTAGCAACATTAGCATGCGCGTCAGTGGCGGTCCAAGTAACGGTGTGTGTTCCTTTGGTAAACATAGTTGCAGAAGTGGTTGCTGTTATTGATCCATCAACAATATCAGCTGCAGTTGCCGTAATAAGTGTAGGAGTAGTAGCTATGCCGGTTGCTTCAAATGTTTGAGTTCCCGGAACAGTGATTACCGGTGCTGTAGTGTCAGTTACTGTTACGGTAAAACTTCCTGATCCGGTAATTGAATGTGAATTGATTGACTGACATTGAACAGTAGTAACGCCAACAATAAATGTACTATTGGTGATTGGTGTACATGATGCAGAAATTATTCCATCAATGGCGTCAATTGAGGTAATGGTTCCATAGTCAATAACATTTCCTGATGAAGAAGTTGCTTCTTGTGTAATATTTGAAAGACTAAACACTGGCGCATCAGCATTTACCACATGAACTGTTCTTATTACGGCATCTGCGATATTTGAAGATGCATCTTGTGCATCGTAGCTTACAGTATATGTTCCTTCTACAGCAGTATTTACGGTACTGGTAGATGTAGGAATAATTGTCCCATTATATACATCACTGGCAGTTGCTCCAGCATCAACATAAATATCACCAGCAATTATCGTAACTGAACTTGAACCTATTAACGTAATAACGGGTTTAATGGTATCTACTACATTTATCGTTCTGGTAATAGTGGTGGTGTTACGGTGATCATCAGTTGAAGAATATGAAATAAGATATGATCCAACAGTCATAATATCCACTGACCCACTAATTGTTACAGCAGGGCTTCCACTGTAATGATTATCACTGGCAGTTGCTCCAGCTTCAACATAGGTGCCTGTTTGAACTTCAACAGTTACTGGGTTTAAACCAACTAACGTGATAGTTGGTCCTGTAGCATCAATAATTGGAACAATCATTGATGCGCTAGGCGCAGCAAAATATTCACTGTCCCCAGATTGGTCCGCAAGTACGGTACAGTTTCCAAGATTAAGAATATGCACAACAGAAGGAGCCACTAATGAACAAATTCCAGCACTTGTAATATCAAGAGAGAAAATCGGTGCAAGATTTGAAGAAGCGGTTCCGGTAATTCCAAAGTCTGAATCTCCAAAGTTCTTGGCAAATATAGGATCGATGGTTATAGTTTGTGATTTTTTAGTAATGGTAAATACTCCAGGAATAAATGTTTCAAGATAATTACCACCTGCCGTAAATGTTCCTTGGTTAATGACATACGCACCGATGGTTTCTCCTGCATCACGCACCAATATTCCCGTAGTTATGTCGGGAGAAATAACGCCAACAACCGTTGCTGTTAATATTGGATCGGTTTGATTAAGTTCTTTTGAAAGATTGTTGGCAGTAATAATGATTGGTTTTTGTGTAATATTTCCCGTAGTTGAAATGGTTGTTGGAGCTACTAAATAATTTCCCGCATCAGTTCCAGAAAGAGAAATTCCTATGATTGTAACAATTTTTCCATTCCCAACAGATGAAGTATCAAACAGTGCTGATGTATATGCAGACGTTAATACGTCTCCGGAAACTCTGTTGTCAGAAAGTATCGCAGATGCAGTGGTAGTTGTGTCATATATCTTATTATCCCCTACTGCAGTAACAGTAAGTGTTCGTGGAGTAATATCAGCAGAAGCAGAAACTAACGCTGGAATACTGTAATTTACATTATCAGGTGCAGATGAAATAAGAATATTAACCACAGCAGCTTTTGCAGTTCCTACATCTTTGGTACCAAATGTTGCCAAAGTTGAAGAAATAGTTCCTACATTGTCTCCAATAATTCTGTCATCAGTTAAAGAAACAACTCCAGCTGTTACATTGCCGTCGTAGACTTTGTTGTTAATGGTTGCAGTAACAGCCAACGGACGGGGTGTAATGGCAACATCCAGATCTTGAGCAGATGACGCAGTAGTATAATTTAAAGCATCAGTTCCAGAAAGAGAAATTCCTGTTACGGTTACATTTTTATGAGGTCCTACATTTTTAGTTCCAAATCGTGATTGAAGATATGAAACAGTAATATCATCTGCAGGAACTCTATTGTCAGTCAAAGAAACTACTGCTTGTCTATTACTGTCATATACTTTGTCAGTTCCTGTTACCGTAAGTACTAATATACGCGTAGTAATATTGGCAGTGTCAGTTACGGTGGTGTTAACCAGATGATAATTTAAAGCATCAGTTCCAGAAAGAGAAATTCCAGACACCGTTACCGTTTTATTAACTCCAATAACTTTAGTATCAAAATTAATTCCGGTATTTGAAATAACTAATGAGTCACCAGGAATTCTTGTGTCACTAAATGTCCCCGTTGCGGCTAACAAACCATCGTAAATTTTATTATCAGCATTAAAAGAAACAGAAATATCTTTGGCGGTAACATCAGCGGTTACTCCCGTTGGTTGTGAAAGTTCATAGTTTAATGCGTCAGTACCAGAAAGAGTGAATCCAGTTATCGTAACATGCTTTGCCGTACCTATATGTTTGGTATCAAATATACCCATAGCAGCAGTTCCCAATGTCACCGCATCTAAACCAATAACACCAGAAAGCATTGAACCAGAGGTTACCACTGTACCAATATTAGTTGCGTCATATTCTTTATGTGAAACGGTTGTTCCAGTAATAATCAACGGTGCTGGTGTAATATTTGCAGTAACTCCCGTAATTGGTGAAAGTGTATAGTTAGCAGCATCAGACCCTGTTAATATAACACCCGTTATGGTAATAGTTTTACCAACGCCTACTATTTTATTTGAAAATGTGGTTACCATTGCAGTAAAATCCAAAGAAACATTGTCACCAGGAATAACTCCTGTTAATGTTGCAGATCCAGTATTTACTGACGCAGAGTTATTTCCATCATACATTTTTGAAACTCCCGTAATACCAGAAATTGAAAGTGGAATACGCTTAATTCTACCGGTAGTTGAATTAATGGTGGTTACGGTATAATTATTTCCGCTATTTCCGTCACTTACGGAACCTGTGGGAACGATAGTTTTATTCATTCCCACAATCTTGGTAAGAAATTGCTGAATAAAATTTAAGGTATCAGAATATTTTAAAGAACCACTACTGACAAATGGCGCACCAATTGATGCAACAGTTCCATCATAATCTTTAGTTTGAGATTGTGCGGTAATAGAAAGTGGGATAGCGTTAACAATAAGATCTTGTACAGCAGTTGACGCACCATATGTTCCATCAGCTAAAAATCGTACTCGCACCACATTATTATGAGTTCCAACATTTCTTATGGCAGTAGGTACCACCATATTAGTTGCTACTGCGTCACCACTTGCATTAGTATTAACAATAGCAATTGGGTTTGAATCTAATAAAAATACAACAGGTTTACCAGTAATTACCCCACCACTCGTTTGGCGAAGTCGTGCAGTCAAATTAATGGTTTGACCATAATCAATAGTAGTTAATGGAGACCCTAAAATATTTAGAGATGTTGGCAAAACAGCAGCATATGCTACTGATGACGAGAATGTCATTACACCAACCACCACAAACATAAAAACCGCTGATATTTTTTTCATAGATTATACAGAAATTACATCCATACATTTAGTAATATGTCATCAGCATCTCACACAATCTTCATGAACTCCATATTGTCATTTTTTAAAAATTATTCTCTAATTTCAATGGCAGAATAATTATCGGTGGTAATCTGCGGATTTACGGTGTTTTGATTGTGATACCAAATTAAAAATACCAATATAACAACAATAAACAGCGTGTCAATAAGTATTTCTTTATATTTTGGCTGAACGTGCATTCTGACGGCAACCATAAAAATTAAAATAATAGCTATCAATAAACTATATAAAATAATAATTTGAAGCGTGTTTACCCCTGCAAATAAATTATCAAACATGAACCACATTCCCGTTTTCTGAATGCTATCACCTAACACTTTTTGTTGTGAAGAATTTGTCATTGTTTGGTTTTGTGTCTGACTATTTTTTGGTGTTGTTTCAATATTTGTAAGTCCTTGCTTTATTTTTGCCAATTGTTTTTTAGTTGGTTTTGCAAAAAATTGCACTACAAAGACTGCTTCATTGCCTTGGTACAAACCCTCTGCTATCCCTATTCCAATATGAGTATATTGTGGTAATACTAAATTTTTAAAATGTGTTGGAGAATTTACCCATGCCTTTTCAATATCTTCAGAATTGGTAAAGTTTACCGCCAAGTTTTCTCCTGCATAAGAAAAATCATAACCAGCATTATCAAACCACATCCATGGTTTGTTTCCTTCTGGGCTGACATGAGAAAAATATCCTCGTGATGCCATCTCCTGCGCTCGTGCTTGTGCGGCGCGTGTTAATATTTCATCAGGAATTAACGTTACTACATTATTTTCTAATCTTGTTTGGTTCGTTAAATCTATCAGTACCTGTTTTGAAATATTAGTTTCAATGTTTGCCCACGTGCCTCCCATCATAGAAAACATTTGAAGAACCACCAATCCTATAAAAAGTGTATGTAGACTTCGCACCGTAAATAGGTGTGGTTTGTGACCCCTATGTTCATAAGGAGCAGTATATGCATGCAATAATGTTTTAATTTTTTGTTGTAACTTCATAAAGATAGTATATCAGAACCACTTTATTCAAGCTTTGAAAGATCAACCTTTTCAAATACTAGGAGTGCGCGCTTTGCGCGCACTCCTCCCTCCCCTGAATACCCTCCCAACTTTCCATCACTACGCACCACTCTATGACATGGAATATCTGGCACACACGGGTTCTTCCCAACCGCATTTGCAACCGCTCTAAACGCATTAGGTTTTCCAATTTTCTGCGCAAGCTCTTTATACGTCACCGTTGTTCCTTTTGGAATTTCCTGAAGTGCAGCCCACACTAACTTTTGAAATTCCGTACCTTCAAGTTTTGAAACATCTATTTTTACCATATCAAAATCATAACATAAAACCCTGACATTTTTAAAAAATCAGGGTTAAGCCTTCTATGATTCCTTATTACAAATCGTATTAAATAATTTGACTATAATTTTTCCAAATCTTTAAATGATTCTAATATAATATAAGGCCTTTGATTCTTTAAAAGTTCTTTATCGTGATACCCCCACGTAACCGCAACTGCATGGATTTCTGCTTTGTGTGCTGCTTTCATATCTCTCACTTCGTCGCCTATATAATAGGTATTATTCTTATCAAGATGATGGTTCTTAATAATTTTTTTCAAAATACCTGCTTTGCCAAAAATACGAGAAACCGAGTGTATTTCTTTAAAACATGTAATATTATTTTCCATTAAACACCCCTTCACAATTTCTACAGAATTAGAAGTTACTACATATAATTCATAGCCTTTTTCTTGATAAAGATTCAATGCCTGATGTATTTCATGTGACACAATCATCTTTTTTATTTTATTTTTTAAATGTGTTTTAATAAACAACACAATAAATGGGATTCTCCATAGAGGTACATTGAATTCTCTTACTGTCTTTAAAAAAGAATTCTTTTTTATGGTATCAAGATCATGATGCTCTATGGTTTGCAAATTATGTTTATTAGCATAAACATTGTATAAGTGAATTACAATATCTTGTGTGCGCACCAATGTTCCATCAAAATCAAAAATGAGAATCTTTTTCATATTACTTTTTAATGATTGACTCCATTTCTTGATATGACGTTTCAAGTAATGCAACCATGGCACCCGTGTTAATCTTTCTGCCAAGCAAATGTTCTAGTGTTTCTATAATATTTAAACTATTTCCAGCTTCCAAAAATCTTATTCTAAATTCTTTTAGTTTTTTTAATGACCAACCACTACCACTTTGTAAATGACCCGCCACATCATACGCAATTAAAAGTGTCCACATATACGTGTAATATCCCGCTTCATATCCATGTACAATATGTCCAAAATTACTGGGTGATGTGCTTTCTGGTAATGGTTCAATATCCTTTATAATACTTGAAAAATTACTTTTATATAATTCTTTGGGGTCATTATTATATTCTGACGAGTGAATCAATAAATCATATGTGTAATTATGTAATTGATATTTATTTCCATATCCAGAAAATAAATGCTGGCACGCTAGTATTTTTTTTATCACCGGTGCTGCAAGTGATTCTTTTGTTTCAAAATGTTGTGAATATTTTTTAATGGTTGAAACATTTAAAAGAAAATGTTCAAACAGCTGGGATGGTATTTCTACAATATCCCATGGAACGTTATATCCTGCCAAACAAGCAATCTGGTGTGATCCCAAAATATTATGAAACGCATGACCTAACTCATGAAAAAGAACTTGAACATCATAAAAGCTCATCAACGTTGGTGAAGTTTTTGTTTTTTGAGCCAGTGGCATCAAAATAACAGCAGCTCTTGATTCTTTATTCATGATATCTGGCATATACATATTTATAGCTCCTTCACCGTAAGCAGCGCAACATGGATGTGCATTTTTATTCTTACGTCCAATCATATCAAAAAAAATATCACCAAATTTCTGTTTTGTTTTACTATCAAAAAATGAATAAGAAACTACATCAGTATGCCAATATTTGGTAGAATTTTTCTCAAATGTTAATGAGAGAAGCTTGCAAAGATCTTCAACAATCAGTGGCAACACTCGCTCATATTCAAAATAGTTTTTAAGTGTTTGACCATCAGGAAGCTTTAGCTTTTCATCTGAAATCTTTTTACTGATTCGAGACACCATCCAAGAAGGAATCTTTTGTGTCTTTTTGTATCCCCCCACTTCACGCAACAGTGTCATATCTGTTTTATAAAATCCATCGTGTGCTTTGCTGAGTTTCTGTGCAAGAGTAAATAATGCTGAAAGATTTTTTTGCGAGCGTGTAGAAATATTCATCTGTGCAAAGTTTTCAAATCCAACAAGATCAGCGAGTTGTTGCCGCAATAATGCAATGGCGTGTAAACGTTTAAGATTTTTTACACCACCTTTTTGCGAGCACAACACCGCAAGTTCGCGTGCTTTTACAAGATTTGGCGCATAGGTTATGAATTGTCCTGCGTGGTGTGGCGCTGTGGTAATTTTGTAACCTTTATCTGTTTTTTCAAGACCAGAAATATATGCACTGGATAATCCTACCAAATCCTCGCCTGAACAAACTATAAACTTTTCATAAGTATCATTTTCAAAATCAAATTCTTTTGCAAGTTTTTTAATATCGTTTGAAATCTTGGTAAATTTCTTGGCATCTGGTTTTGAAAGATACAGTCCTCTTATGGTAAATAATTGTTGCACCTCATGACAAATTCTTATGACGTTTTTGTCCTGCGAATTTTTTTCAAGATGACCCAATACTGCCACCCATCCAGGTGTTAGCATTATTTCAACGGCAGCGGCTCGTATCACATTTGAAAGTTCTTTGGTGAGTGCTTTGATGTGTTCATCTGTTGAAACCATTGATGCTATTTCACATATATTTTGCATATTTGAAAGTACCTCACCAGAAGAACTCATAAATATACGACCCATAAAGTCTGCCATTTGTGTATCGTCACATTGTTCATAGTGTTCCAAAATATACTTTGAATTTTCTTTGAGGTTTTTTATAAACATTTGAACTTCATTGTTCCACTGCGTCTGTGTCCATTTCCACCATTGTTGAGATTTTTTCATAGAATAGTTCTATTGTAATACGTTTGTTCATAAACACAAAAACTCCATAAAATAAAAAATCCCAGCAAATACTGAGGCTTTTGTTTACAGATATTTATTAAGTAAACCATATACTTTTAAATCATAAAAATTTCCATTAACCAACTCTGCTTCATGATTAATTCCTTCATAGGTAAATTCTAAACGTTCTGGAATGCTCCAGCTTGGTTTATTTTCTACTGCTGCTCGTATTATTATTCGATGCAATTTAATATCATTAAATGCATGGTCAACAAGTGCTTTTACTGCTCGAGTTATTATTCCATTTCCTTGGAATTCTTTTCCCAGCCAATACCCTATTTCACAAGAATGATTTGACTCAGAAAAACTCACAAATGAAACCATACCAATAAATTCGCCACTATAAAAAATTCCGTATGAACAATTCTTTTGTTTAGTAAACGACTCCTTGCAATACGTAATATATTCTTCAACATCTTTAATCATCCGAGTTTCATCAACCCATGGCAAGAATTCTCTTAAATAATCTCTATTTGAATTTATAAGCTCAAAAGTTGCCCGAGCCTGATCAAGATCGCGGATACTCAATGTAATTTCTTTATCAACCAACAACTCTGATTTTAGATTTTCTAGATTCATATAATAAAGTAATTATGCAATATTTTTAAAACATAAACAAACCAATCCAATTGCCCATAATTGAAATAGTATCCATAACAAAAAACTCCCTTTCGGGAGTTTTTTTGAGTTTATGCGCGACTTAGTGAATGAAGTGAGAACTGCAATTCTGAAAGATAAACTTTTAACTATAAGCAAAAATTCTTATACATAAAAAGTCCTAGCAACGCTAAGACTTTTGTTTTGTGTTCATCATTATGGCATCAAGAATCATTTTTCTAACTATCATACCTGGCTCTATACTATCTTCACCGTGCATTTTCTCGAACTCATGATCTACCCCTTTTAAGGTAATATAGCTTGTGATTTTAGCACCACTTGCTCGAATTATCTTTTCTTGTGACTCAAGGGGAACAACTTCATCAAGCTCCCCACGATATGAATAAAAACAACCTGTGTAGTTTTTAATGGTTTCAAGTAGTTCTTGCTCATCAGGAAGCGTGTGAAGAAGTGGTTTTGTTGTGGTTTCGCTTTTGCCAGACCCACTCCCGAGCATTGAGATAGTTACTGCCTTATGTGCAATTTCCTTCATACCCAAAAATGTAGTACCTCCAAACGATTTACCAATAAGATGAATTTCTGGAGTAGTAATTCCTTTTTCAACCAGAACCTGCAATGCTCTTTCAAATGCGATAGATACATCAGATATTTCATTCCAATAATCTTTGCCTTCAAATGAATCTCTACGCTCTTTGAAACTAGACTGATCATATCCAATCAATCTTGAGGTATTCACGCAAACAACATGAGCATGCGGTAAGAAATACCGAATAAATGCCGCATCCCATTTTAGCCCTAACAAATCTGTCTGAAAATCATCCAATTGAAAGTGAAATCCATAAATTCCTTTCAAAAGGAGTACAACACGACTTGTTTTAATCTCTGACTCATAGAGAAACATTTCTGTCTCACCATTCCCAAAACTTGGTGTTTTTAATAGTTCTTTCATGTTCTTAATTTAACATTAAAAAAGAGGACTGCAAAACTCTAGTTTTGCAGTCCGTTATTTTTGGGACTATCTAAAGTCGAGAAAAATTCCCGAATCAACCAATGTGACATTGATATTACCGTCAGACATCATATGAGCATATTGTTTGTTGTTCATTTTAATAACATTTTTGGTTTATTTTCAATAAAAATTACTTCAACATTTTCTAAATTCCCACCAATTTGTTCGCAGATTTTTTTAAGAGCAGGAGCTTCTGACTCATAATGACCAATTTCAATAAGTGTAATATCTTTATCTTGTGCTTTAATAATTGATCCATGCTTCAGCTCACCCGTAATTATGCAGTCGCAATCTATCTGATCAAAAATTTCATCTTTGCAACCAGAACCAGAAGAGAAGACTATTTTCTTATATTCCTTTTCAAATGGGTTATAAACTTTGATTGTATCCTTTACAACTTTTCTTATATGAGTAATAAGTTCATCTAGCAGCTTTGATTCATGGATTGCGTATAGTCCACCAATAATTTCATCACCATCTTTTTGTAAAAAATGTGGTTCACCAGTTAATCCAAAAAGTTCAATCATGTTTTTGTGTATACCATTTGATGCAAAATTTAAAGGAAGATGACATACGTATACGTCTAATTTCCCTTTTTGAAGGTCTTCTTTAAACAAGGTTACTCTACTTTTTTTAGCGTGAAAACAAAATAAAACGTCACAATTTTCTAAGATTGCTTTACGAATTGTTTCTTTGCATAAATCTAAAACAAATCCAATTTTTTTTATTTCACCAGAACCATAATCAGTAAGAAAACCAATCTCCTCAAAAGGTGCATTATTTATTCCGATATAATCATTTATTACGCTATTGAATTCGTTTTTAGTCATAAAATATTTGAGAGCTGCGGATAACTGGTAATTTACATCTCTTCTTTTATTATAATATGGTTGCTCGTGCGGGTAAATCTTCTTTTGAACATCTATAATTATTACAGCTTCTTTATTTTCAGCAAGTATTTCACCAATAGTATCATAGGTATTCATTTGAAAAACCATCTTATATATTTAAAACTACGGAATACTAATTATATATATTGATTTAAAATTCTGCCTCTGCTTCAAAATGTTTTCTAAGTATTTCAAGTAATTTCATACCAGATAAAGTATATACATATATTTTATAGAAAAAAATACAATATCAAAAAAACTCCCTTTCGGGAGTTTTTTGATTTATGCGCGGTGAATGGGACTTGAACCCACGACCCCTCGCGTGACAGGCGAGTGCTCTAACCAGCTGAGCTACCACCGCATAAATTAAACATTTTTCACAAAATGGTGAAATCAGTATACCAAGAATCCTCTTTTTTGCAACAAAAAAGCTCCAGAAAAACCGAAGCTCTTTGTAAACCTTATAGCCATGAAATTTAAACTCGTAACTGAAAAAAATTACTATGATTAATATATCACAAGATATTGAAAAAAGTCAACAAGTATGTATAATAGTATCACCTGTCAGTGTAGCTCAGTTGGTTAGAGCGTAGGATTCATAAACCTAAGGTCGTGGGTTCAACTCCCACCTCTGACACAGAGAAAAACCCTCAAATTTTATATTTAAGGGTTTTTTGGTTAAGAAAAGCATTTGTTTTATAATGACTCCCAACTGCTAAAGCCTAAATGTTTAACTTTAGTAGTGCCAATTAGATTGGGTGCGTCTTCATCGTTTTTATTTTTTGTAAACAGAAGAGCAAATGTCTTAATGGTATCATTAGCCTGAAATTTGACAGTATACATGCCAACGGTCTTGCTGTTATCCATAATTCCAAGAGGTTTAATCTCTTTAGGTGACAGCGTTTTTAAAAAATCATTCAAACAAATGACCGTTAAAGGTCTCTTATTATGAAAATGATTATTAAATAGTTTTTTAAAATCTTCAACATTGCAGGGTGCACAACTATTAGGCATAGTATTAAATTTAAGAGTGAATAAATAACTAAGACGTTTATAATACTCACTTTACAAATAAAAGTCAATAGGTACAATATCCATACATGCGACTCGATCTTTAGCTAGTAAGTATAGTATGGATAAGTTCAATCATTTCCCCGGATTTACTGTCACGAACCTTTTGATCTGTTATCTCTAAAGAAAATGCTGTATTTTCATTATTTTCTGAAAAATCAATTACATCACAATCTGTTTCTATTAGATAATATGGAATGTAATTAAATTCAGGATACGGGAGTCCTGTAATCTTATTTATTATTACTTTTTTATTTCTCATAATCTGAAACCCAATCATTTGTTGATCGATTACCTTTACTCCTAACTCTTCATAAATTTCTCTTTGGAGTGCCAGCTCGGGTGTCTCACCGATTTCTATATGGCCACCTGGTAAATCAATACCTTTTTTGCTTTTTAGCATTGCGATTTTATTTTTTTTAAAATTCAAACCAAAAACAACTGAACCACAACTTACATCATTTGGTAAGAAAGGACTTAAATAAAACTTCCAATCTGAATTCAGACTCCAAAAGCCTTCAACTACAGGAACATCAAAAATATTTATTTGGGTAGAATTTTTAGTAAAACACGTATCTTTAATAAAAAAACTTAAAATATTAAACGTCATAAACTTACCAAAATTTATAATTAAATTCTTTTTTGTGTTTAAATATTTTAATTCAGGAAAATACTCATTTATTGATTTAAATTCATTTTTTATACGTGATTGCTCATTCAACATACATGAAATAGAATTTGGTGGTATATACAATGCAAATGCATTATCTACTTCAACTATCCTGTCAGAATTACCTTCGTGCTTATAAATCCGCGTTATGAGTATATCGTCTGAACGTGGAGGTATACCACTCGTTGCAGTTACCTTGCTTTGTATTTTACTATTTGTTAACAAAAAGATATCAACTCCCGTAGGATTTACCAAATAACAACCACCTTTAAAATACTCATCTTTTTTAATAAACTGACGCTCATAAAAATAATATAACTTTCTTAGTCTTTGAATTGCTGAATCCTTATCAATCACAGGACACAATTTTGCATACAGAATTTCTTTTGTACTATCTCTTTGGTATTTTGTAACAAGTTCAAAAATACAATTTTCTAATAGTAAAACATCAGGATCACATGAAATATAAATATCAAAATTACTTTTTTTAAAATCATCCATGAGCACATTTATGGCTGAGAACTTTCCTATTTTGTTATATATTTCTATACTTTTTACACTACAGACATTTTTTTTCATGTATTCATCAACGATATTTTTAGTATTATCTGTGGAATTATTAATACAAACAACAAGACAAAACTCAGTTATCACTTGTTTTTTTTGGGCCTTTTTTAAAGAATGTAAAATACTATTCAGATTACCTTCAATATTATTCTCTTCATTTTTCGCTGGAATACCTACATATATCTTCATAGTTATTAGTTTATCGTACCGCATGCAAATAAACATAAAAAACACTCTTTACAAATAAAAGTCAATAGGTACAATATCCATACATGCGACTCGATCTCTACACCGTGAAATACAATCTCTTCCCTACTCGATCCCAAGCTGCGGATAGTATTAAACGTGGGTTTGTTTGCGTTAATGGCTCAGTGGCAACAAAGGCATCGTATGAAGTAAAAACAACTGATACGGTTACCTCAACCAAAGTTGGTGCGTATGTATCTCGTGCTGGAGAAAAACTAGAACATGCATTACAAGAATTTAATATCAATGTCACAGGTTTGGAAGGAATTGATATAGGATCAAGCACCGGTGGATTTACCGAGTGTATGTTGCGTTATGGTGCCAATCATATATACAGCATAGAAATTGGCACTGATCAATTTCATCAGTCATTGCGTAGCGATCCACGTATTTCTCTCTATGAGCAAACAGATTTTAGAAATTTTGCCACTACTACGGAAAAAGTTTTTGACATAATAGTATGTGATGTTTCATTTATTTCTCTTTCGCATATTATTCCTCATCTTTCTAAACTTTCACATAAAAATACCAATATTGTATTACTATTTAAACCACAATTTGAAGTGGGAAAACAATTTTTAAATAGACAAGGAATAGCACAAACTGTCGCTGCAGAAAAATCATTAGATGATTTTTTAATGACCCTTTTGCATCACCAGATTACCTGTCTACAAAAAATTCCATCACCGATTTTAGGTGGTGATGGAAATATTGAATATCTTTTGTATATAAAAGTTATTTAAACCATAGAGCCAGCCAACCTTTCATCATACTGATTTCTTTGGTTTGAGCTCCAATAATATCTGCAGAAAGTGCTTTAATTTCTTCTCGTTTACTTTTCTTTTGAGCCAAACGAGCCATATTAACGGCACCTTGATGGTGAACTATCATGTCTTCTACAAACTTCTTATCAAAATCATCTCCTTCTAATTTTGCCATATCAGAAACGCTCATATCCATAGCTCCTGACATGGTTCCTGCCATGGTTCCCATATCGTGGGTCATTTCAGTTTTTTCAAGTGATGTAGTTTTATGTGGAATAAAAAATCCTGCGGCAAACCCAATTCCCAGTATTACTACTGCTGATATAATTTTTCGTGTTGTTTTCATATTATGTAGTATATCACTTCATTTGCCATTTTCTTATTTTTTTGGTATAGTTTGTTGGCTCGCGGAGTGGAGTAAAGGTAACTCACGGGGCTCATAACCCTGGGATGTCCGTTCGATTCGGGCCTCCGCAACAAAGGATAATATTACATTTAAGTCAGATACCTTCTGATGCTAACCAATAAGAAAACGCCGAAAGGCGTTTTCTTATGCAATAGGATTATTGAGTCGATCTTCAATTGCTTTAGTAAGTGATGGCGGTAAACCTTCAAGCACTTTTTCTCTTGGTGCACCAGAAATTATTTCATTTACTTTTCTTTCAATCATTTCATTTGCACTATCACGAAGCCCTTCCGCTGCACCTGCTGCCAAATCATTAAAACCATTATGTATATCAACGATCATCTTTTCGTCCCAATCGGAACCTTCTCGGTATTCCTTATTCTCGCGAAGTGGTTTTATATGGGGCGCCACGACTTCCTTATTGGTGTTTTCTATGAGCATTTTTTCTACCAATTGAATCATGTATTGTGTAGCACCTTGTAAAACATATTCTTTACTTTTCCCATCTTTTATTTGCTGTGCATACTGCTGTGCTTTTTCTATAACTTTTTTATCAACATCCTTCATATCGATATCAAAAAATTGAGTAATTTGTTCTGCTTTTTGTTGTTGTTCTGTTTTTAGTGATAATTGTAATTCAGTACGAATCTTCTCAATCTCGTTTTTATCATTTTTTTCACGCTCTATAATTATTTGTTTTTGCTTTTTCTCTTCTTGAAGCATTTTTGCATATTCAACACCTCGCTCTCTCCATGCTTCCATTTTCTCTCTTATTGCAGGATCAGCATATACTGAAATTGTCCACATATTTTTCAGAGTTTCTGGATCATCAATAAGTGACACGAGGTTTGAAGGAATCATAGGCATATCAAAAAGGTCGATTTCTGGCTTTGATTCTTTTGGCAACTTATCAATAGTATGAACTCTCACTTGATCAAGCCAACTTTGAGGTATATCACCAATATTCTTAATTATTTCTTCCATCTCTTCTTTTGAATTTCCAACATTTACACGATCAACATACTCTTGTATCTTTGGTGACAAATTTATTGGTTGTTTGTGTTCAAGATTCATACTATTATATCTTCCCAATCATTTTCAGCGCTTGTTCATAAATTTGGTATGCATGGTTTGCCATGCGTCTGTCCACGCCAAACATCATTCCTTCATGGGCAATCTTATTACGCAGTAAATGAACTCCCCAAATTTGTTGAATAATGGGAGCGATTTGAGGAGGTGCCTTTTTGAGCATTTCACCCAAGGTGGCACCATCTCCGGTAAGTTGTTTTAACGATTCTTCCAGGAGTGCATCCGATTCAATAATAGCCATTCGCCATTTTTCATCTGAATCAGAAAGATACTGCCCACGAATCACTTCCCAGCGAGTATCTTTTTTGGCTTCATTTGGATATCTACGTAAAAAATATGCTTCATATTTTTCTTTTTCATCTTCTTTTAATTCTTTGATACGAATATATGAATATGCAATAGAAAGTAAACATAAAAAACAAATCAGTGCAGAAAACCCCACCAAGCCTTTGTTGGTTAATAACCCAAATAAACCTTGGGTTAAACCAGAGTTTTCAAGCGGGTCAAGGAGAAACGTAAACATATTCATATTATAACAAAAAGATAAGCCTGGATCTCGTTATTCAACAGGATGACGGACAAGGCACCTAAGATCGTAAAAATTCATTACATTGGTATTTGATTTACCTTTTCAAACTTTGATCCAAAATCAAGAATATGTTCATCTGAAAAATAGTTACCTATAATTTGCATTCCAATAGGAAGTCCTTCTGTATCTTGTGAATATGGGATAGATACCGCAGGGATCCCCGCAATATTAATAGGAAGGGTAAACAAATCCTGCATATACATTTCTAGCGGTGAAGAAATCCCACCAATCTTAAAGGCCACCGTAGGTGCTGTTGGCGTTACAATAATATCAACCGTATTTGCAAATAAATCTTTAAAGATTTGAGTAATTTCAAGTCTCTTTTTTTGTGCTTTTCCATAATATGCATCTTTATATCCCGCAGAAAGTGAAAATGTTCCCAGAAGAATTCTGCGAACCACCTCATCACCAAATCCTGATGCGCGGGTATACACATACTGTTCAAGTAAATCTACATAATCCTCACGGAGTCCGTAACGTATACTGTCATATCGTGCAAGGTTTGAAGAAGCTTCACATGGCAAAATAATATAATACACTGAAATAGCATCAATAAATAATTGTGTATTTATTTCAATTAATTCGTATCCTTTTTCTGAGAGTTCCGTTACATATTTTTCATAGGCATCTTTTACTGGTTGTTCAATATCTTGAGATTTTACAAACTCACGCATCACACCTATTTTTTTAATTTCCTTTTTTTCATAAATACGATTCTCAAGAGGAATATTTGTTGCATCATATTCGTCATAGGTTGAAATAACTTGGTATACCAATTTTGCATCTTCACAATTTTTTGCAAAAATTCCCACTTGATCAAGAGAACTGGCCAGTGCCATTACTCCACGTCTTGAAACCGTACCATAGGTAGATTTATGACCTACAATTCCACAAAAGCTGGCTGGTTGGCGAACAGACCCTCCTGTGTCAGTTCCCAAGGTCACCGGCACCATTCCAGACGCAACCGCGGCAGCTGATCCACCACTGGATCCTCCCGGTACACGAGTTGGGTCAATGGGATTTTTTGTTGGCCCATAGGTAGAAGATTCTGTTGAAGATCCCATCGCAAATTCATCCATGTTGGTGCGACCCATCAAAACTGCACCTGATTTTTTAAGTTCCGTAATAACATGAGCATCATATGACGCAATATAATTTTTTAAAATATGTGATCCTGATGAAGCATGCTTACCTTCTATTAAAATATTATCTTTAATTCCAATGGGAATACCATGGAGTTCTCCTGTGCCACCATTTTTGTCTGCAATTTCTGCACAGATAATTGCATCATTAAACACTTCAATAAATGCATTCACCTCACCATTCTCTCGCTCTATTTCTGAAATATAACTTTCAACAATTTGCTTGCTGGTTACAGCACCATCAGTTATAAGTTTTTTTGCCGCCGTGACGGTCAATGACTGCGTGTCTATCATATTACTTTGATTTTAAAATTTGCGGAACGACTAAATATCCATCTTGTTGCGTTGGAAAGTTTTGATACAGTATTTCTTTTGAAAAAGAAAAATTTTTAACTTCATCTGATTTGGTCACATTGTATAGGGTAGGTTTTGGAGTTACCACATCTGATGATGACAAATTATCAACAAATGAAAGAATGCTTTCTATACTACTTTTAAGGCCATTAGTAACACGAGATGCGTGAATTCTGGCAAGATTTGAGAGATATGTGGTGTTTATTTCCATGTGGCAAGTATATCATTTTATACCAGTTTTTCAATTATTATTCAGTATGAGCACTTTCAAACAATGCTCGTTTATTTTGCTTGCGAGCTTCTAAATCTGCTACAATTTCTGTCAACATAATTGAAACAGGAAGTCCTAAAAACACCCCTACAATCCCCGCTAGTTTTCCTCCCACAATCAAAGAAATCATAATAATCAAAGATGGCACACCAGTGGCTTTATTGAGTATTAACGGATGAATTACATACCCTTCTATTTGTTGAATAATGAAATACAAAAGACCTGTCATAAGAGTAAGTTCAATTCCTCCTGCCAAAAACGCAATAATAAGAGCTGGAATGGTTGCAATTATGATTCCAAATGGAATCAATCCTAAAATTGCAGCAAATGCAGAAAGAAGCAGAACATAGGGAACTTTTAAAACAAATAACCCAAACGCCGTTAATAAAGCCACAATCAAAGCAGAAAGAAGTTGCCCCTTGAACCATGAACCAATTTTCTTTTCTGTCCTACTCCATAATGAAACAGCATAATCTTCATATTCATAAGGAGTTACTGCAAGTAAAAATTTATGAACTCCTCTTTTTTGCATAGCAAGGTATAGTGAAATAATAACCAACAAGACTGCATTTAAAATTCCTCCTAAACTTGAAGATATGGTTTTTAAAATCCCACTTGAAAGTAGCGATATAAGATTCTTCATATCTGAAAGATTTGAAGATGCAGATCCGCCAGCACCACTTACTTGTGAAAATACTTCTTTGGCATTGATAAAATCTCCAAATGTTTGAATAATAGAACCACCATTTTTGCTGGGAATGAGAGCAAAAATTCCAGAAAGTTCGTCAGCAAAAAGTGGTATCAAGGCATACAAAAGCCCAGCAATAGAAAATATCATAACCAGATATACAAAAATAATAGCCAATGCTCTTGGGATTCTATACTGCACCAACCCATCAGCCAAACTTTCTACAAAGGCAGCAATTACTACCGCTGCTAAAATAATTAAAAGGAATCCCCAAATTTGAGTAATTAAAAAAGCAATACCAATGACGGCTGCTATTTTTATAAGCGTTATTGAGCGAATAGTAAATTCAAGCTTGCTATCTTTCATAAAATTAGTATATCACAATGCGAAATTATTTTTTCCCTAAAATAGAAACAATACACCCCTCTTCAACAAAATATTTCTGAGCACATTTTAAAATATCTTCTGCAGTTACTTTTTCAATTTCCTCTTTAATAATCTCAAGTGATTTATAAGGAAGACCCAAAATATCTCGTATACCGTAATACTCTGCAATAGCATCAGAAGATTCCAGCGCCATCACAAACTTTGACATGGTTATGTCTTTTACTTTTTGAAGCTCTTTTTCAGTTAATAAATTATTTTTTATAATCTCACATTCATCTTTTATAGCAGCAATAATTTCTTCAACTCTATTATGTTCTGTACCGGTACGAATCACAAAAATTCCATTATCAAATGTTTGCTCAAGATTTGCAGCAACATAATATCCTGCTCCCATTTTCTCACGAAGCCTGATAAACAATCGAGATGTCATGCCTTGTCCTAAAATAGTAGCCAACAATTTAAGTACCCGAGTTTGAGTATCAAATTGAGAAACTGCATGATATGAAATAATAACATGAGACTGTTCTGATTCTTTTTCTATATGATTTATTTGTGGTCCTACTGTTAATTGTGTTAATGGAACAGCAGAAGGATTTCCATTTTTTATTATTGAAAATATATTATTACACTCCTCCTCAATACTTAGCTGATTAAAATTTCCAGAAACTACTATTGTTGTATTTACCGGAATATAAAAACGTTCATGAAAATCAAATAACATTTCTTGTGTTATGGACTGCACAGACTCTTTAGTACCTAATATTAACGTCCCGTGAGGCTTACCTTTTCCATAAACATATTCTTCATGTAATTCTGCGGCAGTTGTAATGGGGTCATCTTTATACATATTAATTTCACCAATCACCACATTTTTTTCTATTTTTATGTCTTCCGTGGGAAACTGTGGATGATAATATAATTCTGCCAAAAGTGGTAATACTTCTCTATATTTTTCTTTGAGCATTTTTCCAAAATAACCAGTACATTCATGGCCGGTAAATGCATTAGTAACAACACCTTTTTCTTCAAACAACAACATTAACTTTTCTTTCTTGTAATGTAATGTATCTTTAAAGCACATATGTTCTAAAAAGTGAGCAATTCCATGTTCGTGGTGTTGTTCAAACATAGTACCTGTTTTTACTAGTATCATAATAGTAACCGTTTCAAGATTTTCACTATGAATCGTTACGAGCTCTGCACCACTATGTAAATGGTATTTTTTGTACATATTATTTTGAAATATGAGTAAACACTTCAGATATTGCAATACGAACTTGTAACATAGTATCTCGGTCACGCACGGTTACCGTATTAAAATTTTCACTTGATACATCTAATGTATCATGATCAACCACCACGCAAAACGGCGTTCCAATTTCGTCTTGTCGGCGATAGCGTTTTCCAATATTTGAATTATCTTCCCAATTTGCACGACCTTCTGTTTTAATTTTAATATCTTTATAAATTTCTTGGGCTTTTGCAACCATCTCAGGGTTATTTTTAAGAAGCGGTGAAACTGCACACAAATATGGTGCAATATCTTTCTGAAGATGTAATACATTACGAGTATTTCCTTCTCCTAAATCTTGTTCTTCATATGCATCAGTCATAATAGCAAGGAATAATCTATCGAGACCAAAAGAAGGTTCTATAACGTGAGGCACCACATGCTGATTATTTTCAATATCAAAATACGTAAGTTTTGTTTTTGAATGTTCCGTATGTTTTGTTAAATCATAATTAGTTCTGTATGCAAGACCTACTAATTCTTTGGTTCCAAATGGAAAATCAAATTCATAGTCAACGGTTCGCTTTGAATAATGTGAACGAGCTTCACTCGGGTGTTCAAAAACATGCAGAGACAATTCTTTAATTCCAAGAGACATTAAAAACTTTTTTTCTTCTTGCAGTAACATTTCAAAAATTTGTTCCCAGTTTGAATCGGGATGAAAGAAATATTCAATTTCCATTTGCTCAAGTTCACGAAGTCGGAAAATAAAATCTCGGGGGGTGATTTCATTTCTAAAAGCTTTACCAATTTGTGCAATTCCAAAAGGAAGTTTTGGAGAAAACGAATCTACTACATTTTTATAGTTCACAAAAATTCCCTGCGCTGTTTCAGGTCGAAGGTATGACGTTGCACTGGAATCCTCCATGGCTCCAATTTTTGTCTCAAGCATCATATTAAATTTTCGTACGGGCCCTACCGGGTTTCCTTCAGGGCTTATGATTTTATTATCAACAAACGCTTGTGTCATTTCATCAACGGTCATTTTTGTTGGATCAATCCCTGCGTCTTCCAAAAGATGATCCGCACGGTAGCGTTTATTTGTTTTTAAATCATCAACCAGCGGATCCACAAATTCATCAACGTGGCCCGTGGCATGCCATACTTTTTGATTCATTAAAATTGCGGAATCTATCAAAAACATATCCTCTCGTCCATGCACAAAATAATTTACCCATTTTGAAACAATATTTCTTTTTAATAGTGCGCCCAGTGGCCCATAGTCAAACATCCCCGCAATTCCACCGTAAATTTCAGAACCTTGGTAAATAAATCCTCGTTGTTTACATAAATTAACAATAGCGTCTAGTGAAAAGTTGCGTGGTGATGGTTGACTCATAGAAATTAACTATATCCTATTTCCTCTGTACCTTCAACTGATCATCAGTAGCGCCTTCAAAAGAAGCTTTCAGTGATGGGCGTTTTACGGCAATGTTTTTCTTGGTTAAGGTGTCAATTCCTGACAATATAATGTCTGAGGTAAGTGGAATGTATTGACTAACTTGTGCAACTACGGGTGTTATTACTAACGTCAAAACTAACTCGCGTTGTGTTCCTTCCACAATTCCCACCCCTGCTGGCAAATCTCCAAAATTCCACACCATGCTTCTCTCAACACTATTATGAATTACATTTTCTCCAATACTTTTATTGATTCCGTAATTTACATAATATGGCAATTTAAAGGTAACTTTTCCATCATTTAACGTATTTGAAGTATTCTTTAATGTAAATTTTACATTCACGGTGGATGATTTTCCTACCGTAAATGGAAATGGTCCATCTTCCATAAAGGTTCCTTTTTCTGACGGAATTGTTTCAAAGGTAAGCTCGGCCAATGTTTGTGCTTGAACTTTTCCCACTTGATATTTTTGAAGTATTTTTTTCTCAAGGTTTTTATTCTGTGCAGTAATATTTGCGATCAAAGTACTTTCTGGATTTTCGGTAAGGGTTGATCCCGCTACCACAGGGCTTGAACTGAATTTTAAAGGAACTGTAATACTTTCACCCGGACGAAGCAGAGAAAGTCTTTCATCGGTAAATTTATTAAAGGTAATTTCTCCAGTTCCCACTGATGATGCATTGTCGCTTTCCAAAGATGTATTTGATATAATTTCGCCCGTGGAAGAAAGTTTGATTTCTATATCTTGTAAATCTTCTTTGTCATTATTTTTAATAATAACAGAGGTAGTGATTTCTCTCATAGGAATTACCGTTAATGTTGAATTGGTGGATTCTAACCGCGCAGTAATAAATGGTTTTTGTTTTGAAAGTGTGATGGTATTTTTTGAAAGCACACCAGAAACCTCTTCGCTTCCAAAATTTTTCAGTGTTACCACTTCTATCATAATTGAAGATATATCTAAAGATTGTGGTTCCAAAACTCCTACCATAGTATATATTTGAAGTTCTTTTTTCTTAAGAATTCCAATAGGGTACGTAAACCCATCGGTAAAACTTTTTACTTCTTTTATTTTTTGAGTGACGCCATCTGCCGTGGTAATACGCAGTGCAATGTTTTCAAAATCTTCTGAATCATTATTTTGAATAGTAAATGGTAAGGTAAAATCTTGCCCTTCCACAATAGTTATGTTGTCATTTTTAGGAATGATAGCTATAGGGTTTTGAGTAATGGCAACTTCTTGTGTAAATACTTCTTTGGTGAATCTAGCCACAGAATCTGAAAGTGAATATTCTAAAATACTATGAACAAGAAATCTTTTTCCTTCAGATCCTAATAGCAACACGGGAACATCTTGATTTAAGATATTTTTTGCAGCAATTTCTGTCACAGGAATTCTTACCTCCTTTTCATATTTTTCAAGAAGTGGTGAAATTTTTGATTGGTTGATTTCTACTACGGTTGTAACTAATTCTGGATTCATCAGTGCGGTAGTATTTTGATTGCTCAGTGAAATTTTAAATATGGCATCTTTCCCCGACACAATCTTAATTGGAGTCACCACATGAACTTCTATTTTTTTATTTGAAATTACGGTGTCAGCAATTTTATAGGTATATATCATGTACAAAAAAACACAAACAAAAAAAGCTAATGAGACATAAAATAATGTAGTAACAAATTTGTTTTTTGGTATGTCATATATCGCTTTTTTTTGTTCGCTGGGCAATATTAATTCAAGTGCTGGTTTATTTGCCACGCTGGTGTCATGAATAATTTTTTTATTATGTGGCACACCACTATTTCTTTGTAACTCTGCTTTAAGATCTTCAATAGGTGATTTCATATATGTTCAAGATATTCATTCAAAAATTGCAGCTCAACATTTCCATATACCATAGCCCGCACTCTTGAATGAATTTCCTTATCTTCTATTATAACCTGTTCAAGTGGAACATATGAATCTTTCTCTTCCCCATACCCAACATAGTTTAAAATATTTTCAAGGGTAAATAATGCAATCTGAAAGTTTTGAGCGTTGCTATTAGTTACTTCTGTATACATAGTTCTAACTACTGAATATAAAGCCATATGTTCTGTGTCGTCCATATCAATGACGCGTAGCATATGGGCTAACAGTACAAAGAAAAATACCTGAGCCTGTGTGGTGGCCAAGTATTCGTCTTCTTTTATTCCAATCAAACGATATTCTCTATTGTTCATATACGTGATAAGAGGACACGTAAACAAAGAAAGAAGGTTGCGGTGTTTTGATTTAATGTCACGAACACCTTGTACACGCACGTATCTAAACCCTTCATCTTCAATTAAAAAGTTATAATATCTATCTTTTTCGCCATAATTTCTATAGCCCAAAATAATTGCTTTTTTATGAGAAAACTCGTGACTCATACATTATGCAATATGAATATCTCCAAGAGTTGAGGTAATTGTTTCTGGATTTTCAATGTCAGATACTACAATAAGCGTTGTTTTTGTTTTCTTTAAAATTTCATCTGCAAACTTCTTCTTAATATCATTAACCAGTTCTGATTCTTTTATGGTTATTTCAAAAGTTTGATCAACCGTCATGCCCAGATTTTTACGTTTTGACTGAATAGCGCGTGTCAGTTCTCTTGCTAATCCTTCTAAGATCAAATCGTCGGTAAGCCCTGTGTTAAGTTTTACTGATTCATCAATTGGTGCAGCGGCAAAAATAGTCTTAATATTTGTTTCTTCAGCAATAATATTTTTCTGCTCTTCATTCAAATTAAGTTGAACCTCCGCTGATGCCAGTGGCTGACGTACATTCATAGAAACTTTTGTTCGCTCAAACAAAATTGACGTTACAACATTTCGCACGACTTTCATATCTTCTAAAATAGTTGATTCTTTATAAAGAGTTATTTCTGGCCAACAAGCAAGATGAACTGAAATCGGATCTGCTTCAAATTTTACTTCTGCAAAATACTTCTCGCTATGAAATGGCGCAAATGGAGCAAGCAACAGTGCCACATCACGAAGTACTATTCTGAATACATGTCTGCTGGCAGCACCTTCTTGTGTTTCTTCTTTTAAAGATTCTCGTGAACGCCGCACATACCACTGAGAAAGCTCCGTAACAAAATCACGAATCGTACGTGTTGCATTAAATAAATCATACGCTTCAAGATAATCAGTAATTTCTTTTTTAGTTACATTAGTATATTGCAATAACCATTGATCCATATAGGAAGCTTCTTTCATCATTTCTCTATTTACTGAAGTTTGAGTATCAGGTGAAAGCTTATAAAACTCTAAACAATTTTCTAAAATTACAAAAAGTTTTCTTTCTAAATCTTGCACAGAATTCAAATCAAACATCTTTGATTCTCCCGGTTGATTTACACCGTACAACCACATACGTGCAACATCAGACCCAACACCAGAGAATATTTTCCACGGTGACACAATGTTTCCTTTTGATTTTGACATTTTCTGCCCTTTATCGTCAAGTAAAAGACCCAAACAAATAACATTTTTATAGGGGGCTTCTTTTCCAAGCAGTGTAGCAATAGCAAGTAGTGTATAAAACCATCCACGTGTTTGATCAAGACCTTCGGTAATATAATCTGCAGGATATATCTGCTGAGATTGGATCCCGTTATGCGACGAGATAATAGAAGAATTATTTTTTACTTCACCAGCCATAATATGATACTGAGCATATGGCATAGCACCACTGTCAAACCAACAATCAATTACTTCTGGTACGCGCGTATATTCTTCACCATCTTTAAAAAGACTCATGGTATCAATAAATGGTTTATGCAGATCCACTTCTCCTTGGTGATTTACAGGAAGTTTGGTGGTAGTTTTTATCTTACATTGTGCAGGTTCAAAACATTCAACTGCCGGTATACGAGTGGTAATCCCATCACAAATAGCAGCCAAAATTGAAAGTGTGTCATCGTGACTGACCACCAGTACTTTTTGACCAGCATGTTTTTTTTGTACTTCTGCAACAAACTGTGCAACACGATACTGCACATCACGTAAAGATTCTCCTTCTGGATACGACGTTTCAAATTCGTCCTTCCCTGCAAAATACGCAGCAAGTTTATCATGAGACGATCCATTAAACGTTCCAAAATTAACTTCCAATAGACGTGCATCAACTACTACTTCTTGAGCAAGTGAAAGTTCTTGCTGTAAAATAGTAAGTGTTTCTTGAGTACGAGCAAATGGGCTGACGTAAATAATATCAGCTGATGCAATAATATCTTTATATGCTTGTGCAGTATTTTTTACTTGAGATATTCCTTCTTGTGTTAACACTGCTGTGTCGTTATTAATATCACCACTCATAATTCCCTTTTCAAGATGAGTTCCAAACCCGTGACGAATCAAAATAAATTCAGTGGTTGGTTTTGTTGAAAGTTCAGTAAGTTCAGCAAGTGAACCGATAGTAATACGTTTACCCGTTGGTGACACCCATACTGGCAAAGGCGTTCCCCAATACCGCTCACGTGATAAAGACCAATCTTTTAAATTACGCAACCATTCGCCAAATCTTCCATCTTTTATGTGTGAAGGATTCCAATTAATAGTTTCATTTTTTTCTACAATTTGTTTTTGCAGTTTTGTCATTTCTATATACCAAGAATCTCTAGCGTAATAAATAATAGGAGTTTTACATCGCCAACAGTGTGGATATGAGTGTTCATATTTAAGTTTTGAAAATAAGTTTCCCTCTTGTGCAAGTGCCTTTATAACATCAATTGCCACTTCTTCATCTTTTACAAAACGTCCAGAAAAATGATCGAGTCCTTCAATATATGTTCCATCTTGTTTAACCATATGAAATTTTGGAAGCCCTATTGCTGTTCCTAAATCAAAATCATCAGCTCCATACATTACGGCAGTGTGTACCACTCCTGTTCCGTCGGTAGTGGTCACAAAATTTGCGGCGTGGATTTTATATGCTTTTTCAAATTGCTGCGTTGTTGAGTTTTCTTTAATAATTTCTGCAGCATAATTAAATAAAGGTTTATAAGAAATTCCTTCAAGATCTTTTCCTTTAATTTCATTAATATTATTAAAGTAGTCACCTTCACTTTTTATCATTTCAAATTTTGTTTTTGATAAAATGTAAGTTACACCTGTTTTTAAAATAACAGTCTCAGAATTTTTTAAAGTTTTATTAAGATCGGTAGTTGAAGTACATGCAATGTAATCAAGATCTGCACCTACCGCCAGCGCCACGTTCCCAAACAGTGTCCATGGCGTAGTTGTCCATGCAAGAATATAAACAGATCCGGTAATATTTGGAAATACTTCCGTAGGGTTTATCACTTCAAACGCAGCCGTTACGGAAAGATCTTTTACGTCTTCATACCCTTGTGCAAGCTCATGAGAAGAAAGTGTTGTTCCACATCGAGGACACCATGGTGTAATTCTAAAATCTTTATATAAAAGACCATCATCTGAAACTTTTTTTAAAATATTCCACACTGATTCAATATAAGGAGTTTCATAAGTAATATAAGGATTTTCCATATCAACCCAATATGCCATACGTTTTGTCATCGCTTCCCATTCACTGGTATATTCCCACACCGACTCTTTACACGCATCATTAAATTTTTCAAGTCCGTAATCTGCAATTTCATGTTTACTGTTTAATCCCAATTTTTTTTCAACTTGCAGTTCAACCGGAAGTCCGTGAGTGTCCCACCCGGCTTTACGTTCTACATGGTAACCACACATAGTTTTATATCTTGGAATTGCATCTTTAAAACTCCGTGCCAAAAAGTGATGAATCCCCGGGCGACCATTTGCGGTAGGTGGCCCTTCATAAAAAATGTATTCTCCCGCAGGAGCTGGCTTTTCTAAGGTTTTTTTAAATATTGAATTTTGCTCCCAAAACGCCAAAATTTCTTCTTCGGCGAGTGATCTTTTTGATTTTTCAAATCCTTCAAAATAGTGGCTCATATCAACGTGTTTCATAATTTTCAGTATAGCCTAATTTCTATATTTCGTCATGTATTTTTAAGTAATGATTTTTACTATAAAAAAATCAGTAGATTATTTTTTACATTTCTTCCAGCGCGGTCATTCCCAGAATTTCTATACATGTTTTAAGAGTTTCTTTTGCTGATATTACCACCATCATTCTATATGTTTCTTGTGGGGCTCCAATCACCTTATGGTTTGTATACCAACTGTTAATTGCACGTGAAAGTTCCAGTGCGTAAGTAGTGATTCTATGTGGTTCCATCATACTCACTGCTTTTTGAGAGATAATTGGAAATTGAATGAGAATTCTTTCAAGTTCGCCTACAATGTCTTGTTGATCAGATGGTTTAAAAAAGATACTTTTTAGCATTTTGAAAAAACTTTTTTTGTGTGACTTTCTGACAATTGAACACAGACGAGCATGAGTATATAAAAGATACGGCCCACTGTCTCCTTCAAATGAAAGAGCTTTTTCTAGATCAAATACAATGTTTTTTGAACTATCTTGTTTTAAAATGGTGAATTTTATAGCAGCTATTGCAACAATTTCCGCAATAGTTTTTTTATCTTCCTGTGTTTTTTTGTTTCCATAATGTTTTTCTATAATTTCATGTGCGGATTCTGTAACATCTTCCAAAAGACTCTCACCAGTGATCACTTCTCCTTTTCTTGACGACATTTTTTTTCCACCTGGTCCTGTCATCATTCCGTGATACACATGATGCATAGGAGCAGCAATATGAGCATCTATTATTTCAACAGACTTTCTCATTACTTTAAAGTATTCGGATTGCTCATTGCCCGTTACCGTTATTGAAAGATCTAAATCTGGTTCATGTTTGTATTTCAAATATGCCAAACCAACATCTTTCGCTTCATATGTTGGGAGTCCTTCTTTATTAATAAACACTCGCGTGTGCAACCCATAATTTTCACCAGCAAAAATAATAGCACCATCTGACTCGGTAAAAACTTTTGGAATATTTTCTTTCACTTTCGAAAGTCCAATTGGTGCAGTTTGGGATTCAAAAAAATAGTAATCAAATTTAGTACCTAAAACTTTGTACAGTTCTTCAAAACGTTCCAGTGACCAACTTCTTCCTTTTTCATACCACTTGGCAATTTCATCATTTCCGCCATTATAAATACAATTGTTGATTTCTCGTATGCGAGCTTTTATTTCATCAGATTCTTCAAAAGCTTTTGCTCCATATACGTAACACTGTCCAAGATATTGTGTCTTTTCTTTCAAAGAAGCATCGTCATCTGGTTGCACAATATCACTGTGTAATATACCGTAAATAGCCTGAGCAATATGCCGTCCCACATCACCTTGATAATTTGCACGAATAACCATGTTGCCACCAAAAGAAAGAAGTCGTGAAAGTGATTCTCCAATAGCATTGGTCATTAAATGTCCAATATGAAAAACTTTAAAGGTGTTTGGATCCGTATATTCCACCATGATATTTTTGTGGTCTTGTGCAGAAAAATTATCTTCAACATCTTCTGTAATAGTATGCAGTGCATGAACAACATATGCTTGTGAAAACGTAATGTTTACATACCCTGGCATCACGGCTACTGCAGTAAATTCATTGTTACCTGCTAAAGACTCTGCAATTTCTTGTGCTATTACAAAAGGCGCCTTTCCAATTTTTTGAGAAAGTTTTAATGCTCCTCCGTATTCCAAATCTCCGTTACGCAAATTTGCAATAACCAGTTGAGGGTCTTCCTCAATCTGATAACAATCTCTTAAAAAAGAAGAAATAATATTTTGAATTTTTTGCTGCGTATTCATATAGTAAGAATAGCAAAAAAAATAAGATTTTCAAAGAACCCATTAAAATGTGGAGGTTTTTGTTTCATCTCCAACTCTGTATTCAATTTCATTATCGCTTAACCAACGAATAAATGTGTGGTTTGGTTCTGTTTCTGGATTACCAAGATGGATTATATCTTCCAAGGTATTTGTCTTTTTTACCGTCAATCCACATATTCCTTCGAAACATCCTTCTTTGTATACAAAATAATTTCCTGATGGAGAAAAACTCATAAAATCATTTCCTAAATAATACCCTGTTATTATATGAACTTTATAAGTATTATTTTTTGGAAAAAATATTCCCATCATAGAATCCGGTGTTAGTTCATCTGTTATGACCACAAATCCGATTGCGTTACCTGAAGATGAAAGTATTATTTTAGAAAAATTTGCCTTACTTTTGAAGACAGACTTATCTGTACAAAATGATTTTCTAGTAAGCGTATTATTAATATTTGATGCGTCACATAAACCACTGTTGGCATTCTTAAAGAAATTAAAAATCGTTTCGTCATCAATACTTAACATAATTTCTCCATCAGCCGTAATGCTTTTTTTGTCTAAAGATAATGTAGGAATTATATAATTTTTTTGAGTGTTCCTTGTTTCTATTTTTGGCTCAGTTTTAATTGATACTTTATTTTTAACAAAAAAATAGACAGTACCCAGCAGCAGAATAATAAACAATAATACTATAAGTTTTGTTCTTTTTTTCATATTCTCAATATACCATAATATGCGCACAAAAAATCACACATTTATGTGTGATTTTTTGTGCGCTTATTCAGCAACATCAACTCCCATTGATCGTGCAGACCCACGAACCATCTGCATTGCTGCTTCAAGTGATGTGGCATTTAAATCAGGAAGTTTTTCTTTAGCAATACTTTCCAGTTGCGCCAAAGTAAGCTTTCCAACTTTCTTTTGTCTATTTTTTCCAGAACCTGATTCAATTCCAAGTTCTTTTTTAATCAAAGAAGAAATTGGTGAAGTTTTAAGTTCAAACTCAAATGATCGGTCATCATATGCAGTAAGCATACAGGTCATAATCATTCCCGCTTTTTCTTTTGTCATTTCATTGAATTGTTTAATAAATTCTCCGATGTTAACCAGTCCTCCAATTGCAGGACCGAGTGGTGGAGCTGCTGTTGCCTTCCCCGCAGGAATAAGCAACTTCAACTTCTTTGTCATTTTTTTTGCCATAATGATACAAATGTTCTTAATAGTAAATTAAACATCTCTCAAGTTCCGGCGTAGTCTAGAAGCGTGATAATGGAGAGAAACATTATACGTTCTACGCAGGAAAAAATTATTTTATATTTTTCTAATTTGTAAGAAATCCAGTTCAACTGGAGTTTCTCGCCCGAACATTGAAACTAAAACTTTTAATTTACCTGTTTGGCGATTAATTTCAGAAATCTTTCCTTCAAATTCTTTAAACGGCCCTTCTCCAATTTTAACAATTTCACCAACATCATATAGTACTTCATACGTGTCAGTGCTTTTTGGTTTCATGTTTTGAAGGAGTCGTGCAACTTCTTCTTCTGAAACAGGAACTGGTTCAACTCCAGAACCAACAAAACCGGTAACACGAGGAGTGTTTCTTACTAAATACCATGATTCATCAGAAACAATCATATTAATTAAAACATATCCTGGATAGATTTTTTCTTCCTCTTCAACGCGTTTTCCATTTTTAATCTTTACTTTTTTTTCTGTTGGTACAATTACCTCAAAAATATACTCTGTCATCATCATTGATTCTGCGCGCTGCATAAGATTTCTCTTTACCGCATCTTCATATCCAGAGTAAGTATGAATTGCATACCAGTGTTTTTCTCCGGTTTCTATTTGCTTTGCCATATTATTATAGTGGTTTTGAAAGAATATATTTTACTCCCATGGTAAATATCCAATCAAATCCACCCAAAATATATCCAACGATTCCGCTAATAATGATCACTGCAACGGTAAATGAAATAACCATGCTTCTGCTTGGCCATTTAATCTTGATTGCTTCTTGCTGAAGGTCTTGTACAAAGTCTTTCATAATAGTAATTATAATAGCAAATAAATGGAAAATGGTCAATAAACGTAGTAGTACAACAAAAAACACCACTATTGGTGTTTTTGTTAACCTTACTTGAATCCAAGCAATTCTACCTCAAAATAAAGATCTGATTTTGGAGGAATAGCTCCTGGGTATCCAGCTTCACCGTATGCCAAAGCATAGGGAACGCTGAGTTTACGGATTTCTCCCACTTTCATGCCAACTACGCCAAGATCCCATCCTTTAATAACCATTCCCGCACCCAGCGCAAATTGAAATGGAACGTTTCTGGTTTTACTTGAGTCAAACATGGTTCCATCTTTAAATGTTCCAGTATAGTGAACAGAAACAGCCTTTCCGCTGGTAACTGCTTCTCCGGCACCTTCTTTTAATACTTCAATAACAAGTCCATTGTCCATACGAATCATTCTGTTAGTTTTTTTTATGGCTGTTTTTTTAGCCTTTTTCTTCGACACTTTTACGGTACCATTTTTTTCAACTTTTGCAAAACTAGTAGTTGTGGTTATGGTAAAACCAAAAATTACAAGAGCTAATGTTAATGTGGTAAGTATTTTTTTCATAGATTATTATTGTATCATACAAAAAGTCCCACTACTGTGGGACTGTTGTTTGTAAAAATTTTGTTAATGCTCCTAAAACCCTAAAACATTCTGCACGATATTTTTGATATTCCTGCACTGTTTGAGGTCTAGCTAAACCATAAAAGGTAAGATCTTTTTTTGTTTTTGTAAATTCACATGGTGCAATAACAAAATTCCCTTTTATCATTTTCAAAACAAACCATATATCATCATGAAGATGCGTATCATTATATTGTTGTAGAAAAAATTGAAAGTCATCACATTTTTTTGTAATTGCCTTGAATGAAGTTTTTTTGGACAAGGATTTTCTTCTCTCATTACTTGACTTGATAGTCATAATGGGAACCCATTGTTTTTGAAAATCTAATTCAGTATCGCTACCCCATGTAAAACTTGATATGCTCATATCAAATTTCTCTGCAAGAATTGCCATAAAATTTAATCGTACTTCTTCATATACTATTATTTTTTCCATTTTATTAAGATTTATGTTAATGTTGTTGCAATTAATTTACCATAAAAATTAAAAAAGTCAATAAACTATACATTCCCTATTCTTTCAATAACCAAAAGCCCTGCGTCCAAATCATACAATCTCCAAGTGACACCACTATTTTTAAGTGATTCCAAGTACTCATACACCGCATCAAACTTATGTGAAAGATTAATTGCATTATCAATAACCACCACACCATTTTGGGTTAATTTACTTTTTAGTGTTTGTAAGTACAAAACATAGTCACTTTTATTGGCGTCCAAAAACACACCATCATAAATATTCGTAGTTGTCTGCAAAAAATCTTTTGCACGCATGTGATGGCTCGCTACCGTATTTTCTATATTTGCTTTTTTGAAAAATTCTCTGGCAATTTCTAACTTTCTATCAAATACTTCAAGTGTGTCTATATGACCATTAACTTCTTTTACTGCTTTGGCAATCCACAATGTTGAATATCCAATACTTGTTCCTATTTCTAAAATATTTTTACATCCTCTTTCTTTGAATATTTTATATAAAAATTCTCCCGTGGTTTTTGGAACACTCCATGGTTTTACGCCATGTTTAAAGTCTGGATCATTAGTAAGATCTCGATATTGCAAAAACAAATCACCAGAAACTTTCCAGTGAAGTGTTTTGGTTAATTCTTCAAGTTCTTCTAAAATTTTGTTGTATTCCAGATCAGACATACCTATATAGAATCATATATTTGTATTTTGCACAATAAAAAATGATTTTATTTTTTTAAATCAAGCGAAGCAGAATTAATACAAAATCTCTGACCAGAACCTTGTTCACCATTTAAAAGCATTGCTGGTCCATCTTCAAATACGTGACCCAAATGACTATGACATATGGCACACTGAGCTTCTAGTCGTACCATATTGTGTGAATAATCATTAATAAAATTTACATTTCCGTTTATCGCTCGGTCAAATGCTGGCCATCCACATCCACTATCATATTTATATTCAGAATTAAACAGTGGCGTGTCACATACTTTGCAGTGATATGTACCGTCTTCAAATACATGATCATAGACCCCAGAAAATGGAGCTTCTGTTCCTTGTTCGCGCAAGATATAATATTCGTCTTCAGTGAGTTTTTTCTTGATTTCCTCTTCTTTCATTTCAAATGTATTATTCATATTTCCACTTCATATTTTTGTTACTTCTTATGGCACATATCTTTTCTGTATGTGCTTTTCGTCCACTTCCTGCAGCATAACTTTCATATGCATCAGGGTTTTCTTTGCTGTAATTTTGGTGATATTGTTCTGCTTCAAAAAATTCTTGTTCTGGTTCTATTTTTACCGCAATTGGTTTTTCATATAATTTTGAATCATCTAACTCTTTGAGAATTTCTTGTATCAGGTTTTTTTCATTCTCATCTTTATAATAAATTACTGGTTCATATTGATACCCTCGGTCAAAAAATTGCCCTTGCCCATCTGTTGGGTCTATATGATCCAAATACCACTGCACAACACTGCGCATAGTTGCTGGTTTAGAATAGGTAACTTTTACCACTTCTCTATGCTTTGTAAGGTGAGCCGCCACCATGCCATAATCTGCTTTATGCTGCGTATCACCACTATATCCAGAAACCACCGTCTCAACTCCTTTTAGATTTTTAAGATCGTGCTCTACGCACCAAAAGCATCCACCTGCTAGAATTATTGTTTTCATATATATTTAATTATATTCTTTTTTCAATGAATATGGTATGAGTTTATTTCTTAAACAAAAAAACACCTTGCGGTGTTTTTTGCTTGAAAGATTATTCAGTAGGAGCGTCAGCATCTGGTGCTGTCATGTCATGAATCTCTGCTTTTGCATCAGCGATTTTCTCAGCTGTTGCGTCTTTAAGATCATCCATTTTTTCAACTGCTGCGTCTTTAAGATCTGCAAACTTTTCAGCTGCTGCGTCTTTTACGTCATGAGCCATATCAGTTGCATGATCAACTAATTTGTCTTTAATGGCGGTTAGGTGTTCACCAATAGTGGTTTCCTCTACTTGAATATCTGGTTGTGTTTGTGTGTCATCGTGCATATTTTAATTACGATTACTAATATGCGGACAGTATATATCAATACCCCTGTAAAAGATACCTGTGCATAGATACTAAAGAAATCACATAAAAACCTTATGCTGGATAAGAGTTTTGCAGAGAAATATCTTCTTTTGAAGACTGACTACATACTAATTGTGTTTGCATCTTTTGTTTTTCAAAAGTAAATTCATGATTAAAAAACCCAATCACTATTTCTGCATCGCGCATCGCATTATATAAACAAACACTGGCCCCAGGAGATGGTGTCATATTAAATATAATATTGTCGCCAATTATTTTTCCTTCACCCAGCTGAAGTTCTGATGTAATGGTGTCTACTCGTTGTAATCGCATACCACCGTATCCTTTTGCTTTTTGAATATCGCGCAGTTTAATAGTTGGTACAATTTTACGCACATTTTTTAAAAACATATACGTTCCCACAAGCGGTAA
>JAYVHO010000021.1:0-30419 GCA_043771175.1 bacterium | reverse complement strand
GGCATTACTGAAATATAGATTAAAATATCATGTCGGTCTTTTCCCGCTCGGGCTCCCGTTAAGGTAATCATTGAAGTTCTGTTGGTTAATGTTTGAACTTCCATGGCTACGTCTTTTAACATTTCTTCTTGAAATGATTGGCTTCTGTCTTTATTCATAGGTGATTTCAAATGATTCTAATAATGATCCTTCTTCTGGTTGGCCTTTAGTTTCAATCATACTTCCAAATTCATCATCTTGAACTTTTTGTACGTTGGCTGCTGCTTGGCGAAGGCTGACAATTTTTCCATATATTATCTGCCCAGATTTTGAAGTGATTTTAATTTTGTCGTTTACTTTACATAAACCGCTTATAATTTTTGCTCCAATTAAATGTTCGTGCTTTTTTGAGCTAAACACTTTAAGAAGTTTTGCAGAGCCTAATACTTTTTCAGTTTTTTCTCGCTTAATTCTTTTCTCTCGTTCTTCTTCCAAATATTCTGTAACTTTGTAAATAATATTGAATGTTTGAATATTTACTGAATTTTGTGAAAGATCTATAGCCGCTTTATCGGCTGCAACATTAAACGCAATAATAATAAATCCTTCATCACCTTGAGCCAGTTTAATGTCTGATTCGTTTACCGCACCAACACCAGATAGTACAATTTTATAAAGTACTCGATCTGTTGAAAGGGTAGGAATGATAGATTCCAGTGCCTCTTTGGTTCCTGCAACGTCGGCTTTGATAATTAGTGGAACAATTGATCGAGTGTCATCATCTTCTACTACAGTAAACGCACGAGATTTTTCAATCAGTTCACGAGTTTCTGCGATAAAATCTTCTGCTTCTTTTTTGTCTTTACAAACAATAAATTCGCTTCCTGCTTCTGGTTGAATATCAAACCCAATCAAAGAAACAGGTGTGGAAAAAGTTGCAGACTCGATGGGTTTTTGATGAGTCGTATCAAGAAGAATTTTTGCCTTGGTAGTAGAAAGTCCTGCAACTAAAATATCTCCTTTTTTAAGAGTTCCATTTTTAATGATGAGTGTTGCAGAAATTCCTTTTTTATCATCTCGGTGAGATTCAATAACAAATCCTTCTGCCGGTTTTTCCTCGTCAGCGGTAAAATCTTCCATTTGAGCAACCAGCAAAATCATATCAAGAAGTTCAGAAACTCCGGTTCCTTTTTTAGCAGAGATTCTAGCCACGGGGGTGTCTCCTCCATAGCCTTCACAATACACTTCATGTTCTGCCAATGTCCACAACACGCGGTCAATATCTGAACCAGGTAAATCAATTTTATTAACGGCCACTACACACGGAACATTATTTTCTTTAATAGTTTTTAAGGCTTCAATAGTCTGTGGTTTTACACCTTCTACTGCAGAAACTATTAAAATAGCGATATCTGCAATAGTGGCACCACGGTTACGCATACCAGAAAAAGCCGCATGTCCTGGGGTATCAATAAAAGTAATCAACGAAGAATATCCATCAGGCGTCGTGTGAGATACTTCATATGCAGACAAATATTGGGTAATTCCACCCGCTTCACCTGCAACAATATTTGTTTTTCTTATGAAATCCAGGAGCGTTGATTTTCCGTGGTCAACGTGTCCCATGATTGCAACAATTGGTGGTCTTTGTTTCATATATATGTACGACGCCGAGTTATTTGACGATTTGCAGATTATAATGCAAAATGTAGTAATAAGCAACCTCTTATGAATATCTTCACACAGTATTTCTATAAAAAAAATCTTGAGAAATTTTTTGACTACGCCGCTCATACACCACAAAGTTGTGAGGTTATTTCATATATAGAAAAATTATTACCAGAGTACGGAAATCCCTCATCAATTCATAGTTTAGGGGTTAAGCAAAATAAGAAGATAGAAGATGCGCGCACTGCGTGCGCGCATCTTCTATCAGTTTCACCATCTGAAATTATTTTTACCCCCGGAGGAACCGCATCGATTAACTTGGCCATTCAAGGAATCTTGGGGTCATTTTCACAAAAAAACCCAGACATCACGCCACATATTATTTCTTCAGAAGTGGAACATTCTGCAGTAAAGCAAACACTGTTGAATTTATTTGAAATGGAGGTTATTGAACTGACATTATTACCAATTGGCACACATGGAATTATTACTGCAGAACAAGTAAAAGATGCCATTCAAGAAAATACGATCTTAATAACTACCTTGTATGTAAATAATGAAACAGGTGCCATTAATCCTATTCAAGAAATTGGAAAAGAAATTTTTAAATTCAAAAAGGAACATAGTGCTGAATTTCCACTTTTTCACGTAGATGCTTCACAGGCATTTTTGCCATATCAAATTATTCCGCGTTCACTGCATATCGATTTGCTTTCATTTTCAAGTGCCAAGACATATGGCCCTGCCCATGGTGGTATATTATATGCAAAAAAAGGAACACAATTAAGTGAATTATTATATGGTGGATCACAAGAACAAAAGCTGTGGCCGGGAACACAATCAGTTATTGATATATGCGCAGGGGTGTTTTCTTTTATTGAAGCGGGCAAACATAGAAAAAAAGAAATGGAAAGAATTTGTGAACTTTCATACTATCTTCGAGAACAATTAACCACAACCAAATTTTATAAAAACGGATTACTGAAACTTTCACTCCTTGCCCGACGTAGCCTTGGCGAAGTTGCGTCCGTCACTGCGCCGGGAGCGCAGTCCAGCGGCTGGATCCCGCTAGAGGGCGGGATGACGACAATGGTGTCACCTTATATCGTTCACGGCTACGCATTAGGTCTTTCTAGTGAACGCTTATTAATTGAACTTGATAGTTATGGAATTTCTATTAGTGCCCAAGCAGCATGCGATTCTGAAAAAGAAGGAATTTCTGACAATATTAAAGCATTATGGAAAGCACAAGATAATGATATCTACGAAGGGGAACGAGCGGTATTTCGAATTTCTCTGGGGATATATTCAAATAAAAAGGGAATTAATTATTTGGTTAAAAAAATGGATCAAATTTTTGATAAAATCCAGCTTGAAAATTCATTGACAAATAATTAATATAATGTATTATATATCAGAAAACAATTTAACAAATACCAGGTAAAGCTGGTCTAAAAAAACAAAAATATGAAAAAATTAGGTTTTGTAACGTTCAGTGTAATTTTCTTTCCTTATGTGGTAAATGCACAAACTGTTTTAATCTCAACTAACAGAATTGATGCTCCTTCTGGGTCATTCTCGACACTTGGTGTTGGAATGAACTCAAGCACTGGTTTAAACGGTCCGGCCTTACAAGTCACCGGTCAAACAAATTTTTATGGGAATGTATGGGTTGGTAATTCATTTTCGTCGGGAGAAATAAAATCCAGTGAGGGAATAATTTCTCTTAAGGGTTTTTATCTCGTTGATAATAATCCAGGCAATGAAATTCCTGCACCAAATCCAGATGGATATTTTTTAGAAAAAGTTTCAAAACTAAAAGTAAAAAAATATTCAACTCATAATTTTGGCGAACTCACAGAACGCTTGGGTTTGGATAAGTTTTCTGTAGAAAACACATTACCAGATGCAGTGCTTCATCGAGGCACGTATACTGCTCATGATGAGTCACAAATTATTGCACTTTTAACAGCGGCACTGCAAGAAGAAATATCTGTAAGAAAAGCATTAGAAGAAAGAATAAAAATTCTTGAAAAAAATAATTAAAAACCGTACTGGCGTTTCCCAGCAAAAAAAATAATGACAATGAAAAAACAAATCATAATTTTATTTTGGGCTACCACCGTAACGGTAACATATGCTCAAAGCGTAGTTATTACGCCAGGTGCTACGTATACTAACGTGCCACAACCGCCTGCTCAACAAAATACTTATAACGCTGGAATGTTTTTGCATACTGCAGAAACATCACTGCGTGGTCAAGTTGAAAATTTCAATAAAGGGCCAGGTAAAAAATTTATATTTGTACCTAGTACCTGTACGTTTTTAGCAGGACAATATGCTGGCTTAACGGGAAGTAATTTCCCTAATAAACCAGTTACGTTTTCATATGGTGTTGATGCATTTGCGTATGCAGAACATTCTGTTGCATTTGGTGTAGCTACCAAAACACAATCACCACTTTCTTTTGTAACAGGAATTTGGAATTTTGCGGCAGGTGGTCAAGGTGGGACGGGCGTTGCTACTGATCAGCTTTTTGTGGTTGGAAATGGCAACGCTGAAACTGCTCGCAGTAACGCACTCGTATTACTTTTCAACGGGACACTTGGTGTTAATATGAATGCCCCCGACCCAAACGGTGCCAAGCTGCAAGTTAATGGTGATGTTGATTGTTTTGATATTCTGGCAGCTGATGTGTATGGTGACAATGCTATATTTAATCAATATTGGTTATATAATAGTTCACCACTTGCAAAAACATTCTTAGCAAGTTATCCTGAACTTACTATCCATAAGGATAAGAAAGGAAAAGAATATATTGATTTTATGGAAGTTTTACAGCGTCAGATGATTGAAATTTCAACGCTTAAAACTGAGGTAAAAAAAATAATGATAAGTAAATAAGTTTAGATTAAGTAAAAGACTGTCCTCTTAGGGCAGTTTTTCTTTTGTTTAAAACGTGAATCTTGAAACCTAAAAATATTTTTTGTCTCAGGAGATTTAAGATTCATGCTTCAAATAATTGACATTTATATTATATGATGTATTCTATAAAAGAAAATAATTTAATAACGCCGTATTAAAAACGGCAAAAACAAAATATCATGAAAAAAATATCAATTATTTTTTTGTTTTTTGTTGCTACAGTAACACTATCATATTCTCAATCATTTACTATTTCGCCGCAAAGTGGTGTACAGAAAAGTACTCAAGGGAAATTCTCTGTTGACGAATATGGAATATTACAATATTCCACAAATCTGCTAACACCATACAATTACACGTTGCATTCTTTTCCACAAAAAGGTTTTAGGTGGATGGCTGATAATGCATCACTGCGAGTCGGTGTTGATACTGATGCTGGAGTAATGTATCAAATTGGGTTTGGTTCGGTCTCGATGGGTATTGATGCCTATGCATCTGGATTTTACTCAAATGCGATTGGTGAAGGTGTTATTGCGACTGATTATGGGTCAACCGTGTTGGGGAGATTTAATGACACATCAAGGCCAATAACGTATCAAGGGACAACACTTCTTGAAATTGGTGGTGGAACCAGTAGTTATAACCGTTATAATTATTTCACCATGACCAGTAGGGGGCTTTCATGTTTTGGAAGAAACCTATTTCCTCAAGCAAAAGTTGAAATTACTCAAGATGGAATAGATAGGGGGCCAAATAGTTATGAATCGTCGCTCAGTATTACGGCCGGTCCCGGAGGCCATGGAACATTATTTAATTATGGTCCTAGTCAAAATACCATTATTAATGGTGGGCTTGAGGATTCGTACGTAAGTCTTTCTCAAGGTATGCTTCAAAAGGTTGGTATCGGAATAACTCCAAATCCAAGGGGTGCAAAACTTCAAATTCAAGGTGGAATTTCTGTTTACGGAGGCTATGGTATTGCCAATGATGGTTATTTATGGACATCATCATTTGGAACATCGCAAGGTTGGATAGGGAATTTACAAACAAATGTGAGTAGATCACAAGAGGGTTATTTTGAGGATTTATTTGCCAGAACAATTTGGCGTCCTACAACACCTATTGTTTCAAATTTTATGAAATCCATAAATACCACTGAAACAGTGACAAAAAAAGATTCCTCTGGCGTTGAACATTACAATCAATCTCATTTGATTGAATTATTACTTCAAAAAAACCTAGACCTTGAAACAAGGTTAAAAGCTCTTGAAAATAAAAAGTAAGGATTGTATAATGTGATCTCTTACTCGATAGAAAGAATGATATTAAAGTAGAAAGTCGCTCCATTGGAACGGCTTTTCTTTTTGCCTCATTTTTGACAATAAATATACGGCCGTATTTAATTTGTCAAAAAAATATATCGTGGTATGATACATGTATATGTTTCCACCATTTAATCAATTCACCACTCCAGCCAAACAAGCTATACAAAAGGCTCATGAATTAGCACTCGAACGTGGTTTGACCGACGTTTCTGCTCTCCATTTATTGGGTTCTTTACTGTTTCAAGAAGACAGTTTACCGCTGGCTATTTTAAACCAAGCTGGGTTTGCCGGCAGTAGAATTTCAGAAACAATTTTAGAAATTATCGACGCAGGTGCTAAAGAAGATATTGATGTGTCTACCGTTGACACGGGCGTGCAGGTATTCTTAACGCAAGATATGGCACTAACTATTGAGCGTGGTGTTAAAGAAGCAAAAGATTTAAAAGAGGAATTTATTGGAACTGAACATCTTTTTCTTTCAATTTTTGAAGTAGTGTCTGAAGCTCAAATACTACTCAGTGAGTTTGGGGTAACTAAAGAAATTGTTCTTAAAACCATTAAAAAAGCAAAAGAGGAAATTGCAAAATCCCAAGAAGGTATTGATAAAAATTTTAAACTTCTTTCTAAATATGCAATCAACTTAACTCAAAAAGCAAAAGATGAAAAACTTGATCCGGTAATTGGACGTGATAAAGAAATTATGAGAATCATTCAGATTCTTTCTCGTCGGACTAAAAATAATCCTATTTTAATTGGTGAACCAGGAGTTGGTAAGACCGCACTTGTTGAAGGTCTCGCAATTAGAATGGCAAAAAATGATGTTCCAGATTCTTTAAAAGATAAAGAGTTAGTACTGCTTGATATGGGGATGGTGGTAGCGGGAACCAAATACCGTGGTGAATTTGAAGAACGAATCAAAAAAATCATGAAGGAGATTGAATCATCAAACGGAAAAATTATTTTGTTTATTGATGAAATTCACACTATTGTTGGATCTGGTTCAACATCAGAAGGATCAATGGACGCGGCAAATTTATTAAAGCCAGCACTTGCGAGAGGAGAAATGCACACAATTGGTGCTACTACATTAAATGAATATCAAAAATATTTTGAAAAAGATCCAGCACTTGCTCGTCGGTTTCAACCAGTAATGGTTGATGAACCTTCAGAAGAAGATGCCATTTCAATTTTAAGGGGACTAAAACACAAGTATGAAATTTTCCATGGCGTGCGAATTCATGATGATGCGATTATTGCAGCAGTAACACTGTCTGCACGGTATATTACGTCACGATTTTTACCTGATAAAGCAGTGGATTTAATTGACGAAGCTGCAGCATCTCTTAAAATTTCACTTCAAAATAAACCTCTTATTCTAGAAGAAGCGCACAGAAAGGTAACACGTCTTGAGATTGAAATAGAAGCGTTAAAAAGAAGCTCTGATGAAGATGAAAAAACTGATTCACGAATCAATCATATTAAATCTGAAATAGCTGACATTAAAGCAGGTACTAAAGAATTAGAAATTAAATGGCTTGCAGAAAAAAAGATGGTAGCCGATGTTGCAGCGTTAAAGCAAGAGCTTTCAAAGCTTAAAAATGAAGCAGAAGTAGCAGAACTAAAAGCAGACTTGGCGCATGTTGCAGAAATAAGATATGGGAAAATTCCAGCCATTGAAAAAAAGATTTCTGATGTCAGTGAAAAACTTTCAAAGATTAATAAAGGTAAACGCGTGTTGCGTGAAGAAGTTTCTTATGAAGACGTAGGAATGGTGGTTTCTAAATGGACAGGGATTCCTGTTGATAGATTGGTGGAAGGTGAATCAATACGACTTTCAAACATGGAATCAGAACTTAAGAAACGTGTTAAAGGTCAAGATGAGGCAATTGAAAAGATCTCTCATGCGATCAGACGTTCTCGCGCAGGGATTTCTGACCCAAAGCGTCCCATTGGAAGTTTTATATTCCTTGGCCCTACCGGAGTTGGAAAGACAGAACTTACCAAAGCACTTGCGGGATTTTTGTTTAATAAAGAAGATGCATTGATTCGCGTTGATATGTCAGAATATCGAGAAAGCCATTCAATTTCTAAATTGGTCGGGTCTCCTCCGGGATATGTTGGCTATGAAGAATCAGGAAAGTTTACCGAGGCGGTGCGGCATAAACCATATTCCGTAATTTTATTTGATGAAATTGAAAAAGCTCATCCGGACGTATTTAATACACTTTTGCAGGTTCTTGACGATGGGCGTTTAACCGATGGTAAAGGACGTGTAATAAACTTTAAAAATACTGTGATTATTATGACGTCAAACATTGGGTCACACCACGTTCAAAAAATGCAAACTCTTGGGTTTTCAAATAATGATGATAAACAAGAATATGAAATGGTCAAAGAAAAAGTTATTGATGCGTTAAAAGACAGATTTACCCCAGAATTCTTGAATCGTTTAGATGATATTATTGTGTTTGATACTCTTACACAAGAAAATATTAACGATATTGTAAAAAATCAACTTGATTTAGTAGAACAGCGATTGGCCGTTAAGGAAATTAGTATTGAATATGATACAGCGGTTTTGGAATATATTGGATCAAAAGGATTTGATAAACAATATGGAGCACGGCCATTAAAACGAGTTATTCAAAACGAAGTTTTGAATAAAATTGCGATGATGATGGTAAATAATGAAATTCCAGAAAATGGAACATTAATACTCTCGCTCAGTAAAACTTCAGAACTTATTATCACGGTAAAGAAAAAATCAATCGTCAAACGAACTGTTAAACAAACAGTATAAAAAATCCCCCTCAAACGAGGGGGATTTTGCTACTGCGTAACAGCAAAATGTGTTGTAATGATTTCTTCTGCAATATTGCACAGAAGTAATTCTTTTTCTGTCGGTTTTAGTGAGGTATTTTTAAAAACAATGGGATTAAATTTTTTGTCGCTACAGCATTGAAAAATATGCTGAATAATTTGTTTTGAATTTTTCCCAAGATTAGTTGCTTCAAGAACATAGCATTCTAAAAGTAATTTGTTGTTAAAATAAATTTCCTCAAGTTTTTTAATGAGTTTAAATGAATTATCAAATTCATGTTGAGTTTCATTTTTGTTGACATTAAAAAACTTTGCAATTGTTTCTGGGTGTGCATCTACTTTTTTGTGGTAAATAATCAAATGGAAAAATCCGGTTGGTTTTTGATATTCACCTAACAGTGCTGCATTCTTTTCAATAAATTCGTTTGTTTTTGTAATCTTGTTAACAATTAACGTAAACAAATTCAAATCTTCTTGAGTAATTTCTTTGGGAAGCATCATAATATTATATTTTTTTATTAAAAATTGGTTTGACTTATATAGTAGCGGGATACATAAAAACTGTCAATTTTTAATATACCTACGTCTTATAGCGAGGTCCAGACAAAAAAGTGGAAAAAATAAAAAAGATATGATACTATAAACACACCACGGATGGCCGTGAACCACATAAATGCGTCAGTGGTAGAGTGGTCAATTACACCTGACTGTAAATCAGGCGCCTCCGGGCTTCGTAGGTTCAAGTCCTACCTGGCGCACAACCCCAAAAGACACCCTCTGTGGTGTCTTTTGGTTTGAATCAGGATTCAGGAGGGATGATTTTGGTCTTTAATTTTTCCCGTACGTCGGTACTTCTTCAGATAATAAATCATCAAACAGATTGTGGATAAATTGTAAAAAACAAATTGACGTATACCCCCTATGGGTATATACTAAAATCTATGCATGGAATAAATAAAGATAACCAGAAAATTATTAGCAGATTGAAACGGATACAAGGACAACTTGTCGGAGTAGAAAAAATGATACTTGATGACAAGTATTGCATAGATATCATTACTCAAACCAGTGCAATTAAAAGTGCTATATCTTCACTTGAAGATGAGATGCTTGAAAGTCACTTAGGACATTGTTTACACGACGATAAAAACAAAAGTCGTCTTAAAGAAATGCAGGAAGAAATTATTAAAGTATATAAGTTAAAGAGAAAATAAAATATGCAAATATCAACAGATACCAAACACTTTCTTACGTATATTGTTAAATATCTTGGAATTGCTTTAATTGCTGGGTCAGTAGTTCATATTGGAACACTACAAAATGGTTTTGCTCGATATATAGTATTGGCAGCAGTAGGACTTGTTTTAATGATGATTGGAAATATATTAGAGGCAAAACAAAATGGTCAAAAGATAAATTTGAATTATTTACTCATAATTACTGGACTTTCTTTTTCAACTGGTTTTTTGTCTGGTGGGATACAGCACTATTTAGACAATCCAGTCTATGCTGGATACTTATTGTCCATTGGTATTTTTGTGGCATATCTAACTTACTTTTGGAAAGATAAATTGGTATTAAAAAAGAGAAACATAATCATAGTATTTATATTTTCAATATCTTTATTGTTACTCTCAAATTTTGTAATAAAAGACTTGGCGTTTGGACTACATACATCATCAGAAAGTGATGTTATACCCGAACATGGGCATTAAAATAATATATGCAAATACACACAACAAAAAAATGTGAAAATTGTTCCATGATCGCTCATTTTACTGAAACAGTAAATGATATAAAGCACCATTACTGTGAACATCATAAAACAGTGAATGCTCTACCAATATCAGATATACAAGTTCAAACTGATTTTCAAAAACTTATACCGTTACTATTAATTTTTGGAGTTATTATAGTACTTACTATTGGAACAATGATACTCAAAAATGACTTATCACCCATGAGTGCAATGATGTTTTCTATGGCATATTTCTTCCTTGTATTTGGAGGTTTTAAAGTAGCAAATTTACATAATTTTGTGGATGCTTATATGACTTATGATGTAGTTGCTATGAAGTCTAAGGTTTATGCGTATCTGTATCCATTTGTTGAAATAATACTGGGAATTGCATATTTCTTTTATATAGGAGGCATATATAGAGATTTGTTTACTTTTATTTTGATGTCTATTGGAACTTATGGAGTATGGAAAGCCCTACAGCATAAAAATGAAATACCTTGTGCTTGCTTAGGGATGGTTTTTACTGTTCCAATGACAAAGGTTACGCTATTTGAAAATCTATTTATGGCAACAATGGCTCTTGTTATGGTGCTTATGTATTTAGTAATGGGAAGTATGGCAATGTAGCCTATCTCTCAAATTATAATTAATATTAAGAAATTATATGAAAATAAATTATAAAATAACAACAATTATATTATTAACAGTCCTACTTATTACGTATGCTTGGCATTGGGAAAATATATTTTTTCATAACAAAAGCAACAACATAAAAACCCAAATGAATAGTATGAAAAATATGCACCAAATGCCAGACGGTTCAATGATGAACAATGGGAATAGTATGATGGATATGACAATGAGTAATATGGTGGATATGATGAAAGGTAAAACTGGAAAAGCATTAGAAAAAGAGTTCATAACGGGAATGATACCTCATCATCAAGGAGCTGTTGATATGGCGAAACTTTTACTTGAAGATAAAACTATTAGCAAAGAATTACAAAAGTTTGCGAATGATATTATCACAGCACAAGAGAATGAAATCAAAATGATGAATGAGTGGTTAAAGAAATATTAATTTAAAATCATTATATACAAGTAAAAGTCCGGAAAAAGCAAATGCTTTTTCCGGACTTTTTGTATATACTTACGATATGAATAAAAAAATACTCATTTTTGGAATTATTATACTTTTTTTGGCAGGGAGTTATCTAATTGTTAATGGCAACATCTTTGTCTCTAGTGGTAATCAGCGTGATGATTATGGTTTTGTCTATGAGACAGAAGTAGATGGACCTCATGAATGTAGCAGTTATGAAGAATATGATAAAGAAAAGAGCGTTTGTTATTTTGAATGTGACAACGATGAAGAATGCAAAGAATTAGAAGATTCTGTAAACAGCGAACTTGATTCATGGTTAGATGAATCTTCTAGCGTATCAAAAAACTCAGAAGATGAAATTGAAAATACTCAACCTGTTGTTTCATATCGTGTATCAAAAAATGAAACCTTAATACTCAAAGAAGGTGAAGATATGAAAGTTTATAAAGATATCTGGTCAGACATTGCTGAACTGTCTCCAAATACTATTAGTAATAAGTATATAGATTCATTTGAAATTTTTGACTCAAAAAACAGTGACTCAATCGCTTTTGTTGACGATGTTGATGAAAATGGAAAATGGAGAGTGGCAGTAAATATTGCAGTTTATAATGATATTTCTTTGAAGGAGCAAAAATCAACACTTATTCATGAACTTGGCCATATTATTTCACTGAATAGTCAACAAATTATTCCTATGAAAAAATGTGATTGGTATGAGATTGATGAAGGTTGCGCAACTAAAACATCTTATATAGGAGTATTTTGGGGCATGTTTTGGAAAGATCAGGATAATAAAAATTATTCGAGCAAAAAATTTGTAACTGAATACGCTGCCTCAGACCCAATGGAGGATTGGGCAGAAACATTTGCTGCATTTGTTTTAGGTAATGGTAATGAGGCTTTAAGTACATCAATTAAAGATCAAAAGGTTGCGCTATTATATAAATATCCTGAATTATTAAATATACGTCAATCAATGCGTATTGAGTTGTCACGTGATATTGTGCGGATGAGAAAATTATCAAAATAAAATTTTAGAAAAACCATTATTAAAGAAATTTTGTAGGTACTTAATTATATGAATTATTGGCTTTTAAAAACAGAACCTTCAGCATATAGTGTTGATGATTTAGAAAAAGAAACAACCACATTGTGGAGCGGTATTAGAAATTACCAAGCTCGTAATTATATGAGAGATTCTATGAGTATAGGTGATATATGTTTTATATACCATTCAAATTGTAAAGAAATTGGAGTGGTGGGGAGTGCGCGCGTAGCGCGCACTCATATTCCTGACCCAACACAATTTGACCCACAGAGTGACTATTTTGACCCTAAAAGCACTAAAGAAAATCCACCATGGATTTGCGTGGAGGTTTCTTTTGAAGAAGAATTCCCGATGACTATTACACTTTCCATGTTAAAAAATCATTCTTATTTAAAAGATATGGTGGTATGTCAAAAGGGTAGTAGGCTTTCTATTACGCCAGTTTTGGCAAAGCATGCAGAAGTTTTACAAAAACTTGCAGTTTCTTGCACATTTTAAAAGATATGATATAGTTATTTCACTTATGTCACAGCTGCACATCGTAACTCTCAAATGCAAAGAAACAGGGGAATATATCATGACCCGTGTAAATGTTAAACGACGACTTAACTTCTCAAAAAAGAATGTTAAATTAGCACTTATGAAATTCTCAAAAGTTCTTCGCAAACATGTATTGTTCGAGGAAACAAGAAAAATCTTCAAGAAATAAACCACGCAAGTGGTTTTTTCTTTGCTCTGCGTAAGCCTTGGTGAAGTAAGTTGTTTATTCGTCATCTCGCTTAATAACGGGATCCAGTCAGGATTTTCACTTTAGAATTTCACTACAATGTGCTAGAATGGTTGCACGGGGCGATTAGTTTAGTGGTAGAACAGCGGTCTCCAAAACCGCTGGTGAAGGTTCGATTCCTTCATCGCTCGCAGATATGGGTTGGTTATTTTGATGAAGAGGCGTATACTAAAATCTATGAAGCAATCACAAATCACTATGTTCCTTCTTGCAATTCTTGTTGTAATTGGAGCACTTGTTTTTATTATCAAAGGTAAAAAAGATACATTGGTGGATACGGTAAATCAATCAGAAATCATTGAGAGTAATCCATCAGCAAAAATGACGCAAGAATCTTTGACTGCCAAAAAGAATGCAGTACAAGGAATATGGCAAAGCACCATGGATACAAAATCACAACTTCAAATTACTGGAGATCAAAAAATTGATATATATGATGGTAAGACCATTTCAACTGACTCATATGTACTGAACCCAGAAGCAGGTGACGCTGGATTTGTTATTGAAGCAACAACTAAAGATAAAGAAGTAATGACATATACCGTCATTGAACTTACAGAAACAACCCTTCAACTTTCACTTAATGGTGGAAATGGACAAACTCTTAGTTTTACAAAAGTTAAATAAAATTATAAAAGCCATCAATTACTTGATGGCTTTTATAATATCTTCTGTTTTTGTTTCAAGTAGATTAAACCATGATATTTCATTATTTCTTTTGAACCATGTTTCTTGACGCTTTGCGTATTGGCAAATTTTATGAAAGAGTTGTTGAGCTAATTCTTCCAAAGAAATTTCATGTTGAAGGTATAAACTTGCAAGTTTATACTCAAGACCAAGTGATTGACAACGTTCGTGAGTAAGAATACCTGCGTCGATAAGTGTTTTAGTTTCTTGGATGATCGCTTCGCAGCGTGCATTGTCAGCGCGATGATGTTTGATAAGCTCTTGATGTTCAGTTCGAGGAATAGAAAGTCCCACCCACACCCATTCAATAGGTTGAGAAAACACAACGGGAACTTTTTGTGGAATACTTCCCATAATTTCAATAATAGAAAGTGCGCGAGCCATACGATCATGATGGTCAGTATCAATAGAGAGGCCCAGAATTGGGTCAAGCGCACGGACTTTTTGTTGTAGCTCTTCCTTAGAAAGTTCTGAATATTTTTTTACGGTTGCTTCTGAAATGTCAGGCATTTCTGAGATTGTTTCTTTTACAAATGAATCAATATAAAACCCCGTACCGCCTGCAACTATGGGAGTTTTACCACGAGAAATAATATCCTCAATTGCGTTATGTGCCATCATGGCGACTTCTACCACTGATGCAGTGTGTGATGGCTCAAAAATATCAATCAGGTGATGGAGAATGCCGTCCATTTCTTCTGTGGTTACTTTTGCCGTTCCAATATTTAAATGTTTATAAACTTGCCGTGAGTCAGCAGATATAACCTCGCCGTTTACTTTTTTAGCAAGCTCGATACTCAATGATGTTTTTCCGGTAGCGGTTGCTCCACAGATAATATAGCCTTTCATGGCAGTAACTGTATCATTTTTGTAAGTAGTTGACAAATATTTAATAAGTAGTATTATTTTGATAAACATATTTTAACTAAAAACATAAAAATGAAAGAATATAATTTAGACTCTGAGATTCCATGTGAAATGTATTACGACTCTTCTCCCAATGAGCCCCAAATGTTTTGTTTGGAAAAATATTCTCCAATACATGATACGTTGGGAATTAAGACATTTTCCGATTTTTTTACTATTTCAAAAGAAGATATTATAACGGTTGGGTTTGAATACTATTCTTCTCAAAATGGGTGCCGTAAAATCGATTACAACATACTTTCAAATCTTGAAAAATATTTCGATAAGGAATTTCCAAAAGTATCATTAGATTACCCTCATCAGTATCTTAGAGAGATAAAATGTATTCCTGAAATTTCAGATTTTGATGTATCACCTAGATTATATTCACGGATGAGAGAATCAAGTGTATCGCTAGACTTATTATCTATATTAAAAATGATAAAAAGGTATGGGGGGTTAGAAAAATTTAGAACAAGAAATTATGGATTGAAAACAAAAAATGAATTATCAAATTTTTTAGAATATAAACTTGGAGTAGATAGTTTCTGTGAACCAAAAATTAAACGCGTTGCAGAATATCTAAAAAGGCTCGAAGAAATTTCACTAGAAAATGAGCAGTCTGAAAAAGTAAAACCGGTATCAGTAAAAGAATCAGTAGTAGGAAAAGATGCAGAGAATTGGTTACTTCAATCAATTTTTGAAAAACGAGGAATTGATATCTTTAAAAAGTTTTTAAGAGAACAGCAGTATGAAGTAACAATGCTGATCGATAGCGATTGGTAATTTGGTGAATATTTTTAAAAAGCGAATTCAGATTTTGAATTCGCTTTTTTGTATAACAAAAATTGTTTTAATAATTTGACACATTTTTAAAAATAACGTATATTTTAAAAAAATATTACTTACTAAATATATAAATCAATTGATATGAAAAATCATATAAAAAAGCAAACAATTAAAAAACCTTTACTTTCAAGTTTATTTCAAAAAATTGGAGAAAAATTGGGTGTACAGGTTATTGTTGAAGAAGAATTTGGAATTGTTGGTCAAATCACGTATAAAAATGGGATTAGAAGATATTTTCGCTGGACTACGGTGGATCTTAACCCTGTTGGTGCTTCAGACCTTGCTCGAGATAAAGATTATTCAAAGATTTTTATGAATAAAATGGGCTATCCGGTGATTCCTTGGAAGAAATTTTATAGTGATAGGTGGGCAAATATTATTGGATCAGACCAAACTATTGATAAAGCATGGGAATATGCACAAGATGTTGGTTTGCCAGTTTTTCTTAAACCAAATAGCAGGAGTCAGGGAACGGGAGTAACAAAAGTATTTACTAAGCGTGAGTTTTTTAAATCTTTCAAATCAATTATCAAAATTGATAATGTTATATTGGTTGAACAACCAATAATGGGAAAGGATTATAGAGTCGTTGTTCTTGATAACGAAGTAATTTCTGCCTATGAAAGAATTCCGCTGACTATTACTGGTGATGGAAAAACAACTATTCTAAATTTATTACATCGTAAACAAAAACAGCATAAAGCACTTGGCAGGGATTCAACATTCAGTGAACATGACGAGCGACTCATAGCTACTCTCAAAAGAAAAAAATACACCATGGAAACAGTACTTTCAAAAGACCAATCACTTCAACTTCTTTATAATGCCAATCTTTCAACGGGAGGGGATTCTGTTGATGTAACAAAAAATATTCATCCTTTTTATAAAAAAATGGCAATACAGCTTACCAAAGATATGGGTCTAAGAATATGTGGAGTGGATCTTCTGATTTGTGGTGATATTACCACCGCTACAAAAGACTGGTGTATTATTGAAATCAATGCTGCTCCTGGACTTGATCATTACGCTGCAATTGGTAAAGAGCAGTATGATATTGTTGAAGCATTGTATACAAAAGTTTTTATTGCAATGGGGAAAAAGTAACAATAAAAATATTAAAAGCTTTTCTTTAAACGAGCGAGTTCACGATCCGTGTCTCGCTTTTTTATTGCCTGACGTTTATCATAATTTTTCTTACCCTTTGCCAGTGCACACTGCACCACAATGCGTTGCCCCTGTAGTCCTATTGAAAGAGGAACAATGGTCAGTCCTGCCTCTTTCTTTTTCCGTGCAAACGCAAAAATTTCTTCTTTTTTTAAGAGTAGCTCACGGTCACGGCTACTTTGCTCTTCATTTGATTTGAGTTGATACCCTGGAATAAATGATTTTACTAAAAATAATCTTCCAGATTTTTCAGTGATATACGAACCAACCAACTTTCCACGTTTATTACGCAAGCTCTTTACCTCACCACCGGTAAGCTTAATGCCAGCTTGAAATGTTTCAATAATCTCATAGTGATACCCAACTCCTTGATTTTCCACTATCGGTTTCATATTCTAGTTATAACACATTTTAACCGTGTTTGCTTTGACTTTAGTTTTTAAAATGATATAAATGAGCTAATAAGTGTCATTTAAAAATCCTAAAAATGAAAAAAACGAAAAAGCAAATGGCTGCTCAATTAGAGATTTTATCTTTAGAAGTATTAAAACTTCCAAAAGTTCCATTATCAGTAAGAGATATTCTCTACTACAAAGCAAAATGTAAAACAGTAGAAGATGTAGTAGCTTTATTTATTGAAAGTGATCAATTGGTACCATCATCAAAAAAACTAAAAGGAGTTGGTAAAATGTTTTATTTTCATCTCTATAAATTTTTGGGTGAACATGGATTTATTAAAAAGTTTGATGTTTATAATCCACCAACATTTGCCAAACCCACGGCACGTCCACTGATGGAAGAAGAAATAGGAAAACCACATATTAAATTTGTGTATCAACTCAAACTCACCGACACCACTAAAACAATACTTATTAAAAGTATGATGGTGGGGAATTTTAGTAGAATTACTACTCAATTGTTTGTAAAATTTTTTGTACGGATTAATTTAAAAACTGGTGAACTTATCTTTAAGCCATTAACCGGAAAAAATCCACGAGTGAATTTTACCCAAAAACATATTCAACAGTTATTTGCTGCAAATAATGAAATAAAAAGAAAATTACAAGAGTTAAATTACTTGATGTAATGATATATTTTAAAATCCCTAATACTCTATGAGTGTTGGGGATTTTTATTGACAGCATAAAATAGAACCGGTACCATGTTGACATCTTTCACTTAATAAAAAAAATAATATGGATACTCAAGAAATTATAGATAATCTGGTAAGGTTAGAACATGAGCCAGAAGGTGATATGAAAAGTAAGTTGTGGGGTTTTTTGCTAAAAAACAAAACTGACCCAAACATAAATGACGCCATAGTGAACTGGACGACTCACCATACAAATTTAGAAATACGTAAGGTTGGGTACGATATGTTTGCATGTTTTGTAGGTGCAAGAAAACTTGCGTTTGAAAAACTTTTTGTTACCAAGCATGATAAAGAGCAGCAAAGAATTCACGAATACCTCCAACATATACCCGTATGTTTTACCAGTCCTCGTGATGCATTATTTATGATAGAAAAACTTCTTATGTTTTTAGAAGAAGATGTGCGGCAAGGTGTTTGGTATAGTATTGTCAATAATCTTGAAAAGTATTTTCAGCTTATCAATCTTATTCAACCATCAGAGGCAGTCTATATCCTCATTAAAGGAGGGAAAGTGCCTCAGGTGTTTGTTAAGGAGATATTCCTAGAAACTATTACAGATGTTGAAAAAACAATTAAAGTACGTTCAAAAAACTTTTAAATTATATCCTCAAAACTGTTTGGTTTGAAGGATTTTCTTGACATTGTGAAAATAAGGTATATTATAAAAATATTATGAAACTCGTTCGATTCGCGTCACAAAATAATCATCATACTTCTTTTCTTAAAGTGAAGAGAGGAAGTTTTTTGAGTTTGTCATAAATGGTGCGAATAAGTTCGAAAAATATCCTGTCTTCATTTTTATGAAGACAGGTTTTTTTATTCCTAAAATAAAAAGGTTATATTACTTCCTATCAATAGTAATTTCTTAAAACTTTAAAAAAATGTATTTCAAAACAGTAAACTCTCTCGAAGAAGTCAACTTAGATCAGTTGGCAAAATTGTACCAAAATGTCTACGGGGCTGCTCCGTGGTCAGAGTACAAAAAAGTGATAGACAGCACAGGAGCTATAATCAAGAGCTGGGGATTTGAGGATTCTGCAGAGCTTGAAACGTATAATGGGGTGTATCAGGGTATGAAAATTGTTGATTATTGGGACTTTGAAGAATTGAAAAAATTCTTTGTGGCTATTTCTCAAAAAAAACTTTTTTCAGGTGTAATTGCATGTAGCAAAGTTGATGAGATTGTTGGCTTTGTATGGGCATTTGAATATGCTTTAGATGAAATTGATAGTACGATGGGCGTAGAAAATCTATCAAAGATACTAGATAATTTTGAAGCACCATATGTGTATTGTGCAGACATAGGAATTGATCAAAATTATAGAATGCAAGGTTATGCTAAAGAGATGTTTGCTTTACAGAATGCAATTCTTAAAGAAAAGAATGTGGGTTCGTTTTATACACGAACAAAAGGTGGAGAAAATCCATCCGTAACTCACTTGTGGTGGGAAAAAGCTGGTATTCCTGTTGTGTATCATTATTATGATGAGCGACAACGTGTGATACGAGCAAAAAATATTATTTAATGTAATAGCATATGCGGCACGTTATGTGCCGCATATTTATCTTTTATGAATCAAACAAAACAAAATTCAATAATTACTTATATTGGTCAAAACCCTGGTCTTTCGACAGCAATCTTTGTGGGTGTTCATGGTAACGAGCCATGTGGGATACGTGCAATTGAAAATTTTTTTAAACACAATAGTATCGAAAATGGCACGGTAATTGTGGTTTTTGCAAATCCTCATGCTATTGAAAAGAATGTACGATTTACAGAATTTAACTTAAATCGTGCTTTTAAAAATATTGATGAATATCCTGATGAAATCAAAAGTACCTATGAAGTACAGCGTGCACAAGAACTTAAAAAAATTCTTGAAGATGTTGATGTGCTATTAGATATTCACTCAAGTACATCAATTGAAAGTGAACCGTTTGTGATCTGTGAACAAAATGCCATGACCTATGTTAATGCTTTTCCAGAAAGTTTTAGTAAGGTAGTTTCTGGTTTTGATAATTTACAACCCGGTGGAACTGATTGGTATATGAATAGTGTAGGGAAGGTAGGCATTTGCATAGAATGTGGATTTCACACTGATAAAGAAGCTGTAATAAATGCAGAGCAGGCCATTGGTGCCTTTTTGGTTTCTCTTGGACACATTATCGGAGAGAGCGTAATCAATACCAATAGAACGTATATTCAAATGAGCGAAATGTACTGTTGCCAAACTAACCATTGTGCTCCTGTGAAAAATTTTGCAGACTTTGAGATAATTCCCGCACATTCCGTTATTGCGCTCGATGGAAATACTGAAGTTTCTCGAGACTGGGATTCAGTAATCCTCTTTGCGAGAAAATGTGAAAAGATAGGTGATGAGGTATTTTTGCTCGGTCAGATACAGTAAGATCAGATAATCCCTAGAAAACAATGTTTTCTAGGGATTTTGACTTGACTAATGAGTAAAAAAATATTATGCTGTAGCAACACCGAAATGAGTACTGAAGAACATAACAACATAATCACTGGCGTAGTTGTAGAAGCGTTACCAAACGCTATGTTTCGCGTTATCTTGCAGCCGCAAGAAATAGCGCAAGAAGCAGTAGAAGCAACCACCGTAGTAGATATTTCTACGGAGTCAGAAAATATCGTGGAACCAGTTATTGCGGTAATTGCAACTAAGCCTGAAAAGGTTGAGCCAGTTATTGCATATCTTGCGGGGAAAATGAAATTTCACCGTATTCGCGTTATAGTGGGTGATAGTGTTGATGTGCTCCTTGACCCATACGGTGGTAGGGGTAGAATCGTACGTCGACATTCTATGCCCGACAAACGTATTACGAATAAAAAAAGATAAAACATGAAAGTAGTTTCATCACTCAAAGTCGTTACAAAAGACGACAAGATAGTTCGTAGACGTGGTCGCCTTTATCGTATTAACAAAAAAAATCCAAAACGCAAAGCGCGTCAAGGATAATATTCACCTATGCGTATTCTTGGAATAAACATTCCTGAAAACAAGAGGCTGGAGTATGCTCTTACAGCAGTATATGGTATTGGACTTTCTCGATCGCAAAAAGTTCTTAAGCAATTAGGAATTGATGCAGGGATACGAGCTTCGACACTTTCAACTGAAGACGAACAAAAAATTCGTGCAGTTGTTGAGTCGTTTACTCTAGAAGGAGACCTCCGTCGCGAAGTAAGTCAAACTATCAAGCGTCTTAAAGACATTGGAAGTTACCGTGGGCATCGTCATGCTCATAGTCTTCCTGTTCGTGGACAACGAACAAAAACTAACTCCCGAACTGTTCGCGGTAACAAGCGATCAACCATGGGATCTGGTCGAAGAAAGGTTGAGAAAACCTAGGATTAAAAGCCTAATATTATATTATTATGGGAAAAAAACGTATTGTTAAACAATCAGGACAACGAGCAAACAGCTCACTTAAAAACCGAGCCTTGTCACGTTTACCTAAAATCAAAATTGCATCGGGAATCCTTGCAATTCAAGCAACTTACAACAACACCATAGCAACACTTACCGACAAAAACGGTAACTCACTCATCTCTTCTTCATCAGGTGCTCTTGGATTCAAGGGTGCTAAAAAAGGAACACCTTTTGCAGCAGCCAAAGTAGGAGAACTTCTTGGAGAAAAAGCCACTATGATGGGGCTTAAAGAAGTTGATGTGGTTGTTAAAGGGGTTGGATCTGGTCGAGAATCAGTAATCAGAGCATTTTCTGGTCAAGGAATAGACATCGCTTCAATTAGCGACAAAACTCCAGTTCCTCACAACGGGGTACGACCACCAAAAGCTCGTCGAGTATAATTATGCCGGTACTTAAAAAATATAAGGTTTGTAGAAGAATGGGAGTTGGTATCTATGAAAAGTGCCAAACCAAACAATTTGCAGATTCACTTGAACGCGTACGTTCTAACAAAAAGAGCGCACCAAAACGTCAATCTGACTTTGCAAAACAACACCTTGAAAAGCAAAAAGCACGTTTCATGTATGGTGTTTCAGAGAAGCAATTTTCTGGATACGTATTTGAAGCACTTGAAAAAGCAATGAAACATAAAAGTACACCAGCTCTGTACGTATTTCAAAAACTTGAAACACGTTTGGATAACACGGTATACCGAATGGGACTTGCAAAATCACGTAGAATGTCACGTCAATTAGTATCTCATGGACATGTGAATGTTAATGGAAGAAAACTTACGGTGCCATCTTACATAGTAAGACAAGATGACATTATTGAAATTCGTGAAGGCAGTAAGTCATCAAAATTATTCCTTGAAATCGAAGAAATTCTTAAAGCGTATAAGACACCTCAGTGGGTACTTTGGGATGCTAAATTCAAACAAGCAAAAATCCAAGGTCTTCCTACTGATCCTGATCCTCTCCTCAATTTCCAAGCAGTGATTGAATATTATTCACGATAGTTCAGTTTATTAGTAACAATAAAAATAACTATGATTGATACCCTAATACTTTTGCCTTCAAAATATAACGTACTTAAAACTTCAACACATGAAGGAGTATTTCAAATTGAAGGTCTTTACCCGGGTTACGGTCACACGCTTGGGAATTCACTGAGAAGAATTATTCTTTCTTCAATGAAAGGAACCGCCGTTACGCGCATCAAAATTACTGATGCACCTCATGAATTTACTACTATTGAAGGAATCAAAGAAGATGTTATGTCTATAATTCTTAACCTCAAGAAAGCTCGTTTTGGGTTTGAAGGAGATGAGGCACAGACACTCACACTTTCTGTTAAAGGTCCACAAGTAGTTACTGCTGGTTCATTTACAAAAAATGGTGCAGTTGAGAACTTAACACCTGACCAATATATTTGTGAATTAACAACCAAAACCGCTAAACTTGATCTTGAGATTACTCTTGAAAAAGGAATCGGATTTGTTACCAGTGATCTTATGAATAAGGAGAAAGTTCCCGTTGGTACCATGGTACTTGATGCGGTATTTTCACCCGTTCGCAAAGTAAGTTATGAAGTTGATGATATGCGTGTAGGAAACCGAGTTGATTACAACCGTCTTTCTATCACCATTCAAACTGACGGAAGCGTTACCCCAGAAGATGTTTTTAAGGAATCAGTTCATATCATGATTAACCAATTGCGGTCAATCTTGGAGCTTTCTCTTGAAGAGATGCCAACACCAAAAGAAGTAGTATTGGTTACACCTGTTACTACAGAAGTTGTGTCTGCATTTACTCAAGATGAAATGAATGATCTTTTAAAAACTCGAATTGAGTCACTTTCACTTTCTGCCCGAACACAAAACATTCTTTCTGATTCTAATATTAGAACATTGGGAGGTTTGGTGAGAAAATCAGAAGCGGATTTACTTGAATTACCAGGATTTGGACAAAAAGCACTTGATGAGATTGTGGAGGCTCTTTCACAAAAAAACCTCAAGTTGCGAGATTAATAGCTAATTAGCACACAACGATATGCGACATCATCACGGACAACGAGTCTTTTCGCTACGGCCAGACACCGCTACTCTTATGCGCTCTTTGGCTCGTGAATTGATTGTTCGAAGTTCAATAAACACTACGCTTGCAAAAGCTAAGGAACTTCGTCCATTCATTGAACGACTCGTAACACACTCAAAGAAAAACACCCTCCACACCTTGCGTCTCACACGTGCGTTACTTCATAATGATGAAGCAATTGCAAAAAAACTTGTTGAGAAAAGTAAAGTTTTTGACGGTCGAAATGGAGGTTATACCCGTATTACCAAAACCGGAAGACGACTATCTGATGGGGCAGAAATGGCCCAAATAGAATTCGTAGACTAAATATGAATAAAGAATCATTAGTAATCATTGATGCAGCAGGGAAAAAGTTAGGACGTCTTGCCACAGAAATTTCTGTTGCCCTTCGTCGTAAAAATACTGCGGACTTTGCTCCACAGGAATTTCCTGCAGTAATGGTAACCGTTACCAATGCATCAAAAATTGACATGTCAGACAAAAAGGGCGAACACAAGATTAAGTCATACTCTGGATATCCAGGTGGACTTAAACAAGAATCTGCTGCTCATCTTATGATGAGACGTGGAATTAAGCCAGTTTTGGAACATGCAGTTATGGGTATGCTTCCTAAAAATAAACTTCGTAAGCGTTTTATTCAAATGCTTACTATAGAAAACTAATATGGAAGATACACTCATTGCAACCGACGTTCTTGAAACTACTGATATAGTAGCAGATGACATTAATTCAGAAATGAGTAACATTGTCATTAAAGAACTTAAAAAAGGAGAATACGTTGAAGCGGTAGGACGCAGAAAAACTGCATCTGCCCGTGTACGTATTTTTATGGGAAAGGGAAAGAAAGTAACCGTTAACGACCAAGATTACCTTAAATATTTTAAGGATTTAATCCAGTGGAAAGCGGTTATGGAACCTTTAACCAAAACCAAGATTGATGGATTAGAAGTTACCGCCCATGTAATGGGAGGAGGTTCACATGCACAAGCAGAAAGTATTTCTCTTGGAATTGCTCGAGCTTTAACACTTTTATCTCCAGAATATCGTGGAGTTCTCAAAAAACTTGGACTTCTTAAACGAGATCCTCGCAAAAAAGAACGAAAGAAGTTTGGACTCAAAGCTGCACGAAAGTCAGCACAATGGTCAAAACGCTAAGACTTATCTCATTCCGTTGTATAAAACGGGATTCAGATCTACAAAAAACCACCCGAAAGGGTGGTTTTTTGTGCGCTATACTTAACAGTATATGAATATAAAAAATATTTTCAAAACATTATTAACGTCTACTTTGTGTACGGTAATTATGTCACTGGGAACATTGTCCGTTTCTGCAGCCAGTCAAGGATTAAAAATTGGTGATGGAAATGTTTCAACTACTCAAGCCAAAAAAGGATACATTTTTACCTGTTCAACAGCAAGTGGTGGAGGTGGTTCATTTAAAGATGGAAATTGGATAAAAGACGGATATTGGTATCCTGATTTAAAACCAACCGTTGATGGGTCAATAGCGTGGGACAGCGCATCAGTTGCATTTTCAACAACTGATTCAAAAAGAATTATAACGGGCAATGGCTTACCAAAAGGCAGTACTACGGGAATATACCCAATTGCTTCAACTGATGATGCCTATCAATATGATAGAAACCCTAACACTATTTCTTCTCAAAAAATCTCATTTGAATTACCGCTTAATCCAACAACTGCCAAAACCCCAACATGCTTAAACATGGGAATTATTGGTATTATGACAAACGGAGTTCCTATGTTTAGTGGATTGGACGCAGAAAATAGAGATGCTGCAGCACATGAAATTCTAGACGTGTGCGGTGGACACCCCGAGCGCAGCGGGCAATATCATTATCATAACAATAGTGAATGCCTTACAAAATCTTCTGTTAAAAAACAAAAACTCATTGGATATGCACTTGATGGATTTGGAATCTATACCATGTATGATGATAAAGGAAAGAAATTAACCAATGCATCTTTAGACGAATGTCATGGAATTACCAGTACCATAACATGGAATGGCAAGAAAACAAAAATGTATCACTATGTAATGACGCAAGAATATCCGTATTCTTTAGGTTGCTATAAAGGAACTGCTGTTAAAGTTTCAAGTACTACCCAAGGTGGCAGTGGCATGATGCCGCCACCAGGAACAAGACCAAGATAATATTAAAACCACCCATAGGGGTGGTTTTTGGTTATTGATATAAAAAAGTTACATGCAGTTGAGACAAATGTGTGCCACTGCTGGTGCGGCAAGATTGTCATCAACTTCTACTATGCCATCTAAAAAATCTTTAATGTCTTTTAGACTCCAGTAATCAAACGATCCACAATTTTTACAGTAAACTCTTTTTTTCCCGATAATGGAATGTAAAACATCAGAAGACATGCGGGCCTCAACAGAGTCAAAGAGTGAAATAAGTTCACTTTCTAAGGGAATTTCTGTTGTGTTTATTGGGAAAAATCCTGAATTTTTCATATTACATTACATGGTGTTTAAATAATTACTGTTCTCATCTTTACACATTAATCTATTATTGTCAAGTATTAGTTGATTATTAAGGATTTCTGGGCTGATTTCATGATTGGCGATACTTTTAAGATATGACATGACGCCATGCTTTATCTTTTCCTTAATAACTGATCTTCCAGAAAAATCTCCAAACCCAACGTCAGAATCTTCAAGAATAATCTGTAAAACCCCATATTTGTTGGGTTTGCTGTCATATCGTAAATTTTCAGTATTTAAAGAAATATCAAAAGGTATATCTATAAACATTTCTTTGGGGGTTATAATCACCCGTTCCGACTTTGAATTTTTTATGTTAATTGAAATTTCTTCCATGGGGATGCATGAAATTCTTAAAAACGCATCAGTACCTTTTTTATGATCAAGGGGGGTTCCAATAGAAGAGTATATAAAAATCTTGTGTCGATATTCATGAACTTGAATACCAAAATTATGAAGCATTTGATGTTCAAAGAATTTTCCAATAATGCCGTCTCCAATATTACTTAAAATTTCTCTCTTAAGTCCCCATAGATATCCATATTTTTTATCATTAACACTGCCTTGTAGTGGTGCAACACCATTTAAATCAATTGATTGATGTGATATTACATATTCTTTGTAAAAGTTTAACGTAAATGCCTTAAAATTATTTTCAATAATCTCAAGAGGAGTTTCCGATAGTTTTGAAATACGATTGAGCACTCCTCGTTCTTGTATTTCAGTAAAGTTTTTTTGCTCAACTCTTTTTATAAGGTCGGTGATTTCTTGGGTGTGTTCACGCTCTTCATGGCCATGAGTGGGCTCTGGTAGAATTTCTGATTCAACATTGCCATCTCTAAAGTAGTTTGTCTCAATCATGTCTAAATGTTAGCATATTTTTTATAGTACAATATATTTATATGTTTTCACCATTTGTAACAGTTTTCTTGCCATCAATTATTACGTTTCTTGTTGCGGTACTGTTAGTTGAACCATTTACGAGTTTTTTATATAAACACAAATTATGGAAAAAAACAAAGAGAGAAGAAAACAATCCCGATGAAATATCAAAAGTGTACATGCAAATCCACGATAGTGCCAAAGAGGTTAAAACGCCGCGTATGGGAGGAATACTGATCTGGTTGTCTGTTTTGGTTGTTGTATGTATATTTTTTTTCTTGCCGTCATTTTTCTATAATGATGTAACGCTTAAAATTAATATTGTCAGCAAAGAACAAACGCTTATGATTATTTTGGGATTTTTTGCAGGCGCATTGGTGGGACTGATTGATGATCTAACCAGCGTAAAAGTTATTACCGGAAAGTTTTTTGAACATGGAATTCCACGACTTTTATTTTTTGGATCTATGTTTGCCGTGGCTGTATTTTCTGGGTGGTGGATATTCGCAAAGCTTGGCATCACTACACTTTTAGTTCCACTTGTTGGAACTATTACTATTGGCTGGCTTATTATTCCGCTATTTATACTGGTGCTGTTGGGGCTTTTTTCAAGTGGGGTCATAGATGGAATAGACGGACTGGCAGGCGGTGTTATGGCCATTATCTATGGTTCATATGGTGTTATATCACTCCTTCAACATCAATATGACTTGGCAGGATTTTTATTTTCTGTTATGGCGGCACTTTTGGTATTTTTATGGTTTAATATTCCACCGGCTCGGTTTTATTTAGGAGAAACAGGTATGTTAGCGTTAACCATGGGGCTGGCATATACGGTATTTGTTACTAATCAAGTATTGGTACTTTTAATTATTGCATTGCCACTGGTTGTTACTGCAGCTTCTTCATTTATTCAGATTATTTCTAAAAAATACTTTGGTAAAAAAGTATTTAAGGTAGCACCACTCCATCATCATTTTCAGGCTATTGGCTGGTCAAATGAACGTGTTGTAATGCGATATTGGGTAGTCAGCATTGCGTGTGCAATTATTGGTATTGCGGTATCGCAACTTTCTGGTGGAATACTATGAGAATAAAGAATATCTTTATTTATAAGCCATTTTTTGTAATATTTCTCACATTGGTGGGGGTTGGTTTTTTGGTATTTCTTTCAAGTTTATTTTCCGTTCTTTCTGAAAGTAAATCACTTTTTTTTAGTATTTTAGTTTCTCAGGTTGGATTTGGTTTATTAGGCGGAGCGCTCTTGGCATGGGTGCTATTTTATATTCCACCAAAATATTATGAAAAAGCAGCGTACCCATTATTTATTATTTCAGTAATTTTATGTCTATGTGTTTTTATACCAGGGTTTGGTGTGTATCATGGAGGGGCGTATCGGTGGCTTAACTTTGGATTTGTTACCTTTCAACCAGGAGAGCTTTTAAAGATTGCTACTATTTTAACGATTGCTAAAATTTACGCTTCAAAAAAACCACTTATTAAACATGCCAAAAAAGATGCGATTGGAGATGAAAAGAGTTACTCTATAGAACTTTCATCTTGGAAGGATATGTTCCTACCACTTATAATGATTCTTGGTATTGTTGCGGGGGTATTCATTGCACAGCGTGATACGGATAATTTAATCATTGTGGCAAGCTCTTTGACTATGATGTATTTTGTATGGGGAGCACCCATTAAACATTTTGTTGCGTTAATTGTAGCTGCCTGTGCTTCACTTGCTATTTTGGTGAAACAGCGTCCATACATTATGGAGCGTATTAAAACCTTTAGGAACGCAGATATTGACCCTCTTGGTGCTTCCTATCAGGTAAAACAGTCATTAATTGCTGTGGGGAGTGGTGGATTTTTTGGTAAAGGATATGGAATGAGTATTCAAAAGTTTAGTTATTTACCAGAACCACTGGGTGATTCTATATTTGCAGTTATTGGTGAAGAATTTGGTTTTGTTGGTACTGTTTCAATCCTTGTTATTTTTATCTTATTTTTATATTTTGGATTACGCCAATTACGTTTTGTTCATGGAAATTTTGAACGTTTGGTGATAATTGGTGTCATTACGGGAATCGTCATGCAAGCATTTTTAAATATTGGTTCGGTAATACAAGTATTTCCTATGGCGGGGAACGCTTTACCGTTTGTTAGTCAAGGCGGTTCTGCACTTTTTCTTCATATTGCATCAATTGGAATTGTTTTGGGATTGGTGTCGCATAATGCCAGAGGTAAAATATAGTTGGGGATAAATTCAGATTAGTGATATTTAGATGAAGTTCATAGTAAAATATACAGTATGAGTTCTCCTGTCAAAGATATACAAAAGATTGCAGCAAATATCATTATTTTTACATTATTATTTGGTGCTTTTTCACCACTGGTGAATGCACAACAAAGTTATACCCAAGAAATTAAACCAAACTTCTTAGACGTATGGTCTGCGTCACTTGAAAGTGGGTACATAGAAATCATCAGTGATAGAAAAAATATAGAACGTTTTATTATTGGAGGCATTGATTCAAAAAAGGGAACACTTTCTATTACTAAAGAAGAATCATTAGGTAATAATACTGGTGCTTTAGAATTTATAAATGATGATACAATAGCGGTAAAACCTTCACCAGTAGTAAAAACTCCCATTTTTTCTCCTAAAAAAATAGTGCCAGTAGTCAAGATAAAGCCTGCTGTAGAAACGCAACAAAAAATTACAAAATCAACAGTGCCAACAAACCAAGAAAAAATAGCTGATTATCCTAATCTTTCACAAAAATCAGTTACTACCTATACTATAAAAAATAAAACAATAAAAGGTATTGATATTGCTAATGGAACCATCACGGAAGATAAATTGGCATTTAAAATTCCACCTAAAATTGAGTCTTTTTCATATCATTCATCTTCAACTTCAATAATACCAATCAGCGAAAATTCTGTAACAGGTGACAAAATTTCATTAATAGGTGAACAAGTTGGAGATTTTATGTACTTTAATGGTACTAACTGGGTGAGAGGAGCCATTGGTACTGCCTCACAATTACTTAGTGTTAATGCTGGAGCAAATGGATATACATGGACAAATGCCTTAACAGGATCATTACCTAACGGTCAAATATTGATTGGTGATGTATCAAATACCGCATCACCACAATCTCTTTCAGGTGATGCAACTATTTCAAATACGGGAGTGTTGTCTCTTTCAACAGGTACTGTGACTACTCTTAAAATCCTCGACGGCACCATCGCTCTTGCTGATCTTGCCTCTGATTCTGTAAACTCATCAAAAATCGTAGATGGATCTATTTCTAATACTGACATTG
>JAYVHO010000020.1:0-29208 GCA_043771175.1 bacterium | reverse complement strand
GATGATTCTTCTGGTATGGGACCGTCTGCATCTTCATTTGAAAATAATTATGCTGATGAAGAAGAATAAAAAAAGAACACTCTTTGATAATATTTCAATGATAACCACCGTTATTGCTTCTATATGTGGTGGTGCATATGTTTTGTATGTTGGGCGCTCCTTAATTCTGCCTCCTGTCGTTACCTTTGATAATATATCTGACGGAACAGCGTTTGAATATCCATTAGTAATTTTAGAAGGTGTCACAAAAAGAACTAAAACAATTTCTATCAACAAGTATCCCATCACATTAACTCCAGAAGGGACATTTAGTCATGATATATTATTATCCCCCGGAACAAATACCCTTTTAATTGATTTGGAAGATAATTTCTCCGTTAAAAAATCTCAAAAGTTTATACTTTTTTGTAGATTTCCTTGTAAACCATACATTCCTCTGCGGACTGAAGATGAAGAAAAAAATCAAACAACAAAATCTGACACTTTACCTATTGACGTGCCAGATACACCGCGGGATACTATACCTGTTATCAGAAAAGAAGAAAACTCTGTCGAGAATTCTTCACCAACTACCAGTAATTAACACACATTTTTTATGGCAAAGAAAGTAAAAGGAGAAAGTAAAACTACCGGAAAAGCTCAAAAAGGAAATGATGCCGACGGTGAGTTTTCAAAAGGATTAAAAGAAACCATTGCAATGATTCAAACCAAATTTGGTGAAGGATCTATTATGCGTTTAAATGAAACAACCAAAGTTGACATTGATGTTATTCCATCAGGTTCTATTGGAGTTGATGATGCGCTGGGCGTTGGAGGGTTTCCTCGCGGACGTATTATTGAAATATTTGGACCAGAATCTTCTGGAAAAACAACATTGGCCCTACACGCTATTGCTGAAGCTCAAAAGCTAAAAGGAGTATGTGCATTTATTGATGCAGAACACGCCCTTGACCCAGAATATGCCCGCAAACTGGGTGTTCAGATCAACAATCTGTTAGTATCTCAACCAGATAATGGTGAGCAAGCACTTGAAATTGCAGAAACATTGGTGCGTTCGGGAAAACTCGATATCATTGTTATTGATTCCGTTGCAGCATTAACACCACGTGATGAAATTGAAGGTGAAATGGGAGATCACCATGTTGGAAAACAAGCGCGATTAATGTCCCAAGCACTGCGTAAATTAACCGCTTTAGTTTCTAAAACAAATACGGTAATTATTTTTATTAACCAAGTTCGTATGCAAATTGGTGTGATGTTTGGAAACCCAGAAACCACCCCAGGAGGAAAAGCATTAAAATTCTATACTTCTATTCGTATTGATATTCGTAAGATTGCACAAATCAAAAAAGGTGAAGAAGTAGTTGGAAACCGCACCCGCGTTAAAATTGTTAAAAACAAAGTTGCGGCACCGTTTCGCCAGACTGATTTTGATATTATTTATAACGAAGGAATTTCTAAACAAGGAGAATTATTGGCACTTGGTGAAAAATATAAAGTAGTGGCAAAATCAGGTGCATCATACACCTATTCTCCGCTGGATGGATCAGAAATTGTAAAACTTGGTCGTGGATATGACGCCGCAAGAACTTATTTGCGAGAAAATCCACCTATTCAAGAGACACTTTTAGCTGACATTAAGACAGCAACCGCTCGAGAAAGAAATGGCGAATCCGCAAAACCATCAGAAGATACTGAAGAAGAACCGGAAGAATAATACATTTACAAAAAACCCCATAAACATATGTTTATGGGGTTTTTTGTAATCTATTTAGATTCATTTACTCGTTCAGAATATTCTCCTGTTTCGGTATTGATCTTAAGTAACTCTCCTTCATTAATAAAGAGTGGTGCACTTACCGTAGCACCAGTTTCCAGAACTACAATCTTGGTTCCACCTGTTGCGGTGTCTCCTTTGATTGAAGGTGGAGCTTCTGTTACACGTAAATCTACCTTCATGGGATATTTAATTCCAATGATTCTCTCTTCCCCATCTTTAATGGTAAAAAGTTGTGCTTCAATTTCTGATTTATCTTTAATAAATCGGATTTGGTTGCCTAAAATCTTTTCATCTATTAAAAATCGGTCACGAGGGTTGTCTGGCCAACTGAACCAGTATTCTCCTTTCTTTTCGTTCTTGTATAAATACGTGATAGTTTTTTTAGTAATATCAGCTTCTTCTACACGATCAGATGTTTGATATACCTGTTCAATAACGCGACCATTCAAAAGGCTTTTAAGTTTTGTTTTGTTGGTTGGTTTACGCATTTGAGTACGCGCAACATGAGAATCCACTACTTCGTAAGGTTCTCCATCAAAAACAATAAACTTTTTAAGCGTAACTTCATTGTAGTCAAGTAATGCCATAGAAATTTAGCCTTGGATGTATGGAAGAAATCCCATAAATCGAGCTCGTTTAATTGCTATCCCAAGCTTTCTTTGGTTTTTTCTACACACTCCTGCACGTCGTGCTGGAAGGATTTTTCCTGATGGAGACAAAAATCTCTTGAGAAGATCAATATCTTTGTAATCAATGTGTTTGATTCCGTTTTGTTTAAAAAAACATTGCATATGATATGGTTATCTTAAAATGGTATATCTTCTAAATCTATATCTGAAGGATATTCAATGGCATCAGATGCAGCAGGTGCCGTTTGAGGTGCAGCCGCAGCAGCTGGAACAGATGAATCATTACCATATTCACGAGGTGCTGAACCGCCTTGTGGACGATTCCCTAATTGAATATTTTCTGCAATAATTTCTGTTCGATATTTTTTCTTGCCGTCGGTATCATCCCATGAACGAGTTTGCACACGTCCTTCCACTAACAATTGTGAACCTTTTTGAAGGTATTGACCACAAATCTCTGCCTGACGACCAAACGTTACAATATTATGAAATTCAACAGCTTCTTTTTTTGAACCTGTTGCTGCGTCTTTCCATGTGCGATTTGTCGCAATAGAAAAAGTACATACTTTGTTTCCCGTTGGAAGTGTCTTGAGTTCTGGAGCTTGTGTTAAGTTTCCGAGGATATAGATTTTATTAAGATACATACGCGTTTAAGATTAATTATTTCTATTCATCACCTTCGACGATGAGTTTTTCTTCTACTAATTTATTAATACGAGATTCCATTTCTTCTTCTTTTGAATGATCAATAGTTTCAACAACGGGTGTTTCTACTACTTCTGAAGTTTCTGATTCAGAACCTTCTTCTTTTGAAGCTTTTTGGATGCCACGGATTGGTCTTTTTTTAACCAAAGTGTCTTCTTTTACGGTGTTAATAAGAAGGTGACGAAGAACTCCTTTGTTTGCTTTTACCATTTCTGACAAAGCTTCCATAAGAGCAATAGTTCCTTCAAATTTAATAACTCCAAAATGTGCAGTTTCAAATGCAATTCTTTTGTTATCAATGATTTTAAACATTGGGTATGCCAAACGAATAAGTTCTGGGTTCATTTCTGAGATAACTTCTCCGGTGTGTGATGTTATCAGATCAATTACGTCCGCATGGAACTTATGCACGTCTGCCTCGCTCAGGGTTGAGAGAAGTTGATATCCAAGTTCATATATTTTTGTTGTTGGTGTATCTTCCATCATAAATATGATTTAAATAAAATTTGACGAGTGTCTAATAAATTGTCTTTAAAAAGGCGGTCAAGCCTCTCTGGTTGAAAAACTGTGCCAAAAGGCAGTCGTTTTCCGGTCATTAAAGACTCGGTCACTATATCACGTATGACCATTTTTTACCAGAAGTGACAAGTAGATTGGTTATTTTTTGGAATTACATAAAAAAAACACCTTATTATTTATAAGGTGTTAACGTTTCAGAATGATTAATCATCAGTAGATATCACCTCTGGCTCTGGAGTATTTATTTCTATGATTGTAACATCTTCTGTGGTGTCTTCATCTGGCCCAACAACTAAATTAAAACAGGTTTGATTAATTTTCATTTTTTTAGAATTTAGAAAGGTTATTAAATTAATTACTTACCATCCGAATCATTTGAATCGTTATCACTATCATCACCAGACCAAGCGGTGTCTAGATCATTGTAGTCATTAGATTCACCTTCGTCTGAACCCTCATCGCCACCACCATCTAATGAATATGAAGGCAACACAAGATTTGAAAAAACGGTCTTTTGAAGAATTGGACGTGTTGCAAATGTCTTTTTCATGATATTATTATTTTATGTTAAGAAACAATAGCACTATTGCTATACCCCCAAATCATAGAGAAAAAAAAATAACTTTGCAAGTTGACATATTTCATATATATGTTATTTTTTTAACTTATGTATCATATCTTTTGTTAAAATTTCTTTCGCTATTTATAAAAAAAATTGTTATTTTGCAAAATAACACAAAAATAATTTCCAAAGATCCAAGAATTTTGTTGCGAACATTTCTTATAACTATAATTTATACTAACAATAAAATATTTTTATTATATTTTGTTGGTAACATTTACTTTAAAAATATCAACAACATCATGCTTGTGATATATCGAAAGGTTTTTTCTAAATCAGATGGTTACATTCTTATTTCAGAAAAAAGTACAAAAATCTTAAAAAGCGCACACTACATTAAAAATAAAGAATTTTTCTTTGTGGAATATAATTATCATAATAAAATTACTATTACAGAACTCTCGCCCAACTTAGATATTCTCAACATACACAACTCTGAAGCACTTGAATTCTCTGCAACACCTTTTTATAGTGATGATTCGTATTTGTACTTTTCACCCTTAACTTCAAATATTAATTTTCTAATATCATTTTCATTTAAAACTAAGCAATTCTTTACCATTAAACTTAATACATTGAAAAACTCAATAATACCAAATCAATCTTTCAATTATCACAGTAATGGCCATTGTATTCTCAGTTTTACCGATGGATTATTTCTATGTAAATTAGTAGGCACAGATCTTGAAAAAATCTTTGCTTTCCCAACAAACAGCACCTGCGTACTTTTTAAACTTTATAAACATAATTATTACATTGTAATTTTGAATTTAAATTTTATAAAAATATTTAAAGTAGACTCAAAAAACTATACCTATACAATATTTTCTCATGCTTCTAAAATACCTATTATTACCCCCTTAATCACAAAAGACTCATTTATAATTACTATTTCGGATTTTGATGAAAGATATACTATTGATGAAAATCTTACAAAAACTGAAATATTTAAAAGAAATATAGTTCCTGAAATCATTACTCATTATAAAAATTATTTACTAACTACCGCAATTATAAATCCAGAAGAAACAAAAAAGGATAACTATACTTTCATATTATATGGATACGGTTCAATAATACCTGTTTATAATTATTATTGGCAACATAAGACATTTTCTAAAGAGATACACCTAATCAGTACAAAATATGACTCACAGTTTGAATTTACAAATACACAAAGCGCAGATTCGTATGAAAATATTTTTAAACAAATAGTAGCATATATATCATCACTAAATAGCAGCACCTACATTTTACAAGGAGTAAGCCATGGTGGATATATGGCTCATTCGCTTGCTTGCCTTTTACCAAACTCAAAATTACTTTTAAGATCTACGACACATAAGCCTCTATATAATATAAAATTAAAGAAGCAACTTGGTTATTACTTTCGAGAAAATTCTTTACTAGCACAATCGGATATACCAATTTCAAAAAATTCAAGCATCAATACACATATTCTTTGGGATCCACAAGTTCTTTTTATTTCTAATTTATATTATATTTTCTATGCAATATTTTACATAAAACAATCAAAAATAATAATTATTTCTAACTTGCATTCACATTTACTAAAAGACGCTAACCAGGATATACAAGATGTAGTAAATTTCGAAGAGAAGATGTTTTTTGAAAAAATATAATTTAAATCTTTTACACAATCACCCCATCAGAAAGCCGAATGATTCTGTCTGCACGGTGACCGTATTCCTCTTCATGGGTCACCATTACAATTGTCTGCCCAGCTTTTGCAAGTTCTTCAAATAATGAAATCACTTGTTCTGCAGAATAAGAATCTAAGTTTGCGGTTGGCTCGTCGGCAAATAAAATTTTGGGTTGACTAGCAATGGCGCGCGCAATTGAAACGCGCTGCTGTTCACCTCCAGAAAGTTCACGTGGAAGATTGTCTGTTCTATGGCCTAAACCAATTTTCTCAAGAATTTCCATTGATATTTTTTTGGCTTTTGATTCACTCACCCCTCGTGCTAAAAATGGTACCATGCAGTTTTCTACGGCAGTCAAATCAGGCAAAAGTGCGTAATCTTGAAACACATACCCAAAGTTATTGAGACGGAATTTGGTTCGTTCATATTCTGTCATCATGTCCACATCTTGACCAATCATTTCTATGGTTCCTGATGTTGGTCTATCAAGCAATGAAAGTTGATATAAAAGTGTTGACTTACCAGCACCAGAACGTCCCATAATAGCTACAAATTCGCCTTCTTGTACGGTCAAAGAAATACCTTTTAACACATTGGTTTCTTGATCGTCTTTAAAATAGGTTTTTATAATGTTGGTTGCGTGAATACTATTCATATAATTATGATCTTCCTAAAATACTGTCTAATGTTGGTTTGCGTGAAATCTTGCGCGCTGGTAAATACCCCGCCAGTGCGGTTAACACGACAATTAAAAATCCTTTGATAATAGTTTGTTTTAATGGTGCGTATAAAATCCCATCACTGAACGGAAAATCAACGGGATGTGCATTAAAAAGTGGAACTAATAATCCATAAATAATTGCAATTCCGCACATCACACCAATGATTGAATACACTACGGACTGAAACACCGAAGCAATCTCAACTGATGTGTGGTCAATTCCTACTGCTTTTAAAAATCCAATGAATTTTCTGCGTGCCAAAGTGTTGATGTAAATAATAATAAACACCGTTACTGAAGAAACCAAAAGTCCAATAAATCCAATAATGGTTCCAAGTACAGAAAATGCTAATTTAATTTGAATGAGAAAATCAGGAATAGCTTCGTCAGCTGTTTTGATTGAGGCGTAATTTTCAAAACCTAAAGAGCGCAGGGTGTTTTTAAGTTCAATATCAGTCATCGTATCATCATGCTTGATAGCAATTTCATTACCACCCAAATCTGGCCGCTGTGACATTTCTAGAAAATCAGTAGTGTTCATAAATGCTCGTATAGAAACCTCTCCCACTTTTGATTTGACTACACCTTTTACAATAAATTCTTTAGTGACTCCATTTGCCGTAATTAAAACTCGGTCTCCAGGAAACACCGCACCCAATGAATCGAAGTCTTCTCCAAACCCAGAAGAATATCTCTTGAAAAGATTTGCCCCCAGTACTACATATCCGCGGTCTTGTTCGGTGATAAATGATCCTTCTACAATATACTTTGAAAGACCAGAAACTTTTTCTTCATCGGCAATGTTGATTCCCGTAATCTGACTTCCTGCTCTGTCTTGACGTTTATCAAAATCTCTTCTATTTGAGTAGTTCCCCACAATGCTGGCACCTGATAAAAACCGTTGAGTAGAAGCAATTACTCCCGGAATTTGATCAACGGTTTTTTTAATTGTTTGAGCACTTTCTATATAGTTTTTTCCAGGATAGTTTTTGATAATAACGCCCCCCGTGAATTGTTCTTTATTAGCGATGTTTCCACCCACAATCAGTCCTACTAAAATTCCTGATATTCCAACCAGTGACAAAAACGTCAACGTCATAATAATAATCATAAGAAACGTGGTACTGCGTGGTGCACGCAATAATTGACGCTTTCCTAGAAACAGTCCTACCTTAAATGATTCTCTTGATATAAACGCCATACATTATTCTGTATCAAATTTAGTGACAGGAAGTTCTGGAATTTGAACAGTATCACCAAGTTTTATACCAGAACGTATTTCTAAAAATCCATCATCAGAGACTCTCCCGATTGATACTTCCGTAATTTTTATGGTGTCTCCTGAATTCATAAACACCACATTGGTATTTTTCTTTTCATTAAAAATTACCGCATCTTTTGAAACACTTGGAACATCTGGTAGCGAAATAGGAATAAACACAGAAGCGGTGAGCCCTGGACGCAAAGTTACACTGTCATCTTTGGCAAGCCGCACGGTTACTTTATACACACGTGTTCCATCTATTACCGAATCACCTAATTCAACATGAGAAATAGTCCCCATAAATTTCTTACCAGGAAGTGCATCATATGCCACTTCTACTGATTCACCTTCTTTGACATAAAAAATATCTGTTTCTGGTACTTGAACTTTTATTAAATAACTTGAGTCAGACACCAATCGCAACCCACTGGCAGCCGATGATGCAAATTCTCCAATTTTATAATTTAAATTAGTTATCATGCCATCAAATGGTGCGCGGATCATAGATGATGAAATCTGAGATATTACCTGAGAAAGTCCACTGCGTGAAATTTGAACGCCTGCAGCTGAAGATTGAATATCTTCTGTTCTGGCACCTGATTGAATTGATTTATTTTTATAATCTTGTGTAGTTGCAGACAACTGTGCCTGGGTTACTGCTATCTCTTTTTCTTTTATGAGTTGATTGTACGCAGCGTAATTTCTGGCATATGAATCACCTTTTACATTTGGTATTGAAACGGTCCATGATGTATTAATATAATTATTTTGATTAAAGGTGATAGACAAGCCTTTTGTCCCTAATTTTACGGGAACCCCAACGGCTATTTCATTTGATCCGGATTCAAGTCCAGAATATTCAAACGCAAGCCCTGACGATGAATTTGAACCGTATATTGTAATTTTATAATCTCCTTCTTTGTCTGAAAGATATGTTCCAGAAATTTTGGGTGCTGTTTGGGTGTATGACAAATTAGTTGGCTGTGCTGCCAAATCAGAAGAATTAAGTGTTCTTTTTGAATCTGCTATTAGTGAATCATATTTTGATATAGTTTGTTCAACATTTAATTGTGCTGTTTGCGCGACTTGGTTTTGTATTGCTCTGTCTTCTAATCTTTCACCCGCTACAATTTTTTGATATTGCGCCATAGAAGACGCAATTTCAGCGGTTGACCGAGCCTTTGACGCTTGCAGTTCTGAAGTATCAAGCGATACCAAAAGTTGTCCCTTTTTTACCATATCACCCTCTTTTACCAGAAGTGTTTTGATAATTCCTGATCGGCTAAATGCCAGTTGTGAATCATATTCTGCCTCTACTCTTCCCAAGTAACGCAAGTTTTGAGTTAAGGTTCGAGTTTGTACTTTTTCCGAAGATACAAATTCTGGGAGTGGGTTTTTCTTTTTAAATAATAAAAGCCCAAGCACGATTAAGATGATTGAGGCTACAATAATAATTGTTTTATGTTGAGCAAAATTAATTTTTTTTGCCAACTTTGTAAATCCAGCAGTGGTTGACGAACTATTCATAGTCATTCGCATAATACTTGGTTACCATGCTTTTATCAATACATACCAAATCGCCTGCTTCTTCTTTGAGTTTTTTGGCAATTTCTGGTGGAATTCCAAATTCTTGAGAAAGTCTGCGTTCTTCTATACTATCTAAATCTTTAGCAAGAATAACTCCTTTACTAATGAGTTTTTCAAGTTCAAACATAGAAAGTGACGGAAGTACCGTAACAGGATACATGCATTCTTCTACAATCATTTCTTCAAGCCCAGCGCCCAGCGGATAATCCCATCCAATCAAACGTACGCCAGAATATTCTGAATATTTAATAGCATGACCGGTAAATTTGGTATTGGTAACTAACCACATTTCATATTGGATCCCTGGACGAACAAGTTGTTTTTTTTCAAGCTCTTTCATAATGTCGTCTCGTCTGGCATGCGCATACATTGCAACATCCAGATGAGTTTTTAGGCCGTATTCTTTATGGAATTTTGCTTCTATAAATACAATCAAATTATTATGTTCTGCAACAATATCTATTTCATGTTCAATACCAGAAAACCCAGAAACCATTTGGTTGGTTTTTGTTTCAAATCCATAAGAACGAAGTATTGATGCAACATATTGTTCAAAAGGAAACCCCGTAGGCCCCAGTGCCGATATAGCGCGTCGCAGACTGTAACGTGCTGACGCTGCCAATTTATATTCTCCAAGCAGTGACAAAGTAGTTCTCCAAATTTTTTTAGTAGTAGTGTCTGGTTCAAGACGTTCAATCACCCGCGTTACAATTCCGCTGATGATGTCTACTGGTACACCGCAGTTTTCAAGTGATATTTCTAACTTTTTAATGTCAAAATTTTCAACCTCACCATCTGATTTTAAAACTGTTTTCACCATAAATATGGGTATATTGTAACATATCATTTACTAGTAAGTGATATAATAAATAACATGAATTCACCAGAAAATTTACTCATGTCAGAAATACTTTCTGCTCGTAACAACATCTTACACCCAGAACACAATTACTATATTGATCTTATCACCAAAGAACTTACTTTTGCTGGTGAAATTTTAAGCAGAAACAGCAACACGGTTACCGCATTTGGTTCAGCCCGTACTCACTCAGATTCACCAGAATATGCACGAGCGGTGGCATGTGGAAAAATTACGGCTCAATATGGCTATACCAGCATTACGGGAGGTGGGCCTGGAATTATGGAAGCTTTCTCAAAAGGAGCATATCAAAACAATGGAAAGGTTTTAGGATTTTCTATTAAACTTCCCAACGAACAAGCATCAAATGATTTTATTCATCACAATATTACCTTTAATTATTTCTTCTCAAGAAAATATGCCATGATGGCACATTCAAATATATTTTTGTACTTCCCTGGTGGATATGGAACATTAGATGAATTGTTTGAAGCTTTAACGATGATTCAAACAAAAAAATTCCTTAATAAGGAAATTATTTTAATTGGAAGAGATTTTTGGGAACCGTTAGTTGGATTTATAAAAGATAAACTTCAAAACCAAGATGAATACATCTCACCCTTTGATAATGAACTTTTCAGAATTATTGATGAACCATCAGAACTTGAAACTATTTTTCAATACTACAAAGCTTAGTTTTTTGAAAAAGTATACGGAATTTCAAGATAACCCAGCGAATCAATAGAAAATATCTGCTCTGGAATATAGAATAAGAATCCTTCTTCTGTGGTAATCATATTAAGATTTTTAAGTGAGTTTCTTGAGAAAAATAATTCTTTATTTTGAGAATATGTTTGCAGCATATTCTTTTTTTCTTGTTCATCATATCGATTATTAAATACAATATCAGTTGAATCAGCAAGACTTTTTGAAAGGTTGGTGTAAAAAAGGCTATCATCATTTACAATATCTTCTAAACTTATCAATTTTTCATTTACCACATCATATGTATAGGTTTGAGAATCTTCAATTCTTTTTTCATCAGGTAAATGCGCACTGAACCGCAGTGCTACGCTGACAACATTTTGTGTTACTTGCCCAATGACATAACCAACATTAATAGTATAATCTTGTTGAATTCTTTCGGTAGTAAGATGAAAATCATCTTTTCTGGCAACCCACGCATTTTCACGAACAAACACTTCTACTCCATCGCGGATGATTTGATTTAAAGATCTAAAAGTATTTTGTTCACTGTAAAACTGAGGATAGGTAACAACATATTCTACATTTCTTTTGTAACGATGTTTGGTTACCTTTTTTTCTGTAATAGTGGTATGAATAATATCTTCTACGGTAATAGTGTTTCTTTGTGCAAGAACTACCAGACTCATTACTAAAAATAATAAACTCACAGAACATAAAAATGAAATCAAAAATGCACGAGCGTTAAATGTTTTATTTTGAATTATTTCAAGATTTTTTATAATGATTCTTTTTGAAGTTTTCTTTACCGCTTTATAACCACCTTCCAAAGAAGATGCAAACGATTTGCTTTTTTGATGTTCTTCTTTATGAACTGACATGCATACAGTATACCTCGACAAGCAGTTTCAAAATTGTTATACACAAACTTACTACTCTAAAATTGAATGTGTTTTTGTCATAGGAGTCAATCGTGCAAACAATATAAGACCCAAAGAAAGTAGTGCAATATTTTTAATAATGTATTGACCCATAACATTTGGTATCAGTATTCCGTCCCATACCTCGTGTGGAATAATAAACAGCGGCATCACGGTAGTAAATAGGTGAAACAACAGTGCCGCAAAGGTAATACGTTCAATTCTGGGAATTAAAATCATAAATGATAAGATAACTTCAAATATTCCAAACCATATTACAAACGTATTTGGGTCTATCCACCCTAAAAAGGTAGCATGAAGAAGATTTACCACCAGTGGCCCTGCAGGGCTGAGTAAAAATACTTTTAAAACCCCAAACCAAAAAAATATCAAAAATAGTGCAAACCGTGCAATCTGATCTGCGTGTTTACGTAAAAACATAATAAATGTTCGGTCAAATACCTCAAGTGAGTGTTTCATAGGGTATATTTTAGCATGTAAATTATATGTTAAATCCTTCAATATATACTTTTTGGTTGTTATAGGTATTATCAATAAATATGTATGTTTATATTATTGAATACATTAATCATTTATTGATTTTAAAATACCATCTACTGTGCACGAGGAAAAATCAAGACCCTTATGGTTTACATCTCCAACCCACATAAAATCATTATTCCAGCGATAATCACCCAAAACATCAAGGACCAATGATTCATATATTTTAAAACGTTCAGAAAGCGAATTTATGCTCCAGTAGGTTTTTATTTTTTTATACGTCTCTGGGATTTTTTCTTGCATTATAGTAAGTGCATTTTTTTCTCCTCTCCATGGAATACCTAACTTAAAAATACATCCACTTATAACTTCAGACATGCTATACCAAAGACGAAGCTCCAGAGCCTCGTGGTATTCTATTTTTGCCGAGTCAAAATATCTCTTGTTTGCTATGTAGTTATAATTTATTTTTATAAACTCATTTTCTATCTTTGAGTAAACACCCACTACTGGTGGGGTTTTTTGCATTTCTTCAAGCAAATTTTTAATTTCTTTATTTTTGCAGAATTCTATTTTACCAGAAATAAGCCAATCAGCGGTAAATCCTTCAACACTATTTCCTTCTATTATTTCTTTGTTTGCAATATTTATAATAAAATCTCTTGAATATATAAATATGTCAGCAAAAGTATCCTCAATAAAAGTATAAACAACTCTTGTGTCAATCTTATCATTAACGATTATAACCAAATCAATATCACTTGAGTGACTGGCATTGTTACTACCCATAGAACCAACCAAGATAACAGCATCTACATTTTCATTATTTTCTAAATCTTTTATTATGCCAGATAGATTCTTCATAGAATTATCGTAACATAACTCTCATGTAAGGTAAATTGATTTCGATCACTTAGTTTCATCAAATCAATAGTAGCTTTATGTTCAAGTCTTTTAGTAGTTTACTTTTATCTAAACCCTAAACTTGTTTTCTGGTAGCGTAACTGCTACACCATCTTCTTCAAATATGGTTCTTTCTCTTAAATTTGTGTACGAATTCCATTTATTTTTAATCATAATAATTGCCTCATTTGGTGTTAAGTCTTTGTATGTTTTTATGATATTTACATTTCTAAATTCAGGATGTAAAGTATTTTTGTGTGTTTGTATGAACTCTTCTGTAGCAGTTGTCAACTCTAAATCACATACCATAATCTTCAACTTCCCTTCTTCTAGTAAAGGACGGAGGTAGTTGAGAGATTCGGTGAGGAGTTGTTCATCAGTTTTTTGTAATGTTGGATGAAGAAGTGTCATTTGAGACTTAAAAACATTTAAACCCATTGATTCTTTACTTTCATATACATATCCTTGAATAATTTCATGGTCAGGTAAATCATTAAATAACTTTTCATTCATATTGTTTATCTTAAATATTATTTGGGTAATGTGAACTTGATTTCTTTAATAATAGTAAATTGATTTCGATCACTTAGTTTCATCAAATCAATAGTAGCTTTATGTTCAAGTCCTTTAGCAGCTACTTCTGCGGTTGATGATGCATAATGGTGTTTGGTAGTTTTTCACAACCAAAAGGATTTTCTGGTAAACCAAATGCAACATTAAACTGTTCAAAGTGTCTTTTGTCGTCATCGCTTTCCATTTCATGCCATAGTTTTTTTATCATTACTATTGCTTCGTCAGGAGTAAGACCGAGATGGTTTGTGTAACTATTATCTTGTTTTTGATCGCGGATAAATGATTTCAACTTCCCTTCTTCTAGTAAAGGACGGAGGTAGTTGAGAGATTCGGTGAGGAGTTGTTCATTGTCATATTCACCATTTTCATTTGGTGTACCAACTCTTGCCAAAATTTCATTTAAACCTATTGAATTTTTTCCTTCATACATGTATCCTTGAATAATTTCATGGTCAGGTAAATCATTAAATAACTTTTCATTCATATCGTTTATCTTAAATATTATTTGGGTAATGTGAACTTGATTTCTTTCCATGGCTTAAAATCATTTTCGACTTTTTTCATCAAATCAATAGTAGCTTTATGTTCAAGTCCTTTAGCAGCTACTTCTGCGGTTGATGATGAATACGAGCGAAGATTGATTGATTGGAGGCCGTCTGGGGAAATGTAGTTAAAAATCTGAGAGCCATCTTTTGCATATGATGGTTTTGTATCTAATACTACTCTCCACCCTTTTGCTTTCAACCCATCTACTACACCTTGTGCTGCTTCATAGGTGCCTGTCATAATAATAGCAGATTCTGAAGAAGGATTTATGCGTGATACTTCTGCGATTAGTTTAATATCTTCTATGGTTGATGCATTTCTAAAAAGTGATATTACCTTTTGGTTGGCAATTTGTTTAAGGGTTTGAGCGAGTGTTTTAATTTCTGTCTCTGCAATAGCCTTGGTATCACCTGATGTATATTTCATAAGGCGAATAAGATTTGCCGATGTTTCTTCACCATATTTTGAAACGAGTGCTGCCTTTAATTGAACACCTGTACCAAATATATACGCAATATCAAGTGGCAGCATTACCAATGTTTGTGCATAGTCTTGGTCGCTTACTGTTATATTTAAAAGATTTGACCCAGTAGTAAGCACCTTGATTGAATTTGCTGTGAATATACCACCCATAATATTCATTGAAACCACTGCCACTGCGCAAGTTACTCCTTCTGATGGTATACAAAGCACGTATCCACCAACCATAACCAGTGTCAAACCTGCCACTTGTGCTGATTTTCCTGGGTTGTTTTTTATAAATGTAAGTGCATTTGGTATTACATTGTTTATATCATTTGAAACTTGAGCAGTAGCAGTGTCAAGCGCTTTAAGATCTTGTGTTTTTTCAAACAAAAGTTCTTGATTAATAAGATTTTGGGTTTCTACAGTATTTGTATAGGTAATCGTTGAAAATCCATATCGTGATTTTGTAGTATCAATATTATTTTTGTATATAACAAGTTTTGACTCATATGACTGCGCAGAAATAAGTTTTGCAATCTTGTCAGTAAGACTAACAATGGTTGATTGGTTACTTGATTTATAATTGTTCAAAACTGTTGTTTTACTGATGATTTGAGATTTAAGCAAAGAAATATCTGACTGTAAAACAGAAAGAATTGATTTTAATCTTTGAATTTCTTGATTTCCAAAATCTTTAAGCCTTTGTGCTTTTGCCAGTTCAATACTGGCATTGTTTACTTCGTTTTGGGCTGATGTTTTCTGTGTTTGAAGTGATGCGATTTGCGCTTGGTACGTTGTTAATTGATTTTTAAAATATTCAGCGTTTGATCGTGCAGTATTACTTTGATTTAAAAAACTGAGGTACTGATTATAATAACTATTAGCAGTAGAGGTATAGCCTTTTTTTGATTTGTAATAGTTGTAGTTTGAATATGCAGAACTTGCTTGACTGGTGTATGTATTTGCTTGATTTGTGTAACTATTTGTACTGCTTTGAGCTGATGATATCTGACGAGCAACTGACGCAATTTGTGAATCAATACTTGCAAGTTTTGATGATAAATTAGAAGAAAGTTTATTGAGTGTTGCTGATTGTGCTGTAATTTGACTACCTACACCACCAAGTGAATATGTCACACCATTTTGTATAAATGAACCGGAATTAATTTTTGAATTTGTATCATTATATGATGATTGTTTTGTCGCAAGTGCTGTGTTTAAAATAACAACATCTGAATTATAACCAGATATTTTGGTATTAATGGTATCAAGTTGAGACTTAAATATTGACAAATTATTGATTGACCCACCACCCAAAGAAAGTAATGATGTATATATTGGGTTTTCAATATTGTATGAAGTTTGAGAAGCAAGAACTTGGCGAAGTGAATTGAGTAAATCTACCGTACCAACACCTACTTCATTTTCTTTATTAAGATTACCCAGAAGCACCGATCCATCTACTATGCTTTTAAGTTTCAATTCTTCAAAATTTGAAAGTGGATCTTTAAGAGCTATTCCCAAATTTGTATAACATACTGCACGGGCTGAATTTCTTGTCACCAATACGGTGATTTTCATTGCATTAGAGGTGCATGTTTTAAATGCATTTACGGCGTTTTGTGTTCGTACATCAGCACCATCAACAGAAACCGCAGCAATATATACAGGAACATATTTCCCCCATATTGTAGCAGCTTCTTCATCAGATATATCAGCACCTGATGGGTTTACATCTGATATAACAAAAGCTGATCCTGTATAGATATGTTCAAAATCAGATACAGAGTACGCAACATTTCCTGCCTCTGTGTCAGACAACTCTACAATTCCTTTTTCTTTATTATATTCACGAATTACTGAAAAGTGCCCTCCGACATTCTTTTTTTCGTCGTGAATAAGAACAGGATCTTGTGTTTGTGTAATATGTTCTAGCACTTCAGATGAAGACCACTTTTTAAGGTAAATATTATTTGCAGTGAGCTTTTGCGCTGCATTTTTAAGTGCAAGAAAGTTAGTTCCTTTTTCTTCATCAAGATCCGAAGATGGTATAAGATCAAGTACTTCTTTTTCAGAGGTATTATCACCCAATTGAGTAAGTAAAGTAGCCAAAGCCGCAGGGCCACAATAATAATCTTTAGTTTGACGCACCACCGCGGTAAAGTCTTTCTTTGCATCAACTTCAGTTTGGTCATTACCCAGATCAAGAACGGTGTCTTCTTCATCTTCATTTAATATCTCCACTGATTGAGATTCAGTGTTTTGATCTATGGTATGAATTTCAGGTAATGCAGTTTCTTCTGCAAAAGCAACAAAAATTGGTGATATTGATTGTGTAATTATTACGAGAGTGATTAATAATGTGATTATTTTTTTCATACAATTTGTATTATTAATTAAAAATGACCGGCCTTTAAAAAGGTCGGTCATTTTTCACTAATCGGAATGTTGTAGTGCTATTTAATTTTTCTTGCACGAATTCCATATTTTGAATCCTAACATAGTTTCTTATTTTTTACCAGAAACATGATATAGCTCCTGTTTTATAGGTATTTGATGTTTTGTTGCTAAACCAGGATTCGAACCTAGATAAACGGTACCAGAAACCGTTGTCCTACCATTAGACGATTTAGCAATAAGAATTTCTTCTTGGATATAGAATACTCAATTTTATCGTGTTTGACAATAAAAAATCCCCTCAGATGAGGGGATTTTTTATTTATCCAAATATTTTTGCGTTGCAAAATATGCAGAAAAGATTCCGATAATAAGTGAAACCCCAAGAAGTATTCCACCAAATTCAAATACATTGGTATTGAAATAATCAGTAATATTAAATCCACCAAAATAGTTGTTAATTTTTACCGCGTACACGGTAGACAATACGCCGATAATAGTAATTGAAAGAATGGTTGAGATCATCGCAATGATAACACCTTCTACCAAAAATGGTCCGCGGATAACATAATTTTCTGCCCCTACCAAGCGCATAATGCCAATTTCGTCTCTTGAAGAATATATTCCCAATCTAATAGTCGTGAAAGAAATAATAATTGAAAGTAAGGTAAAAATAATAATTCCAATTAAACCAATTGTTCGCAAGGAATTAGAAAGCTTGAGAAGGTTTTCTATAATGGTTTTATTATCATTAAAGTTAATATATTCAATGTATCCATCTGCTCCGCTTTGTGAAAGAGCGGTGTCGTTGCCTAAGTACGCAACCAGTGAACCATATTGTGAAGGGTTTATTGCCTTAATGGTCAGTGATGGACCTAACGGATTGCCGCTTAGTTCACGTAAACTCTGCATAATAAGTTCATCATCAGCATGAAGTTCTTTAAATTTTGAAAGTGCTTCTGCTGATGTAGTGACTACAACACTTTCTACTCCATCAATCTCTTTAACAGAAGATGCCAGTGATGTTACCACTTCTGCTGGTGTTGAGGGAAGCATGTATACAGAAACATCAACCTTTGATTCAATTACACCAGAAACATATGAAAGACATGCGCTCATGATCAGTGACGCTGCAATAACTACCAGTGTTATAGTCATAGTGACTACTGATGAAAAAGAAACAAGTCCGTTTCTTACTAGTCCAGTAAAACCATATTTGAGAATTTTATCAAATGATATTCCTCCTTCTTTATTTTGCTTTGATTTTTTCATATTATTTTCTGCTATCACTGATAATTGATCCGTTTTTAAATTCAAGAATTCTGCCTTTTGCTTTTTCTATCACAGGCTGATCATGAGTTGCCATAATTACGGTGGTTCCCATGGCATTAATCTTGCGTAAGATTTCTACAATTTCATCCGTGGCTCGTGAGTCTAAGTTTCCCGTTGGTTCATCTGCCATTATTAGATCAGGCCGATTAATAAGAGCACGGGCAATGGAAACACGTTGCTGTTCCCCGCCAGAAAGTTCATTGGGAAAACGGTGTTCTTTACCTTTTAAGTTTACTAATTCAAAAATATAGGGAACATCAATAGCAATATCTTCTGGGGATTTTCCTGAAGCTTCCATGGCAAATGCAATATTTTCAAATGCGGTGAGTTTTTTAAGGAGTTTAAAATCTTGAAACACCACGCCTATTCGTCTTCTGTGACGTGGAAGTCTACTTTTAGGAATTTTACTGATATTAACCCCATCGAAATGTACCGCCCCCGTTGAAGGCTCGATTTCTCCTGATACTAATTTCATAAAGGTTGATTTTCCAGAACCTGAATGTCCAATCAACGTTACAAATTCTCCTTTTGGAATAGTGATGCTAACACTTGCAAGTGCCGCATCATCATTCTTTTTAAATGTCTTAGATACTCTATCAAAATGAATCATAATGTAGTTATAAGTATAACATATTACGCAGTTACTGCGTTTTGCAACAACCCTCTGTATTCAACAATAACATCAGGTAGGTTTTCTGGAATTTCTGTCAAAATATATGCACAGTAAGTTGAAACATAATGAATAAATTCTTTTACGGTTAATTGGGTTCCTTCTACGATTCCTGTAGTGGAAAGAATTTTTTTGAGAGTTTTTTGTGGTTCTCCAAAATCTGAAAATGAATCTATAAACACTACTTCAAACATGGTTTCAAATTTTTTATGCAACTCTTTTGTATACTGCAAAATTGCTTCTATAATATGGTGAGATTGTTCTAAAGTATTTCCAAAGTGGATAAATTCATCGTGTGAAGTTGGGATTTCAAAGAAAGAAATCATATATTCATCTTCTCCATACATATCTTTGAAATCTTGAAGGATCACCAGAAGTTCTGTTATGGCAACATTTACCATTTCAATATTTTGATATATGTCAGATTTGTTTTTTGGGTCAAAATATCCACTTACCACAATTTCGTCTTTTGATTTTCCAAAAATTCCTTTTTTATAATTCTTAATTCTTTCAAAAATTACCGTCGATTCTTTTTTGATAGTATCTAACGAATCTTGTACTGACTGTGCTTTTTGAGTCAACTCGGTAAATTCTTTACATACCACATTAGTGCCACTAAAAGATATATGGTAGTTTCCATAAAATTCTTCTACGGAAACAAGAGCATTTGTTTGAGTAAAACGTTCAATATCTTTTCTGTATAACGCAATCATTTCAATTTTATGAAGACTGTCTTCTGTGAGTTTAGTAATCATATAATTCCCTTTAGAAGATCTTTGTTTAAAAGCACCAAAAGCCCCTCTTCTATATTTTTTATTTTTTCTTGCATTTCATATTCTTGTGATTTTTTTTGAAGTTCTTCGGATTCACGCTTCTTATTTTCAAAATCTAATTCTAAAGAAGAATATTTTTCTTTCTGGAGTTTGTCAATTTCTCTTAGGAGTACATCTCTTTTTTCTTGTGCATTATTAAATTCAAGAGCATTTTTATTTCTATTTTGACTTAATTCATTTAGCTTTCCCTGAAGCGTTTTCACAAACGTTTCTACCGTTGTATTTTGTGTTTGAGACTCATACCTTTTGGTCTCTGCTTCACACTCCGCTATTTTTTCATCAAGTAATTGAATACTTCCGCTATAGCTTTCAAATGTATCAAAAAGTGTCTTTGATCTTCTTTCTAAAATTCCGATTTCAACGTCAAGGTTTTCATCATGATTTGACTCTGCGCTGTCAATATATTTTGCTTTGATATTGTCTTGAACATATACATTACTGCTGTTATATTTTTTTGCTTGCATAACAAAATCAAGAACTTCATCTGAATCGCGCAGAAGGTCTTCTACTACTTGTCTTTGTTTTTGTAACACCATATCAGTGTCTTCAATATTTACTATTTGCTCCAGTGTGTGTGTTTTAAATTGTGAAATATTAAAATGTGGTTGTTCATTCACCATAATAGGAAGCACAATATCAATAACCGTTTGAAGTTCTTCAGCGTCACAGAGAGATTTAAACAAATCTTTATTTGTTTTTGAAATATCTGATGCCTGTGTAAGAAAATTTTCAATCAAGAGTTTTATGTTATTTTCATTATTAAGTTTTTCTGCAAACCCATCAATACATTTACTTTTTGTTTCTATTATTTCTTCTCGCCTTTTGATAATTTCTTGATAGGGATGATTGTTAATCTCATTTTTTTTTGATTCTAGATTATCAACAACAAAAACCTCATGTTGAGTTTCTTTAATAAGAGGTTCTACATGTTCTGGTTTTTGCTCAAAAGACTCATTCATTGCAACCATTATACCAAATCATTTTGTGCTTTTACGGACTGGATAATTTCATCAAGCTGACCGTCTTCGAGAATTTTTGAAATATTATGTTCTTCAAAATTGCTACGAGTATCTTTAATCAGCTGATAAGGATGCAGTACATAATTTCTCATCTGGCTTCCCCATTCGTTAGAAAGTGTTTTTGACACCAAATAAAAATCTTTATTCTGTTTTTCTGCAACTTCATGCAAATACGCAATTTTTCCTTCTAAAATCTGCAGAGCCTTTTTACGGTTTGCTTCTTGTAGGCGTTCTGTGCTGGCCACCACGCTGATTCCAGTGGGTTTATGGGTAATCCTCACGGCAGTCTCACGTTTGTTAACATTTTGTCCGCCAGGACCACCAGCACGCGTAAATTCTGTTTCAAGATCAGAAGATGGTAATACAAACGCAGATTCTTCTATCACGGGTGCTACTTCCACCATCACAAATGATGTCTGGCGTTTTCCTTGTGCATTAAACGGAGAAATACGTACCAATCGATGAACTCCTGCTTCATACTTTAACATCCCATAGACATTTTTTCCTTCAACTGAAAATGTAACACTACGATATCCCCCCATTGAGTTTTCATTATCATCTAAAATTTTTACATTCCAGTTTTTTATATCTGAATACTTTTGATACATCTTCAACAGCATCGCAACAAAATCTTCTGAATCATCACCTCCAGCTCCTGCAAAAATAGTTACCACTGCGGCACCTTGATCATGCTTTTCTCCACCTTCAATTACTATTTCTAAATCTTTCATTTCTTTAATAAAGTTTTGAGCTTGATCTTTATTGTTCCAAAAATCAGGCAAATACATCATCGCTTCTATCTCGTCTTTTCTCTTTTGCGCATTTTCTTTGGTCATGTTATTTTTTCTTCAAATACCAAATTCCATAACTACGTTTATATTTAATACCATCAACGGTTTGATAGCCTTGTGTTTTTTCTTTAAACAACACTTCAAAATATCTCTCAAACCTTTCTGTTATGGGGTCAAAATATTCAACACGTTCTAGGTGATTTAACGTTGGATGAATGTATTCGTTTTCAAATGGGCTTTTTTTGAGAAGCTCTTTTGCGTTACTGTCGTTATCAATAATTAACTGACGTGAAAAAATAATTCCACCATGTTTTACGGTACGAGAAACTTCTCTCCAGAAATTTTCAATATCTGCCATGACAATTGAAGGTGAACAGGTAACGTCCAGCGCCACAGATACCGTTGCATTATTTACGGGAATTTTTGTTCTTACGTTCCATACGTCAAACGAGCAAGAAGATTTTTTAGTGTGATTTAAATTATTGATTGCCTCTTTAATTGCATAGGGAGAAATGTCATATCCCATTCCAAACATTCCATAGTGTTGTGACGCATAAATTGCGTGACGTCCATTCCCACATCCAATATCAAGTAAAATTCCTTCTAAAGAATTTTCAATATGTTTATGGCAATATTTTAAGAACTTTTTAACTTCAAGAAGTGGTTCAATGGAATGAGATAAAAACGTAGAATTTCTATATTCACTATCCCAACCAGATTTTTCTTTTATATAATCAATATTATTTTTATTGTTCATGAGCCGTTGATCGGGATTGAACCGATGACCTCTCCCATACCAAGGGAGTGCTCTACCAACTGAGCTACGACGGCGAAAAATTCTTTATTTACAATAGTAACAGATTAAAGACACATCCTTCTTGAGAGCGCTACAACTGAGTTACCATGGCGAAAAAAGAGAAGGAGCAATAAGGTAAACTTCCACACAAAGGTTTGTGTTCACAGGCCTTACTGCCCTTCTCAAAAAAAGTATAGCAAAAAAATATTTATTTGTCACGAATTCATCCCGTCTTCATATATCGGGTATACTATATCAAGGATTCTACTAAGAATCGTCGCTTAATATTTTATTTTATTTATGAAATCAACATTACAAAAATCCATAGTTACCTTTGCTATTTTGACAGCCAGCATTGCTCCGTTTGCAGCATTTGCACAAACTAACACCACAACCGCTAAAAAAACCATTGATGTGGCCTGCGCACAAAATGCCGTTGAAGTCAGAGATACTGCCATTATTTCTGCGCTTTCTGTATTTTCAAGTTCTATGACCACCGCATTAACGGTCAGAAAAGATGCCCTGAAGGCTTCATATGCTCTTGTTACCAAGCAAGAACGATCTACTGCACATAAGGCGGCGTGGTCAGTATATAGAGCATCTGCAAGCAAAACTCACGAAACCCTGCGCCTGGCTCGCAAGGCTGCATGGTCAAGTTTTGATACCACCAAAAAAACTTGCAAAGATTCTGAGAGAAACAAAGAAGACGTTCAAGAATCTTCAAATACCACCATGAGTTTGTAATACAAACCAACATAAAACCGCATGTGATAAACATGCGGTTTTTAATATGAGCCAATGGGCAGAATCGAACTGCCGACCTTTTCGTTACGAGTGAAATGCTCTGCCAACTGAGCTACATTGGCTTGGCATTATCATAATACCAATTAAAATCTATTATTTCAATCTAAACTCTGCTTTGACAGTAATTGAAACTTCTTTTTCTTTTGTAGTAGTATCATACGTTCCATAATCAGTAATTTCTTGTGAATTTGGAGCAAGCACTTGAACAACACCACTTGATGCTTTTTTGAGATTACCAATTTTATCACCGGTTCCTTTTGCAATTTGTGTTGCGCGTCCCTTTGCGTCTTCTGTTGCATTTTTAAGAAGTTCTTTACGCAAGTCTGAAAGTTTTGAATAGTAATATTCAACACCATATGATTGGAAGAAAATTCCTTTTGTGGCAATGGTTGAAAGATTATTAGCTACTTTATCAACATTGTTTAAATTAGTTGAGTTAATTTGAATAGTGCGACGAATTTCAAACTGTCGTGGTTTTTGAACACCATTGTTTGAGTAGTCATAGTATTCTGAAATTTGGGGTGCTGACACCGTAAATTCTTTGTCAGTAATTCCTTGAGCAATTATATATTCTTTAAGGATTTTTGTATTTGCATCGCTTTGTGCATATCCTTTTTGTACATCTGACTGAAACACACGCTCTACAATATCACCTCGTAATTTGGCAATATCTGACGTTACCGCTTGTTTTGCAGATCCCGTTGCTGTTAACGTGTTGCCTCCATCACGTAGGGCTTTAAGACCGTTTGATATGAATGACCCAGCAAGAATAAAACCAAGTGCAAGTAACAAAGCAGGTGCTACGAATGGGCGTTCCGAAAATTTTGAAATTGATGACATATGTTTAGATTACATTATAAATATAACAACAGTATATCATTTTAATAATAAAAAGCTTTGTTGTTCACAAAGCTTTTTTAATTGTTTCTCGTAGAGTAATTTTTTTTCTGAACAACTCAGCAGTAACAAGTGGACAATATAAAATTTGTCTTCCACCAATAGGGATCATTTTTCTTGGTACACCTCCATCTTTAATCAATCTCAAGTATCCATTTTTATTTATTTCTACATCTGCAGAGTCATCTAAAAGAACCGTACGTACTTTAATTTCTCTGCATTTTTCATCCTTACATCCCTGATGTATAAACAATGGGATTTTACTTAATACATACGCTGAACCAAAAAACACCTTCCCTGCTTTAACAATTATAGAATCTTTATCTTTTGGAATAAATGATTCAAGGTGGTAAATTCTAATGTCTTTTCTTTTAACATAGAATTCAAGATTTTGATCTCCTTCAAAGTATTTATATCGTTTGAAATAGTCAAATACCAAACTATCTTGAGAGAAAAGTTCAGATGATACAAACATTAATATTAATAATTTTTTCATGGGTCATATATTTAAATTTTTTAAATGATTTTTCTTAATAATAGTCTTTGAAATATAAAAGTCAAATACTATTTAGTATGAATGTGCTTTTGAGTATCAATTTCAAAAATTCCATCATACAGCGGGCTTAAGGAATTCTTTTGTTTATATTTTTTATCTAAAATATAAACGGCGACATACGTAGTAATAGGTACCGCAATAATAAGTCCTATACTTCCAACAATAGTTCTTACAATTTCAGTTGCAAATACATCACGATTAATATTTACCATGACGCTGTAGGTGCTATTTTGAGAAAACAAAAGTAGTAGTGGGAGCGAAGCACCAACATATGCAATTGCCAGCGTATCTACTAACGCACCAATATGGCCTTTACCAACATTTATTGCCCGCTTGTAAATTTCCATCTTTGGTGTCTGCGGTGAGATTCTCAAAAGTTCTTCTACGGTAATTGCCTGACCAATTGAAACATCATATAAAACACCTAAAAGTCCAATCATAATTGCTCCTAATAAAAGACCTATTACATCAAGATTTCCACTAAATCCTTGCTTAAGGTAAAATAGTTCTTCAGAAGATGATCCTGTTAATTGTGTAAAATGAACAGCAAAATATGCAAACAAACCTGTAATTATTACCGTGGCAACCATACCAATCACAGCAGAAGTTGTGGTTCTATTTAAACCATGGGTAATGTATGACCCAACCACAACAATAAAAGATGAAATGAGAATTGAAATCCATAGTGGTGGATATCCACCCAAAATAAGTGGGATTAATACATACACAATGATAAACAGACTTACCATTAAACTAATTATTCCCCGTATTCCTTTTATACCACCAAGTAGCAGTGTGGTAATAAGAAATAAACCAAGCAACACAGCAAGTTGTGGAATTCTGTACGGTTCACCCATGGTATAAGACTCAGTTCCTTGTGCGTCAATAAGATGAATAGTATAAAATTTCTGTCCAACTTTTACAGGATGAAAATCATTATATATAGTAACTTCTGCATTTTTATACACACCTTTCAAAAATTTTACTTTCAAAATTTGATAGGTACCTCCCGCACCACTTTCAAACATGGTGGCACTTTGATTTATGCCTTCTTTTTCAATAGCAATAACTTTTGATAAAATTGCCTCTTCCGTAAATCCTACCGAAACAGGAGAAGTTTCTGCAGAAACAGATACACCTATAAATAACACACTCATCATCATTATTGCAAAAAATACTTTTTTCATATCAAGATTATACCTGCGAGCAAATAAAAACACCATACGCGCGTATGGTGTTTTTAAATACTATTGTTTTGATTCAGTAGTTTGTGCAGGAGTTGACTCTTTTGGAGTAGATGCTGCACCCTTCTCATCTTGGTTCACAATAAGTGGACCTGCATTAACGATTTGATTCGTAGATGCTCGATAAATAATTGCTTTTGCAACAGATGGGTAGATTACCAAAACGTCATCATTTTGAGCGTCTTTGTAAAATTGTTGTTCTGAGCGAAGTTTTTCTACATCAACGATTTTTGCAACAAGTGGTTTTTCATCGGCTGGAAGACCGAGGAAAAGTTTGTTAACTGCTTTGATATATTTTTGAACTTCTTTGTCAGATAACTGACCATTTTGTTCACCTGTGGTGTTTTCTGTAATAGGAGTTTCTGTGTTAGTTGGTGCGGTTGCATCCTTCTTCCCAATAATTCCTGTAACAAAAAGCACAACAAGAATTGCAACTATAAGTAAAAATACTGATAGTAATTTGATTCCTCTTGACATAACGTTATTTAAAATTTGTAAAGTCATTACGTAATGACACGTGACGTCGTGTCTTTATTATTATACTACACAAAAACCCCAAACACTAAGGAATGGGGGTTTTATCGTCTAAATAGTAACTTCCGGGATAATTTCTATTATTGGTTCTGGGATGATAACTTCTGGAATAACGGGTGATTCTGGGGTGATTATTGGATCAGCAAGTGGAGGCGTTTCAGGTTCTGTAGGTACTACTACCGGCGCATCTGACCCTTCTGGATTTACTGGTGATTGATATGGCACTTGGTTGCCCATCTGAGATTTAAGCTGGATAAGTTCTTGTTCATTTAAACACGTTGAGCCAACACAAATTTCTTCGGTAAAGATTTTTTTAGTAGTAATGCTTTCTTTGAAGTCAGTTAAAATTTTATCAATATACTTTACAGCATTAACAATAGTTGCCAAAATTGGACGCTCTGCAAGATTCAAGTAACCATTTGCTGAAGTTCCCACAGCTTCTGGAATATTTGCTTGAATATTTTGTGCAGAGAACCCAGTATATGAATTTACTTGATCATATCCAGATGCTGCGTTCCAATGATAATTAATTGGCTCAATTCCACGAAGACTTTCGATACCTCTCGTGAAATTACCTGATATATCTTTGAGACGTTCGTCAGAAGAAGCAGTTACATTACCTGATGCATCTACTACCAAGTTTGCACCAGCTCCTACAATTGATGCAAAGCGTACCGTACCAACGACATGGAGAGTAGATGATGCTGAAATAGTTCCAATTGCCAAACTTCCACCTGACGTAATACGAACTTTTTCTGTACCTGAGGTACTAAATCCAATAGTATCTGCAGAAGGCTTAAAGATTCCTGTATCTGAATCTGCTGACCCCATAGTAAATGCTGGAACTGATTCTGATCCATTTATACCAATAGTAAATGCGTTTGAAAGTGCACCTGATGATTGAACTCCAACACGCCCAGAAGCGTCAACAAAGAAGTAACTTGCATCTGCAGTAACATCATTTACCACAAATGAATTTCCTGTTCCATCATTGGTGATAGTTTCTGGAACCACGGTACCTGATGCAATGTTTATATTTATCCCACCGTCATATCTGGCGGCTCCATCAACCTCAAGCCCCCCTTCAACGTATACATCTTCTCCATCTAAGGTGTTTGATGGTGTTCCGTTTCCTACTTTAAGATTTCCTGTAGATATTTCAAATGAACCTGTTGAAGCAAGTGTTGCAAGAATGGTTCCATCAGTTGCGTTTGAAAGTGATTCTGAGTTTCCGAAGGTAATATTATTACCAATGAGTTCTAAATTATTTGAAAGTTGAACGGTAGGTGCAGTGAGAAACAATTTTCCTGGAATGCTATTAGTTATTGTTGCTAGGTTTTCTAACGTTATATTACCGGAAAGAGTGAGTGACTCTGCACTAACAGCATCTTGAAGATCAATATTTCCACCTGCATTTATGGTAAGAGTAGTTGATGATGAATTAATTACTCCGCTTGAAATATTTACGGTTGAAGGTATGGTTACCGTATCAGTAATTGCATCACCAAAAGTAGTGTTGCCATACATAGTAACAGCATTCAAGAAATCAACATTTCCATTATCATAAAACGCTGTTGTTACTACTCCATTATCAAGAATTACAAAATCTCCGGTCGATTGTAAATCAATACCCATATTAGTTGTTCCGTTTACGTTATATGTCAAAGTATTTGCGCCAAGAGAAACCGAGGTGTTTTCATCAACGGTCATAGCATTTACTAATGAGTCATAGTCAATAGAATCAGCTCCAGCAAGCAGTACTGTTCCTGAAGTATCTGGGAATGTTATGGTTCTGTCTGCTGTTGGGTTGGTTAGGGCAAAGGTTGTTTCAAAACCGTCAGCTACTGATCCTTCAAATACCAACGCGTTAGTTCCCTGAATTTCTGCACCTGACACAGTGATGTTTCCTGTTGAGGTAAAGCCTGTGAATCCTGAAGCAACTCCAGCTGATGTAATATCCCAAATTGAAGAATCAATTGATGCAAGATCACCATTATCTCCTAATATTATTTGACCACCTACCGTAAGTGATCCATTAAGTGTTGATGCTCCAGTAGATAAAACAACAAATGAATCTACGGTTAATTGATCTTGAATGGTAACTGCACCACCTGCGTTAATAACCAGAGTTGCGGCTGATGAAGTAATATCACCACCATTTACACCCAAGTCCCCTGCAATTGTTACGATATCTCCTACTGCATCACCAAGTCCTACAAAGCCATTTACTTGAAGTGTTGAAAACATTGAGACTGCATTATTGAACGAAGCAACTCCATCAAACCGAGCATTACCATCTGTTTCAAAGGTTCCTTCCACATAGGCATCCTCTCCGTTTAACGCCACATCGGGTGTTCCATTTCCTACTTTAA
>JAYVHO010000019.1:0-18269 GCA_043771175.1 bacterium | reverse complement strand
TACGGCGCCGCTCTTTTAATCTTCAATAAATTTAATATCATCTGCAAAACCTCTGGTGTGACTCATGACACTGTTTCCATATGATGTTCCAGGTCCTGCATTACATGCACGCCCAGAATAGTATTACAGGCGGCATTTTTTTCTGCTTCTTCAGTTTTAGCGCTTGCTCCCAGATCCGCAACATATAATGCTGTTGCGGTAAATGCATGAAGTGGCACCCACGGGTTTGCCGCAGACACTCCTAATTTACGCTCAAGTTTTGGTTCCATCATTTCCCACGTAGAAGGAATAAATTGAGAAGGACCCATTGCACCACCGTATCCAATACCCGGAATTGGGCAAGAAATTGGCGTACTAGCAAAGTTTTTACCTAATCGTTTAGTAATAGAGAGAAATGGTTCAACATCACGGGTAGGCTTCATTACTTTTGAAATAACTTTACCAGCAATAGTGGTTCCGTCACCTGTAGCCGGGTCTGTCATAAAACATCTTCCCACGTTTTTACCAATTCCGGTTTCTTGTTGAAGAATTCCTAGAATAAATGCGGGGCGCACTCCTGTTAAGGCTCCTGCTTCTTTAGCCAGTCTTACTGCTTCTCCAAAAGCAATTCCCCCACCTTTTACTTCAACCAAACTAAACAAACGTGCTTTAATTTTTGCAACTTCTTTTTTACGGGTTTCAATTTCTGCTGATATTTTACCTTCTTCTTTTTTTGAAGTTACCAGCTCGGTATTCTTTTTTGTTTGATCTTCTTGAGCTTTTTTGCGATCTTCTTCCAACTTTGCTCGAACTTTTGCTTCTTGTGCTTTTTTGTTTTCAAGGAGTGATTTTTCACCCACCGTACGTTCATGTGATGTACGCGTTCTCCGCAAAGACCCATGCAGTTCATCTTGTACAAAAGTAGAATTGCTGAAACTTTCAAAGAACTGAGAAACAGTCTTGGTGGTTAATAAAAATTCTGACAATGACGCATCTTCTGTTTGATTCATCATACGTACCAAACGCGCAAGTGATGCCTTTTCTCTAGAAAGTTCCGTCGTGAGTTTTTGAATGACAGAAGCTTTTACCCCAATCTGGGAAGAAAGATTTGAAATTAACTTTTGTTTTGCAGCAATATCAGCTCGTTTTTTAGTAATTTGATCTGATATTTTTTTAAGGTCACCATTAATGGTTCCTGTTTGTTTTTTTTGGTTTGATAAAAGTCCTTCTTGTTGCTGAATTTCTTTTTCAAGTTGTTCAAGTTCTTTTTCAAGAAGTGCCCGCTGTTCTGATGTTGTTTGAGCATACATAACATATGGCTGAAACACAAAAGTTAGTGCCATACATATTGATAAAACATTGTGATGCAACATCCGCTTGCTTTGTAACAATTTAGTGAGAAGTACCATAACAATCTTGGTCTACAGTATACCATAAAACAAAAACCGCCAAAGGCGGTTTTTGATAATTATTCTTCAACTTCTTTTTTACCTTTCTTTTCAACAGCGATACTGTCTAAATCAAGTTCTTTTTCTTCAACTTCTTTTTGGTGAGCAGCAATACCCACAATCATTTGTTCTGCATCAGAAGAAAGTGTAACTCCTGTTGGAAGAGCAATATCTCCTGCCTTAATTGATGATTCCAAAGAATCGAGCTTTGAAAGATCAATTTCAAGACTTGCTGGTAGATTTGCTGGTGTACAAGTTACTTCAATTTCATGAATTTGAATCATAGCATTTCCAAGACCATCTCGTTCTGCTGGAGCCACACCAATAAAAGTAAGTGGAACCATAACATCAATGGTTTTATTCTTATCAACAATGAGGAAATCAACATGTCGAATAAGGTGAGTAATTGGATCACGACTAATATCTTTAATAAGTGTATCTTTTACGGCACCATCAATAGTAATTGACACGATAGACGATGTTCCTGCTTTTTGGTAAAGCTTTGAAACCTCAACTTGTGGTACAGAAATGGCAATATTTTGCCCTTGTCCATAACAAATTGCAGCAATTCGGCTTTCTTTTGCTAATTTTGCAGTTGAATCTGCGGTTGTTCGTAGTTGTGCTTGTAGTGAAAACATAGTGGCATAAGTATACGTGAAATTTATGAATTGTAAAGAAATTACTGCGGATCAAAAACAGAAGGTGGAAAATGCTTTCCTGTTAGTATCTGCCCAATTTTCCAAGAACCATATATTGCTGGCATAATCCCTATTCCATTACATCCCAAGTTATACCAAAGATTTTTTGCTCGTGGTTCTTGACCCACAATACGAATACTGGTTGGTGTTACCCCCATTAGTCCATGCCACGTAAAAACGGTTGAATCTTTTATATGAAGCATATCATTTTTTACTTCTTCAATAACATCATAAAATTCATCAGAACCGTTTCGCTCTTCATCATATGCGGTAGTGTCAGCTATTCTTTTTTGAGGTCCACCAATACATACCAGTGTTCCTTCTTTGTCTTGATAGGAATAGTCTCTTTTGGTTATGTAAATATATGGTTCTTCATTTAATGATGTCCAAGAGTTTTTTGATTCATGTTTCAAATATTCTAATTCTTCACTTTCTTCATCTTCTGAAATGATGCTGGAATTATAATACACCTGTGCCATGGGTGGTGATTTTTCTCTACTATGGCTGGCACCCATATATCCTATGATTCCTGCAACGTGGTGATGCAAAATGGTATTAACAGTATTAGTATGATTTTGCGTAATAGTAAAATTTTCAAATCCATTGGTACATAATATAACATCGTTTGTTTTTATTATAATATTTCCCACAAACGTTATGGTAATTTGAGATGGATCAATATGAATAGTTTCAATCATTGAATGTTCATGGACAGAAAATCTATTTGAAAAATTATCTAAAAGCCACACAATCAATTGTTCACCAAATAATGCTGAGTTCATAACACCTTTTTTCTTTAATTGAACAGCAATAAATATATCATTATTTTCACCAATAAGTGAAAGCATGTCAGAACGCTCCATCACGTTAACGACGCTTTTGTATTGACGAGGAAAATCAGTGGCGTGATATATTTCTGGAAGTACATACATATCTTCACACAGCAGCCCTGTTTGTTTACGAAGAACTTCTTCTTCTAATAAATCATATAAATCCTCCTGTGTTCCATAGATATCCACTCCCATAAAAAATTGTTTCTGAACTGGAAGATTGGTGGTTTTAAAAATGTCATTCAAGATATCCCAAGAACCATCTAGCGATTGTTCTGCTTCTTTTGCCATAAAAATTCCAAATGCTTCTACTAAATCTTTATAGCTAAGTTCAAATTCTGCAACCAACTGCCCTGCATTATGTCCTGTTGCTCCACGGCAAATTTTTCTGCCATCAACCAGGGTAACATTTCTATTTGTTTGAGTAAGAATTTGATAAGCCGTAGTAATCCCAGAAATCCCTGCACCAATAATTACTATGTCGTGATTATTACCATGCGAGATTGGTGGAAAATCAGTACGCGACGACAATTCATACAACCATGGAGAATTATTATTCATGGTTCTTATTATAGCATCCGCATTTTAAAAAAGTTGACATATTATATATAATGTATTATAATATATTTATAGATTATTTACTAAAATTTAAATAACAATGAAAAAAGTTTTAATTAAAGTTATGGTTGAGTCCTTTGCGTCTCCTCGTAAAATGCTGTTACTGTGTTTAGCTGTATCAACATTATTAGGAGCCTTCAGTAACATGTTATTTTTGTGGGGACTACTCACTGCTGTTGTCATTCTTTTAATTATTTGTCTTGGAATATTCCTTTGGCATTTAAACAAAAGAAAACACCGTCCACGCCCTTTCCCTGAAACATGGGCAAAGTTTGTGGATATCGTTGACGGCAATCCACCACCGGTAATATTTGGCAATCCAGCCAGTAGAGTTGCTGCAAACGAGTATCATGCCTTTAGGTTATTCTGGTGGTTTATCATCAGTTCAATCGTTGGCAATGTATTATTTGCGCATGTACTCAATGATGATGGCGAAAGTTGGACAGAAATTCTTACACAGCGTGCAGAACAAGGATTTCAACTTTTAATTTTTCTTGGATGTTGTGCTTTGGGAATTGCCATTGCAATTGCCGGAGTTAAACAAATTTTTTCTGAAACGAAAAAACCAGAAAAACCAGCATCAGCAAAAAAGACCATGCCAACTCGTCGAGTCCACATCGTTCGTAGGCCATAAACCTACACAAAAACCCCAACTTGAATTATCAAGTTGGGGTTTTAATTTTTGGACTTTTAGCCTGGACCCCGTTATACAACAGGCTGACAAAACTACATCTCCACTACAACCTTTTGATAATCTTTTCTCACCTTTCTCCAGTGTTGAGTTTCATCATCTTTACTGCGATACCCCAGTGTCAAAATGGCTATAGGTGAATATCCCGATTTACAATTTACTGTTTTAGCTACATGGCGTGGAATAAATCCTTCATGTGGGCAACTATCAATATTTCTTTCTGCCGCTGCTGCAAGCATAAATCCAAGTGCTATATACGTTTGCCGTTCACACCAGCTTCTCATTTCGGTAAAAATTGCAAATGGGTTTTTTAAAAATCCAGAACATCTTACTAAAATAAGTGCCATCATAAGACTTTTTTTAAATCCTTGAAGTGTTTCTAGGCTAACACCTCGCTCCATAGCAATACGAGATATGTATTGACGTACATCTTTTCTGGTAATTTTATGTTTTGCACAGACTACAATCATATGTGAACATTCAGCAAATTGAGGCTGTTTAAATCCATTATGAAAGATTTTATCTTTTATTTCTTGCTTTGAAATTACGTAAAACATCCATGGTTCTAATCCATATGAAGATGGTGACATTCTTCCACATTCTACGATTGCACGAATATCTTCTCTAAAAACTTTTTTAGTAACATCATAATGTTTGGTGGCGTATCGCCATGTAAGTTTGTCTGATAGCATAATACGTTACATTATATACTATTTTTTATGACCCTGTGGGAGGTTTTGTCGCTGGTGGTGTGGTTTTTGCACTCCCTGTTACATCAATAAACTGCCCAAACCACTCTTCTTGATTTAACTTAACCACAATCATTTTTACAATAACAAACGACATCAAAATCAAAATAGTTCCACCCAAAATTCGCCATAATGCTTTTTTATATTGAGTAATTTCAACAACTTTTCCACGATATGCTGCAATTAAATATTGAATACCAATAATCATAACCATTATCCCAATAGCCATAGGGATAAAAAGTTTTAATACAATATTAATAATTCTATTAAATGTTGATATGGCATGGGCCCATGAACATAACTCATTTTCATCAACTTGTCTGTTATATGCTTTTACATAGGTGGCTTCTTTTTGATCTGCTTTGAATGTTAATACTTGAGCCGCTTCTCCCAACACCCCACCCTTTGCATACTGTTTAACTTTTTCTGGTTTTATTCCATATTTTTCTGGATTAGCAACAAACGCAGCAGGTAGCGTAAAATTAAAACGCTTGCTGTTTGGGTCATATACTGGCCAATATCCATCATATCCACAAAAAACAATTCCTTGCTTTAATATATCAAAACCATTAAAGGTGGGTGCGGCGGCACTCACCTCTTGGTACATACTTTGATTTACCGGACTTTTGGTAGAATCTTTTGAAGCTTCATATTCTGATGTTGTCATGAGCTTTAATGTTCGAATTCCTGATAACGTTTCTTTTTCAGTTGAGTCATTGGTGAATTCATAATAAATAATGTCACCTGGGCTTCCGAAGACTTTAAATGAATCATATGATCCTTTATATGTTGATCCTGAATTATTTTTTCTGATTGATACATCAGTATATTGTGATGCTTTTGATCCACCTTCTTTCCAGTATGTAAACACTACTGACGTATAACCAGATGCTTTGGTGTCTTTTGAAATAAAGCTTGCAGGAGTAACACTGAATGCGGTAAATAATATAGTAGATGATTTATCGGTGCGAGATTTTTGATCTTCTTTGTATGCATAGTTTAAACCATTAATTGATTGTATTGCTTCTTCATCACCTGCGTTTCTTTGATTAGTAATACTATTATTGGCTGGATCGTTGGCGGCGTTGATACAGCCATATGTCAAAGCATTATAACTGTTGCCAAGTACTGGTAGTATGCCCTTCTTCTTTAATGCTTCAATTTTTATTTTATCTTCGGCGTCTTTTTTAATTTTGTCTGATGATTTTTGAGCTTGAGCCGCAACCGTACATGCGGCCAACGTGTCATACTGAGCACTTTTCACGGTAGAGGGAGAAAGTGATGTTATATAATAGAATTTTGCTTTTGAAACAATCTCACGATAGCACGGAGGTTGAGTACTGCCTCCTGTGCTTTGTTTGGCAGCTTCCAAACAAACGTCTCTGAACATATACAGTTCACTTTTTGTTTGTGTAGGAAGTGGATTTGATTGAGAAGGAGTGGTATATCCTGTAAAGTAATACCACTTACTTTCTGGCATAGAAATTTCTGAAACTTTATTAAATGAATCTATTGTAATTTTTGACTGTCCGTAAGTAACTAGCGGGAAATTTTTAAGAGGATCGGTAATATTTAAAAGAGTATTAATAAATTCTGGTCTTTTTGAAATTGAAGTTGGCCCTACCACAATTGCATCAACATCAAAATATTCATCCTTTGAAATCGCTCCCACCCCTGTTTCAAAATAACAATACTGGATGTCAGAAACTTTAATCTTATCTTTCTTGTATTGTTCATATATTGAAGATGTTTGTGAAGTGCTGCACGGTGTTGATATTCTGCGTTCATTTGTTGATTTTCTTGTTTCTGGATCATATTTATATGCCCATAGTTCAAGAGTTATATTTTTAACGATAGTTTCACCAGGTGTGTAATTAATTGCTACAACAATTTGGGCTCTTCCTGTTTGTTCATCAAACCATGATTCTTCTTGAGAAACATAAACAGGTAATTGTCCTGACTTTTTATAGATAAACATGTATGGATCAAACGCATCTTTTTCATCATATACATTATCACCATTAGTATCATACTGGAAAAAATAATCCGGTGATCCGTTGTAGTTATAATTATTTGGACTATATCCTTCTATAACACAATGTCTTTCATTATCAATATAATAACAAGGATTTATGGTTCCATCACCATCTGCATCCGCTTCAAGATAATCACTTGTTTGATAAACTCCAAGACGAGCATTAAAAATTTGATTATTATCTCTTTGAATAAACCCTTCTGGAATACAGTTTCCATACATATCGTGATAAAAACATCTTTCAAATACACCATCACCATTAGTGTCTGCTACATTAGTAAGTTCATTTCTGTCAACAACATAGTTTCCAAATATATTAAAATAGGGACGATCAATAACATTATTGCCATCAACATCTAACTGATGAACATACCCTAAACGTTCAAATACATTATTTACGTTTTTTGAAAGTCCATAGCTGATTTCATCTACAGAAACAAATCCGTCACGTGCTGAGCGTGGAATAACACCATCAAATTCATAAATAAGACGTCTTACAGAAACTCCTTCAAAATCATTTTCTAAAATTCTTCCATCTCCATTGGCGTCTAATTGTCCAATTAAACCAAGTGTTTTGGTAACTTGTGCAAAATTTGTATCATATTGATTGTTCATTTCTAGCACAGACACAAACCCATCATTATTGCTATCAAATGCCTTTCTAAAACTGCTCCAGGTAATTCCCGTTACTTCATTTTCTGTTACTTTTCCATCTTTATTAATATCAAGTTGCAATCCTGCTTCCATTTTTTTGAAAATAGAAATATTCCCTGAGTCTATTTCTGATCTAAATTCTAAAGCAGTAACCGTTCCATCTTTGTTGGTATCATATGCTTTTTTAAAATCTTCCCAAGAAACACCGGTAAATTTTGTTTTATCTAACTGTTTTTCTATTTGTAATGCTGCTAATACATCTTGATAATTTGAATCTATTGCATCTTGCATTTCTTTAATGGAAACCTTTCCGTCTTTATTCATGTCATATGCTGCAATTATTTTTTTACCTGAATTCCCGGTAAATTCAGAAGAATCCAACTGCTTTACCCAGCCAAGTTTTGAAATAATATTTACTAAATCGGTGCTGATAGCATATTCTTTTTCTTTAATAGAAATTTTTCCATCACCGTCAGTATCATATGCTGCCAAAATTTGCTTCCAAGAGTTTCCCGTAAGATTATTTTTATCAATTTGATTAACCTTACTTTGCACCTGAAGAAGATACGCATCAAATTGCTTTACCAAATTAAGTTTTGAAAGGACTCCGTTATAATCTGTTTCCAGCGCCTTACTGATTTCGCTGACGGTAACTTTTCCATCTTTATTAATATCACACAGTGCAACAATTTGCTTCCACTGGGTTCCGGTAAATTTTGAAGGATCAACCTGTTGACTATAATCAGTACTTGAAAGTTTTCCATCATTATTGTAATCAAGTTGAAGGAGTATTGTAGAAACTTGAGGCTGCAGCGTTCCAAGAGAATCCCAAACACCCTTGGTACTACTTATGAAACTCACCAGATATGGTTTTATTTCTGTTATGCCATTTGAAAGCGCACCAATTTGATATTTAACGGTGAAAATAGGAACCTTTAAAGATGATAAGGTAACTGGAGTTTTGGTATTTACCAAAGAAGTAACTTGCAAGTGGAGGAATGAAACTTGTGCATACAATGTGGATATTTGTTTTTCAAAGGTAATATTTTGAAGTTTCAATAGTCCAAACTGAGAAATAAAAGATATTAATTGTGGAGATAATTTTTTAAGCATTGGATCAACACGCAAAATTTGTAGATTAAAATTTTTAATCTGATTAATATAATTTTTTGTTTGAATGTCAAGTTGTGAATATTCTTTATAATATGATTCAATTTGATCTTTTAAACTTCCTGATACTGATTCAAAGGTTGATATTTGCTTTTCAATTCCTGTATATTGATTTTTTAAGCTACTAATTTGCCCAGAAACAGCAGTTCCTATTTGGTTGTAACCCGTAAGATTTTTTTCTAGTACTTGTATTTGTTTTTGAAGTGACTGAATCTGTGCATTTTTTGTAAAATTAGAATTTGGTGTTGAATTAAGTTTTGATTGTAGTAATAATAGTTCATTTTTCAAACTCACAATCTGCGCCTTTTTGGCATCAAGTATTGACGTTGGATCATTAGGGTGACTTTTAATGTATGCTTCCAGTGTTGCTATGTTTTTATTAATTGCATCTATTTGTGATTGAATCTTTATACGCTCTTCGGTAGTAAGAATTTTTTGTGCAACAGAAGCACCGTCAGATTTTTCAAGATCCGATAGTTGTTTTTTTAATTGTTCTAAACTTTTAGTTTCAGCAGCCAAGTCACCCGTGTATCCATCAAACTGATTTTGTAAAACATCCAACTGATCTTTGATTTCAACCTTTTTAGTACGAGAAAATTCTATTGCTTGAGAAATATCTTCCAACGTTGCGGATTCCTTGTTAATTTTTCCATATTTTTTTACATATGCAGGGTCATCAAAAATTGCCATTGAAACAGCAAGAGGTCTGACAATGTTAGTTGACTGAATATTAACATTTTTCTTGTATCCTTCTAACCATTTTTGCGTCAGTGATGTAAATGTAGTTCCGAGTGCAGATTTACTGCCGGTAATTTGTTTGGTTGAATCTGTACTTTGTTGTTGTGAAGTATTTGTGGTGGTTGGTGTATTGCCTGCACCAAATATTCTTTCAAATAAAGAATATTTTGTTGTTTCTGAACGTTCCTTTGAAGTGTTTTTTACAAAAGCCGTATAAATACTAAAAATAACGATTACTGCCAAAACTGCAAACCCTAAAGAAAGCAGCAGTGCCGTTCTTTTCTTTTTTTTCTCAACATCTTCAAGTTGTTTTTTTAATTCTTCAGGATTCATACAATATTATATATATTGTACGACATGTGACATCATGATTATTATGTTATACCCACTTTACTTAAGTTGAAGTTTTGAAAGTCCTGCGCTCACAGCATTTGAAAATTCAATAATAGCAGATTCTTTATCAAGTTTTCCACTAGTATATGACGTCAATGATTTTGCAAGTAAAGAAATTAAATTTGATTTTCCATTAAATGGAACCACTAAAGATTGCACAGCACTTTTTCTTGCCAACTCATCTAAATAATCATCTTTTTGTGAAGCAGATAATGACGAAAGTATAGGATATTGTTTTAATGAAACCGGAATTTCTTTTTGAACAGCCTCAGAAATTAAACTAAATACCGTAGCATATGAACCAGGAATATTTCTTGAGAGTTTTGGAATAATAGCAACATACCCATCTGCATAAGAAATTGGTTGTGACATAATATCATTTGATGTCAGCGGCACCAAAGAAATAGTAAGATTTTTAATCTCATCGGTAGAAAAATTAGAAAGTAATGATTGATAAGAAATAATCATCATGGGTAACTCTTTGGTTTTAAACAAGGTGATAGGATTTCCCAATTCTTCATTCCAAGAAAACACATTAGTTCCCGGCTTACTATATGCAGAAAAATATTCAAAAGCAGATCCCAGCGATGTATATAATGTTGATGACGTGCTTTCTATATCACTTTTATATTGAATCAAAGCCTCTGAAGTAGTCGCAGATGACGAACTGCCAACATTGGATATCACCACTTTTGACTGAGCCTGCATCATCATAGAAATCAGCGCAGCATATGCATCATGATTTTCTGTCACTGTTCCCAGCGGAATAACCGGTTGGGTAATGGTGGTGTCTTCTGATTTTGCTAATTGTTCTGTCAGCGCAGCCAAATCACTCCAGGTTCCAGGTAAATTGGTAACAAAGATTGACTGCAGATATTCTTTATTTGCCACCAATAAAAGTGGATTTATAGAAACAGGAACACCAATCATCCCCAGAGGAGTATTTAATGGTGTTACTGCACCGATAAATTGTTCGCCGATAATTCGATCAGGTAATGATATTTTAGATATAGGAGAAATAAATGGCGCATAAGATAAAACATTTGAGATAGGAACAATTAACACTTCTGGACTTTGATTAGTAGCTGCACTGCTGACAAAATCAGTATAAATAGTATTTGCATTTTTATTTTGAAAGTATACTTTTAAATCAGGATATGTTTGGCGAACACCATTTAGCAGAGGCTCAATCTCTTCTGGTCGAAAAGATCCCCACACTGTTACCGTACCAGAAACCGCAGCAGAACCTGATGTTCCTTTATAGGTAGAAAATAACAAAAAAGCCACCAGTGCCGCCACTCCGCAAATCACCATCACCGCTATTTTAAATGCACCAAGTTTATTCATAGATATATTATACATGTCAAAATTTTTTACTTTATACAAAAAAATCCCCCAACGGTTATGGTTGTGGTATTTTTATATTTATGACTTTTTTAACTTTTATTGACATATTATACATTATGTTATATAATATTTTCAAACTCATTCTTAATAATCTAAAATTACTCTCATGAAAAAATTTCTTTTTTTCTTTTTTGGTCTTTCGGCACTGTTATCAATATTTGCATATGTATTTTTTATGGATGCATATACAAAACTTGTAGTTGGTAGCTTTGAAATGATGGTAAACCGCCATCCATTGGTATCAATATTTTTTGGAAGTTTCTTTGCCGTCACATCAACCATGATGTTGTATGTTTCATGGTTACGTATAATAGAAACGTGGAACCCATGTTATTTACTGCCATCAATTTCAGGTTTAGTAATTGTAACTGCAAATATCTGCTTTCTCACAAAACTATTTGATATATACAATATCCACCACGGATTTTCATCAAACTATGTCAGCTCATGTATCTTACCACTATTGCTTCATATTTTTATGATGACTGTTTGGGGATCAGTAATAACCAACAAAAAAGAAGAGCCCGAAAAAGAAACTGAAACTGAAATGGCATAGACATCACACCAAAACCCTTATGAAATATTTCATAAGGGTTTTTATATTCTTAATGAATTAAAATCCTGTACCACATTACCAAATGTTTGATATTCATTAACTTGTTTTACTCCTCTATCTTCACGCTTAAATAGCAAAAATTTGTAAACCTCTTTCATGTTTGATAAATACTCTAAAGTAGAAGGTATTCCATAAAATGCAGTATCGTGTGAAGTTTGTGGTGTAATTCTGCCACAACCTATTAATTCTTTCTGGTTTCTATATCGAGTTTTTGTACTTTCTAAACTTATACCATATGAACATGCCAGTGGACAAACATAAATTCTAAATGATGTATTTTGAAGTCTTGAAATGGTGGCAGAAGACGCCGCAGGCGTCTTCATGGTTCCTTCTACGATAAAACTAATACTATGTAATATACAATAATTTATTATTCCTTCAACCATATAATTAACCAATGATTGTGTCATTTCTGATGCCGTTTCTTCTGAGTCTTGAAGAAACATTAAGTAATTTGGGTGATAAATTCTATAATCATCTCCATTGATAACTAAAAGCTTTCTATATCTTTTTGAAAGCATTGTTAATACGGTGGTTTTTCCTGAACCTGGTTGACCACCTATAATAAACGCACGAGGGGTTGTGTTGTTGTGGTATTTCTTCGGAATTTCTTGCTCGATAACTTCTTCTAAAATCTTTTGATAATTAATATCTGTTGGTTGTATTTTTTTATTTGGTATATATTTTTTGTCTTCTATAAATATAACCATTACGACCAGTAGCCACACCGCTATAGATTTTTTATAAAATTTACGCGTAAAGTAATGTAAGATGGTACTTATTTTGTAAGACAAAAAACCAGGCATGTTACAAAAATGTGATTTAACCAGGGTTAATAGACCCAGAGTAAATTCATTATATACAACGATATCTTTTTTTATATTTTGTATTTTTTTATACATCTGTACGCAATTCATGTGGTGAGTATATACTAAAAATTACATATTTCTATGTAATTTTTAACAAGTTTTTTTGTTATTACATTAAAAAATTTACTTTTTATGATAAAATCACACTATGATCACTTCACTATTAACCACGATGAGCATATTTCTCAAAAACACTTTTCGCATGCATAATCAACCTCAAAATTCACTTGAACAATACATCAAAGAATTTGAAAAAATTAAAAAAATCACTGAAAAACAGTGGGCAAAACATGAACCTGATCCATCTCTTATAAAATATCAATTTCCAAAAGGCACCAAGTGGGTTGGTGGAATATCAGACGAAGATATTAAAAAATTTGAAGCAGAACTTGGATTTACGTTTCCTGATATCTATAAAGCGTATTTAAAAGTTTTAAATGGTGTAGATAAAAAAGCAATTAATACTTATGGCGACCCAGTAAAATATCCTCCAAGTGAGGCATACGTTTTATATTCATATCCACGTGATATAAATATTTTTAAAGGATCAATTGCAGAAATGTATGCTGCTTATGAAGTCACAGAAAAATTCATCCAAGAGAATAATATTCCACACATAATACCAATTTATCTTCATAGATACCTTATTGCTGATAAGAGCCCTTCTAATCTCATTCTTTCCATGTGGGGCACTGATACAATATTTTACTGTTCTGATCTTATTTCGCTTATGTACACAGATATTATTGACATTAGTCTTAAAGTTCCAATTTTTGTCAACGATACTGAAGATTTTGATTATGATAATTTCTTTTGGGTAAAATAGTAAGAATTTAATAATTAACTTCAAAATAAAATTACTCGTTTAAGCCCTGGTACTAAGATTGATATTGTTGTACCACGTTTCAATAACTAATATAAAAACCTACACAGTGTGTGGGTTTTTGTAAACGATTTCAAAATTAAATCGAGATCTCATCTTTCGGGCTTTATCAAGCGCTCTTTGCTCTTCTGGAGAGTCTACAAAATCATATCCAGGTGTTACATTTTCAAGTTCTGCCAGTTTTAAAGCCGCAACAATACGCTCTGGGGCAATTTTAAAGAACTCTCTATTTAGAGCAACACGATTATCACCAAATGCATCGTGCAATAGCTTTTCAGCTTTATGCATATCTAAAACTTTTGCTGCATAAAAAACTTCGAACGGAAGAGGAACTCCCGATGCGCGAGAAAGATCTCGCACCCGTTGCTCAAGGTTCGTTGTTTTACCAACCTTCACGTACCCAGACATGGCTTCGTTTATGAGGATGTAGATGATTTGATCCATATGTTTAATCTATTATAGTGTCATCTTTACCAGAAATCTCTGCAAATTTGGCTGTCATTGTAGGATTGCCACGAGTTAGTTTTTTAATTGTTAAATCGTCGGCTTTGTTGTTTGCAAGACGAAGATTATTTTCAGAAGATAAAAGTGCATCCTTTGTTTTTTGAAGATGATCAATCGTTTTATCAATTTCATCAATAGCAGTTTTAAATTTACTAGAAGCTAGCTGGTAGTTTTTGGAAAAACCATCCTTGAACGCATTCATGTTTTCTTCAAAATTTGTGATATCGATATTCTGGTTTCTTACTAAGGCGAGTTCTGCTTTGTACTTGAGAGAATTCATGGCTGCGTTGCGTAGCAAGGTTATCATAGGGATGAAAAACTGCGGACGCACAACATACATCTTTGGATATTTATGTGAGACATCAACAATTCCAGTGTTATACAACTCATTATCAGCCTCTAGCAAACTAACAAGAACGGCATATTCACACTTCTTTTCTATACGATCTTTGTCGAGTTCTTTGAAGTAATCTTCATTTTTATGTTTGGTTGCAGTAACATCTTGCTCATTTTTCATTTCAAACATAATTGAAACAATTTCATTTTCAGACTCATCGCTCTCCCGATAAATATAATCACCCTTACTACCAGTTTTTGAATCATTATCCTTTTCAAAGTACGCCTTTGGAAAAGCAGTAGCACGGAGTTTATTGAATTCGATTTCGCAGTGTTGTTCTAGAGTCTCACCGACCATCTTGGTGCTGAGTTTTAATTTCATATCTTTCAATCGTTCGATAGTTTCATCCTTCAATTTTAAATCACTCTCGTACTTGTCTTTGAATGATGTCTCAAGAAGTTGCTTCTCGTGATCCTTAGTTTTAAGCTCCCCTACCAACTCGTCACGTTCCTTTTCAACTTTAGTTACAGCTTCTGTAACCGCTAACTTTTTTTCAAGCTCTGCGTTACTCATTTTTGATTTCATCTCAGCAAGCTCAGCCTCAACTTTTGAGAGATCTTTTTGTGATGAATTTTTAATATTTGCTTCAGCAAGTTTTACAGCACTTTCTTTTTCAACAATAAATGATGTCTCTTTTTCTTTAAGAGCTTTATTGAATTCCTCATCACGCACTTGTTTCAGAATATCAGCAAAACCGGCTTCGTCAATTTTAAATGAGGTTCCACATTTTGGGCATTTTATTTCATTCATATAGTTTATGTGTACTGTTCGTACATAAAATTATAAAGAGGACTTACCAAATTTTGACATTCTAATTCGGTATATATTGGTTCAGGCAACTTGTATACGTAATCAGTGATAATTGTTTTTACTCCAGAACGTGTTGGTTCAAATTCCCTCCAATGGGGAGTTAGTTTTTCTGCTTTTAATTTCTCAATCATTTGCTTTGCAACGCTCTTTACTTCTTCAACTTCAGTAGGGTTCAGATTTTCTTTTGCAAGTAAATCAAATACTGCCAATTCTTCTTCAGTTAAATTTTCTTTGACTGCTCGCTCTTCTTCCTGATTTAATTCCTTTGCTAAATTAACTAATTCTTCCATAAATAAATCAACGTCATGTGTTTGAGTATTGTATTTTGAAATTATCTTGTTGAGTTTTTCTATAAAACCAAGACGTTTCTTGTTTTGTTGTGCAAGAATTTCAATTTTTTGTTTCAATTCCTCTTCAAGTATTTCTGCTTGTATTTCTTTATTTTCAACATTAAAGAAAAAATTATATAACGTATCTGCGTCAAGTTTTGAAAGATCTGTCATTTTTTTATAGTGTGGTACCAAATATTCCTCCACTTGTATAGACTTATTAAGAATATCTTCCATTTCTTTTTGAACCAAAGAAATATCAATACTCTTTTTACCTACATTCCGTACACGTGATGCAAGGGTTTTTATAATAGTAACTTTTTCGTAATAATGTATTGCCTGTGGGTCTGGTAAAAATGATAAGTATTGATCGTACAGCTCAGTAGCATCACTTAAAAATCTCTTTTTGTCATCTTTATTTATTAAAATGCTATTTATATAACACTCTATTAACCCAATCTTTTTTTCGTTATCCGCCTCCATAAGTTCTTCAATATGGATATTTTTAAGTATCAGTAATGACACGATACTTTCTAGTTTTTCTTTGAGTGCATTTTCAATATCGCTTTTTGGACGAATGATAATTTCATTTTTATTAGTACTTGCATACATTGCAAGTGCAAACTGTAATTTTTTAAATACACCAATATAATCTACTATCAAACCATTTTTTTTATCTACCGCAACACGATTAGCTCGTGCTATTGTCTGCATAAGAGTATGATTCTGAAGTGGTTTATCAATATAAAGAGTTGAAAGATTAGGAACGTCAAAACCAGTGAGCCACATTGAACACACAAATACTATTCGTAATTTGTCGTCTGCTTTTTTAAATCTATCTTCCAGCAGTGAACCTCCATCAGCATTAGTCTGGTTCATGGCAGCACGAAGTGCCTTCATGTCTATGTCATACTTTGACATCTTTTCAATTTCATCAGCATCTTTAGATACCACGCATGCCATTTCTATATCTTGAGTTTTCTCGATTCTTTCCATAATCTTACCTTTTTTGTATTCGTCATCTTCACGAACAAGTTCTAGATTAAGCTTTTCTATATATTTCTCCCATTCTATCTGTACCTTGGTGTACATGCGTACACTGGTGGCCTTATCAATAGAAACAACCATTGCCTTACCATCATATCCGCGCCCGGCATAATGTTCTACAATATCTCTTGCTATTGCATCAAGTCTATCTTCACGCGTGACAATATTATAAAATCCAGAAAATTGACTCTCTAGTTTTTCTATGTGATCTTCATCAAGGTCAAACCTTTCTGCAACTTGTGCAAGTTGACTTTCTAAATCATCATTTACATTTTTAAGTTTCAATACTCGATTTTCATAAAATAGTGGGACTGTTGCTCCGTCTTTTATGGAATCAGAAAAATTATACTTTGAAACATAATCACCAAATGTCTCGCGGGTCTTTTCTGCTCCATCTGCCATTAAAGGTGTTCCAGTAAATCCAATAAACGATGCATTTGGTAATGCCTTGCGCATGTTTTGTGCCATCACACTATACTGAGTGCGGTGAGCTTCGTCTGTCATTACAATGATATCCGCGCGATCTGAAATAACTGTCTCAATATCTTGGAATTTTTGTATCGTTGTAAATATTTGCCTATGACTCTCACCTAACAATTTTTTTAGATCTTCTTTTGAATCAGCCTGAACCTGTGCTTCGTACACTGCGCCCACATTCGCAAAATTATCATAACTTTGACGATCCAGATCTTTACGGTCGGTAACAATTACAAACGTAAAATTACCTTGCACTTTACGCATGACTTTTTGTGAGAGATACACCATCGAATAGCTTTTCCCTGATCCTTGGGTATGCCAAAATACCCCGAGCTTGCCTTCGATTTCGCCTCTCAGCTTCACATTTTCAAACGCTCTATTTACACCATAGTACTGGAAATACCGTGGAACAATTTTACTCACCTTTCCTTTCCCTGTATCAAAAAGTACAAAGTTTTCAAAAATATCCATCAAACGAGCCTTATCACAAATACCTTTTATGATAGTTGTGATGTCGTTTTTAGTTTCGTCATCTTCGCTCGCTACCTTTTTCCAGTCATTGAAATATTCAAATGGTGACGTGATTGACCCAAATTTGTTTTCAATTCCATTACTAATAATCATTCCCATGTTATACCAATACAACTGCGGAATAGATTCTTTGTACGGAGTAATATTGTCAGTGAGCGCATCTTTTAGATTTTTCTCTACACTTTTTAATTCAATATTTATAAGGGGTATGCCATTTACAAACACAATCAAATCTGGGCGTTTGGTATAAATAGGGCCCGTAATCCACATCTGCGATACCAGCATAAAATTGTTATTTTCTGGATTTTCAAAATCAAATACTCGTACCTTTTCCGAGTCCATTTCTCCACTCTCTCTTCGTACAGAAACCGGAACACCATCTCGCAATAATGCATA
>JAYVHO010000018.1:0-11659 GCA_043771175.1 bacterium | reverse complement strand
CCTCTGGCTGGTGCATATCCTATCTGCTGAGATATTTTATCAGTAGTTCCTTGTAGTTTAATAGGTAAGTTAGATAAAAGAGTATAACATTCTGCAGTTACAGGAGTAACCTTAGGGTCACTCAAAGGGGTACTTTTACCTATGTCACTTACATCTACTCCACCATCTGATGTTTTACCCAAATAAGTAACTTGCTTTTGACTCTTTGGATCATAACAAGGATCCCATGAGAATCCTTCTTTGATGCCGGTGGAGCCGAATTGGCCGAGGGAGGTGGCAGTAACATTGCTGTTAATAACACTTCCACCTGCAATAATTAGTGAAGGATTTTTGGTGGGGATTTTTACATAAAACGTAATGCCATCATCTTGGGTGTTAAAAAAATCATCAGCTGCTTTTGCTTCATAGAGCATGGTACATTTATAAAATGTAAACTCTCCTTCTGTTTTTACTGAATTACAATGTGTCGCAAGATCAAGCCCTCCCATAGAAAAATCAATATATTGAGCATTATTTGAAATAGGAATATTTCCTTTTATTAAATCATGAGAACTGGACCCAAATGTTGCAACTCGGAGTGGTATTGATCCACCTAGACATGAAATAGTGTTTAGTGTAATCCTGTAATATTGATCTTTTGAAATATTTCCTGTTGAATCAATGGTAAAAAGTGGATCGCCACTATATGTGCCAACACCTGGACCCGTTGTTAATTTAACTGAATCAATACTGCATTTTGTAGGATCTTTAATTATGTTTTTTCCATCCCAAGAAATTGAACTTAATGTTTTTCTAAATGCTTTTGCAAGAGTATCATCTTCTGTTTTTATAAGTAAATAGATGGGTGTACTTTGAATTTTCGTTGATTGCTGATTAACTCCATTTATTGTTTGTATTCCTTGAATAATAATTCCATCACATCTCCAATATCCTTTGTAAATAGTGCCAGTATAAGTTTCAGTGCAAAAATCTGGACTAATTTTTGCACTGATTGAATGTGATTCAGAAGTAACAGTTAATGCATCAGATTCAATAAGTTTTCCATTATGAATCATACTTGCTTTAAAAGTAATTTTATTTAGACATTCTGGTGTAAATGTAATGGGTATGGAAATTTGAACTTCTTGAGGATCTCCCGTGGTAAGTTCGGCAACAGCTTGGATTTTACCTTCAGTTGCAGTAGTAATTGTTCCTTGATTAATACTTATTGAGTTGGTTATAAATATACATCCTGCCGCCTCAGCCTTATGAACATCACTAGAAACCTTAAAGATTCCAATAAAAAATAAGAGTAAAAAAAGACATGAAAATAGTTTCTTCATACGTATAGTTTAGCACTTAAAAGAGTGGCGCCTACGGCGCCACTCTTTTAATAACTCACAGAAACCGATTTTGTTGTCTCTTGTGATAATGATTGTGAAGGACTAGTTGTTACTATAATTTCTGCAGTTCCCGTAGTATCTGATCCTTCATTTTTAAGAGGAATAACTAGCTTGTTGGTATAGGGAGTAATTTCTTCACCTCCAATTGACCAGGTTAGTTCTGGATTTTTCAAAAATGATTTATTATATCCAAATGGATATGCCAATATTGATGTAATGACTTTATTTTTTTGAAGTTCGTACGCGTTTCCAATTGCGTGATAAAAGTCTGGGTTGTTTTGGTTGGTAAAGCCATATAATTCAATTGATGGTGGATTAAAACTAATATCTAAATAACTTCTCATTTTTCTACGTGTTTGCAAATCATCGAGTGTTAACCCAACGGTTTCAATATCAGTAAAAATAGTTCCCGGAATAATAAAATAATTACGTTTTGAACCAGATAAATCAGGCAAACCTTCAATATAGTTTTTATCCCATGTATACGTAACATATTCAGAAAAAGATTCATCTGGTATGGCTACTATTTTTAAATCTTCTTCTGTACTTGGGATTCTTCGTCCTCGGTACCCAGGAAAAGCCGCGGTATTGGCAGCTTGCTCAAGTATTGCCACACTGCGCCCTTGCACATAAAGAGTTTTTTCTATAGTTCTACTATCTGTTTTTATAAGAGCGCTGACCTTATGGCTGAGTGATCTATTAAAAGGAGCAGTCACATTTACTGATGTAATTCCTAAATCTGCAGCAATTTGTTTGTCATCAATCATCCATACTATTTCAAATGAATTTAAGTCATAACTACTACTTGATATAAAAACTTTTACTGGCTCTCCGGGAAGCGGCATAAGCGGCTCAAGAGATATGGAAAATTCTTGACTCAATGTAGTGAATTGAGCATAAGAAGATTGTGGAACACTTACGCCACACAATAAAATTGTTACTACAAATCCAAAAATCCATTTCATACAAGAATTATAACATTTGTAATTGAAGCAAATATTTATGAGAGTGTGTTGTTTTGCAGTCCCACAAGCATGTTTTCCGTCACCCCGCCACTAGCGGGGTCCAGCTGGACTGCGCTTGTTGCGGAATGACGTATGAATGAGATGCTACAATAATCATAATATGGGAATTTTCTCTGATCTTTTTAATCCAAATTCAAACAGCACCATGCCAGAAAGTAGAAGTAAACTTCACACTGAAGCAGTGGCTTCACTGCAAGATATTATTGCACCATCATCTATCGCTATTACCAAAGACGGTTTAAATTTAGATGGAAAACTCACCAAAACATTTTTTGTTATTTCATACCCTCGCTATTTAAATGATGGATGGTTGGCAACACTGGTAAATCTTGACCGAGCGTTGGACGTTGCTATTCACATTGCTCCCATTGCAACAGACGCACTGCTTCGTGATTATCGTAAAAAAGTTGCAGAGGTTGAAAGTCAAATTATGGAGCGTAAAGAAGAAGGATTGGTACGTGACCCAATGCTTGATGTTGCGTATCAAGATTTGGAACGTCTGCGTGATGAACTACAACAATCAACAGAGCGTATGTTTACGGTTGGGTTATACATCACTATTTATTGTGATTCAGAAGCAGAAATTCAAAAAGCAGAAGACGAAATCAAATCAATGTTTGAAGAAAAATTAATATATATAAAGCCCGCTCTGTTTCAACATGAATCAGGTTTTAAAACAACTATTCCTATTGGAATAGATACATTAGGAGTTAATACTAACTTAAATACGGGGCCACTTTCTTCGTTTTTTCCTTTTATTTCCAGTGATTTAACCCAAAATAAAGGAATTTTATATGGAATCAATCGTCATAATAATTCAATGATTATTTTTGATCGTTTTTCTCAACCAAATTACAATTCAGTGATTTTTGCAACAGCAGGAGCAGGAAAGTCGTTTACTACCAAACTTGAAATTCTACGGACACTGACGTTTGATACAGAAGTAATGGTAATTGACCCAGAGCGTGAATATGAATTTCTTGCCAACGCTGTTGGTGGACGCTATTTTAATATTTCACTTTCTTCTGAACATCACTTGAACCCGTTTGATTTACCAAAACCTCAAGAAGATGAAAACCCGGCAGATGTGTTCAGATCTCACATCATCAGTCTTGTGGGATTGTTTAGAATTCTTTTAGGAGGTCTGACCCCAGAAGAAGATTCATTAGTTGACCGAGCGTTAACAGAAACCTATGCACTGCGTGATATTACGCCAACTACTGATTTTTTACACAAAACACCACCGCTCATCTCTGATCTTGAAATGGTGATGGAAAGTATGGAAGGAACAGAATCATTGGTTCGCCGTCTCAATAAATACACTCAAGGTACCTGGGCGGGGTTTTTAAATCAACCAACCAATGTGGCGTTGGATAATAAATTGGTGGTATTTTCTATTCGTGATATGGAAGAAGAGTTAAAACCAGCTGCAATGTATATTATTACGCACTTTATTTGGAGTGCCGTACGTCGTGAAATCAAAAAACGCCTTTTGGTGGTAGACGAGGCATGGTGGATGATGAAGTCAGAAGACACAGCATCGTTTTTATTTGGTATAGCCAAGCGTTGCCGAAAATATTATTTAGGACTTGCTACTATTACTCAAGATGTAGAAGATTTTTTGAAATCTCCTTATGGAAAACCAATTATTTCTAACTCTTCCATTCAGTTGCTGATGAAACAGGCTCCATCATCAATTGACTTGCTTCAAACAACCTTTAATTTAACTGACGAAGAAAAGTTTTTACTTTTGGAATGTGGAAAAGGGGAAGGAATTTTCTTTGCGGGTAATCAGCATGCGGCCATTTCTGTGGTGGCATCATATACAGAAGAACAAATCGTAACATCTGACCCATCTCAAATCCTTAAAATAAAAGACGAACAAATGCGTGCACGTTCCATTGAGCAACAAAGGGTATTTTAAATACTCTTGTCACCCACCCCCCCCAAATTGTCACCCCGCCACTAGCGGGGTCCAACTAGATTCCGCTAGTGGCGGAATGACAAAGAAATGAGGAATGACGAATAAGGTAATGCTATAATAACAATAATATGAAGCATGAAGTGCCGCAATTTATTGATGTGAAAGATAAAGTGATTGGACCACTTACGTTTGAACAATTCATATATCTCCTAGGAGGTGCAGCTTTGGCATATATGAGTTATCGATTCATTGTTGCGCCATTTGGGTTTGTGATGGCTGCTGGTATTGGTGGTCTTGCGGCAGCACTTGCATTTTATAAAGTAAACAATCGTCCATTTATAGATTTTCTTGCATCATTTATATCCTATCAAACAAAAGGAAAAATTTACTCATGGAAAAAAATAGAACAGCAAAATAATCAAAAAGTATCCACAGAGACACCATTACCGGTTCAACAAACGCGGTATGATATTACTACCGTAGCCCAAGGACTTGACGTCCTTGATAGAAGTCACGAATATGAGCACAGCAACACAACACTTCGTTGATATCCAAGAAATCCGTGATGGAGTTGTCATCCTAAAGGACGGTTCTATGAAGGCGGTTATTATGACCAGCCCTACTAATTTGGCGTTAAAATCACAAGATGAACAACAAGCAACGCTTTCTAGTTTTCAATCCTTTTTAAATTCACTTGAATATCCCACAGAAATTGTGGTTCAATCACGCAAATTAGATATTTCACCATACATAGAAAGTCTTCAAGACAACTCAAGAAAAATTACTAATGATCTTCTTCGTATTCAAGCACGTGAATATATAGATTTTATTCAACTTCTTGGTGAGCGCATGAATTTGGTAACTAAATATTTTTATGTGGTGGTTTCATATTATCCATCATCTTTGGCGGGGAATAAAAAAGGTGGTGGTATGGGTGATATTTTTAAAATTTTTAATCAAGCGCAACCAGCAAACTTTGGATATGAGGAATTTCAGGTTGAAAAAGCACAACTTGACCAACGTGTGGCGGTGATTATAGGGGGGTTAGAACGCATGGGGCTTCCGTCTAAAGAGCTTAATACTGAAGAATTAATTGTTTTATATCAAAACGTCTACAACCCAAGCCAAACCCAAAAAGCCCTTTCAAATAAATAAGATCTTGTTGTTTTTTCCGTCATCCCGTTGTATAACGGGATCCAAGTTAAATACTTGACTTTTGTTGTTTTTATTGTAATAATGGACATAATTATTTAAAAACTTTAAAACAAAAAGCCCACAGCGGCACGAAAACAATGAGAAAACTATTTTTCTTACTACTTTTCATGAAAGTCATGGAAGTATCAGCACAGCAAATTGTCAATGACAGTATTGGTAGATATCAATACATTAAAGGCCAATATGTGCAAAATAATGCCCACATTGCCTCAGATCAGCCTCGTGCACCATATACCACAACACCTCAGGTGCCAATGGGATGGAAAGTAATGAAAGCAAAGGATGTAGCATTTTCAGATGGGTCAAGTGTTTCAACCAGACCTATGTGGAATGAAATCTCTGGTTTTATCAAAAACCAGTTTATAGGAAACTTTCAGCTTGTCTGGATTGATGACGAAGCTGATATTTATGTGAATCAAAACGGTAAGCCATATTTGGCATATTGTGAAAAAAAAGATTCAACAGGTAAAAGAATGATTTGTCCCAACCGTCTTATGACAGCTGATAAAAATAGTAAAACAATTATTGATTTTACGGAAAAAATGAGTAAAAACAGTGTTGTTTTGGGTGGTTCAGAAACAGTCATTATTAACAATAATGTAAGCAGTGGGTCAAACACAGCAAAAGCAGATGTATCAGAACTTCAAAAAGCAATGATAGGCTTGGCTGGTTCAACCTCAAACTTAAACAAAGTTGTGGCCGACCATGAGGTCAGAATCACAACTATTGAATCAAAAGTCTTAACACTTGAAGAAAAACAGGCAATTTTAGAAAAAACAGTTGCCAAAAACAAACAAGAGTTTTATGACTACATTGATAATCTTGAGGACGAAAAGAAAATCACTAACAGGCAAAGCCGTCAGATTAGAAATGAGTATGATGATTATTATGACAATAATCAATATCAAAACCAATCACTTACCAGCTATTTTGGTAATGGTGGACAAGGATATCAAAATAGTAATTGTCAGTCATTTTGGGGAGGTTCTGGATTTACTTTGGGTTTCAGTGTTTCTGCGGGATACAGTAGTTATCAACCAAACACCCTATTGGGTTCAAACTTTTGTTCCGGTCAAGGTGGTGGGTATGGTGGCGGTGGTGGATATACCTCTATTTATAATGATTATTCTGTGAACAACAGTAATAATACCTATGATAGTTATAACAGAGATAGTTATAATAGAGATAGCTATAACACCAACAAGACCAACACTACAACAACCAATAATTACCCACGTGGCAATGAAGGTCATCATGGGGGTGGAACAACTCCTCCTCCACCGCCTAAAAAACAGCCAGGCTGGAATTCAACAGATAGCCCACAAGCAGGAGGCGCACAGCCTTCAACGGCTGGTGGTTCTACTCCAAAAGGTGCACCAAAGGCAACTCCAACGAATATGCCCACCAAAGACCCGGCACCAAGAACGGAAGGTTGGAGTTCGCGAGCTTCACAAAGTTCAACCTCACGAGGAAATGATAATTTTTCATCAGGATCTGGCTTAAATACCAGAAATAGTGAAACATTTAATTATTCAAATTCTTCGTCAGTTCCCAGAAGTTCATCAAGAGGTTCGTCAAGTGCGAATTTTGCAAGTTCCCGTGGTGAATATGGTAGTACGATGAATACTAATACAAGGAGAAATACTGAACGCCAAAATGCAAACAGTAGTTACTCTTATGATAGAGGATCAGCGGGCAGTAATAGCTATTCAAACAGTCGTGGTTCAAATAGTTCACCAAACAGGACAGCCGAATCAGCACCAATGCGAAACTCTGGCTCTGGATCGTACCAAAACTATGCACCTACTCCCCAAAGTAATGGTAATTACAATAGAGGAAGTGGAAATTCTGGTGGAAATCCAAATAATAACGCTAATTCGTACGCACGAGCTTCATATAATGGAGGTTCGGGACGGCAAAATGCAGGATTTGCAGCCGCCACCCCAAGAATGAATCAAGTTGGAGGCGGAGGTTTTAATAATGCGGGGGCTCAGGCTTCTCGACAAGGACGCAGATAATAAAAGATAATTTATAAACAAAGAAACCATCACAATTATGTGGTGGTTTTTTATTATAAAAGGGTGTCAATTTTATTGACATAACAATGATTGTATGATACAGTGCGTGTAAGTCATACACCCTATGGCCATAATTCACACAATTATCATTTATAATACATAGTATATATGAAACAAATATTCACCCTTCTTGCACTCGCTTTCTTTGCGGTGATGGGAAGTAACCAAGCAGACGCAGCCGTTTTAAACAACCATCCAGATAGATGTCCTTCTAATGTCATCATTACTAAGGCTGTTTCTGATGTTGCCAATAATTGTTGGGAAACACAAATTCAAAATGTAGAACCAGGAGACCAAATTGTTGTTGGTATTATTTTTCATAATACCTCACCAGAAACCCTCAATAATTTACGTTTTAAATTAACTGACCCACGAGGTGGATCAGGAACCAGTATGACATTTAATGGTTCAGTAACCACAGAAAACGGTGAAGTAAGCAATGGTCAAGCAACTGCATATTTTTCTAAAAAAGTTAAATTAACTTATTTAGAAACGTACGAATATCATAAATACAATGGTGATAATGCCCGCGGTGAATCGGTAGATACTTCAGGAAAAATATTAAGCGGACAGCAATATAATTTAAATGACAAAACATTTGGTATGTGTCCAGATAATTGTCCTCAATTTCAAAGCATGGGTGTAATGAAAGTCTATTTTAGAGTTGATGATGCAAGTGATGTAGTAACTCCTCCAAATCCAACTAATGAAAAAGCACAATGGAATACAAATGGTTACCCACAAGTACAATGTCTTGGTAATGGAAAAGGAAATGTTACCGTAGCAGGTATTTCAAACGGACGTACCTATGAATTTACCAGCCCATTTGGAGGATATACTCGTGCAAATAATGGTAATGATAAAGTAACGTGGTATAACGTACCATCAAAATATTACGATACTAACATTAGATATGAAGGAGATGAGTCTTCAAGAACATGGGGTGCGTATACGGTAAATTGTGGTACTGACACCCCTCCTCCGACGAATACTGAAAAAGCACAATGGAGAACACCAACCGGGGTTACTGTTACGTGTAATGGAAACAATACGGGAGATGTAACACTATATGGTTCTGATAGTGGAAGAGCCTACGAATTTTATAATAGAGATGGATCTTGGACTAAAGGGGTTGGATCTGTTAAATGGTATAGTGTTCCAACAAAATCAGGAGTATATGATACTCATATTAGATTTGAAGGAAATGATGCATCAAGAACGTACGGTGCTTATCAAGTGAATTGTGGAACTACATATGTACCACCAACCACCACGCCTTCTTCAGAAAAAGCACAATGGAATACTTCTGGATATCCTTTAGTTGTGTGTAATCAAAATGGTACCGCAACAGTAACGGTGGCCGGAATCAATAATGGAAAAACCTATGAATTTACCAGCCCATTTGGAGGATATACTCGTGCAAATAATGGTAATGATAAAGTAACGTGGTACAACGTACCATCAAAATATTACGATACTAACATTAGATATGAAGGAGATGAGTCTTCAAGAGCATGGGGTGCGTATACGGTAAATTGTTCACCAAAAATAACTCCTATTGATCCACCATATTCTGGATATACTAAACCACAATGGGATGTATCAGGGCTTGTGATTGCGTGTAATTCTGATGGAACCGCAAACGTAACCGTAAAAGGAATTTCAACAGGAAAAACTCTTGAATTTTACAATCAAATAACCAGACGTTATGAAACCTCAACAGGAAATAATTCAATTACCTGGTACGGTGTTCCAAATCTCCCTGATAATAATGGAGACGGAATGCCTGATGTGTATTCTTCATGGATTCATGAAGTAGGTGCACCGGACACTGAAGCATATAAAACACAAGGTTTTTATCGAGTAAGCTGTACACCAACGATTGTAAACAATACATCACTTCCTTCTGTTGAAACGCTTGATGTACAAAACATCGGACGTACCTATGGAACAATTTTTGGACGACTTACTTCAACAGGTAATCTTGCTACTAACGTTTATTTCAAATTTGGACGTCGCCAAGGTTCTTATTGTGCTAATTCAGATTTAACAGGAACAACTCCTGGTGACTCCAACTATCCAATAGCAACTTTTAATAAAGTAATCTCATCATTGTCTACTGACACTTGGTATTGTTACCGTGCGTATGCATCTAATACAAAAGGAACAGTAGAAGGTGATATAAAAAGTTTTAAGACTAATTATGATGAAATAATCAATAATACAGCGATCAAGATTATTACAGTATCTGCTGTGGACTACACAAATAATAACGGAAATGCTCGACTTCGTGGAGAAGTTCAAGAAACAGGAAAGTCATCATATGTACAAACGTGGTTTGAATACAGTACATCAGAAAATGAAGTGTCAAATGGAAATGCACGTAAAGAAAATGTTGGAGGTGATTATGTAAGAGGAAATAGTATTTATAAAGATATTTCAGGACTCTCACGAGGAACCAGATATTATTTTAGAGCATGTGGAAGCAATACTTCAGATGAACGATCATGTGGAAATGTTCTTAATTTTATAACCATCGGAGACAGCACTGAAATTCGTGTTGATACTGAATCAGAAACTGATGTAAGTTATAATTCTGCGCGAATGAATGGACGTGTGCGAGAAACAGGCAAAACCTCAAAACTGCAAACATGGTTTGAATACAGCACATCAGAAAGTAATGTTTCATATGGAAGTGGAACAAAAATCTATTTGAATGATTATTATGGATATTCAAAAGATCAACGTTTTGCACAATTAGTAAATGGTCTTTCTTCAAACACTCGTTATTACTACCGAGCATGTGGAAATAATACTGAAAATGAAAAAGATTGTGGTGATATAGAATCATTTACAACTCTTTCAAATGGATATAATCCACCAACAACTGTTCGTCAAACAGCTCAAGTAACGACACTTTCACCAAGTCGTGTGTATGAATATGATGCACGTTTGAATGGTTCATATACGTCACGTGAGTGTGCCACTGAACTATGGTTTGAATATGGAACATCATCTTCAAATCTTAATAAAGTAGTTACTATTGGTAGTAAATCAGCAAATTCACGAGGAGTAGTGGCAGCTGATGTTTCAGGACTTACCCCTGGACGTACTTACTATTACAGAATTGTTGGAAGTAATTGTAATGGTATCGCAAGAGGGTCAATTAAATCATTTAGAACTCAATTAAATGAAATTGTTACCACGGTTAAAAAACCAAAACCAATTGCAAAAAAACCAGTAATTACTATTGTTGAGGTTAAAGAAGATGTATCCGTTGCATCAACGAGTATGTGTTCTCCTGATCTTGATTTGCGTATTGATGACAGTAAAGATGTTATTACAGACAGAAATAATTTTGAGTATTTGGTAACCTACCAAAATCTTACCAATACCACACTTCGAAGTCTTCAAATTCAAGTAGAAATTCCTCCACAGCTTGATTTTGTCAGCACTACCAGAGGAGAATACAATAAAGATTCACACTCAATATTTATAGGATCAACCGATCTAAATGCATCACAAGGAGATTCATTTAGAATCACCGTAGCCGCAAAAAAAGGCTTAACAAGAGGAGATTTGATTGTTGCTTCTGCTACGGCTTCATTTATGAGCCCAGCAAATGGTATTAATGATAGCTCTACTGATTTTGATTCTGATGAATATGATCCTCAAACAACAGGAAACGGTTCAAAAATAATAGGATCAAGTTCTACTGGTGGATTTTTGCCAACATCTTTGATTGGATGGTTGTCACTGATTTTCCTTATCTTCCTATTCATTGCAGCGCTTCGATGGTTGTGGTTTGGAAAAAAGGGAAATGAATATAGTTCAGCCTATGGACCATATGGAGTAAACCCTTCAGATATGGGGCTTGGTGTGGTGCCACCAGTGATTGTTAACAATCAACAACCACCGCAACAACCAATGTACGTTCCGTTTAATCCAAATCAACGATAGTTCTCTACTACTGAGCCACAAGCAAGATTCAGTAAACTATCTTTAATAAGGTTAATCAAAAGAGCCGGCGCGAAG
>JAYVHO010000017.1:0-3599 GCA_043771175.1 bacterium | reverse complement strand
CCACCATATTTTAAAAATAAAGTTAAAAATGGCGGAGATTGGGATTTAAAAAATACAAGTCAGTATAATTCAAAAAATAACTCACAGGGATTTGTTTATGGCGATAGAAATATAAGTCCCGATGCTCCAGGTAATATTCATTATGGGTATGTAGGTTCGGCGGCATATTGGAGTAATCCTGAAATGTTATTAAATAAAGCGGGTGAAGCTCAAGTATCTGCAGGAACAAGTAGACCAGAGTGGCAAAATTCAAATTTCCGCGGAGATGATCCTCTCGATCAAATAAATATAGTCCTGGGTATTAGTCAGTACTATGATAGATAATTATGAAAAAAATTATCCTTGGGTTCATATTGATAGGACTGTTAATAATTAGTATTGGATTGATATATTTTATATATTATTTTGATTTAAATAGCGATGACTGTAGTAGTATTGTTTTTTCAGAGATGTATTCACCTAAAAAGCAATACATTTCTACAATTTCAGTAGTAAATTGCACAGCAACTTCAGATTATGCTACACAAATAATATTAAAAAATAATATTACTAATACCGAGCAAATCGTTCTGAGTTTAAAGGGTGATCTCTCTAAAAAATGTATTTCGAAATGGGTGAATGAGCTGACTTTAATAAATAGTTGTGAGCTAAATACTAATGATTCTATGTATAATCAAAAGAAGAATTTTGAAGCAGTGCAAATTAGTTATTATAATAATAACATACTTAATAATGAGCACATCATCAGATAAAATTTTTATTGAAATTTTACTATCTATGAATCATGATACAATTTGGTGATTATGAGCTTCATTACCCCCGCAGCCAAAGTCTTCTATAACCACCAAGACCACTTAGGCAGTACTGCTGTAGTAACAGATAAAGATAGTTACCTCAACCAAGTCTTAAGCTACCAACCCTATGGAGCAACCAGAGTATCAACGCAATACGGCACCTTAACCCAACCCAATCAATTCATTGGTCAGGACTTTGACCCAGAGAGTAGCCTTAGTTATCTAAATGCGAGATACTACAACGGCAGCCAGGGGCAGTTTACCTCTCAGGATCCAGTGTTTTGGGAGGTGGGAGAGAGTCGAGATGGTCTAGTTGCTCTCTATAACCCCCAGCTTCAAAATTCTTATTCATATGCTGGTGGAAACCCAATAGTTAATAAAGATCCAGATGGACGTTTCCTTGACACAATTGTTGATATTGGATTTATTGGATACGATCTTTATAATTTAGGTAAAGCTGTATACAATGGTGGAGATGTTAAATCTGAATTAGGATACCTTGCTTTAGATGTTGCGGGTGCTTTCACTCCGTTTGCTACTGGGTTTGGAGCTGTGGCGAGGACAGCGAAGGTGGCGAATAAAGCAGAAGATACATACTCGCTTTATCATGGATATAATAAATCTACTAATGCACTTGAATATGTAGGCACAACAAAGCGTGATCCAAACATTAGATTTACAGAACATAGAAATAGTGGTACAGCGAGATCTAATCTAAATTATGAAGTAGCAAAAGGTACAGGAAATTTATCAAAAACTTCAGTGCGCCTTTTGGAACAATCAACTATTGAAAATAAAGGCATGGTTAAGAACGGTGGTGCATTATTGAATAAATCAAACTCACAGAGTGCAGCGAATAAAGCAAAAGCTTATAGCTCAGCCTCTAATAACGTTAAAAAAGCCTCCGATGCTATTGCTAAGGGAGACTATAAAAGTGCGTCAAAGTATCTTAGTAAAGCATCTAAAAACCTTAAAAAATAGGTATGGGAAAATATCTAAAGATTGGGGATATATTTGAAGTCGATTTAGAGAATAAAATGAAAGGATATGTTCAATATATAGTTGATGATTGGTATCAGCTAAATAGTCGTGTAATAAGAGTATTCAAAAAAAAATATCCATTCGATGAGCATCCAGAAATTGATGAAATCGTACGTGGTGAAATTGATTTCTACACTCATGTTGCAGATATCAAAGTCGGCGAAAAAGAGGGGATATGGAAAAAAATTGGGAAATCAGAAGATGTGGGAGAGTGCAATTTTTATTTTAGAGGAACTTATGATTCAGGAATGATAACACTTGATTCACCGAATCATGTTTCTAAAGATTGGTATCTCTGGCGAGTCGGGGAAGATCCAAAAGATGTAAAACCCAATAGCAAATTACTTGCACTATCACATCAGGGTATGATTATTTGGCCTGATAGTATTAAGGAAAGAATGATTACAGATAAATACCACGGTTTCTTTCCTAAGTATCCTGGAGAACTTTAATTAAAAAAGAAATTGCTAACGAAGGATATTTTAGGTTTGAAAATATGGAAGATAAATACCAATCTAGTCTGACAATTGTATATATTGTAGCAGGGAGCTTTCCGCTTTATGTACTTTTAGGTTACATTGAACGTGGTACTGATGTTTTTAAAGTGATAGATATTATGTTAGTTCTCGGTACACTTGCGCTATTATTTATTCTCTGGGATAGAAGAACCACCTACCTTCAACTCAGTCAATCACATTTCACTAACTCTGGCTACCACTCCTTCCGTAAAGACACTATAGAAATCTCTAAAATAAAATACATTACCAGAATTCCGCAAACCGCATTACCGTTTGTTGGACCATCTTCGATGGTTATCTACTCAACACTGGTAGATGGACGGATTGCTCATTGTTTTGTTCGAGAATATTCCTATGATGAACCAGTCCTCAAGCAATTCTTAACTAAAATCAAAGATTTAAATCCTAATATAGAACTGAATACCGAATACGAAGAGTTCTTGCAGGATAAGCGTGAACTGAAGCATAAAACAAGTAATACAATGCAGACGGTTGAGCAAATGTTGAGAGATAAAGGTGAGATATGGTGAAAGCTATCTTCAACCACCAAGATCACTTGGGCAGTACTGCTGTAGTAACAGATAAAGACAGCTACCTCAACCAAGTCTTAAGCTACCAACCCTATGGAGCAACGAGAGTCTCAACACAGTATGGTTCACTCAATCAATCAAACCAATTCATAGGTCAAGACTTTGATCCTGAGAGTAACTTAAGTTATCTTAATGCAAGGTATTACAATTCTAACCAGGGCCAGTTTGTTAGTCAGGATCCGGTGTTTTGGAGTAATAAACAAAATTTAGGAAATCCACAAACACTTAATAGTTATAGTTATGCAGAAGGTAATCCGATTAATCGGAAGGATCCAAGTGGGTTAAAAGCAACAAAATCACAGCAGATTAAGATCCTTTCCTTACAAGTAAATATACTTCAAGGTATTGTAGGTCTATATAAATCAGGAAATACAAAAGAAGCAAATAATGTACTTAAATCATATAATTCAGTATTTAGCCCTCAAAATAATAAAAGTAAGTCTAGTGAAAAAAATAAGTCATCAGCTCCAGTTCAAGGTCCAGTCCAACGTCCTGATATTACTGAATCCTTAAATAAGACTATGCAAAGCAATTCATCAAACGTTCTAATTAATTGGCCACCATATTTTAAAAATAAAGTTAAAAATGGCGGAGATTGGGATTTAAAAAATACAAGTCAGTATAATTCAAAAAATAACTCACAGGGATTTGTTTAT
>JAYVHO010000016.1:0-17266 GCA_043771175.1 bacterium | reverse complement strand
TGTTAATGAGTCTGCGGTTACGTTGTCTTGAATATCTACCGTTCCTCCTGCGTTGATTACCAATGTTCCTGCGGTTGAATTAATGTCGCCGCCGTTGACATTAAGATCTCCGACAATGGTTTGTGTTCCACCAATCAAAGCATTACCACCAGTTTCTAAAGTTCCCTCCACATAAAAGTCTTCTCCGTTAAGAGGAAGCGTTGGTGTACCATTTCCAACTTTCATGTTTCCATTTAAAATTTCCATGTATCCTGTTACCGGAACCCCGACACTGACAATGCCGTCAATAGTATTATTAATTGTTTCTCCATTTTGAAGAGTAATGCCACCTGTATCTAAAACAAGAGAATCTGCCGTTAATATATCTTGAATATCAACATTACCTCCTGCATTAATAGTCAAAAGTGATGAAGAAGAAGTAATATCACCACCTTGTACTGCTAAATCTCCTGTAAATGTTCCATTCCCTAGACCACCGCTAGATACAACGGTAAATAAGTTGGTTGCACCGTCTTGAAATACAATTGTTCCATCCGGAGTGTTATAAATCCCTTCACCATTGTTAAACACCATACCAGAAAGTCCCGTTAAATTCCCCGAACCATTGGCAAGCATCAGTGTCCCTGATGCATTTGGAAGGTAAATAATATTATCTGCTGTTGGGTCAACTACAGATAATGTGGTTTCAAAGTTATCTGCTGTGACACCTTCAAATTGCAAATCGGTGGTAATAGTGCCATTTATTGCAATAGTGTCCAAAGCAGCATCACCCAATGTTATATTTCCATTTAAATTAGTAATACCATCTACACGGAGGGTTCCGTCCGTTTCTATGCCGCCTTCAACGTACAGATCTTCTCCGTCTAACGTATTTGATGGTGTTCCGTCACCAATTTTTACGTTTCCTGTTAGTACGTTAAATGAACCTGTTGGTGAAAGCGTTGAAACCAGCGAACCATCAGGAGTATTTGAAATTCCTTCTCCATTTCCAAAAATAAGATCATTACCAGAAATTACGAGATCTCCAGAAAGTTCTGTTGAAAGTGCATTGATTTGAATAGTGTTTGGAATATTTGCTCCAATAGATGTTCCATTTGGGAATGAAATAAGAGTGGTATTAAGTTGCAGGTCTGTCAATATTGCTGTTGGCGCACCAATAGCAACTACACCCGTTGATGCGTTGGTGATAGTTGCACCATTTGGTAGTGTTACGTTACTTGATGCATTTGAAACAGTTACCGTTAATATACCTGATGCCAAGCTTGTTGCTACGTTACTTCCTACAAAGTTAACGGATTGAATAGTGGTACCCAGTGCCCCAATAGAAGATCCCTCGTCGCTAATACGAAGTGATGAAGGATAGCAATTTGAATCAAAAGGTCCGCAAGGGCTGGCTGCAGAACCTGGATCCAGGGTTTCACCCGGTGAAAATGGAGCAACGCGTACAGCAAAAACAATATTGTGAGATGCAAAACTTACTAATATAATCGCACAAAAAGTTACTACTGAAATTATTTTTTTAACCGAAGTGAATAATGTCATAAATATACATAAAGTTTAGCACGATAAAATACATCATTTATTTTTCTACACAGCCTAAAACAAGATTAGCAAGTCCTGCAGTGTTTGAATCCCAGATTCCTTTTGGTGTTTCGCCTTTTCTATACACATATAGTTTAAATCTATTTTGAAGTTTTAAGATTTCATTTTTAAGTGGCTGTGACATAGTTCCATCACTTATACCTTGGTATTTATAAAATGATGCAAGGAATTTTTGAATCTTTTTATTTTCATCCAATGTAATTTTTGCATTTGAATTAAATGAAAATGGACAGCGCGGAATAGGATTTGATTTTGTTATTATTTTTTTTGCTAATTTATGTTCATAAATCTTTTCCATGCGACAAGAAATCATATTAACACCAAATTGTGTTCGTGGGCCCACAATCCCGTCTGCAACACCTTTAAAGCCTTTACTTTTTAGTCCAAAAGCCTCTTGAAATTTTGAAACTTGTTTTTTATCAGCGGTTTCAAATATTCCATTTTCTTTTAATTTTGATTTCATTACTACATTTAAAAATCTTTCAAGTCGAAGCACTGTTTGTTTATTATTATTTTTTGAATTCTTAAATACGGTAGTATTGACATAATCATAGCAGTCAACTCCTACACCTGGGGTGATTCCCAATTCTTTTCCAAAGTCCGCTGACATACCACTCAGTAATGATTGTGCGTCAGCAAGAGAAATGGTTCCATTTTCAAAATCTTTAATAGTGGTAATTACACCGGTGATTGGTTTTTCTGTTGGTGGAACAACAACAGGTGTAATAACGGGTTTAATTCCTCCACCACCACCACCGCCCCCACCTCCTCCACCACCAGTAACTACTACGGTTCGTGAACCAAGTGGTCGCCAATCTGTTTGAATACAAGAAGTTGAAACTGAACAATTAAATGTTAACCACCCACCATCAATTCCTGATACCCAAGCATATCCGTTAAATTTTCCATCAGTTCCAATAGTTACACCAACATTCCCTTGACCAGAGACAGTTGTTGGGGAAAAATTAATCCAGCCACCATTTTGACTCCATGCATATCCAGAAAGAACTCCTGTTGACGGATTAATTGAGATGCCGTATCCTGTTGGTTTTAAGTTTATCCACCCTAATTCATTTCCCCACATATAACCTGAAAGTCCACTATCAGTAATAGAAAAAGCTTGACCAGAAGCAACCGTTGGCATAGTGTTTACCGTTGAATACGATGAACATCCAAGATTTTTACACAGTGGTATGGTTTTATTACTTGAAGTAACGGTTCCGACGGTTTCCGAAGCATGTACTCTGGTATTTCCAAAAGTTACAAGAATCAAAGCAGTACACAAAATATAAAAGTATTTCATAAACATAGTATAACCCAACCAAATGAAACAAAATAAAAAATGTGCCGAGGCACATTTTTTATTCTTCTTCTTTTTTATTATTTTTAGAGTATTCGTCAAGAAGTGTTGTATATATTTTAGTTTTTAGAATAATACTAATTCCTGCTGCTGGAATTATTCCTACAATTAAACAAACAAGTCCTGCAACAGTAATAATTCCTGACATAATCATTCCTTTCCAAACATACCAAAGATGTCCTTTGGTAATCGCAAAGCTTGTTTTGAACGCTTGAGTTATTGATTGACCTTCAATAATCGCAGGGATAACTCCTATAAGTCGAGGTACTATCAAGAAAAAAGGAATAATAAGAAGGATAAAAGAAATAAATGCAATTAACCCAACTGCAATTGCACCTATTAGCACATTTAAAATAATAGGTAATGTTAATGAGTTTACAATTTCTGTAATTGTTTTCTTTTTATTGCGAAGAGTATGTAAAGTGTATGAGATAATAATAATCATAAGAACCACTCCAATAAACACTCCTACAATTGCAAGTAAAATTCCAACCAACGATGCATCATCTTTTGAAGATGATGCAATATTTACCAATCCCGCAAGAATAACAAATCCAACATACGTTTTCCAATCTTTCTTAAAAAAATCATAACTTTGTCCTGTTAATTTGCTGATTGATGTATGTGTCATAGATATACATACTGTAGCATATTTTTTTAAGATTCATAGATTATAAAAAGTCTCTATTTATAGTATCTAATAAAACTATATGTAGTTTTGTATAGATACAATTTTAACCGTTCGCTGACGCGGTAACGTAAATGTTATAACATCATTAACACGCGCACCATAAAGTGTTTGTGCTACAACACTCTGTCTACTGACGATTCGAAAATTATGCATATCCTGATGTATGAAATCACCACCAATAATATATGTGTGTATTCCTACTTCGTCCTGAACTTCACATAAAACACCTTCGCAAATAAAATCTGGTGTTTTCCCAAGATTAACAACTTCAGCATTCAGATAATCTTGGAGTATTTTCTGCTCGCTTCTAAGTGTTTTTTCTTTATCGATAAGTGCTTCAAATGGTGCATTGTCGTGCCACGTTTCAGAACTTTGAGTAAGTACTTCTTCTATCTCACGAGAAATGGAACGCGAAATTTCTTCAAGTTCTTGTAAACGTTTTAATAAGAACCCCTTGTCTTGTTTAAGAATTTTTTCATATTTGTGATTTATGGCTTATTTTAAATATTACACGATTTTTATGTGGAGTATAATCTAAAAACTATTCTACAGTTCTATAAAAAAGGGTTATTCATATCAAAAATTATCATAGGTGTCTGGTTGTTTATTCTGTCCTTTGAAATTCCATACTTTCTTGAATATTGTATTGTTACAGAGTCAAAGATAGCACTATCCCACTCAAAACCTAATAAACTCGAAGTATTTTTGACGACCTCTTCGTCCTTTCCTTCTATCTCAATAAATGATTCCAGGAATGGCCATGTATCTATCGTAACCATAGCACCACTCTGCATCTGCCATGTTTCTCTAAGTGTTTCTTGATATGATTTCTTTTTACATCCAATATATTCAAGTATTAGCACTCCATTATCAAAATTATCTATGCTAATTTCAATTTCTTTTTGACCTTCAATACCATTTCCACTAATATTTTTGTATGTCATTGTTGTTTTGCCAAATTCATCACGCACGCGAACAAACGCATCAGCATTTTTTTCTGGTAAATTAAATGCAACTCTTTTTAAGAGTTGTTCATTATGAATAATTATTGCATTATTTTCGATTAGTCTTTTTCTAATATCTTCTTTTTTAATATTAGGAAAAGTTGCTTCATATTCGATGTGTTTCATAAGTATTTATATATTTATTGTTAATTTTTCTTTCTTAAAATTATTTCGAACTTACTAGTAATTCTAAGTAAAAATTCATCTGTAATGTGTTTTTTAGTTAATAATTCAAAAATATCTACTTCCATTCTTAAAAATTTTGCTGTTTTTGGTCGAGACTTAATCTTAGGATGAGACATTTCAATATTAACATTATATATGCTAGCAATATTTTGGAATAATTTATTTATAGTAGTTTCTGGTTTATGTTTTTTCGTACTGAGACCAACCGGAATTAAATAAACTTCATCGAGCTCTTTCCAAGATAGGTCTCCTTCCGAGATTATTCCTCTATTAATATGGTCTAAATAATTTCTATAATGTAACAAGTACTCTGCTGCCTCTCTTGGCTCTATTTCAACTTCTAAATCTTCATAAATTATAGGAAAAATTCCTCTGCTTGCTTCTGAATCTTCCATTTCTTTTTTGTATTCAAGAGACCATGTTTTAAATCTTCTATAGTTTTCAGAGAAATATTTATAGAATCTTTTAGCGCGCTCATTTTTAAAATTTAAAATTATCTTTTCACCATATTCAACTGGCATGAAATCTCGAATAAGTATATATCCGTCTGTATTGAGTAAATTTAGAACATTTACAACGGAAGTATTAAGCGCCTCTATGCCTACTTTCGAATACGAGAATATTTCGTGTAGCACAGATGACATAACTATTGCATCAAAATTTTGTTTTAATTTCATATCAGAAGGATTAGATGCATTTACTTCAAAAAAGTTAACCTTATTGATATTCACACCTGCATTATTTAAATATTTTTTTGCATGTGCTATTGCGACTGGAGATACGTCTAATCCACAGATTTTAGCTTCTGGATAAAGTATTGAAAGTGCATGCATCTCAATTCCACTACCAACGCCAACAGTCATAATCGATGAAGGGTTCTCACAAATATCAGATAGTAGTTTTATCTTTTCGATATAATCCAATATTTCTTCTGGATCTAATGCACCAATTGCTTCAAAATATGCCTCAGGTACCTTATCTAATTGCCTTTTAGGGTCTATTTTTTCATACCAATTCACCAAACCTTTCTTAAATATCTTTTTTCTGAAATTATTTTCTTTCATTAATGTATTGTAATACACTATCCTATTTTGCCAAAACTTCTAAAGTGAAACTTTTAGATTACTGACCAGCAGAATACCCTATGGTCATTTTAACCAGCAGGATACTTATTTACAAATTTCTTTTTATATATGTTATTATTGACATATAATTATTTTAATTTATAATATATAAAATAAATTAAAATTCAAAAAAATGAACGAAACTGTCTTATTCACCAGAGTCTCATTTGAGAAATATGTTGATATAATATCATCGGTAGAGAAAACGATTAACGATCTAAGTCGTCAAATACAGCAAGCGATAGAAGATGGCGGGGATAGTTGGCACGATAATTTTAGTTATGAAGAAATTACCCGGCAAATTAGAATGCAAGATACAAGACTATCAGAATTAAAATTACCTCTACAAAATTGTAAAATAATTGAATCCACAAAAATTATTTCTCATGTGACCATTAGTGCCATGGTTACAATTGAGATAGACAATCAACACAAATCTTTCAGAATTGAAGGATACGGTTATGTTGATTTAAAATCAAATATTATATCGTACAACACTCCAATAGGAAAAGTACTTCTCGGCAAGAAAATGAATGATTCTTTTAGCTTTAATAAAAAAACAATAACCATTAAAAAAATTGAATTATAAAGTTTATAATATTAAAAAGGTAGCTCATTGCTACCTTTTTTATTTTACAATAATAAATATCACTGTCCGAGATATTCCTTTCTTATTTTTTCAACAACAAGATCAACATCTCCCGTATTTTCGATTAAAACTTTATGACGAGATTGTAGCTTTTCAAAAAATATTTCCTCTATACCGTTCCTTAGTTCATCAGAGTCATTTATAGTAAACTCATCTCTCGAAAATAAGCGATGATGACGCTCTTCTGTTGGACATGTAATTAAAATTTCATAATCAGGAGTAAGTATTTCTGGTACATATTTATAACCTGGAAAACCAATTGTTTCATGCCAACATACAGTAGTCCATATATATCTATCACAAATAACATTCAACCCAGTTTTAACAATGTCATTAATCTCATCACTTGACCTCACCAATCCAGCAAGATAATAGAAGAATCTTGCTTGCGTTGAGTATTTACCACCATCAACTTCTTCGCGAGATTTCCTAAAGAGTTCAGAAGGTGTTTTTACATAAACATTTTTAACGGACGCTTGAGCTAATTTCCTAGCTATTGTAGTTTTACCTACTCCACTCAAGCCCTCAAGTGTGATAAATTTTCCTCTTGCCATTTTTTTAGTTTTAAAAGTTTAAGAATTACGTTATGTGTAAAATAACACTTTATTATATAAAAGTCAAATATAATAAATTTCTAAAAGTATTATACTTTTAGAAATCATTCAAACCAACTAAAAACCCCACCAAGAGGCAGGGTTTTTATTTAGTTAGTTGTCCATGTTGCAAGTGGTTGTGATGCCGCTTTATCAACAATGGTTCTCATAGTTTCAACAGTTAACACGGGGTGTTTTCCGATAGAAGATTCTTCAGAAAGCATAGTTGCGTCCGTTCCAAAACGAACCGCAAAATACACATCAGACACTTCTGCTCGTGTTGGACGCTCAGTGTCTTGCATTGAAAGAAGCATTTGCGTTGCAGTAATAACAAATTTTCCGCGCGCGCGACATTCTTTAATCATCATGAGTTGTGCTTCTGGTACATCCTCAAATGGAATTTCAACTCCTAAGTCTCCTCGTGCAATCATAATTCCATCAGCTACTTCCAAAATCTCAGGGACCAATGGAAGTGCATCAAGTGTTTCTATTTTTGCAATGATTTTAATTGATTGCTTACCAGCTGCGTCAAGTACTTCGCGAACAGACTGAACGTGACCACGATTACGTACAAATGAAACCGCCATCATATCTACATTATTTTCAATTCCCCACAAAATATCTGCGCGATCTTTGTCGGTAAATGCGTCAATAGAAAGATTAGCTCCGGGAACATTGATTCCACGACGAGAACGAACAGTTCCTCCAATAATAATTTTGCAAGTAATTTGTGTTCCTTCTACGGCAAGAATTTCAAGCTTTTGCTTTCCATCATTAATAAGAATGAATTCTCCCACATTTACCTCCCGTGGAAGTTTTTCATAATTTACCGCTAAATGTTTTTCATCTCCAAGAAAAGTTCCTGGTTCAATAATAATTTGTTCACCAGCAACTAACGTAATAGTTTCAACTCCTTCCTTCAAATTTCCTGTTCGGATTTTTGGTCCCGCAAGGTCTTGAAGAGCAAGAACTTTAATTCCTGTTTGTTGTGAAGCAGTTCTCAGGTTTTGAAGTTTTGAAGTATGTTCTGCAAAATCTCCATGTGAGAAGTTAAAACGACCAACGGTCATACCAGCTTGTAACATGTGACCAAGAACCTCAACAGAATCTGAAGCAGGTCCAAGGGTACATAAAATATCGATGTGTCTTTTCATAGTTGTTACAGCGTAACATATATTTTCGTGAAGGGCAAAAAAAATACACCAGCAAGCGCAGTGTATTTTTATATATTCTTCATTTAAAAAAACAATCTTATTGTCCCCCGACAATAAAATAAAACTATCTATAGATTAAAACAAATTCACAACAATTTCAAGTGTTTGGGGATTTTTCTTATTTCCACTTTTTAAAATTACGACACCACGATGATTATCTCCTGTAAATGTATATGGAAGTGTGGCTTTAAATGGTGTAAATCCATCTTCTTGAAAATTGGTGAGTTTTACTTTTTCTTGTGAAATAATAAGCCCATCCCAATCTGTCAGGGTTGCGGTAAACGTTCCCGTACTGCTAAGCCATGTGCTGGGAATTGAACCAGAAACAATCAAAGGCGATTTTACTTTTTGACCATTGACGGGATATCCAATCAAAATATCATTACCTAATTGTGAATGATAAATATCTGTTTGATCAATAGAGTCAGTTGAAACGTTAGTTGATGTGGAACTATTAGATGTAATTGGCAACATGTTTGATGCAAGATCTTGTGCATTTTGACTAGTAGTGGTTTTAATACTAAATGGCTCTAAACTTTTTACGGTGCCAATAACAAAAATTATCAAAACAAGTGCAATTAATAATGCTATGAACTTTCCCATAATGGCCTAATTTTAGCATTATTTAATGATATATTCAAAATTCTGGAAAATTATCGGTTCTTTAAAATCTGCTTGTGATAAATTGTTATATCGCTTTTGAATTTTCTGGGCAGTGGCATCATCAGCAATTTTTGTTACACGCCCATACAATGTAATTGGTGTCATTAAAAATTTTGTAAATTTTTTTTCTATAATATCATAATCTGCTGTTAAGAAAAATGATTCACCCAAAATTCCCCCTGTTGCAAAGGTGTCTCCTCCATAATAATTTCCCAAAGAATAAAAAATAGGAACACCTTTATATAATTCTGCACCACGTATCACGTGAGGGCCACTGACAATAATAATATCAGCCCCAGCATCTACCGCAGCATGTGCTGAAGCAAAAATATTTTCTCGATTAGATCCGTAGAAAAATTCGTCAGAATTTTTTACATGTTGATACTCTACCCCTTCTGCTCCTCCATGGAAAAATGCAACGGTAATATCTGCCTTTTTTTCACTTTTTTTAACCATGGCAGAAACTTCATCAGGAAGCATGGGAAACGTTCCTTTAAATGGTGAAAACCCAACATATCCTATCGTGATATTTTTATATGTTTCAAATGTTGATGAAAGTGCTATTCCACTGTGTAATATTTTTTCTTGCGTTAAAATATTTTGAGTATTTTTTAAACCTTTTTCACCTGCATCCATGGCATGATTGTTGGCAAGGTTTACAACATCAACCCCTGATAACTTCATTGCTTTTACAAAATTATTATTTCCCAATATTTCAAAACATCTTCCACCTCCGTAACATTTATTACCTTTCTCGGCTACCGCTCCTTCAAAATTTCCCACCAATCTGTCTACTGATTTATGTAAATCTTGAACATTTAAAAATGGTTGAGTATCTTTTGAAATCTTCTTTGGTGCAATATCACCTACAAATCCAAAAGTAATAATGTTAGATGCATCAGCTGCAGCATTTTGATACATATACAATCCAAACCCAATCATTATGCAAACCAAAGAGATAATCTTTTTCATTCATTCATACTACAGGAATATCTGTGTTCTGTGAATACGCTCAGCTATCCACGGGGTTTGCGTATAGCCTGAAAGCAGTTGTGTAAGTGAGCGCATGTATGAACCTGGTCCACACTCAATACGTACAGTGATCCTTCTCAACTTATTTTTTTTATGATCAAAGAATTCGTTATACTTTTCAATAATTTCTTTTTGTCTAAAATTTCCTTTCACGTTATTAATTCTTGCAATCATTTCTGTAGTGACGTTTTGTGATTCGCAAAATTCTTCACTCACAAGTGTAATTCTTTTTATGTCCATGTCTCGCATTGGTGCCTCAACGTCAAACCCTTCACGAGCATGCAGCCAGAGTGGTTTTCCATTAACCGTTTTTGAACTATACATTGGATACGGCAGGTTATGCGTTCCTAATAAAATTGTTTCAAGAATTTCTTGAGTAATAGTTTTTAAATTTTGTGAATCAATTTTTGAAACATCAGTAATAAATCCAAGCGGATCAAGTGTATCCGTTTCAAAACCCTCTAAAAATGTTACCTTATATTCTTTTGAAAGTTTCGTGTAGTTTTCTTTTTCTTTACATTCTTGCCCAACTAACACAACACATTGACCACTTGCTAATGGGTCAAGCCGTCCCGCAAAGGTCATTTTTTCTTCACTTGAAAATCCGTGTTCGATACGAACACGATCAAGCAACTGCACCATTGATTCCCCTTCTTGTTTATCAATAATAATCATGCCCATGAGTATACAAAAAAATTCGCACAAATGCGACTTTTCAAGTTTATTTCAAAGGATTAAAAGAGTATCTAATCCTAAATACTAATGATTATACTGCTTATGTTTTACAACATGTCTATGATCTGGATGACTATCTTTTTGCAAAAGGAGTAATTCTGAATTTCCAAAATGAAAATTCTCCAACACCTCTTTCCAGTCAAGATCATAGAAAGTTGCATATATCATTTTTCCAATATCACCATGACACACAAGCAAAATATTACCAGTAAGTAATTCTAATTCCATATTTTGCGCATCTGCAATTATTTTTGCAGTTGTATAAGCACGATCAAGCGGTGAACAAAAGATATATTCAAAATTAATTTCCAGCTCTTTTATTTCTTGTGCTAAATTTTCTGCTTGTAATATACCCAACAATGTTAACGGCTTATCACGATGACCATTCAAAATACCATTTGCATTATCTTCGTTTTGTCCATGACGGGCAATATAAATTTTTTTCATATTTTTGTTTGATTAAATTTTATGTAGATTTTCTTTATCTTCTCATAGTTTTGCGTAAATTTCAAGCTTCGCTTTTAAGCAGTTCTTCTACTTTTTTATCAAAATCTGATCGTACAATTTGGTGTTTATTAAATTCATTATATTCAGACATTGCTTTTTCATCTGCAACTTTTTTTGAAATATTTCCCTTGCTTTCAAGAATTTTGTATTCGTTAAAGCTTAAAAATTTATCTACACTTTGAGCAAACTCTTTCATAGTAAAAATATTCTTTCTATCCACCAACCCTTCAATATAGTCAAAGAACCCAGTAATAGTTCTCTCTAATTTTTTAATGTCTGTTTCACTTAAGTAATTTTTTGCTACTACTACATCACTTTTCAAGACTCTTCCATTTGGTGAATTTTTCCATGTCGAAAGCCCCATATGTGGCAAATCTTTATCTGCAGATTCATAGATTATTTCTGGTGCAGTTTTTCCTGTAATTGCAAAGTGAAATTTATTTTGTACCATCGCATAAAAATCATGACTCTCCAAAGATGTAGCATCATAGTCGATACTACATTCCGCAAAAATATCTGAAATTTGCTGATATATTCTACGCTCGCTTGCACGTATGGAACGAACACGTTCAAGAAGTTCTTTAAAATAGTCTTGACTAAAGAACTTTTTTCCTTGCTCGAGGCGCTTGTCATCTATGGCAAATCCTTTAATTATAAATTCTCTTAGAACTCCTGTTGCCCATATGCGAAAGCTTGTTGCCCGTTTTGAATTAACTCTATACCCAACAGCAATTATTGCATCAAGGTTATAATGCTCAACATCTCTTGAAACTTCCCGAGAACCTTCAATTTGAACTATCCGGAAATTCCGGATAGTTGAATCTTTCTTTAATTCGTTAGTTTTAAAAATATTTTGTAAGTGTTCACTTATCGTTCTTGTATCTACAACAAAAAGCTCAGCTATAAGCTTTTGAGTTAACCATATTGTTTCTTCTTCAACACGCACTTCAATGTGAAATTCAGTATTTTCAGCATTAAAAATAAGAAACTGTGCTGTGCTATTTTTCTCAAGAGGATTCTTGCTCATATAATAAATCAACTGTATCACAATAGCTTATCTTTTAGTACTACAGAGATAGTAAGTTTTTTTGTTACTTCTTCCCATTACACGTGTCCGCACTCCACAATCCCACTTTTTGTTCTTGTGCGTTTTTTTGGAGTTGTTTGAACGAAGTTTTAAAATCATATTTTTGCCCATTGTAAGTATACTCATACGCATATCCTTCTTTGATCATATATTCATTGGCAAACACATTATCACGTTCACGGTATACGTATCGCAGTAGTCTTCCATATTTATCACGATCTCCCGCCACCGAATCTTTTACCAACAGCACATATTCACCACTGAGTAGTTCTTTCATTTTCTTTGATGCCTCTTTTCCAAAACATTGCACGGGCCGGCGTGGGTCAACGGACTCTGGTGTATTAATTCCCACAAATCTAATATTCTCAACGGTTCCATCTTTCATATATACAGAAATAGTGTCACCGTCCACCACCTTTTTAACTTTGTATCCTTTATGAATTATTTGTGTTTCTGTTTTTGAAGTTTTGGTAGGCAGTTCTATTTTTCCATTTGAAATTTGATTTCCTCCCATGATCAGTGTTCCTAAAATTACCAAAATGATTCCAATATTTCGAGAGGTTAATTTCATGAGATAAGTATACGAAACTGGACCCCGTTATACAACGGGGTGACGTCATTATAAAAACCAGCTTATGCTGGTTTTTATAATTTCTATTTCTTAAGTTCTCGCAGTTGAATATGAACTTCTTTAAGACGTTCATCAGCAATTGGTGATGGTGAACCCATCATTGGGTCGTTTCCTCCACGGGTCTTTGGGAATGCAATTACTTCACGAATGTTTGGTTCGTTCTGAAGAATCATCATAAGACGATCAAACCCCCATGCAATTCCTCCGTGTGGCGGAACTCCATATGTGAATGCTTCAAGCATATGACCAAAGTTTTCCTGAATCTTTTCCTTGGCATGGCCAAGAATTTCAAATACAGAGATGAGAGATTCTTTGTCGTGGTTACGAATAGAACCTCCTCCAATTTCATATCCGTTTAAACAAATATCATACTGTGCCGCAATAATGTCACCTATATTTTGTTTGGTCATGAGCTGCTCGCGATGCTCTGGAATTGACGTTGAAAATGGATTGTGAGTAAACGTCCACTGTCCTTGTGCATACGGATCATCTGACACATCGGTTCGCTCAAACTGAGGGAAATCCACCACCCAACAAAATGCTAAAAGATTTGGATCTTCTTTATCTTCTCTGATGTCTGGTCTATCGTTACCATATTTTTCCATAGCTTCTGCATAGGGAATTCGTGGGAATGGAATTTGTTGAATTTTCTTCTCTGGATAAAATTTTTGCACCACGTGAATAAGTAACTTTTCATTTAATTCCATTACGTCTTCGCGTTCAACAAAACTCATTTCCATATCGAGTTGTGTAAATTCTGGCTGACGATCACCACGTAAATCCTCATCACGCATACAACGCGCAAATTGGAAGTATCGCTCCATTCCTGAAACCATGAGGAGTTGCTTGTACTGTTGTGGTGATTGAGGAAGTGCATAAAAATTATGAGGTGATAATCGTGATGGCACAATAAAGTCACGTGCCCCTTCTGGGGTAGATTTGGTAAACAGTGGTGTTTCTATTTCAAGAAAATTATATTCATTTAAATAGTTACGAATTTCAAGTTGCATTTTGTGACGCATTTCAAGATTTTTTTGCATACGAGATGATCGCAAATCAATGTATCGTTTTGATAGACGAACGTCTTCATCAACAACGCGGGTGTCTGATTCAATATCAAATGGCATGACTTCTGATTTTGTAATAATAACAATGTTTGAAATTTCCATCTCAATATCACCATTTACTACCCCTTGTGCAATTGAGCGTTCTGGGCGTTTTTTAACGAGCCCGGTAATTTCAACAACGTCTCCACTACGCAGAGTTTTAACAATATCTAGGAGCGGCCCAGCGCCAAAAGTACCACACTGTACACCTGCAGTTCTATCACGTAATTGCACAAACCCTGCTTTTCCTTGGTCGCGCACGGTGTCTACCCATGCTTTCACACTGGTAGTAGTATCTAAAAAATTATTAAGATCCTTTAAAAAAATTGTTTTCATATGAACATACTTATTTATTAAAGGGGCGAGGTTTCGAATCTCGCGGTGCCACCCTTCTTTATGCTCTGTACACTTGTCGCTGCGTTTGCGGGAGGTTCTACTAACCGCATAAATTTTTGCAGTGTTCTTCCTCCTCCTTCGTGGTGTCTGCCACATCATCGGAATTGAGTTTATTGTAGCAGAAAAAGAGAAAATAAAAAATCCGCCCTACTTGGGCGGATTTAATTTAGTGTTTAAATACTCTTTCAAACTTTTTTTGGACAATGTCTTTAACATTCTCAAAGTCAGCATTACTGATAAGCTTAATAGTAATTCTTCTACCCGTTGAAGCAACATATGATTTGTTTTCAACATGATAGCCTTTAAGTTCATAATAAATGTTTTGGAAAATTAATGAATACTGAGTCAAAATTTGATTATCTAACAAAGTGTTTCCCATCAGCCAACCTGGAACGGGTACGTTAAAACCTGTCACTACCAACAGATTTCTTTTTTGATTGAGAGAAAATTTTAAGTTCATTTTTTAAATATTTAAGGTTTGTATTCAAGAAAAGTATAGCTAACATTTTACTCATTGTACAGAAAAAGAGGGGCGCCGCAGGCGCCCCTCTTTTGGAACTATGTTAAAACTATTTTTCAAGCTTCCATTTATGAAGTGGATGGTAATCAGAATTAAAGATTCCCATATCCAGTGCCGCCGTTAACACCGCGCGCATACATTGGTAATCTGCATAAAAATCATGAGTTCCTGCTTTCCAAATTTGATCATTGTCTGCAATATCAACATCACTTTCTAATGCTAATAAAATTTCTTCTGCATCAAACCATTTAATTTGTTCAATTTCTGATTTTTGAATTTCAAGCACAGAAATATCTCCAGAAAATACCGTCAAGAAATCTCGCATCCACAGATGTTGAATTTCTTTCTTTGACGTTCTCCATGGAATCATTTGAACTACGGGAATATGAATTCCAATTTCTTCTTCCATTTCTTTTAATGCATTGATTTTAAAACTTTCACCTTCTGTTACGTGTCCCCCAAAGTGAGTCATCCAAACACCCGGATAACGTTCTTTTGAAAGAGATCGTTGGTGACAAAGAATTTGACCTTCTGTGTTTAAAATAAACACATTAGTACTGCGTCCCCACATTTTATTTTTAATAAGTTCGCTGCGTGGAACAATTTGTCCTGTTGGTTCACCGGTATGTTCATCAACAACAATAAGCTTTTCTTCTACTGACATAATTCAAAATTTCTACAAATAATTTACTTATCGTAACACAATTTATTTCTTTTTCCTATCATTTCCCTGAATGATTCTTTTAGAAATTTTGTGCAAAAGATTAGGAGAATTCATAAACTCTTGTTTGGTTCTTTTTCCAATATGCATCAGTGGTGTAAATATATTTTCTTCTTTATTATCATCAGTAAATGAACGATATGTTTTTATAATAAAAATACATATCGCAAAAATAACGATCCATTCCCAAAATGACTGTGGCCAAAACATGAGATTATTGTATCAATTGATCTTGTGGATAAGTATTGACAAAGTAATATTTGTACTATACTGTAAAGTAAATGTTCAACCATTAACAATTCAAAAGTATGAAAAATTTTCTTACTATTACTGGAATGATTGGGGTGCTGTTTATCTCATTGCTGTTCAAAAACGATATTGTTTTTTTTGAACAACCTCTGCTGGTTCAAATGCTTATTGGACTTGAAGTAATTGCTGGTATTTTATATCTACTTATGATTATTATCTTAACAATAGTATTCACCCTTTCATCACTATATTGTGCTGTAGTAAATAACGAACGTTTACCATTGTGGCATTTTGCACTTATTATTATTTTTTGCGTTGGGTATACTGCAACATTTAGATTTTTTGAAGCAAAAGAATATCCCATACCACAAGATATTTAAGACAACAATGTTAAAAATTCTTGTTCAGTAAGCACAGTAACGCCAAGTTCCTGTGCTTTTTTTTGTTTCAATCCTCCACCTTCACCCACTACCACATAGGTGGTTTTTTTTGACACACTACCCGAAGCACTTCCTCCACGCTTGCGTACTTCTTCTTCTGCTTCGTCTCTTGCCATGTGTTCCATGGTTCCCGTAAACACAAACGTTTGACCTTTCATATTTTGCGTCACATTATCACCTGCCTCTTCTGAAATGGTGAAAATATTTTTTGCTTTTTCAATATCATGTTTTCCTTGCTCTGAATGTTTCCAAGTTACGATTTCTTCTGCGATTACTTCACCAATACCAAATATGTTATGGTAATCTTCATGAGAAGCTTCTAGGAATTTTATAAAATCTCCAAATGATGCAGAAAGTCTGCGTGCTACTTCTTCGCCAACTTGTGGAATTTGAAAGAGTAAAATAAGCCGCGCTAAGGTAATAACTTTTGAACGCTCAATCTCTCTTAAAATATTATTTATTTTTTTATCCTTAAACCCTTCAACTCCTTCTAAATCAGATGAAGTAATATCAAAAATATCAAAAATGTTAGTAATAATTCCTTCATCATATAATTTATCAATAATCTTTTCCCCAAGACCTTCTATATCTAATACCAATTTTGAACACGCAAATTGTATCTGGCGCTTGATCTGAGCTTCTGTTTTATTATCAGTATAAAAATGATGTGCACCACCTGACTCAAATTCTTCGCGCAGCGTAATTCCCATTGCCATGGCAATAGTTTCTATGCGAATAGGAGTTGCGCCCTTTGGG
>JAYVHO010000015.1:0-14697 GCA_043771175.1 bacterium | reverse complement strand
CGCCGTCGCCTGCACCCCACTTGAAGCCAGGGTCAACCTCGTCGACAAGCACGTTGAGCTGGCCGTCGCCGTCGCGACAGGCGTTGAAGCGGTACAATACTGTTTTGCCTTCTTTATTTTTGGCTTCAAAGTAGGTAATTTTCCAAGTACCCACCTTATCAACTTCGCCATCTAAAATTGCTTGTATAATTATAGACGAAGCTTCTGTGTAGGCGTGGACTGTTTTTAAACTAAGCCTTTCTCCTTCTTTTAAAATATTTGCATTAGTAATATTTTTTATAAAGGTGAACGAGTTTGACTCAAAAGCTTTATGCCCTTCTTGAAAATCAGGAAACCAATTCCAGATATCATAATCCAGATGCATTCCTGGTTTGCCCTTGTTTTTTTCTCGCTCAATGATAAGTTTGAAAATTTCTTTAATGGTTTCTTCTGTGGGCGTAAAACCCTTAGAGGCGGCAACCTTGAGACTTGTGGTTTTATTGAAAAGATTTAACTCCACAGCCTTGCCAAAATTTTTAACTTCTTGAAGATGCTTTTGATGCATTTCAAGTTCCACCTTTGAGAATTTTGAGGTGTTTATGCTCTTTAATATTTTTCCGTAATTTTCCATCTCTTTAATATGCCTCAATTGAGGCGGTTTGATTGTTAAAATATGTATATATATTAAAACATATTATTAACTAAAAGTCAAATTTTACCGCTCCCCAATTTGCTGACGCCACATTGCGTAGTAAAGTCCTTTTTCTGCAACCAGCTGCGCGTGGGTACCCTGCTCAATAATGCTTCCTTTTTCAAGCACATAAATTTTGTCTGCATGCATTATGGTTGAAAGTCGATGCGCCACCAGTACGGTAATGTGTTCTTTACTTTCACCCAGCGCCTGAATGGTTTTGGTAATTTCTTCTTCAGTCAATGAATCAAGAGCTGAAGTTGCTTCATCAAATACCAACAATTCTGGTTTACGCAACAGTGCACGTGCTATGGAAAGCCGTTGTTTTTCTCCACCAGAAAGTTTTAATCCTGCTTCTCCAATGACTGCGTTTACACCTAATTCACTTTTAGATAAAATTGTCTGGCATTGAGCTTTTAAAAGAGCCTGCAAGATTTCTTCATCCGTTGCACTGCGTTTTACAAACAACATATTTTCTTTAATTGTTCCAGAAAATAAATGAGTATCTTGAGTTACAAATCCAATTTTATTTCTAAATGCTTCTACATCAATCTCATTATGTGGAATATTGTTATAGGTAATAGTTCCGGTAGTTGGTGTATATAAATGTGAAAGATTTTTAATCAAACTTGTTTTACCCGATCCTGAAGGTCCCACAAATGCCACCGTTTCACCTTTTTGTAATGTTAAAGAAATATTACTGAGTGAAGATTCAGTATTATTACCATATGCAAATGAAACATTCTTAAAGGTAATATTTTGAAGTGCTTCAAGATACTGTGGATTTTGTGCAATATCTTCTGGTTTTTTAGCAAGAATTTCTTGATATTTTTCCAAAGATCCTTGCGCATCGCGATATGATGTGATCATTGTACCCAGTTCTTGAAGCGGTCCAAACACATAGAAAGAATAAATGTATAAAGTAAAGAATTGCCCAAACGTAATAGTTTGATCAAATACCAAATAAAGAAGAAATCCTAAAATGACGGTTCGTAGTAAGTTTATAAATGTTCCTTGCACAAAGCTAATACTGCGCACATAGCGAAGCTTTTTTAGTTCAAGTTGCAAGATTTTTTCTGTAGTTCCATTGAGACGTTTCACCTCTTCATTGTTAAGTCCTAATACTTTTACAATTTCAATATTTTTTAAAGATTCTGTGGTGGCACCAGCCAGTGCTGCGCTTTCCGTAACAATATTTTTTTGAACGGCTTTTAATTTTTTAGTTAAAAAATAACTAAGTCCCCCAACGGTTGGAATGGTTAACGCGTAAACAATAGCTACGGGAACATGAACAAACAAAGCATAAACAATAACAAATATTAAACTAATTAAAGATATAAATGCAAGATTGATAAACAACTGCATAAATTTCTCGCTATCGATTCTGGCTTTTTGTAAAATATTTAACGTCTCTCCACTGCGGGTATCTTCAAATGCGCTATATGGAAGCGAAAGTGCATGAGCAATTCCCTTAGTATACATGTCGGCTCCAATTTTTTGCGTAACATTATTTAAAAAATAATCTTGAAAATTCTTTGCCACGCGTGAGACAAATGCCACACCAACAATTCCAAGTAATAATATTCCAACCCCTGTTAAAAACTCAGGGCGTGAGTATTCGCTGAATTTTGTGGCATAATTATCAATAATACGTTGAAATAAAATAGGATCAAGCATTGAAAAACCTTGATTAATAATAGCAAGAAGCGACACTGCTATGCACAGTTTCCAGTATTTTTTTGCATACCCAAAGAGTTGATTCATATCTTCTTACCTTACCATATTATATGGTAAAAAAGCGCTTACGCGCTTTTTTATTGCATATCCATTCCAGCCCAAAGATTTGGCGTTCCAATATCTTCAATTCCTGCAGATTTCATATAAAGGAACATTTGCATTTTATATGCGGCGCTCATCTTTACACAGAAGTCTACTAAATATGAACCTTTAGTATTATCACCTCCTCCATAAATATTTACCACCTCTTGTAAATTTTCATCAGTAAATTTATTAATGGTTTCAGTAAACATTACCAATTGAGCATCAAGTGTGTGGGCAAAATTATCCAAAGTAATACTGGTCGAATGTGCAAACATTGTTCCATATACATCAGTATTATTTTGATAAATAACTTCTGCCGATGATGCAATGATGCAACCAATATACTGCATAAGCTCAAGTAGTGTTCTTTGTTTTTCAGTTGGCTTATAGTCAAGCATTTCTGGAGTAATTTTTTCTGCAAGATGCTTTAAAATAGCAGTATCTTTTGAAATTGAATTAATAAGGTCTCTTTTGGTATACATATATATAAATAAAAACTAATAACCCTATCAGCATATCATTTAAGACCACTTACGTAAATTATTGAATAGTAACAAAAATTCCAGCGTCATTAAAGTAATAAAAAAATACCAGCCAATGGCTGGTATTTTTAATACAATTCGTACACATCTAAAAATTAAAACTCACACTGGCAGTTGTCATAAATTCACGATTATTAAAATCTTTATACCCGTTCATGGCATTGATTTTAATGTTTTTATTTCCCACTAAAAACCCACGAGAAATTCGTACGCCACTGACAGAACCTTTTTCATGATGAATTCCTAATTCAAAACCACTTTGTTTGAGTTTTTTAACAAGATACCCACGGTACCAAATTTGAGAAAGCGAATTTCGAATAATAATATATTCACCTTCAATATTGCCGGTTGGTTTTTGAATGATGATTCGCACAACAAACGATTGTGCTCCGACTAATGTTTTACCTTGAAAAAGTTCATATACTCCGGATCCATTTTTTACAAGAAATGCAGCGTATGTATCAACCAGTACCCCACCATATCCAATACCAACTCGCATGATAAGATTTTTTGCAAAGTGTATTTTGTAGTTAAGGTAGGAAATAGCATGCACTTCAAATTTATTGGTTGCCGTAAAGTAACTAAAGGTAAATGCGTGTGTAGTGTCTTTTGAATCAAAATAAACTCGCAAATAAGGAATAAACGTTGTTTTTCCTTCTTGAAGTTCAACGTAACTTGAACTTTGACAACAAGCAGTTTTGATAAAAAACAGCATTATAAAGGTGGTAAGCACTTTTTTCATTGGGGGGTTTATTGTTTTGTTAAAAAATGAGAGACGATAAAGATTGTATCACAATTCATCTCATGAAGAAATATAAAAACATTGTTATAAACAATGTTTTTAAAATATTTTATTTCTCAAGATTTGATTTAATGTTAATAAGGTTCTGTTTCATTGCTTTAGAAATAATTGGCTTACCAATCAAATATGACATGACGCTAAATGGGCGTGGCGTTGTTGAATAAAACTCAGTGGTTATCTTGGTTTCATTATCGGTAATAGTTTCCAAGATAGTAGCAGCTTTTACATCACCTTTCATTGGTTTATCAAAATGAATATCAACATCAACTCTGGAGTCTGTTAGTGCTGTTAACGTTTGGTTTCCTGCACCAACATTTTTTACCTCACTGTCCCATGCTTGATTTACACCAACTTCACCATCAACACCAGCGTATTTTAATTTTACATTTTTATCCTCCATAACCCATACACTATATTTTGTTTGGTTTTCAAACTTTTTAACATAATCCAAAACTTCTGCTTTTGGCCTTTTGATAGTATTTGAAACAGAAACCGTGTAAGAATTAGGAATAATAGCAACTAAAATGATAAATATTCCAATAACAACTGCAATAATTTTAACTATAATCATATTAATATTGATGTTATTTTTATAATTATAGTATACAACAAACTATTAAGACCTTACACTAGTAGAACTATTTCTTTACAATGTACAGTATTAGATGTATATTTTATCGAGTTTAACTCCTTAACAAATATGATAATGATACCTATTCAGTTATATCCTCTGAATTTTGAAGAATTTCGAAAAGTTGCCCTACCCGCCCAAGAAGTATGTGCTTTTTTTGATGACCAAAAAACTTGTATCTACCTTGAAAATATCTCTGATAATGAAAAAGATCATAGAAAGTTTCACATTAATTTTGGACTATCATTGCAAAATACTTTTAGAGAAAAATCTATTTCAGTTACCATGCCACATTCACAGCAGTCACCCAGCAGGTATCTACTGTCCACCTTTGGCAGGTCTCTTAAATATTTATATCAACCCATGAAGGTATCTTTAGTTAAAAAAGTAACAGCAAAATCTTCTATTTCAGATAAAATACATTTTTTCTCTGAGCAAAATTTACATGTTTCATTTGAAGAAGAATATGATCATGAAGATTATATTTTTCTACCACTTATTAGTATGCAAGAACATGTTCAAAAAATTCTTCTTACACAAGCACTTAAAGAAGAAGAAAAAACAGTGTTTCAAATTTTTCTCATGACTGCACACAAACAGTTTATTGAAAAATCAAGACACAATGGTGTACTTATTAGTTTACAAAAAGACGCCTATCCCATTTTAACGGAACACTATAAGTTTTTTTCTTTAAAACCGTAGCTCTTTTATTTAAAAACTCGCTGAATGTTCAGCGGGTTTTTATATTGTATGGTGATGTAATATAATATATACATATGAAACGAATCACCCCATTTCTTTGGTTTGAAAAAGACATACAAGCAATTACTGATTATTATTCTTCAATTTTCCCCAATATTACCAGCAGTGACGAACATGAAATCAATAACACTCCTTCTGGTAGTGTTCAAACAAAAACCATTTATATTTACGGTGTCAGGTTTGACCTTATGACTGCAGGTCCTTATCTTCCTTACAATCCAACAGTATCATTTATTATTAACACTGAATCTGTAAATGAAGCAGAAAAATTATGGAACAAGATTACGTTAGAAGGTAAGATATTGATGCCTCTTGGCACGTACGATTTTGCAGCAATATACGGCTGGGCACAAGATAAATATGGCGTTTCTTGGCAAGTAATGTTCAGAACTGGTGAACAATCTCAACAAAAAATTACCAGCACGCTTATGTTCTGTGGTGACGTATGTGGCCGTGCAGAAGAAGCTATGAATTTCTACGTAAATATTTTTAAAAATTCTCATACTGATTATTGTGAAAAATACGATGGAACAGAACCATTCAACGACATCCGTGCAAAAACCAAACATGCTGGTTTCACTTTGGACGGTTCTGCATTTTCAGTTCTTGATAGTGGTATGATCAGCCCTCTCACCTTTGATCAATCTGTTTCATTTGTGGTCAACTGTGCAGACCAAGCAGAAGTAGATTACTATTATAGTGAGCTTATCAAAGACGGAGGAAAAGAAGTTGAGTGCGGATGGGTTTCTGATAAATTTGGTGTTCCATGGCAAGTAGTACCAACTCGCATGCTAACCATGCTTTCTACTGGAACTCCTGACCAAATCAAACGGGTCACAGAAAGTTTTATGCAAATGAAAAAATTTGATATTCAAACATTGGAAAATGCCTTTGAAGGGAAATAAAAAATGCGACACCGTAGGTGTCGCATTTTTACTTATATAAAAACTTCTTCTAAAACTAATTCATTAACAACATTTAGAGTCTCTTCTGAAATACGTTTCAAAACTCGCCCTCTCACAACATCAAGATAATTTCCAATAACCATTCTTTGGTAATCTGTTTTACGTCCAAATAATTTTGGTAAGAATGTCTGTGGTAGAGAAATACAACTATTTTGATAATCAATCTTTCTATTAAAAACACATTTTAAAATATCTTCAATAGAAATTTTGTTAATTACTTCATCTGAAACATCAATAAAGAATTCAGGAAATTCATTACAATCACTTTGTAAAATAAATGTATTAATTTCTAGTTTACATATTTTACCTTGAATAGATAACAAATGATTATAAATTTCTTCAGTAATATTATTTTGAAAAAGATACTCTTTAATCAAATCTTTTCGCTCACTTTGGATTGATATTCCACCAAATTCAGCCAATATAACAAGTTGAAAATTTCTAGTAATACCATTTCTGTATAAAACATCGCTGGATATTCCACGTATTTTCCCTTTAAAATCAAGATTAAATTCATGAGTCTTCTGAAATAAAAATTGCAGTACACATTCCCGTGATGATATATATACATTGCTTTTTTGGTGGATAAAATTAATATTATTTTGGAAAAAATCAATCAATATTCCTGGAGGTACTTTTGATAGTAATTCTTCGTAGTAGATGTTTTTCATTTTTTAAATTTAGTTTTTCTAAATATATCATATATTTAGATATTGTCAATATAAAAAATACTCCCAAAAATGAGAGTATTTTATTTAGTCCTTGATTCCGTTACTGATAATTCCACGCAAGACTTTTATATATTTATAAATATCCAAAGCGGGTATTCCTTCCAAGAGAGGTTTTGTTCCCTCTCGTAAATACTTTTCTGTTTTTTCTACAAACAGCATTCCACTTTTAGTAAGTATAATTCGTTTTGCTCGTGTATCATCCTTATCAATGCCGGAAGTTACATATCCTTTTTTTTCAAGATGAGTAACTTGAGTAGTAATAAATGGTGCTTCAACACCTAGTATGTATGAAAGTACACTTGGGCGAACACCTTGATCTTCCCCACTGAGATATCCAAGTAAAGCCCAATCATTCGTAGAGATATCGAATTCTTTCAATAATAATGCAGTATGACTCTTAAGAATCCTATATGCTTTATCTTGTAGTAACCCAACCGCATAGGTTGTGTAATTTTTTTCAATATCAGTAATTTTTTTGAATAGATTAAACTTCATGTCTCTCTATTTGTACTATGGCATGAGCACGCTGTCAATCACGTGTGTTATTCCATTAGAAGACATCACATTTGACGTCTCAATCATGGCTGATCCATTAATCATAAGCTTACCGTCAACGTTGGTAAACATAAGTTTTTTTCCTTCAACGGTAGTTAAACTTAGACCATCTTTTAGGTCATTCATTTTATACTTACCGGCAACAACGTGATATGTTAAGATATCAACTAATTTTGCTTTGTTCTCTGGCATAAGTAACATTTCAACGGTTCCTTTTGGAAGTTTTTCAAAAGCCATATTGTTTGGAGCAAATACGGTAAATGGTCCTTCACCTTTTAATGTTGAAACCAACCCTGCTGCTTTTACAGCAGCCACAACCGTTGTTACGTTGTCAGCACGAACAGCATTGTCAACAATATCTCGCTGACGAACCATCACAGCATTTCCAACCACCACACCACTATCTTTTTTCATAGCCAGAGAAAGTTTTGCTTTTGTTTTAGCATCAACTTTTCCTGTTACAGGAATTCCATTTTTCATCTGGAATCGTTTAACTGCCATTTTAGTTGCCATTCCAAAATACCCAGGTTTGGTATTTTTACTCATAACCAAATATCCTTTTGCTTCTAAATATGATTGAAGAATGGCAACTTCATTTCCTTGTGAACCAATCATTAGTTTTGTTGAACTCATGACTTCCATACCATTGTTGTTCATATTAACATTCATCATTGGTTCAGCAGCTTGAGCATGCATAAATCCAATAAATGAACCTGATAATATAAGACCGAGCATTATTGTGTATTTCATAGTAATTTTTTTTAGGTAATAATTTACTTAAGTATATTAACTTAAGTTACTTAAGTATATATTTATTTATTTTAATGTCAACTATTCCTGTGGAAATCTTGTCTAAGTCTTTTATTACCGTTCTTAATTACTATTAGAAAATAAATTAATGGCTATTCCCCTCTCTCGTTTTCTTTAACAGCATGTCTCATAAATAACTACTAAAAAACCCACCAAACGGTGGGTTTTTTAGTAGTCCAATATACTGTGCTTTATCGTGAAAGATAAAATACCGTATCGTCATAAACAGTTGCATTGTTTGATCCATCAACGGACGTCACCTTAACATAATAGAATGTATTTCGCTCAATACCTCTTATGCTAATTTGATGATTTGTTGTTAATCGCGCTTGCGTTATTGTTTTTGTCGTATCAGCAGTAAAATCTGGTGAAGTACTGTACACAATAGTATCAGTAGTTGCTTCATTGGTTGACCATCTTATAAATGCAATACGAGGACTGTTTCTAGTGTTTACCATCATATTATAAATAATTGGTTTAATGGTATCAGTTGGGTTTTGTGTTTTTGCAACAAAACTCATTTCATCTGATTGACCTAAATTATTATTTCTATCAATCCCTCCAACTTTATACAGATAGGTTTGCCCAGGAGTAAGTCCTGTTAATGTTGCGGTATGGCTTGTAGTAAACTCAACCGTTTCCGCTTGTGACTTCATATCATTTGCAGCAATCCCAAAGAATCGAGATAGTTCAGATGTATAATACCAAACTGCTGTTGTGGTTGGTTCATCTGTCATCCATGTCAATGTTGCTGTGGTTGATGTATCATTTCTAACAACCACATTTGAAATTTTTGGATTAGTAGTATCTATATCATCTTTACGTGTTGTCCATGACAATACACCTGATTCAGATACTTCGCCTTTTCTATTGGTAATTTTTACTTTTGCCTCATAATCAGTACCCGAGGTAAGACTTATAATTGGCATAATATGTTTGGTTGCAAATGGAGATGATTGTACCATTTTAATACTTGTGCTTCCTTTTACATTATAAGTAACTTGTGCTGTCACTGGCTCATTAGTTGTCAGAATCAGAGAAGCTTTACTAGTTGTAATACTACCAGCAGTAAAAGAGGTAATAATCGGATTTACTACTTCTGCAAGAAGTGTTCTAAATGAAGTTTCAGACGAAGTTACAATATCCCCATCTCTCTCAAGTCCACCTATGGTGAAAATATATCGAGTATTTGGGTCAAGTCCTGAAACTTGTATTTTATGATCTGTTTTGTATGATCCGTCTTTTTTCTCAAACTCCGCATTTACTGAAGCTTTTAGAGAAAGAATATTCATATCATCTGCTTTTTTATACCATACTAAACTAGTAGTTGGCTGGTCTGTATGCCATGAGATAACAACCGATGTAGTGGTTATATTTTTTACTTCAATTTTTGAAGTTGAATTATTATCTGAATTTGTTTGTGTTTTTGAATCTTGCGCATGTATTAATGTTGGAGCAACAATAAGTCCTGCAACGATAACCATAGTTATAAAAAACGCACGCGTAAAATTTGATGTTGATGTAGTCATAAGAATAAATAATTACTTAATAATAAATTAAGCAGTTAAGATAATTAATGTATTTCGACCTACAATAGTTATGACGGATCAACAAAAATCTTGTGTCACTAAAAAACCTTTAGAAAACTGATTTAAACGTCTGTCAACAAACTTTTTTTATTCATCAGGTGTTCATTTTTGAAGTGTATAGATATTTTTTAAAAGATATTTATAATCTCTGATTTTCTCATTACAGTGATCCAGTTCTTCTCCTTCTAAATACCACTGACATAAACCTCTAGCAAACCGTATACATGCCAGCGCAATTAATTTCTCACAAGAAATACGTAACCCTGAAACTTTTTCATATGAGTCAACAACCTTAAGCCAGTCATAAGGATAGCCATGAACATACCACATCATATCAAGATGAACATCGCCCCACACAGCATCTCCAAAATCTATAACAACATCAAGTTCCCCTGAAGCGTTTACTAAGATATTATCGCCATGAATGTCATTATGTAAAATTTGTTCGTGTGTTTGATTATTTTTTGTGTTATTGAAAAGATCTAATGCTATCTGTAATACATATCGGTAATCTTCAGGAAGCTGTTTATCCTTAATATATTTTTCAACTTCATATCCATATTTATTAAAAAAATCATCAAGTGTGTATTCTTTAATGCCAACCACATTGCATGCAGTATTTTTATATATACAGTCAATGGAATGATGAAATTCTCCCATTGTCGATAAAAGTGTGTTGATGTACTTCTCATTATTTCCTATTCCCAGTGGTAAAGAATCTATAAAACGATATATAAAAAAAGTACCTTTTGGGTCTATATATATTATTTTTGGAATTAGTAGGGTTGGATTTTTAGTTTGCAGTTCTTTTGTGATTTGTGCCTCAACAAGTATTGAATTTGATTCTTTTGTAACTGAGTCTACGGTAGCTACTTTTATACTATAACTATTTTTATTAGTAGTCGCTTTATATACCGTATTGCATATACCACTACCAAGTTTAGACCATTCCAGAATTTCTTCACTGAGAATCTTTTCTATGATTGTTTTATTCATAAAATATAGTATTACACATTCGAAATAAACATAACAGCGGGATTATGTTCAATAAAAAAACTTATTTGCGGAGAGTGAGGGATTCGAACCCTCGGTAGCGATTAAGCCACGTCTCGTTAGCAGTGAGGTGCCTTCGACCACTCGGCCAACTCTCCCTATTGAACGTCTTCTTGCGCACAACAAGAAACCAGTCCAACGTGCTTTTGCAAGCGGTTTTAGTATATCTCAAAAAGCGCTATTTTCAAAATAATGTTTATATTATCGCTTTTTTGAAACATACATTGCGTACCCTTGACTTGCTACTACTCCAATCGTGCACAGAGCAATATATACCAGCAGTGCTCCTTTTGCAGAAAGTGGGATTGACGGAACTGATCCCAAGATAAAAACACTCAGCCATGAAATAAATGAAACTACCCCTGCCCCATAAGCAATACGGCGCAAGATGCGCAAATGGTGTGGCGTTTTTTTAGGAATCACACCAAATGAAATCTTTTGTAAATATGGAGTAAGAACAGAAGAAAGTATTAATCCATTTAACACAATAATTCCAAATATAATTACTTTGGTTACAAATTTTGATTTAATTAAATATGCTTGAGGTGAAATAAAAAATAGAAAAAGTCCGGTGATAAATAATATAAAAATACTTATCCAAATAATACGTGAAATAGTATCGAGCGTTCCTTGTTCCTCTCTTGAAATTTTAAAATCTTTGAGAAATCTAAAAAACAAGGTATCAGTAACAACCACACACCCAAGCCCAATTGCTGCAAATAATGCATGCACTATAATAATTGCTGGTTTATATATTTCAAGTAATTCAAACATACCAACAGTATATCAAAACAATATATATCTATTTCTCTACTACGCGGTATACTATAGATATATGAAAAGAATATTCATCCCACTTGCAGTTATTATAATTTTAGTTGGTGTAATTTTTACTATTAAAACTCAAAAATTCTCACCACCCATTATTGAAAATAAAGCACCAATACCAGAAACTCCTGTTACTACAGAAAAAATTAAAAACCTTAATCTTAATAGTGGCACTACTCTTAGTAATACTTATACTATAAAGGGAGAAGCAGCAGGACTTTATTTTGAAGGTTCATTCCCAATTTTTGTTAAAAATATTACCGGCCAAACAGTCTACACATTTATAGGCCAAGCTAATGGAGATTGGATGACAACTGATTTTGTTCCGTTTGAAGCAATATTTAACACCACATTAGTTCCAAATGGAAACTACACTCTTGAATTTACACAAGATGACCCATCAGGTGGCGAATCTGGCAAACCAATTTATGTTTATTCATTACCAATAATTATTACTAACTAGCATGCATCCAGAAAAATCTTCCGTGTGGCTCACACAAGTTCTTCCTCTTTTTCTTACTGTTATCTTATTTGTCCTGCTCGTCATTATTTATGGAGCAGAAATTAAACTTCTCAACCTTTTTACATCTGATGACATTTCTCTTAAGCTCCGTTGGGTTGATGTGGTAATTGGAATGACTATTTATTTAAAAACCGCTATTGATTTTGCCATGTATATTGGAAATTTAATGGGTCAATATCACAGCTGGAAGCAGCGCGTTCAAATTGAAATAGGTTCAGGATTAGGTAATGCACTGGGTACCATGGCAATCTTAATCGTCTGGACATTTTTTAAAGAAGTTACATGGCTTTTGGCGATTATGATTGTAGTGGCAGGGTTGGTGTTATTTAAACTTGCAGAAGAGTCCCTTGAGCATGCCAAACGACATGCCATAGAACAAGAAAATCTTCTTGATAAAATTATTCGGTATATTGAGAAAGGACTTGATGTGGTAAACAAAGCAGTAGCACCACTTCTAAAATACATTGTTCCCAGCATGAAAATTTCTGAAGGAACAGCAAAAAAATCATTGTGGGGATTATTTGTTTTGGCATTTACTGTTCCGTTTATTTTGGGATTAGATGACTTTGCTGGATATGTTTCCTTGTTCAGTATTGTTAATGTATTTGGCTTTGGTGTGGGAGTTTTTTTGGGGCACATGGTATTAAATATTGCATTATATATTTCTCCTCGTCATACTATTGCCGTTGTTAAAAATAGATGGGTTGCACTGGTTGGGTCACTAGCATTTATTGGAATTGCACTGTGGGGATTTTATGAGGTTATTCATATGATTGGGATATAGAAAAAGAAGGCATATGCCTTCTTTTAAATACTATCGTAGAAAAAAGCCATCTTCAAATGAAGATGGCTTTTAAAAATTCTATCAAACCCAAAACAGCATGCTATTTCAATGAAATAACAGCAATATTTTTTTCATCATTAAAGATGACAGGTACATAGACCATGTCATCGATGATAACTCCTCTTACCCCATCACACCATTTTAACTGTGCATTTGAAGTGGTTGAGATTTTATCCCACGCCCCTTTTGGTAAAAGGTTTTGAACTTCAAAATTTTTGCTCCAAACCTGCAAAACAGAACCCTCAAATATTTTTTTTGGTTCTGGCATTGCTACTGGAACCTGACTACTTGCAGTAGTTTCAACAGATTTTACCTTTTCTCTCTCTTCCATAAGTTTAAAAACTTCATTTCCCCATGTTAATTTCTTAGCAAGTTGAGATTTTTGTGTTATTGGTTTTTCAACTGATGTCCATACAATGGATGCAGATTGTGAAAACCCAGTAAATGAAATAGTAACTAAAACAATTAAAAATAAGATATTTTTTATTTTTTATTTTTTATTTTTTTAAATGACAAATGTAGTGAACTGTATATATAATAACATATTACTATATATTTGTCAATATCTATAAAAATATCCTTTTAATTCACTAAAAAATACCCTTTCGGGTATTTTTTATAAGGGTGTTACAGAATTAGTAACGTGATCCTCCAGTTGAACCACCAAATGATGATCCTCCTTGTGGACGTCCTCCGCCGAATCCACCGCGTGAAGCTCCTCCACCAAATCCGCCTCTTGAACCACCACCAAATGATGATCCTCCTTGTGGACGTCCTCCGCCGAATCCACCGCGTGAAGCTCCTGAGAATGATCCTCCTTGTGGACGATCAGCTGGATCTTTAGCAATGTTAACGTTGATTACGCGTCCATCGAGTTCTTTTCCGTCAAACATTTCGATTGCTCGATCTGCTTCTTCTTGTGATTCAAATTCTACGAATCCAAAACCACGACTTCTGTCTGATCCTCTTTCAAGAACAACACGAGCAGAAAGTACGTTTCCTGCTTGTGCAAAAGCTGCTTCTAATGATTGGTCGTTAGTGGCCCAAGCGAGTCCTCCAACGTAAAGTTTAATTGACATATCAATTATGAACCATATCGATAAATTATTTATGATTGGTTCGGTATAAATCTAAGTATAATGTGAGAGATTAAACGAATCGTCTCAACTTCTAGAGTAACAGCTTTTTTAAATCAAAGACACGTAGCCGCTAAAAGTAAACACAGTATATACTATATTCACATATTTGTCAATCTGGTGTTTTATTTTCTCATACCTCACAAAAAGCGCCTCGTGGCGCTTTTAATGTATTAATAATTTTTATAATTAGTTGGTTGAAGTACTGGTTGTTGTTGAAGTAGTAGAATCAATTTTTATTTTGTCTTTCATATCCTTCATATCTTTCTTCATCCCCTTCTTCATATCCTTCATACCGTCCTTCATCATTTTCTTGATGTTGTTCATGGCTTTTTTTGTTGGTTTTGGCATTGCTGCTATTTTAGAAGCAGTAATAGTGTTTACTGAAAGGTCTCCCTTAATCATTAACATGTCATCAACAACAATAGCAGAAAC
>JAYVHO010000014.1:0-4380 GCA_043771175.1 bacterium | reverse complement strand
TATGATTTAGTTATGATCAATGTAACAAGCACTGCAGCTAATGTTCCAAGCCCAAAGGTTACGGCAAAACCTTTAATAAGAGTGGTTCCGAACCAGAACAAAATGATTGAAGATGCTAAAGAAGTCACGTTTGCATCTCTGATTGATGGCCATGCGCGAGTGATTCCATCACGCACCGCATCTGATGTTGATTTTCCATCTCGAAGTTCTTCTTTAATTCTTTCAAAAATAAGAATGTTTCCATCAACAGCGATTCCCAGCGAGATGATAAATCCAACAATACCTGCTGCAGTGAGTGTTATAGGAACAATCTTAAACAAGGCAAGCATAATAATTGCATATGAAATAAGTGAAAGAACTCCCAAAAGTCCACTGAATCTGTACCAAACCAAAAGTCCAAATGCAATAACAATAAGTCCCAAAACTCCAGCACGAAGCCCATCATCAATGGCACCAGCCCCAAGAGATGGACCAATGGTTGAGGTAGACACCAGGGAAACAGGAACTGGCAAAGCTCCTGAGTTAAGTCGTCCCACTAATTCTTTTGCTTCATCTATGGTAAAGGTTCCCGAGATAATTGCTTCTCCTGTAGTGATTTCTGACTGTACGGTAGGGGTAGAGATCGCTTGGTTGTCCAAATAAATTGCAATGGTTTTACCAAGATTTTCTTTGGTCATTTTGGCAAACAAATCTGCTCCTTCTTTATTAAAAATAAGTGATACTACGGGCGCGCCAGGAATCATACTACTTCCCACTTGTGAACCTTGATTAAACTGAACCGTTGCTTGTTTGATATATTTTCCGGTCAATTCTGTAGTAATATACGGTTCTTTTAAATCAGTCATTACTGATGTATCCATGGTTTTTGTTTCCTGAATTTTTCGTACGGCAGCATTGTATTTTTCTTGATTAAAATCTGGGTTTTCTGTTTTAAATTCAAGAAGTGGTGTTTGACCAATAGTTTTGTTAGCTTCTTTTACATCAGTAATTCCAGGAAGTTCAACAATAAGACGATACTCTTTTGCTGACCCAGGAAGGTTAACTGTTTCTGTTTGAATATTTGGTTCAGAAACACCAAATGCGTTAATTCTACGTTCGATAACATCACGCAGAGCCGCCATAGAATCTGGGATATTTTCTGAGCTAATTTTTGAAACGTCAGCTTTATATACAAGATATGAACCTCCAGCAAGGTCAAGACCTAATCTGAATTTCTTACCTGTTTGCGACTGTTCTCCTTGATAAATAAATACACCAATTCCAATAGTGGCAACAATAAAAAATGTTGACCACAACTTTGGCATGATGGTTTTCCAGTTAAGTGTGTTTTTCTTCATAATAATGGGTCTATTGTAAGCATTTCACGTTATTTATGCAATCTTTGACAAATTAAAGTGTGTTGTGAAATTTTAATGAAATTTGTAATAGAAAAAACCACCTTACAAGAAGGTGGTTTTTGGTTGGTTGAGTACATAGCTAAATGGGGTGTAAAAATGGCTTATATTTTAGATTTACTACGGAAAACACACCGCTGATGAGCGTCGTAGTATTGAGAGCCACCTCACACCTTATGCTGCTTTGTTGTTTTAAAAACATTGAACGACTTTCCTCGCCAGGTTTTGAAGTCACTACCTCTGGAACATATCCGTGTAATGAAATCTGTCTGCATGCGAATGCAACAGGAAGGGTTTTCAAATCAATCAATGAATTTATAAATAACAAAGGAAAGAAAAATATTACTATTAATTCTTTCATAAGTTTTTGGTTGTTAAAGGTTGAATTACACTATATACCGATTTTTTGTTTTTAACTACTTGACAACTTCATTATTCTTTGCCGCTTTTCTTTCACGTTTTTTTATACAAACAGCACATAAACATCCACCGTCTGTTCCTATTAAAATTTCATTCATGTATTCTTTTCCATAATCAAACGTCAACTCGTCCCCTTTTTTAATATCTTTGAACGCCCAAAAAAATATCTTATCTTTTTTAAGACGTGCTTCACAGTTTGGTTTACAGCAGTGATTTAAATATCGTCCCAAATTTTTTCTATCTTTCCCATCAATCGTAATTTTTGAATTTACTTCAAATAAATATCGCCCACCCCTCTTGTCTGCTTCTTCAGTGGTGATAATATCCCCAACGTATTCTATAATTTTTGTTTCTGCTTGTATATCTTGTTCAGCAAAAAGACCCAGCCCTGCATATGATTTTTTAACTTTCACAGAAACTAATGGCTCAACTAACCATTTTGATGATTTTTCAGATTCTAAATTGGTGGTGGTTTTTTGGGTACTCATAATATATGAATACTATTGTACTTGATTTGTGCTACACGTAAAGTTTTATTTTTCTTCTTTATCAATATATACTTCTACAAATTCTCCTTCTGTTTGTAACTTGCGAATTTCATTTATACAATCCACATAACTTGTTTCATATATTATTTTTTTATATTCTTCCCAATATGGATGTTGCTTGTTTTTCCATGCATTATAGGTAAAAATTCCCATATCAAAATCCACCGGATCAAAGTCAGAAAATACTTTACTTTTCTTTTTGCGAGAAACAATATAATTATAAAATTCTTCCGTAAAATACTGTTGTGGATCATTAAAAAATATCTTCTTTACCTCTTCAACTGTTTTTTGATAATCTTCAAATCTTCCTTCATAATGTGAAATTTGAACACCCTTAAAATCCACCTCTGCAATATCAGTTCCAAAAGGTGAAACACCATAAGTTAAACCAAGTTCACCTCTAATTATTTTACTGAGAATAAATCCATATAATGATTCAAAAAATTCATCTGCAAGTAATGATTCTGTATGCCTAAAACCTAACGTTACCATTGAGTTTTTATCTGAAAGAATCCCAAATATTTTGGCATTTTCTTTTCTCTTAAATTGTTCATAAGAAATTGACATATCATCTTTTTCAAAACAACTTTCTATTATTTTTTCATCAATATCCCCTGAAAATGTATATATAATATTTTCTGAAGTATAAAATCTATTTTTGTAATCTGCGATATCTTTTAAGGTAATACTTGAAACTGACTCTTTGGTACCCAAGTTTATAAACTGCGGTACATTGCCAATTTCTGGAAAAATTGAAGTAAATACAATAGCTTGGCCATATTTATTTTTATATGACCCTTCTACACTTTTTATTGCCTTATCAATTTCATCTATTACGACTTTTTTTTCTCGAGCTAATAACTCTTCACTGGGAACTTCATGTTTCATTCTATTCATCCAATAAATAATTCTTTCTTCCGTTCCTGGAAGTCCCTTAAATTCATACGAAACTCTCTCTGGTGATGTATACGCATTTATCATAACAATATCTTCTTTTTCAATCATTTCATTAAATTCTTGAATAGTATTTTTACCAGACGGTGAGAGTGATTGAATATGCTCAATTAAATGCGCTATTCCATCAACGGTGTTGCTCATAGAACCACGAAGCACAATCATCTTTGCTGAAATATATGGTTTTTCTGTTTTTTGAAGAAAGATGTTTGAATTCATGTTAATATCCTATCATACAAATTAAAAACCCCAGAATTTCTGAGGTTTTAAATATCATGGTTGTCATATTAATAAACTAACACTTTTATTTAATAACATATGACGGCGATACATGAGTCACAATACCACCATAGATCATTTCTTCATGGGTAATAAATCGATCATTGTTTAGATCTTTAAATAAGTCATCAACAAAGTCCTTTTTAAAGCCTGATTGCATGTAATACTTCTCCATTACAGAATTCAAGAAGTTAGACTTTTCAACTATCCTTTGATTATAACCTAGTGTTTTTCTACCATTCTCATCTGATGTAACACCATGAAACACCATAGTAGTGCTTTGATATAAAACACGTATGTCGCCTACGCCTATAAATAAGATGCTAGCAGAATGACACATTCCAATTAAATGAACAACAATCTTTATATTTGAAGATTGGCTTTTGATATGATTTTCAATGAGTTCACGAGCCAAAATCGCGTCATTAAGATTGCCACCACTTGAGTTTATATAAATATCAACATATCCAATTTCTTCTTTTTTTTCAAAAAATTTTTGCACAAAATTTTGAAATTCTTTTTCAATATAGAATTTAGTAATTTTTTGAATCATGTCATCGTTAAAAATACCGTTCATAACAAAAGGAATTCTGCTTCCTTCCCTAAGATTAATTTTTTCCATTTTCTATTTATTTAAGATTGATTGTAAAAATTATAATACAAATTTATTTTTTGTCAAATTATGATAAAAAAATAGCTATCACCAAAGGTAATAGCTATTGTGAAGAGTTTCCTACTCTTCAAGAGGCGTCTTTTGTTATTTAAAATAACAAAAGACATCAAAA
>JAYVHO010000013.1:0-18286 GCA_043771175.1 bacterium | reverse complement strand
TCTCCGTCAAATGATGTGCTGAAATTTGTCTCGTCATACATTCTCTCTACACCATTTTTATTCAAACGGACAATTTCTGGAATATCTAATTTCCACCCCTTACCAACAACGCTTTTAATGTGTCCGTTATTGGAATTATATGACATAGAAAACGGTGGAGTATATCCATTTTGCCCTTCTGGGAGATGAAAATCATATGAATACGTAAATGCCCCAGTAGCCATATCAACCACACCTTGAGACGGTTTTGGAACGTTTGCAGTACTTGTAGATGTGTCTACTGAAGGTGTGCCACCCTGTGGTGTCTTTCCTCCTTCATCTACCGCTTCGGTATACTGGCTTGCTTGTGGTTCATATCCAATCTCGTCCGCAAACACGTACGGCATGAATCCGCTGAAGAGGAAAAAAATTATAAAAAAAGACGTCAAAAGACGTTTACAGATAGAACCCGTGGTTACTAATAAATATTGACTATTTACTGGATTTGCTTTCTTATTCATATTATTTTTGAACGTTATCATATAATTTAAAATTTGTCAAATCATAACGGACAGCCATACTGAACTATCATCAAAATTTGAGTATTTTTACTATATACAATGAGTTTTAAAACTGCAAGAGAAAAAGTGACGGATTTGTTTGTTACTTTTACGAGTAACCCAAAAACCTCAAAGTATTCCACGTATGAACACGCGTCTAACGCGCTATTCTCGATCATTGATTACTAAAACTTGTTTAGATTAACGTCTGCAAGTTTTTTCATCAGTAGGTCTGCGAAAGTACCTACTTAGGAATCTTTGAGATTTTTTCACCACAGTGGCTAAAAAATTCCTCAACACCTTCTTGAAAAACTTCACCGATAACCGAAGCGCTTAATATGGTTTTCAAAGCGTGCAGGGCGCTTGCCGTTTAGGATGGAGTTTGGAAAGAAGTGTTTTGTGGGATTTTGAGTTATGCGTAAAAAGTACCTGTTACTCATATCTGAGAAACTAAAGGACACTATAATATTACATGAATAACCTTTGATTTTATATGATTTTCTTTATACATGAATAAAGGACATCTAACGGACAAATATTATTTATAAAGGACAAACTATATTAAAAATGCTATTTTTTTTCACAAATACATGCGTGAAACAAAATATCTGTCTGTGAAACATTTTATATGTCCATTATGATTTTTTGTTATTTCACGTGAACTGTTTACATTTGAAAGATTTTTTATTCAAACTGTTTGCATTTGAAAGATTTTGTTTGCAAATGAATTGAAATTAAAACCTCGATTTTTCATTTGCAAAACTCATTATTTCCACACGTTAAGGGTTTGGCAAGACTAACCGCTCCTGGTGATGTTTGATATACTGGATACCATGCCAGAAGACGTACAAAAGCCTCAATCATCCTTTGTCCACCTTCATTGCCACACCCATTATTCTCTTTTAGATGGACTCAATAAAATCCCCGATTTGGTAAATAAATGTAAAGAATTCAACATGTCTGCGTGTGCTATTACTGATCACGGAAATATGCATGGAGCTATTGAATTTTATAAAGAATGTAATAAACATGGAATAAAGCCCATTATTGGAATAGAAGCATATGTTGCTAACCGCAGCCGCTTTGACAAAGACCCTGGAATTGACAATAAACGCTTTCACCTCACCCTTCTTGCAAAAAATGTTGGTGGATACAAAAATTTGATGAAATTGTCTTCTCAGGCTTTTTTAGAAGGATATTATTATAAACCACGAATTGATAAAGAAATTCTTAAGCAATATGCAGAAGGAATCATTTGTTTGACTGGTTGTCCTGGATCAGAGTTTATATTTTATCTCAAAAATGGAGATCGCTCCAAAGCAGAAGGCTTGGTTGATTATTATATTGAAATTTTTGGTGCACAGCACGTTTTTGTAGAAATTATGCGCCATGATGAAGTTGAGTGGTATGTTCCATTAAAGGACATCATTTTTGAAATCGCACTAAAAAAAGGACTTCACGTAGTGGCTACATGGGATTCTCATTATACGTGCAAAGAAGATCACCCTATTCATGATGTGCTTCTTGAAATTAATACCAACAATAAAGACTTTAAATTAACGGGAGATTACCACTTCATTAATGAACAAGAAGCTCATGAAATATATGATGGGTTTGGAGATGCTGTCAAAAACACCATGAAAGTGGCTGATCTGGTTGACATTAAATTAGATCTTGGTAATTGGTATTTTCCACCATTCCCTATTCCGGAAGGAGAAACTCATGATTCCATTTTGAGAAAAAAAGTATATGAAAAAATTTCCTGGCGATATGGTGAGATAAATGACACGATAAAAGATAGAATTGAACACGAACTGGACGTAATTGCGTTTAAAGGATTTTCAATTTACATTTTGATTGTGGCAGATTTAATGGAATATGCTCATGCAGAAGGAATTTTAACAAATATTCGTGGATCGGTAGCTGGGTCTATTGTTACCTATTTGTTGGGAGTGACCAATGTTGACCCCTTATATTTTAAGCTTCCATTTACCCGATTTTTAAACCGTGAACGTCCTTCTGCGCCAGATATTGATATGGATATGGCTGATAACCGTCGTGACGATATGATAGATTATGCACGTCGCAAATATGGACGAGAAGCAGTGGCTCAAATTGGAACATTTGGAACCATGCAAGCACGCGGTGCTGTACGTGATGTAGCTCGATCTTTAGGATATTCATATGAAACAGGTGACAAAATTGCTAAATTAATTCCTCAAGGTCAACAAGGTGCTGCTATGAGTCTTAAAAAAGCACTAGATATTGAACCTGACTTTAAAAAGTTTTATGATTCAGACAAAGATGTCAAAAAAATTGTTGATATTGCACAAAAGTTAGAAGGTTCTGCGCGACACGTTTCTGTTCACGCCGCTGGTGTTGTTATTTCTCCTACAGGCAGAGTTGACGATTTTGCCCCCGTGCAGTTGGATCCAAAAGGAGGAAAAGTAATTACTCAATATGATATGCACCGAGTAGAAGAAGCTGGCCTTATTAAGTTTGACTTTTTGGGTCTGCGCAACTTGGCAATTTTAAAAGAGGCACTCGACCGCGTACAAAAAATACGAGGCATAGAAATTGATCTTGAAAAACTTCCCCAAAATGATAAAAAAACCTTTGAAATGTTGGCTCGAGGAGAAACAGAAGGAGTGTTTCAACTTTCTGGAGGTGGTATGACTGACTGGCTTATGAAGTTAAAACCCTCAACAATAGATGATATTAACGCTATGGTGGCACTCTATCGTCCTGGACCAATGGATATGATTCCAGAATACATTAAACGTAAACACAATCCAGCTGCAGTGCGTTTTTCTGATCCCCGTCTCAAAACAATTTTAGACAGATCATTTGGAGTTATCGTTTATCAAGACGATGTCATGCTTATTTCTATTGAACTGGGTGGATATACCTGGTTGGAAGCTGACAAACTACGTAAAGCGATGGGTAAAAAAATTCCAGAAGTTTTGCAAGCTGAAAAAGCGAAGCTTATGAAAGGATTTACTGATCATGGTGTAAAACCAGATGTTATGGAAGAATTGTGGAGCCAAATTGAACCATTTGCCATGTATGGGTTTAATAAAGCTCATGCAGCGTCATACGGACAGCTCGCATACCGAACGGCGTATATGAAAGCTCACTATCCTCATGAATTTATGTCAGCCATCATGACGGCTGAATCGGGAGACTTGGAAAAAGTAGCAGACATTATGAACGAATGTAAACGCATGGGATTTAATATTTTGCCACCTGACGTGAATGAAAGTTATTCTGACTTTACCGTAGTGCTTGATGATAACAAACAACCAACCAACAATATCAGATTTGGACTTAATAATGTAAAAAATCTTGGTGAAGACATTGGAAAAGCTATTATTCATGAACGTAAAGAAGGTGGAAAGTTCACCTCGCTTGAAAATTTCTTAGAGCGTGTGATTCACAAAAACCTTACCAAAAAATCAATTGAAGCGTTAACTATGTGTGGAGCAATGGATCAAATGAGTGAACGTAATGCCATAATTTTAAATATGGATACCATTTTATATTTTCATAAAGCATTAAAAGAAATGGGTAAAGCTCAAGATTCTTTATTTGGTGATAGTGATGCATCAATTCAACCAAAACTTCGATTAACAGAAGTTGATCCTGTTTCAAAAGAACGTATGTTATTATGGGAAAAAGAATTACTGGGGGTATATGTTTCTGGTCACCCGCTGGATAAATTTAAAGATCGTTTGGCAAAAAGTAATAATTCAACACAAAAGATTGCCACTGAGGGACGAAACGGACAATCTACTATTTTAGGTGGCATGATTACCGCCATTAAAGAAGTAACTACTAAAAAAGGTGACAAAATGGCAATTCTTACCATTTCCGATTATAAAGGAACAATAGAAGCAGTAGTATTTCCAGAAAGTTATAAAGAGTTTAAAGATGCATGTATTTTAGATAGCGTAGTTGCAATCACTGGTAAAATTACTGAACGAGCAGAAAATAAAAATATTATTGTTGAAAAAATTAAGGCGTTGGGATAAAGAAAAAACCCATAATTTCTTATGGGTTTTTAATATTCTATTGTGTTGGTTCAATCACTGGTTCTGTAGTAATTTCACCAGCGGTTACCGTAATTCCTGTTAATTCTGCATCAATCAAAGCTTTAAGGCTTTCATATGATGGGACACCACTATTGATTTTCTTTCCATTAATAAAGAATGTTGGAGTTCCACTTACACCTGCTGATTCTCCATCTTTTTTATCAGCATCTACCAGATCATCATATTTTGCATCATCAAGAACTTTAGTAAATGCATCAATATCAAGTGAAAGTTCCTTAGCATATCCTGTTAAAGTATCTTTTACAGAAACTTGTTTTTGTCCCCACTCGCTTTGTTTAGTAAATAGAAGATCTGACATTTCCCAATATTTTCCTTGCTCTCCTGCTGCTTCTACTGCATTAATAGCGGGATATGAGTTAAAGTGAAGTGGATAATTTCTATACACATATTGAATTTTGTCACCATATTCTGCAATGATTTTTTTAGTAATAGGATGAGCATAGGCACATGCAGGACATTCAAAGTCTGCAAATTCAACAATGGTTACTTTTGCATCTGATGGACCAATTTTTCTGCTGGTTGGAGTCACTAAAAGCTCCTTTGATACCACTTCTTCTGAAATGGCAGGTGTACTTGAGGTGGTATTTTTTGAAAATACAAACGCCCCTAGTACCAAAATAGCAACTGCTACAACAGCAATACCAATAATAATTTTTACTTCGTTTTTCATAGTTAGTTAATTTGATTATTATGGTGGTGTTTAATTCCGTGAACCATAAGTAGGATAAGTATAACAAAAACCACAAAAGCGAGCAAAGGTATAGTAATAAACCCAAACCATTCAAAATATTTAGTGGTACAAGAAATTCCAGCAACACAAGGAGAAACATTTTCTGGAATAATCTTTAAATATAAAAGGTTATGAAAGAGTGAAACAACAAATCCAGGGATAAGGAGCGCCAGTGCGTAATAGTAAATATCTTTTGATTTTCTGATAATAGCAACTGGAAGTAAAAATACCAACGGATAAAGTGAAATTCTTTGATACCAACATAATACACATGGTGGCAAATTCATGATTTCACTGAAAAACAAGCTTCCCAACATCGCCATAAGAGCCACGCCAAACGCGAGATAGATTCCGTATTTTTGGAGAAATATTTTCATAACCCTTATTTTATAACACGATAATTGATTTGCACCAACCCTTTGTCATACGTATCGATTTTTGCTACCTCTAAATTAATATGTTCTGTTAACTTTTCAAATAAATGAATTCCCTTATTAATAATTTTTGGTGTAATGGTGACAATAATTTCATCAATCAAGTTTGCAGAAAGAAATTGCTCGGAAACATTGGCGCCTCCTACTACCCAAATATTTTTTGGTGTAAGATTTTTAGCAGCAAAAATAATCTCTTCTGCCGTACCATCAATAAAAATATAACGAGCCTCGTTGGGGTTCACCGAGGGAGTATTATGGGTCATCACAATAGTTCTGGTGCTGTGAAATGATTCCCATCCATTTTCAATTTCTACATCATACGCACCTTTCCCTTCTATCATGCAACCAATACCACTTAAAAATTCATCAAAACCATATTCAACTCCCTGGTAATCTGCCCATGCCAAAAGGTCACCTTTTGGACCAGCAATGAATCCATCAAGCGTCATTGAAATGTAAAGAATTACCTTTTGTTGATTCATATTATTTTGCTGGTTTTGCAACTACCTTTTTTGGTTTTTTTGCCTCTTTACTACGAGCGTTGTTTCCTTTTGCCATATATACATTACAAATACTGTTATGTAAAAATTATATCACAATTACATTTTTATTTTCCACAAAAAAATAACCCACAAAATGGGTTACTGTTTTATATTAACCATAAATTCAATTGGTTTGTGATCTGTTTGTATGTGAGGGAAATTTTTTGGCACTTGGCAAATAATAGCATCTTGACAAACTGGTGAAACAAACAAATAATCAAGTTTAAATCCTGGAAGTATTTCTGTAGTAGTAATTTTTTCACTTGATTCATGTAAATTCTCTTTAAGTAAAATATATGACATTTCATCACCTTTCCATAGCTGGAAGGTTCCGTTAATACACCATATATTAAAATCACCTGCTAAGAATACTGGTTTGTTTTGCTGATCAATAAACATCAAATATGACATTATCTGAAGTAATCGTATATGTGTGCTTGAAAAATGTAGATGAACGGGAATTAAAACATAATCTTCAAATTCATATCCAACCATTACAATTCCTTCTATTTTTTCTGTAATTTTGATAAAAGGTAATTTGCTTAAAATACACCTTCCGTGTATATGATACTGAGAATGAATCCAGTCCGTATAAGTATGATCTGGTAAATCAAAATATTTCATATCTTCTGGCTTTTCAATTTCTCCAAATGTTATGACATCAAAATCTTCTTTTTTTACCCAATCAGAAATCTTTTTTCCATTTTTTGGTCTAAAATAACAATCCATTCTTTCTTTCCTGAGAAACTTTAGCCAGTTTAACGGATTCCAAAAAAAGATATGTCCTAAATTCCACCACAGTATTTTTTTCATAATATCAATAGTTTAATAAGTTATATTTATCTCTAAAATACAATAAAATAATAAAAAAGTCAAAAAGCGCCGGAGGCGCTTTTATATTATTGTAATGTTACGGCAGTTCCAGAAGCGGTCACCATTAACATGCTTCCTCGTCCACCTACTGTTTCATAATCAAAATCAATACCAACTACAGCATCAGCCCCAAGTCGTACTGCTTCATCTTGAAGTTCTTTCAAAGCAGATGTTCTACCTTCTCTAATAATTCGTTCATAAGAACCACTTCTTCCACCAATAATATCTCGTACACTGGCAAATAAGTCTCGTACAATATTGGCTCCAATAATTACTTCTCCGGCGACAACGCCTTTATATTCTTTAATAATCTTTCCTTCAATAGTGTTGGTTGTGGTGGTGATCATATACTATCATCGTAACACTAGGCAAACAAATAAGAAAGCACTATTCATTATATAACAATAGTATAAATCTTCCCTTTAATATACATCTCCTTTTTTATTGTTTGCCCATCAAGGTATCTGATTACTGATTCAAGTGCATGAACTTTTGATATTACTGATTCTTCAGACTCATTTATTTGCACCAAAACTTCCCCGCGTACTTTTCCATTAATTTGCACAGCAATCATTTTTTCGTCTTCAATTAAATATTGCTCATAGTATTCAGGCCATGGTGCTTTGTGAATTGAACCCGTGCCACCCAAAAATTCATACCACTCTTCTGCAATATATGGCGCCATGGGAGCCAATAGTTTTATCAGTGTCATTTTAGTGTCAACAGTTACACCACCCTCAGATTTTTCCAGCACCTTAAAGGTAATCATCAGATCAGAAACACACGTATTAAATTCAAAATTTTCTATTCCGTGGGTAACTTTTTTAATTGATCTATGGAGCGCCTTTACAACTTCAACGGATTCATCTCCTTCTTTATGAGGCGTTATTATAAACCTATGAATTTTTTCAAGAAACCGGCGTGTTCCCACTACGCCATCTTCTTGCCATGGAGTGGTTTGTTCAAAAGGAGCGATAAACAGTTCGAACATTCTGAATGCGTCAGCTCCAAAATTTGCAATCACATCACTTGGGTTTGCACCGTTGTTGTGACGTTTACTTATTTTTTTACCATCGCTGGCCATAATAAGTCCTTGATTTTTAAGTGCCGCAAATGGTTCCCGTGTTGAAACAAGTCCCGCATCAAATAACACCTTATGCCAAAACCGTGCGTAAATAAGGTGGCGTGTTGCGTGCTCTACTCCACCCACATACATATCAACCGGAAGCCATTTTTTCTGACGCTCGTCACGCACAAATGCATCATTGTTTTTATTATCTAAATAACGAATATAGTACCAAGAAGATCCCGCCCACCCAGGCATAGTATTTGATTCTCTTTTGAAATCCTTTACCTCTAATCCACGTGGTGCGTTTTCACCTTCCAAAAGCGTTACCACGCTTCCGTCTTCTGCTATGTATCCTTTTACATTCATAAATTCTGGAATTCCTGCCAGTGGAGATTCTCCTGTTCCTGTTGGTTCATAAAACTCAACAAACGGAAGCATTACCGGAAGACAACTTTCATGTATAGGATACGCGGTATGATTTTCATCAAATACGATAGGAATTGGTTCACCCCAATACCGCTGTCGAGAAAACGTCCAATCACGAATTTTATAATTCACTACGTTCTTACCAAAACTATCAGTAAATATCTTTCTTGCATCTTCTGAAGAAATTTCAACACCATTAAACTCAATAGTTCCATCTTCACAATATCCTTCAATCATTTCGCTGGTACTATTTTTAACGACAACTACTATTGGCAAACCATATTTTTTTGCAAAGATAAAATCACGTTCGTCATGTGCTGGAACTCCCATAACTGCACCTGTTCCGTAGCTTCCAATTACGTAGTCAGCCACATACACCGGAACTTTTTCCATGGTTGCAGGATGTACTGCAAACACTCCTTCAATTTGCACTCCCGTTTTTTCTCGGTTTTGATTGCTTCTATCAATTTCTGAAAGATCTTTTGTTTGTTCAAGATATTCATCAACTTCACTTCTATTAGTAACTACATTTGAAAGTGCCAGCGGATGTTCTGGCGCCACCACAATATAAGTAACTCCAAACAATGTATCAGCGCGCGTAGTAAACACAGTAAGTTTTTCTCCTACACTACTTTCTGTTTCATCAACTACGTCAAAAGAAAATTCGGCCCCCTCACTGCGTCCTATCCAATTGCGTTGTGATTGCTTAACAAACTCAGGCCACGCAGAAAGTGCCTCTATTCCATCCAAAAGTTTATCTGCATAATCAGTGATTTTTAACACCCACTGGCGAAGTGGTTTTTTTTCTACTTTGGTACCACAGCGCTCACAGGTGCCGTCGGTATTTAAGTCTTCATTAGCCAGTCCTGTTTTGCAGCTTGGGCACCAATTAATTGGTTCAAAACTTTCATATGCAAGTCCTCGCTTATAACACTGCAAAAAAATCCACTGAGTCCATTTATACATTTCAATATCCGTGGTTGAAAGTGTATTATCCCAATCATAATCAACTCCCATTTGAATTAATTGTTGTTTGTACATTTCTATTGTTTTTGAAACACTGTGTTGTGGCAATGTTTTATTTTTCATGGCATATTCTTCTGCTCCCAAACCAAATGCATCAAATCCCATAGGGTGCAGCACTTCAAACCCTTTCATACGAAAATATCGAGAATATACATCCGTTGCAATGTATCCACGCGGATGCCCCACATGCAAATTATTTCCTGACGGATACGGGAACATATCCAAAATATATTTCTTTGGTTTTATGCTATCAAAATCTGTGGCATAAATGTTTGTTTCTTGCCATTTTTCTTGCCATTTTTTCTCAAAGTCCTGTGGGTTCATTTCCTGCTTCATATATATGCATAGTAACAAAAATATCGCACATTTACCATAAAGCTGTTACTGTTGTGTAGAATGTTTTGAATCAAGCCTATACAGAATGGTAATAATTAGATCAAGATTATTTTAATTTTATTACACTACTTCCCCAAGATATGGAAATGGAAGCCCGGTAATATAGTGCGCAGATTGTATGTGTCGTTCCCGTTCGTTACTTCGTATATCAAAAGAAGCTTGTGAACTTGCCAACATGATGACATGCGAACCAAATTTATCCTTCACACCACACAAAAGTTTTGAAACGTCATCATGTAAATATTCCACGGATTCTTCAAATAAATCTTGTTGAGAATACGACTCATGAACCAAACCCACCGCAGAAATTCCTGTTCCTTTATATACTTCACCATCAGCTAAAGAAAATATATGACATTTTTTAATAGTATTCATAATCAAAGAAGGATTTGCCGTTGCTGTGGGGAGATCAGATTCAAACCAAGCGCGGTGACCCTTGGCAGCGTCAGACACCCGTACAAACCATGCAATTTTTTTAGCAACCAAGCCTTCTCTCACCATACGCATTGAAAGTATTTCCACATGTCGAGAAAGTTCTGAAAAAATAATATCTGTTTGAGTTGTATGAAACACTAACATACGCGTTGATTGCATTGATTGATGATCGTTGACATCACGTTTATTTGAAACAGGTAAACGTTGTACACCTTGAAGTTCTTGTTGAGTGTCACGCAGTGGAGCAGGCGAACCCAGCGTTTGCAAAAACCCCGGTGGTACATGAACAAAATCATATGCCGTTGCAATTCCATATGCCAATAACTTCTTATTGAATTGCCTTCCCACTCCCCATATATCAGAAACAGACGTTTTTTTGAGTATGCACTGTACATCATGTTGAGTAATAAGCACTTCACAGCCGCAGGGTTTGTTCATTTTTGAAGCCACCTTTGCCAATGTCTTACTAGTTGAAAGACCCAATGAATAGGTAATTCCAAGTTGTTTATGAATATATGTTTGCAAATCACCAAGCCATGTCTTTATGGTATGAGGATGAGTGTTTTTTTGAAATGAAATTTCAAAAAAACACTCATCAATACTGTACGTTTCCACCACATCACAATACTGTCGTAAAATAATTGCGAGATTTTTTGCATATTGTTTATATAATTCAAAATTCGCTGGTAAAATAGTTACATTTTTATAATCATTTCTAATTTTATATAACGAGTCACCACGCTGTATCCCCAGCGCTTTTGCTTCTGCGGTTAATGCCGTCACAATACCACGTTCTTGTCCAATAACTACAGCAGTATTACGTAAATGGGGAAAGCGCGCCACCTCACAACTGGCAAAAAAACTATCACCATCCACGTGACCTATATAGGTAATGTGTTCCATATTAATATTTGCGTACCACCGCAACTACCGTGGCAATAATTGACAAAGATTCTATCGGATACATATCAGGATAGTTTTTATTAGCTGCCCCTAAATACATTTCACTGCCATTTTTACGAAGATACTTCATGGTAAATCCTCCATCAATCATAGCTATTACAATATCACCCTGGCGGTGGCTTTTGCCTCTTTCAACAATTACCATATCACCATCATGAATTCCTGCATCAACCATAGAATCTCCTTTTACTTTTAACATAAATGTAGATTCACGCTTACCAATTACCCATTCATCCAACGAGATAGTTTCTAGTAAGTCTTCTTCTGCAGGTGAGGGAAATCCAGCTTCTACAAATCCCAGCACCCTCAGCGGCGAAGCTGTTTTTGCAAAGTTTTTACCGGGAATAATTTTACCCTTTTCATCCTTTTTAGTAATATTATTTTGAGCCAACTCATCAATAATTCCGTAGGCCGTGCTTTTGGAAGCACAATCGAACACATCGCACAGTTCCGCATACGAGGGCATTCGATGATGAGCATCATAGAACTTTTTTAACAAAACCGCGTATGTTTGAAGTGTCTTTTTCATATGCTTTAGTATACCGAACGTTCGTTCTTTTTACAACAAGAAAAAACGGGGATTACTTCCCCGTCATTGCCTTTTGAATTTCTGATTGATATTTTTTCATAACCTCCATGCTGGCAAACATCTGATTTTTGCCTGCCTTTTGCAGCGCTTCAATTTCTTTTGCTATCTTTTGAAAAAGTTCTGGATTATTCATAATTCCTTTTTTAACCATTTCTCGTTGATCAGGAGTCAGTTTCTCAAGTTGTTTTTCAAGTAATTTATCCATCACACTGTTTTTCATCTTATCAAAGACATTTCCAAAGATTGACATAATACATCTATTATAAAGTGTTTCAAGAGGAAATCAATAACAACAAGATTGGTTGTTATTTGTTTGACTTTTTATATTAAATACAGTACAAATCATGTACATGAAAATAATTCCTCAAGATATCAAACAAGCGTTGTATCATATAGGTTTTTCCCGGGCAGAAGTCCATATCATTTACCATCTCTTTAAAAATAATCTTTCCAGTGTTACTGAAATGGCAAAAGATACAGAATTGCCACGTTCGTCAATTGTGTATTCTTTAGAAGAGCTTCAAAGAAAAAATGTTATATCTACTCAAGAGCACAAAAATAAAAAAGTGTATTACATCGACAAGCCAGAAACATTGATTGAATATATCAATAAAGAAGAAGCAATTATTCTTGAAAAATATGAAACACTCAAAAATGTATTACCTTCTTTAAAGACCATGTTTTCTCAGTGGCGAGACTGTGAGCCCGTAGAGACAGAGGTTCTGCGTGGCGAAGATGGACTGGTTGAATGTTTTATGAGAGGACTTGACCAACCTGATGGTTCAGAAATTTTGCGATTTGGCACCGACTCTCGATATTTTATACGAGCACGTGATCGTCTGAAAGATTTTCATATCAAACGAGAAGCAAAAAATATTTCCGTACGACTTATTCTTCCCGACAATCCTCACTCAGAAATAGAACAATCACGTGCAAAACTGCGTTCACGAGAGGTGGGACTGGTAAACGAATCAATCTATAACCCAACGTGCCAGACGGCTATTTGGGGAGATTATGTTTCCTTTACCGCATGGGACGAAGGGCTTGAAACGGTGATTATCAAAAACAGCACCATAGCAAATCTACAACGCCAATTATTTGAAGTTTTGTGGAGCCAAGCAAGAAAGTAAAATTAGTCACAGAAATTTCTGTGACTAATTTTTGTTTATACACAATTGTTAATATTGTTGTACATAATTTACAACTGTGTATAATATCTTCATGAACAAAATTCTCCACGCACTGGGGCTTAAAGATGAAGAAATTAAAGCGTTTGAAACGCTGTTAAAATATCCGGGGCAACCTATCAGTTTTATTGCTAAAAAAGCAGGCATTCCCCGTGTTTCTATGTATGGATATATCAACAATCTTTTTAATACCGGAGTTGTCAGTGAATCCATGAAAAATGGGGTAAAAATCTTTTATCCTTGTAATGACGCTCACATAATTACTATTTTTAACTCAAAAATAAAAGAACTTTCAGAAATTAAAGAAACCATATCACCTACTTTTTTAGCTATTAAAAAAGAAAACTTTGAGAAACTTCCTCAGTATGAATATTTTGATGGTGTTGATGGACTTAAAAAAATCCTTTTTGATATTGTTTTGTATAAAAATATTACTACCTACGCGTACTGGCCCATTAACTCCATTGTAAATAACCTAGGTAAAGAATTTTTTGAAATACACAACACAGAACGAATCAAGAATAATATTTCTGTTCATGCCATTTGGCCAGAACATGGAACTGTTTCAGCCGAAACATTCCCCTATCTAGCAGGCTCAAAAGAAACCCAACGAGAACTGCGTATTGCACCACCTGGAGTTGATTTTATGATGGGATATTGGATATATGGCAACAAAGTGGTTTTTATTTCTTCAAAAGAAGAATGTTTTGGATTTGTCATAGAAAGTAAAGAGTTTTCAGAGATGATGCTGTCACAGTTTAATATCATTTGGGATATGTCACACAAATAAAAACCAAAGTCATGATTTGTCAACTTGTGGAAAACATCAATTTCAATAAGAATAGAGATAATCTATGAAATTTCAGACTTCACCTTTTACGACAAAACTCATTATTGGTTCAATTTCTTGTGCTCTTTTGGGTGCTTCGTTACTTATAACCACTACCATTGCAGATAATGGTTTTATTAATAGATTTGAACGTGTATATTCTGGTGGTATTATTGAAATTTCTCCCGTTCCGTTTTCTGACTCAACATATTCATCTTCACAATCAACGTTTAAAAATATTGTTACCAAAACATCATATACATCCAATCCACTGTTACCACTTGACGTTTTGGTTACCATAACTGACCCACAATCAGTAGGTATTACTCATGTATATATTCCTGTTTCTACTTTTGGTTCAACCTGTGGAATTATCCAATCACAAATTATTATTCATAATGAAGAAATAATGACACCTAACATTGAGTCTTCTGTGGTAACCACCACTTCGTCTAATTCTTCAGAGCGAGTGCGTACCGGCAACCTTTTACCTGATACTTTATATAGCTATAAGATTATTTCAAGAGGTTGTGACAAAACAGCATCAACGTATGAACGTTCATTTATTACATTACCTGATCCATCAATATCAGAAAGAAAAACTCATAAAAATATTTCACCAATTTCACCTTATGCTTTGCAAACACAAATAAATAACAACGAGCAAATTTCAATCACATTACATCAACCACAAACTATTGGTATTACCCATGCGTATATTCCTGTTTCTCTTGCGGGATCAACATGCTCATTAATTGATGGATACGTAACAGCAGCGTCATATAATAGTACGGAACATGAAACAAAAAGTATCAAACTTTCTATAAAAAACAAAAATATCATCCGCATTGGAGAACTTTCACCAAATACTACCTATTCTTATAGCGTTACGGCAACTGGCTGTAATACTACCACTATTTCATACGAAAAAGAATTCACAACACTGAAAGATCCAGCAGATGTAAAATATCCTACAATATATCGTACACAAACAAACTCACAACCTCGTATTTCAAAAGCAGTTTCTGTTTCACCTGAAGTTATACCTGATGTCGTACCCCAAGAAAATACTCTTATGCCAGAGACACTTACCACACAACAAACACCATTGATTGGGTATGGTGAACCAAATTCACCAGAAGAAGCTGAACCATTTGAAGAAGATCTCACAACAAAAGTAGAAAAAGTACGCATTATTTCACTTCCTAAAACTTCACGTGAGTGGATTGCACTACTTCTTCTTTTGGTGGGAACCATTGGAATCATTACCAGCTTTGTGCATAAGAATAAGCCACAAGCATAAAAACCTGTTATACTTTTAACAGTTAAGCACAGAAAAGGTATTATGGTGTAATACCTTTTCTTTTGTAACGTCATGACTGATAGCGAACAAAAACAACCTGAAAATCAAGACATTTCTGAGATATTTACCACCTATCACCCAGAGATTTTTAGATTTGTGGCTGCCAGAGTCCGCGACAAAGAATTGGCCATAGACATCACCTCTGATGTATTTATTAAAACATTTGATTTTCTTGAAAAAAATACCATTGAGTTTATTCGTGCATTTTTATACCGAGTAGCTAGAAATCTAGTGATTGATTATTCTCGAAAGAAAAAATCAGTATCATTAGACGCCATGGTTGATGATCATAATTTTGAAGCTCGCGAAACCACAGAAATGATTGATGTGACTCACAAAAAAATGCTTCATGACGTTATGAGTAAACTTTCAGATAAATATCAAGATATATTAGTAAAACGCTATATTAATGAACTTACTTTAGAAGAAATTGCAGATATTTATTCTATCAGTCTCAACAATGCAGCAGTTTTGTGTCACCGAGCTTTGATAAAAGCTCAAGAGGAATTTTCTAAAATATCCAAACAGTATGAATACTTCTAACAACCACCCTCACAATTTTGAAAAACTGTTATCTTCTTCAAAAGAAGATTTTTCTCTGTCGCCTACTGAAAGCCAAAAACTTGCACATTCTTTTTATACTAAATTATCACTTCATAAAATAGAAAAAGAACACAAAAAAGCTTCTCCTTATTTTTTCCATATTTTTTCTCAAAAAATTGTTATGGCAACATTTTCAATGGTACTCATTGTTGCTGGTTTTGGTATCAATTATTACCAATCATTTACCTCACCGGAATTTTACACCAACACACAAACATCATTGATTCAAAATAATATTGCATTGTTAGTTAAAAATCCTCTCACGTTATCACCTGACATTAAATCGTCACTTATTGATGCTCATACAGCATATGCAGACTCTATTGAATCTCATGTTATTGCTACTCCGGAAGATTCTTTTGTTGAAAGTTCTGGGATTTTGGGATTATACAAATCAGCTCTTTCTATGGTTCTTATGAATAAAAATTCAAGTATAGAAGTTATTAGACTTCTTGAGAGCTTAATTGATGATACCAAAAAAAGAACCAATGAATATGAAGAGCAGATCGCTATTACTTCAATTGTAGAAGATTCACCTGCATTAAGTAATAAAGATTATTCTCGTATTTCATCTGCAATTACTTCACTCATAAAAAATTCGCAAGAATTACTTGATGATCATAAAAAGTTAGATAATCCAAATATCAGAGAACAACTTGAAATATTGCAAGTTAAAAATAACAGCAAGCACAATAGTGTGTTTGAACTTACTTCAATTTTAAAAGAAAGTACTGAAATTTACGAACAACTTTCACTCTCTTCGGTATTATAAAAGTTCATCATGAGAAAATTCATCACCTCGCGTGGTGGATTTTTTTTGTTTACTTTGAACATATTTTGAAACGTAATCAATCAACCAAGAAACCAAAAGCCCTAAACCAAATATCATTACATATCGTGGCCATGTACTAGTGCTTGTTTTTTCTGACTGAGCAACTACTGAAATTTCATCTTTTTGTTGAATTATTTCAGATGCTTGTGCTTGCCTCACCATTTTTGGTTGTTTTTTTACTATGATAGGTGAATCTTTTGGAGGTGGTGCTACTTTTGATATGGTAACTCTGGATCTATCTTTGAAAAGAAAATATGACCCCCTAAGGTGATGCATGGACGGAGAAAGGGTAATATTTCCTTTACCGGAAACAATAAGCCCATAGGGAAATTCATAGACTGAATTATTTGCTCCAGTAAGTATCATTCCCGACAAGTTGATATCTTGGATATCTTCATTAACAATAGTTATTTCACGTTTTTTAGAAAGTGAGAATGTTAAGGGTAATGGTTTTACTAAAATTTTTATGGTTAATTCTGCATCGGGAATATCAACAAGATATGATGTGTGGTAATACATTTGCAGTGTGACCATGGTGGGATTTCTATAAATATGACGTATTTTAAAAGCACTATCTGAAATATTTTGAATAGTTCCGTCACCATATGAAATATAGAGACTTCCACTTTGAAAATATCGTATTTCTCTGCCTAGTGTTTGCGATATTAATACAGGAATATCAATCTGCTCATAAGCAAACACTGAAACAGGTTTTTCTAAAATAATGGAAAATTTTGACGTCTCATCAACCGGTGCACGAGATCCAGAAAATGTGTCGGGTGCCGCCGAAGGCGGCACCCCTGGCGGATTTTGAGACTCTGAACCAGTACTTGAAGGTGGGTTTGTTTGTGTGGTGTCTCCTGACCCAGGAATTGCGCCGGTGGTTTGGGTTGATTCTTGAGAAATTCCTGGCGTTGGTAATTTTGCAACTAAAACAGTTTGAACTTTAGTTAAAGAATTTCCATCACCTGCGGCACCCATGGTGTTTATATATTCTATACTGTCATAAATTTCTCCACTTGTTTTATTAAGTAATTTTATTTTGTTTGTAGTATTGGTCAAAGAAAAAGAAGCTTCAAAAATACATCCAGAAAATGAAGGGTAATCACCTTTGAATTTACTTTCTGACTGAACAATCACACAGATGGTATTATTTGGCATCGTGGTAACATTTTGACTACTTTTTAAAAGATGATTGCTGGCTCCTACACTTATACGCATCTGATCCAGTGGAGCAGTTAGTGACTGAGTATCAATTTCTATCCATTCTCTATCTGCGTCACTGTCTTTTACGTCATACATAATTTCAGTAATCACGGCCGCCTGTGCGGGGCGTGC
>JAYVHO010000012.1:0-57487 GCA_043771175.1 bacterium | reverse complement strand
GAAAGTAAATCAGATGAAGCGTTACTGTTTCTTCAAAGAAATATTTCTGACATTCGTCACAATATTTTGAAAAAGCGACGAGTAAAACATGTTCCATTTTTCACGTTTAAATTAAATTCTTTTGGAGAATAAAAAAAGCCGCATTTTTGCGGCTTTTTACATTTATTTTAAACTCTTATTTTGGGATCTGACCCCTTAAAATATTATTCCATATTCCACAACCGTGAGTATTGATTAATAAAGGCTGTTTTATTAACAGCAATATTGCGAACACCAATGTTTCCCATATTTGCGTTAAGTCGGTAACGTACTATCATCCATAGCTTTCCAAGCCAGTTTTCTCCTGATTTATCTGCTCCTATTCCCCAAAAAAAATCATAGGGAGAATTTTCATATATATATGAATCACCCGTATTCATAAGATTGCGTTTAACATATCCTGTTTGGTCATACAGTACCTTTTCAATGAGTATCTCAAACATCAGTGGCAATCTCTTGTCTGGTGTATTATATATTTCTAACTGCAAGTGAAGATGTGTATGTGCAATGCTTTTTGCTTCATATGCTGAACGTGCTTGAAATATTTTAGTAAACACCGGTGACTTACTATTAAACCGAAGTGCCTGGTATGCATGCTCTGAAGTTTTAAATACAAAGCCACGCACTTTTACTTCAAAAGAAGAGAAATTTGAAAGATAATAATGTTTATCTTCGTAAAATGAAATTTTGTTCATTTGGCTAGCTGTTTAAATTATGATTAATTGTTCCAAAATATGTTAATTTTTTGTTATGTAGAAAATATCACGTTTTTGGTGATTTGTAAAGGAACAGTACTTGTCACTGCGCCCTAGCGCAGTCCAGCTGGACCCCTTCTTGTTCTAGAATTTTTTACCATTCTACGTTATACTACACATATTATGATCACAGAAAAACGCCACTCACTTGCCCATTTGCTTGGGGACGCCATTGTTAAACTTAAACCTTCTGCACTATTAACCATTGGGCCAGCAGTTGAACACGGATTTTACTATGACGTTGATTTGCAGGGAGAAACCCTTTCTCTAGATGATCTTCCAGCCCTTACAGAGATTATGAAAACCACTATTTCTACCTGGTCATCGTTTATAAAAAATACTATTTCTGAAGATGAAGCAAAAAAACTTTTTGCGGTCAATCCATATAAACTTGAACTTATATCAGAAATCTCCACAAAAGGTGAAGAAATTACTACCTATACATCAGGTGAATTTACTGATTTGTGCCGCGGTGGCCATGTTGAAAATATGAATGAAATAGAAGAAGGTTCATGGAAACTTGAAAAACTTTCTGGTGCATATTGGCGTGGTGATCAAGCAAGTACGATGCTTACCCGCGTGTATGGAATTGCGTTTGATACTAAAGATGAACTTACACAATACCTATATCAAATTGAAGAAGGATTAAAACGCGACCATCGCAAACTTGGGAAGGAACTTGATTTGTTTACCATTTCAGAATTGGTTGGATCTGGACTTCCTCTTTTTAAACCAAATGGTGTTATTATTCGGCGTGAACTTGAAAACTTCCTCTGGGAACTTCATAAAAAAAAGGGTTACCAGCGTGTATGGACTCCTCATATTGCAAAAGAAGCATTATACAAAACGTCTGGGCATAGCTCACATTATATGGATGATATGTTTAAGGTTCATGGTGGAACTTCAAAAGAAGATTTCTATTTAAAACCAATGAGCTGCCCACACCACATGCAAATCTTTGCAGATACTCCATGGAGTTACCGTGATATGCCAGTGAGGTATTTTGAACCAGCAACTATTTATCGTGATGAAAAAACAGGACAACTTTCTGGACTTACCCGTGTTCGTTCTATTACTCAAGATGACGGACACTTGTTTGTTCCTGTTGATCTTTTGAAACAAGAAATTGGAACCGTGGTTGAGATTATTAAAAAATTCTATACCACCGTTGGAATGATACATAATTATCGCGTTCGCCTTTCACTTCGTGGAGAAAACAAAGATGATTACTTAGGAGGAGATGAAGTATGGGACAAAGCAGAAGGAGCACTTACCGAACTTTGTAAAGAACAAAAATTACCATATTTTGAAGGACCTGGTGAAGCTGCATTTTATGGACCAAAACTTGATTTTATGTTTAAAGATGCTATTGGCCGAGAACATCAATTAGCAACTGTTCAAGTTGACTTTAATCTTCCTGAACGATTTGATCTTTCATTTGTTAATAAAGAAGGTCAAAAAGAACGCCCCGTAGTAATCCACCGCGCTGTTTCTGGTTCACTGGAACGATTTATTGGTGTTATGATTGAGCACTTTGGAGGATCGTTTCCAGTATGGATGTCACCAAACCAAGTTACGGTCATTCCTGTTCTTGAAAAACATGAAGCATTTGCAAAAGATATTCAAGACAAACTTGATGATGTAAATATTCGCGCTAAAGTAATGATGCAAGAATCTCTCGGTAAAAGAATACGAGGATGGAAAGTAAGCAAAGAACCATACGCTATTGTCATTGGTGATAAAGAAATGGAATCAGGAATTTTAACAATAGAAGGACGCAACGACGTAAAATTTGAAATGAGCCTTGAAGACTTTACTCAAAAAGTTTTAACTGAAATCAAAGAACGAAGTTTGGATGCTTCATAAAAAAATATATACTTATATCAGAAAGAGCCCGAGGCGCGCAGCGCCTCGGGCTCTTTCTGAGAGGATGCAACAAGACTCTTTAAAAGTTCATACGAAGCCTCACCACAATTTTATTGTGCTGCCAAAAAGATGATTGAACTATCACCCAGTGTCGAACAAGCAATTGATGATTACAGCAAGATTGACACAGCATCAGATTTAAGCCTACTCTCTGTTAAAAAAGTTGTTTCATTCTTCAAATAAAATATATGTTATTAAAAAACCAACGCAAACGTTGGTTTTTAAATTTATCTATTCAATCCCCTGTTCTTCAATATAATCCGTATCTTTAAATCCAAACTTCTGACGAACAGATTTTATCATATTTAACACCTCTTCATTTTCAAGAAGCACCATAATAAGCATATATATTGCAATTGCGGTAAGACCAGCAGCACCACCATGAAGCAGTACCGCAAATCCCGTATCTAATGTCACAATTGATCCAATTAAATGAAGCACAATACTAGCAGATGCCACTGCCCCCGTCAAAGCCAGTGCCACATGCATACATACTTGTGAAAATTTTTCATCAAATTCTGGCATAAAACGGCCCACCAGCGGCAACCATGCAATCATCATGTTGATAAGTGATCCAAAAGAAAACGCCAGTGCCAAAAGTACAATGTAGGATTCGCTGGTTGCCGGTATTTTTATAAATTGTGTAAATTCTCTCCACAATGGTGCGTTTGATTTTGCAAGAAAAAACATTCCTGCACCTGATGCAAGGGTGATAATAGAAGAAATAACTGCTTGAATAAATGGACGCTTGGTTTCTCCAATTGCATAATACGTACGCAGTGCAAGTTGTAAAATTCCTTGCGCCAGCAGTGAAATACTAAAAAGCCCCAGTGCTGCTGCAATGATTCGCGTTGATGTCCATGATACATTAGAAACTCCAAAGATGAGTCTTACAATATGGGCACGCAGTAAAATCATGAGCACCATCATTGGTGAAATCCATACAATAATAGAAGACACCACATTTGAAAGAAGCTTTCCAAACTCTGGCATTTTATGATCACTGAAATATTCTGAAAGTCGTGGAAAAGCCGCTACCGCAAAACTGATTCCAACCAATGAAAGTGGTACACCTTGTAAAATATATGCCAATTGAAGGCGTGAAATTGACCCTGGCGCAATAACAGAAGCCAAAGCCGTCAAACCAGTAAAGGTAATAGTAGACATCATCAGAGCCAGCGTTCGTGGGATTGATGAAGCAAAAATTGACCTTACATCTTGTATTATAAAAACTCGTTTGGCAAAAATCTTCTTAAGTGATGAATAGGAGATAATTCCTTGAAACGTGAAAGAAAAAAGAGCTCCACATATAACTCCCATTGAAAGCCCTATTGGACCCATTATGGGATAAAGAACGAGTGTTCCAAAAATAATTCCAAGATTATACAAAACAGGAGCCATGGCAACGGGTAAAATTTTATGCTCATACTGTAAAATTGCAGAAAACTTTGAAGCAAGTCCCATTAAGATTGGCGACAGTAGAATAATTCTTACCATATGAACATAATGATCAACTTGAATATCAGTAAACCCAGGCACCAACAGTGGCGTCAAGAATGGTATGGCTACAAATAGAATAACGGAAACCCCCACCATAAAAACTCCGAATGTTAACAAAACACTGTACAAAAAACCGTATTCGCTCTCTCCTTCTTTTAAATTTTGTTTTTTTGATCGTAAATATGGTATTAAAATATTTACAGAAATCAGTGAAGCTCCTAACGCAAACATAATGTCGGGAACTTTAAATGATGCGTTATAGACATCCAAATCATTTCCAAGCCCCACTACTTGTACCAAAAGACGATCCCTAAAAAGACCAATAAACTGAGCCAACAAGGTAAAAGCACCCAAGATAAGAGCAGACTGATAAAAGGACGAAATTTCCTTATTCACCACAGAAAAGAGTTTTTTTACCATAATATTATGTCTGTACAGTATAGCAAAGTTTTATACATTCTTCCCTGCCACATACCCCGTACTCCAACAAAGTTGTAAAGAAAACCCACCAGATGGACGCATAATATGAAGCAAATCTCCTGTCACGGAAAGATTAGAAATCTTAAGAGACTTCATGGTACGCATATCAACTTCTTCCAGAGGTATTCCTCCATCAGCAACAATGGCGCGGTCATACCCCATCAGTCCAGATATAACCACTGGTAGTGCCTGTAACAATTTAACAAACTTTTTTCGCATCACAACAGAAACACTATGTACTGGTGTTTGCATTTCTTCTTCGGTAATAAAATTCTTTTTGAATGTCTCATAAAATCCCTCAGGAAGAATATCTTTAATAACCGTTTTAAACATTTTATTTTTATGATTATCAAAAAGTTTTAAAAACTTTTCATCGAGTTGTTTTTCATTCAAATCTGGGTACAAATTTATTGTCGCGGTAACATTTCCTTCATGCAGTAAGTCTGCAACTTTCTTTGACATATTCAAAATTTGAGGACCAGACAAACCAAAATGAGTACACAAAATTTTCCCCACTTTTGCAAATGAACGTTTTTCATCAACAAAAAAAGTTATACGAACATTTTCAAATGCCGTTCCAGAAAGTTCATGAATCCATGTGTCAGAACAAGCAAGCGGCACCAATGACGGAGTTGGGTCAATGACGGTGTGTCCCAAATTTTTAAGCCAGCGGTATCCGTCTCCAGTAGATCCTGTTTCAGGATGAGACATACCACCTGTTGCAAAAATAAAATGATCAGCCATATAATTTTCTGCTCCAGCATCAACACTCAAAATCATTCCAGCACCTGTGTTAATTTTTTTTACTGCTTGACCCGCCACTACATCAACATTAAGTTGATATAATTCTTTTTCAAGCGCTGCTGTTACTGTTACTGATTTTTGAGTAAATGGAAACGCGCGATTTCTGGCTTCAACTACCAATGGCAGGCGAAGAGCATGGAAAAAATCAAACGTATCTTGTACGCCAAATTGATTAAATGTACTAAATAAATATTTGTGAGATTCGCCATAATGAGCAAGCATGACACGAATATCATATGTTGCATTGGTAATATTACAACGCCCACCACCAGAGATAGAAAGCTTAGCTCCGAGCTTTTGATTTTTTTCAAGGATCAAAACCTTCTTGCCATTTCGTGCAGCAGAAATAGCAGCCATCATTCCAGATGCCCCACCACCAACCACACATACGTCGTAAATCTTTTTCATAGTGCTATCCTAGCAAAATATTGACAAAATAGCAAAGATACGCAAAATAAGTTATCACAAAAGCCTCAAAATATTTTTGAGGCTTTTTTGATTGTTCTAATTTAATTTACACATTTTTTGAATATTAGTAGTTGCGTAAAACTTTCCATCTTCAGCATTAAAAATAAAAAATGGCTCAAATGTTGCATCATAAATTTTCTCTTTTCCATTTACATCAGTATGATAAATTTTACCCAGTAAAACTGACATACTTTTTTGCAGCACTTTACCACGAAGTTTTAGTTCTGTTTCAGCATATAAAAAATATTCTGATAGCGTAAACCCTCGCCAATCTCCATTTTCATTTTTGTTTCCGCTTCCACTTTTTAGGAAGCTGACCAAGTAATACAGTGATGTTTTTACAAAGTCAGGATAATTGCTAATTGGCCCCAATAATTTGTAGTTTGCATCCATAATATTTTTTGGCTTAACATGGTTTTGTTTTCCTGGAATTAATCCCAAGATATCATACTTGCTGTGCGTTTCCATAATTTTTATTTTTAGTTTTTAATTTTTCTTTATTAAACCAGAAAACTCTTTTTTTTGCAACAAATATTGTTGTTATGAGAAAATTTGTTTTCCACTGCTTTACGTATATATGTATGTATGTTACGTTAGAGCGTATGAAACTAGTAATCGTTGAGTCCCCATCAAAAGCTAAAACCATTGAAAAATACCTTAAATCTGAAGGAGATTATATAGTACGTGCCAGCGTAGGACATATTCGCGATCTCCCAAAATCAAGCAAAAATGCTATTGATATTGAAGGTGGTTATAAACCTCACTATGAAATGTCTGCCGGAAAATCTGCGGTCATTTCTGAACTTGCACGCCTTACCAAAGAAGCCGACATGGTTTATTTAGCAACCGACCCCGACCGCGAAGGTGAAGCAATTTCTTGGCATATTAAAGAAGTACTGACAGAAAAAGTTAAAAAACTTCCTATCATGCGTAGAATCACGTTTAATGAAATTACTCAAAAAGCCATCATTGCAGCTATTGCACAGCCTCGCGATATTGATATGCAATTAGTAGAAGCACAGGAAGCCCGCAGAGTATTAGACCGCTTAGTGGGATATGATTTATCTGGCCTGCTGTGGAAAAAACTTCGCTATGGATTATCTGCTGGGCGTGTTCAATCTCCTGCTCTTCATATATTAGTTGAACGAGAAGAAGAAATTGAAAAATTTAATAGTACTACATTTTATGAACTTGCTATCCACACTAAATCACCAAGTTTACTGTTTTCTGCAACCAAAGATTTTGATTCAAAAGAATTTTCTGAATCTTTTACCACACACCTTGATTCACACTCACAATTTACCATTTCAAAAATCAATGTAACCGATGTTGAAAAAAAACCAAAGATTCCATTTACCACCTCTTCACTTCAACAAGCTGCTTCAAACTATTTGGGATTTTCTCCTTCAAAAACCATGATGGTGGCTCAAAAGTTATATGAACAAGGATTTATTACTTATATGCGTACGGACTCGCCAAATCTTTCAATTGATTCTTTGGCATCTATCAAAGATGTTGTAGTTAAATTATATGGTGCAGATTTTCACGAATCACGACAATTTAAATCTAAATCAAAAAATGCCCAAGAAGCCCATGAGGCGATTCGTCCAACGGATGTTTCAAATCCTGGGCGCGGAACTACGGAAGAAGAAAAACGTTTATACGATTTAATTTGGAAGCGAACTATTTCTTCACAAATGATTCCTGCAATTACCAAACGAACTACCGCGACCATTTCAATAGATTTTGAAAAAGAAACCTATAATTTTTCAACGACGGGAAGTGTGATTGTAAATGCTGGATATATGAAATGTGATACCTATGGTGAATCAACTGATAAACCACTTCCACTACTTTCACAAGGTCAAACAATTTTAAAAGAATCTATTAGTTGTTTAGAAAAACATACGGAACCACCTGCACGATATTCAGAAGCAGGACTGGTAAAAGAACTTGAAAAACGTGGCATCGGCCGGCCTTCAACCTATGCCAGTACTATTTCAACATTAGTGGAACGTGCGTATGTAGAAAAGTTGGGTCGCTCCTTAAAACCAACTGACACGGGAATGATTGTGAGTAAATTTTTACGTGAACACTTTTTAGAATATACCAGCGACACATTTACCGCCCACATGGAAGAAAAATTGGACGACATTACTGACGGTTCTGCACAATATATTGAAACCATTGATGAAATGTATAAACCACTTCATGCTGCAATTCTTTCAAAAGAATCAATTGAAAGAATTTCAAATCTGGGAGAAGCAGACGCGTCATATATCTGTCCTTTATGTGGATCATCTATGATTATTAAAATTGGAAAAACAGGAAAGTTTATTTCTTGTTCACGGTACCCAGAATGTATGGGTGCGCTGACGGTCAGTGGCTTACCTATTGGACAAGGAACCATACTGGGAGAAGACCCAGCAACCAAACTTCCCATTTATTTATATGAAGGACGTTATGGAACCTATGTAACGATTGGTGAAAAAGAAACAGAAGTTAAAAAAGCATCACTAGGAAGGACACCACCGGATCAAGTCACGCTTGAAAAAGCTCTTGCCGCACTGGTATATCCAAAAATTCTTGGAAAAGATGAAGCCAGTGGAGAAGATGTTTTTGCCAATGATGGACGATATGGTCCATATGTTGGTATGGGCAAAACATTCCGACCAATTAAAAAAATAGATTCTCTAGAAACAATTACCTTTGAACGAGCTCTAGAACTTTTAAACACTCCCAAGGCACTTCCAAAAGGCGCAACGCTTGTTCGTGAATTTGTCCACCCAAAAACTAAAAAAGAAATGAGATTATTACAAGGTAAACAAGGAGTATTTTTTCAAAAAGGTTTGAAGAGAATTTACTTACCAGATTCAGTAAACCCATTAACAGCAGAACCTGCGGAATTAATAGCGTATGAAAAAGTAAAATAATTATATGGAACCAACTCCACACAAAACTACTCAAGCACTTGAGAATTTTTCAATCTCTGCCACAAAATTTATTGGTTCAATCCCCTCACTTATTCTGCACACTATAATGTTTATTGCTTTTTTTGTGCTTATCATGTTTGGATTTGAGGTGGATAAAATTTTACTATTTTTAACGACTATCGTTTCCTTAGAAGCAATTTATCTTTCTATTTTTATTCAAATGTCAGTAAATCGTGCGCAATCAAAACTAGAAGATGTAAGTGATGATATTGAAGAAATTCATGAAGATATCGAAGAAATTCAAGAAGATGTAGAAGAAATCCACGACGACATTGAAGGTATCCAAGAAGATATTGAAGAAGTCAGTGACGATATTGAAGAAATTCAAAAAGATGTTGATGAAATGCAGGAAGATATAGAAGAAGTTACTGCTGATATTGAGGAAATTCAAGAGGATATTGAAGAAGAATTTAGTGACGATGAAGTAGAAACTCATGGAAGTGATGAACGTTTCTCAAAAATAGAAAAACTTTTAGCGGAAATTCAAGAGGAACTGAAAAATATAAAGAAATAAATTTACTTTTTTAACTTTTTCCCAACTACACAATCGGCATGGTGTGCGCCTTCTAAATATCCGGTACTCATTAAAAACTCATTCACTATTTCTCCGCCAGTAAATTTGAACGTTTTTTTGAATAACTTTACCCACTGCGTTTTATCAAGAGGATCATGAAATTCTATCCATTTCTTAAAAGAGCCATATTCTTTTTGAATTTCCATTATAACCTGAGCATTAGAAATAGCTGCCAAAATCTTTAATTTATTTCTAATAATTCCAGCATCATTCATCAATCGTTCAAAATCAAATTCATTAAACTGTGCAACTTTTTCAATATCAAATTGTGCATACGCTTGTTTAAAATTTTTTTGCTTTTTTAAAATAGTATCCCAACTTAAACCCGCTTGATTAATTTCTAAAATCAAACGTTCAAATAATTCATGATCAGAATCTATTTTAAATCCATACATAGTGTCATGATAAATTTTGTGAACATTATCTATTGGTAGATTTTTTACATAATCACAATACGTTGGTTTTTCCATATACTTACCTTATCATATCTTGACATTGTTTTCCATGGTATGCTGACGGTATGATAAAGAAAATAATTACCACCGTTGTCCTTATTATTATTGTTATGAGTGCTTTATGGATTTATAAAAATTCTCAACCTGAAATTTCTCAAATACCATCTTCTCCTGTTGTAAAAAATTATGACACGTCACTGTCAACAACATATATTAAAAAAGTTGGTGATGTGTGGCCCCCTGCTGTAACTACCATAGAATCTGCATTTATTTGCAAAGAGTCACCACTAACATCCCAAGAGCGCGGAACAACAACTCTGAAAGAAATTCAAGGAGTTCCTTATTGTGTCACGGTAACAAACGAAGGCGCTGCAGGAAGCACCTACCGTACCTATATCTATTCGTCTGCCGCAGGAGAAAAAACTCTTTCTACCACCTTTACTCTTCAGTCTACAGAATGTATGAACTATGACAATCCACAACAGTCAGAATGCTTAGAAGAACGCAAAAATTTTGATTCTGATATTTTGGCATATAACATTATTGAAAATAATAGATAACATAAAAAAGCGCCTTTCGGCGCTTTTAATCTTCAAGTTCCTTGATAGGATTTTTTCCTTGAATAATTCTAATAAGAAATACAATGACGGCAATTATCAGTAACAAGTGAATATATCCTCCAAGTGTAGTTGAAGTAATAATACCCAGCAGCCATAGTGCAACCAGTATCACAGTTATAGTTATTAACATAATTTTAATCTCTAATTATAAAGTAGAAAGTTCGACCATATAGATAGTATACTCCTCATTATTTCAAAAGTAACCACAATACACCAGCAAAATATTTTTTGCTTACTTTAGCAAATCAATATCATTTTTATTTTCTTTTAATAATTTCAAACTTTTTTCAAGTATTTTATCACCAATTTTATACCAATTAACTTTTTTATTCATTTCTTTAAAATTTACATGTTCACAAGCAATAATTCCATCATCAGGATCACCGGTAAATTCTGCAAATGCTACCTCAGAAACAACACGTACTTGATAATAAATTTTGCCATTTTCTATTTCAGTCACTTTTTGTACACCAAGTGGCTTCCACCATATTAAACTGCAGCTTGTTTCTTCTAAAAGCTCACGTTTCAGCGCCAACGCCACAGTCTCATCTTTTTCAAGAGTTCCTCCAGGGTGTCCGTAGCTTTTATTTTTATTTAAAACAATTACAAATTTATCATCACAAACAGTAACACTGCGGACTTGTCTAATAGGATAATCAATCAAATGATCAAAGGAATCACATTCAGTGTATTCAAACAAATATTGTTTTCCATTATGGGTGTGACTGCGAGTTATCATAATATTAATTATACTATTTCCCCAAGAAATAGACACATCTTTGAAATATAATCCAAAGCAAAAAATAAAAATCAGCTATTCATATAAATTATTTACATTGATTCAGTGCTCCCTTTTCGTATCCACCAGTAAATGCATTCATACGTGCCATACTACTACCATGTGTCCAATCTTCAGGTGTGATACGCCCTTCTATTTTTTGTTGTATTGCATCGTCCCCTACTGCTTTTGCTGCGTCAATTGCTTCTGATATTTCATTGAGTTCAAATACTTGCTGATCTTTTAATGAATGTGCCCACACTCCTGCAAAACAATCTGCTTGCAGTTCATCTTTAATGGATTGCGAATTTGATTTTGAATCACTCAGTAATCCCAATAAATGCTGAGCATGATGCCCTGCTTCATGAGCAATAACATATGCTTGTGCAACATCACCACCATGTGCACCCAGAGTATTTGTTAACTGTTCAAAAAATGTTTCATCTAAGTAAATTGTTTGATCAGCCGGGCAATAATGTGGACCAGAACTGCTGTATGCCCCACCACATAATGATTGAGTTGAACCACGAAACAGCACCAATGTTGGTTCAGTATATGTTTTACCAAGCAGTGAAAATTGTGTTTTATACATATCATTAATAGTACCGATCACCGTTGATACAAATACTTCATATTCATCTTTTCCTTGATAAGCCGCTTTTTGTTCTTCTGTTACTGTTGGACCGGACATGGATTGTAAGTTATTAAAAAATTCACCAACACCTCCTCCGCTAAAATAAGTAATCAGCCCCACCATAATAATTCCTGCAAATCCAATATTACGCATTCCACCAGAAGACCCTCGTCTGTCGTCAACGTTTCCTCGTGAAGTTATTTTATCCCAAAATGCCATAGTATATTTATCATATCATAGATGAATAAATGGGGTCAGACCCTCATATTACTCTCTTTCTATCAAGATCTTGATAGGGTTTAAGGAGTAATGGTACCTGACTCTTTTTATTATGGTATGATTTTTATATGAAAAAAGAAGTATACATAAATTTGCCCGTAAAAGACCTTGGGAAAGCAACTGCTTTTTATGAGGCTCTGGGTTTTGTTAAAAACCCAATGTTTTCAAGTGAAACTGCAAGTGCAATGGTTTGGTCAGATAATATTATCGTGATGCTATTAATTCATTCTTTCTACTCCAATTTTATACAAGAAAAAAGTATTGCTGATACTCATAAAACTTCAGGTGCACTTCTTGCTCTCTCATTGGATTCAAAAGAACTAGTTCAAAAATTTGCAGATATAGCCAAAGAGCAAGGTGGCAATTATTACATGTCAGATGTAAACAAAGAAACTGATTTTATGTTTGGTTATGAAGTTGAAGACCTTGATGGTCATATATGGGAGCCATTTTATATGGATATGAGCAAAATGCCAAAATAATATCAACAAAAAATCACCAATAAATTGGTGATTTTTTGTTAGTGACTATAACAGGAGCTTTAAGGCTCACTATAATAGGTCTTATTTGACTTGTGTGACCTCACGGAGAATCGAACTCCGCTTCCAGGAATGAAAATCCTGTGTCCTAACCGATAGACGATGAGGCCGTAAAAAGTAATTCCCCTCTCGACGAACACACTTTTCTGTGCGATAGTATAACATAATATTTATGAAGTTCAACTCTTTTATTTTGGCCATAGAAACCAGCTGCGACGAGACCGCTATTGCGCTGTTAAGTGCTACACAAATACAAAATGATAACCCTACTTCCGTCATCCCACCATTAGCGGAATCCCGTCAAAATTCATGGTCTGGTGACATTTTGAGTCATAAAATTCAATCTCAAATAGAAATCCATCGTCCGTTTGGTGGAGTATTTCCAAATATGGCGAAACGAGAACATATAAGAAACATACTACCTTTAATCAAAGAAACCTTGGAAACATTAGAAGAAATGGATGATTTTTATGGCGTGACTATTCACCTTTCTGATGAACAAAAACAATACATTATTGAAACCTGCAAACATGAAGATGGCTTTGCGGATATGCTCATAGAATTTATACAAACTACACCAAAACCAAGTCTGACATATATTGCCATAACCACCGGCCCAGGACTGATGCCCGCACTGTGGGTTGGAGTAAACACCGCCAAGGTATTGGGAATGATTTGGAATATTCCTGTGCGTCCCGTGAATCATATGATGGGACATTTACTTTCTGTACAAAGCACCTTATCTGCCTTTACCTTAACACCACACACAATACCGTCTGTGGCACTTTTGGTTTCTGGTGGGCACACAGAAATTATTGCAATTACAGAACATGGGTATGAAAAAATTGGAAAAACATTAGATGATGCACTGGGTGAAAGTTTTGATAAAGCTGCCCGCATGTTAGGACTTCCCTATCCTGGAGGTCCTGAAATTGGGAAACTTGCACAAGAATATATTGAAACACAACCAAATATAATTTCTGATAATGTATTTCCTCGTCCTATGAAAACTACTGTTGGCTATGATGTTTCTTATTCTGGGCTTAAAACTTCTGTAAAGTATTATATAGAAAAAAACCCAACAGTTGATCATTCGTACATTGCATATGAATTTCAAGAGGCAGCGCTGGAAACTATTTTGTATAAATTATTTTTATATTTACAAAGTCATGATTGTGAAGAATTAATAGTGGCTGGCGGCGTAGCCGCCAGCCCACGCCTACGCGAAAAAATACAAGAAGGAATATTAAAATATGGTTTGAATTGTAAAGTTTCTTTTCCTGTTGGTATTTTAGCAACCGACAACGCGGTCATGATTGGTGTTGCATCTTTAATAGCACCTGATGCGGTAATTTCCGATATTGTTGCACAAGGAAATATGAGTTTATAAAAAACCCCTCTTAAAAAGAAGGGATTTTACATAAATTAACTGTCTATACTAAAGTTTTTTGGTGTAATGTTAGAGCTCCAACCATATATAGCGGCGGTTGCTTCTTTTCATTTTCTGACAACTCATTCTTGAATTTTTCTACCAAACTTTCAAAATAAATATAGTCCGCGTTAAGTTCTTTTTTTGGAACTGAGAATGCTTCAATAAACTGATCATATCTCTTTTTTATTATTTGACTATTACCAGAATTTTCAACATGATATTCAAAAATGCAAAAGAATTTTGCAAACCGATGAATCATCGTTTCGTAAATTTTAAATTCTTTCCATACAGCTATCATATTCACAAAATTATTTTTTGGATTTAAGATAATATTCCAAATATCGCAGTCTTGCGCAATCACACTGAGTGCTTGCACCTTTTCATAGATACTCAATTCAAGAAAAGTAACCACCTCACCCTCTTCAGTGAAATGAACAATTGAATTTAATGTTGGCTCATATAAATCTGTAAGATGAACAGTAATTACATTTTTGTAATTTTTTTTAAGAAATTCTACATATTCAACAATTTTTATCACCAGCATAAAATCTAAATTATGATTTTTAACCCCCATCATACACATCATACCAATGGTGTAATTAATCACTTTTTCTGTTCTTGAACGAGACCATGTTAATAAAAAATCAATATCATTCATAATTTCACAAAGTAATCCAAGTTCTCTTTCTGAATAAACATTTTTTACAAATTCTTTTCCATATTTCTCAGAATAATCCTTCATAATTACTTCTTCTAAAAGGTAAAAATGAGCAGGAGCTTTAAGGTTTTTTACTTTCTTACACAAAACATGCAAGTCATCATCAAGGCTAATCTTTTCATGTTCATTTATATATAAAAGTGTTTGACATATATATGCATCAAAAGAAAAACTTTTTTGTTCGGGAGTTTTTTTCATGTATACAGCAAATGCTTGAATACCAGATTCGTCACAGATAAAAACTTTGTACAGTTCTTGGTATAGTTTATGAACGGAAGGTGCCGTTATGTATAATTTACTAAATGTTAAAGAAAACAAAAGGAAAATAACATTAACTTCTTCTTGTTGTATATTAGCATTATGAAAATTACGATAAAAGTTATTAACTTGTTCACCAATGGAATATTCTTTCAATATTCCATCTAATGTTTTTACTTCAATATTAAACTCTTGCTGGTCATATTCCTTCCAACCTATGAGTGTCTGCTTAAGTGAGCTCATTTTTTTCTATATATTTAGGTTATTTTAAATAATTTATTTCCTCTACATTACTATATATTTCTTATATTGTCTATAATATTTGACTTTTTTTTATTTTACTGCACAATATACTCAGAATTTTATTTACAACCTTAATATTAATCTCATGAAAAATTTCCTATTAGTGCTTTCAACAGCATTACTGATTATCAGTATTGCGCTGGTGATTACTTCGCAGGTAAATTATATACGTATGTGTATTGATTTATTTCAGGAAGTATTCTTAGTAATTTTGTATTCATTATTATTTTTACTGGTGGTATTGTTTATTCTTTTCATATCTTCAATACTTGCAAGCTCAGTAAACTCTCATTCTGATGTTAATTTTGATGCGATTGCTGTTCTGGTGGCATATTTTCTCGTTGTAACATTTCAAGTATTTGGTATCCATATTATTTTCTTTGTGGCACTTCCATATATTGTGAACATCCCTATTTTTTTTATGAGTCCTTTGATTATTATATACATGCTCATATGGTCATGGTTGTTGTGCGCATTACCCAAAACACTAGAAAAGATTACCCGAGATCTTGCCTGATCTTTGAAAAGACGTTGAATAAACGTCTTTTTTTATATATACTAGATTTCTATGAAACAAAACCCACCAGATCATTATTTGAGCGGATATAACGCCAAAGAACATGAATCCGTCTTGTATACAGAGTGGGAATCTGCCAACATTTTTAATCCTGAACAAAATATCAAAGATGGAATTACGGCACCCAACGCACCGGTGTTTTCTATGATCCTGCCTCCACCAAACGTGACGGGAGTTCTACATACGGGACATGCACTGATGTGTACCGTTGAAGATGTATTTACACGATTTCACCGTATGAACGGCTATCGTACCTTATGGATCCCTGGTGCAGATCATGCAGCTATCGCCACGCAGTCAAAAGTAGAAAAACTTCTTGAGAAAAAAGGAGAAAAACCTCGCCAAATGCCGCGAGAAGAATTATTTGCAAAAATTCAAGAATTTGCAATGGATTCAAAATCAACCATTCAATCACAACTTCGCGCTATGGGTTCTTCGCTTGACTGGTCGCGTGAAGCATTCACCTTAGATGAAACTCGTCAAATTGGCGTCATAGAAGCATTTAAACGTTTCTATGACCTTGGGCTTATTTACCAAGGTGAACGCATTGTTAATTGGGATCCCAAAGGTCAAACGGTAATTTCTGATGATGAAATTGTACACAAAGAAGAACAGTCAGTTTTTTATGAACTTCAATATGGTCCATTTGTTATTGCCACCGCCAGACCAGAAACAAAGTTTGGTGATAAATATGTGGTAGTTCACCCAGAAGATGCTCGATATGCTCAATTTAGCCACGGCGACACCTTTGAGTGCGAATGGATCAACGGCCCCATTACCGCAACGGTTATTAAGGATGCAATTATTGACATGGAATTTGGAACAGGAGCCATGACTATTACTCCGTACCACAGTAAAGAAGACTTTGAAATCGCACAGCGTCACAATCTAGAAGGAGAACAAATTATTGATAAATATGCCAAACTTCTTCCTATTGCTGGAGAATTTGCTGGCATGAAAATCTCAGAAACTCGAGTAAAAATTATTGAAAAATTAAAATCAAAAGGTTTGGTTACTAAAGAGGAACCATATACTCATAACATTGCCACCGCAGAACGCAGTGAATGTATTATTGAACCACAAGTCATGAAGCAATGGTTTATTAATGTAAATAAAGAATTTAAAATTCCACACAGTGAAATTGAAGGAATCACTACTGGTGATACCGTTACCTTAAAATCTCTCATGCAACATACGGTGCGCAGCCATCAAATACAAATGACGCCTGAGCGATTTGAAAATGTATATTTTAACTGGATAGATAATCTTCGCGATTGGTGTATTTCTCGTCAAATTATTTACGGACACAGAATTCCCGTATGGACTCACCCAACCAAGCCTCTTACCATATCACGGTTTTCACCTGATCAAACAGATCCATTATGGGAACAAGATCCAGACACCTTAGACACATGGTTTTCATCAGGTCTGTGGGCATTTTCAACGCTTGGTTGGCCAGCACAGACAGACGACTTAAAAACATATCACCCCACTTCAATACTTGAAACTGGCCCTGATATTATTTTCTTTTGGGTTGCTCGTATGATTCTATTTTCAACCACATTAATTGGGCAAATCCCTTTTAAGCAAGTGTACTATCATGGAACCGTATATGCAGAAGATGGAAAGAAAATTTCAAAATCTCTTGGTAATGGAATTGATCCTCTAGAAATCCGCGAGACTCATGGAATAGATGCCCTACGCATGGCACTCACCGTTGGAAACCCTGCAGGAAATAATCTTAATCTTGGAATCAATAAAGTTGGTGCCTATAAAAAATACACCAACAAATTATGGAATATTGCAAGGTTTTGTATTTCCTATTATAAACCTGCAAATATTTCAGAAGTTACCTCTGAAATATTTACAACATATATTAAAGAGCTTTTGGAAGTTAAAAAAGATGTTGCAAATAATATCATGGGTAGTAAATTATATCTTTCAGCTGACGCGGCGTATCACTACACATGGCACACCTTTGCGGATACTATTATAGAAGGAACCAAGGAGATTCTTTCTCAACCAGAACACCCACAGTATGAAGAGGTATGTGCATGTATTTCTCTTATGATTGAACAAATTCTTGTTATCAATCACGTATTTATGCCATTTATTACGGAACGTATTTGGAAAGATCTCCGTGTTCTGAATCCAAATCTTGAAAAGTTTTTAGCAATTAAAAAGTGGGAATAAAGACGATAGACAGTAGTAGTTGTGTACAACAATAAAATAGCAAAAAATAAAACGGTATCATATATGTATGATGCCGTTTTATTCTTCCTCATTAACCACTGCCGGGGCTATTTTAATTCCTACCCTTATTTGGTTATTGGTATTTCTTTCTCAAGATAAACACCGTGAACCAAAAAGTGCATTGCTGGTTACCTTTGTTGGAGGAATGACTTCTTACTTTGCGCTCGAAGCAATTACCTCGTTAGGCCTTTTTTCTTTCACGTCCCCAATTTTAGAACTTTTCTTTTTTCTCCTCCTCACCTTCTTAATATTATTTATCATGATAGAACTTTCTCAATCAATCCTTCAAACGCTTGACGAACCATATGACTACATCGTTTATTACACCACAGCTATTTTGGGGTTTGGCGTAATGGCTCATACATTTTCAAGTATTTTGCCAGGATCATCTCTATTTTCTTCTTTGCCTTTATATCTTGGTTCTTCTTCCCCACTTATTTCTTCACTCATTTTTTCATTGTGCGGATGTGTATTTGGTTCACTGTTTGCCTATGCATCAGTAGAGAAAAATATTCATATCAGTCATATTCTTCATATTCTTGGTTGGGTTGGAGCTGCAGCTATTGGCGGAGTTTTTGCTATTATTATTGCCACACCACCAAATATTTCAACGTATGCATCATTAGTGATTTCGTGGATATTGTTCATTGCTGTGTATTTGCTCATTCACGGGGTGTTACAATTAGGTAATATGAAGTCAGTCGCGCAAAAGAAAAAAACAATCAAGAAATAATATGTACGAGAAGCAATCATTTTGGCAAAAAGTAAAAGACCTTTTTAACTTTGGTGGATCATATGTTGAGTATGATGAAGAATATGACGACCAACTAGAACTTGAAGAAGATTCGGACGATCTTTCTATTCAAAACCTCGGTACCGTGAAAATAAAGAATCTTCCCATTATAGAAGAAATTATTGAAGAACCTGTTCAAGTTCTACCCATTGATTTAATTGAAACTCATGATGCTATCTTTGTCACAGCCTTCACGTCAGGTGCGCGTAAAAACGATGTTCAGATTTCTCTCACTCGCAGTGCCTTGACTATTAACATCAATCGCCAAGAACCAACTACCAACAGTTACCGAGAAACCCGTCATGTCAGTGAACTGGTATGGGGAGATTTTGAAAGAGTTATTGAACTTCCTGACGAAGTAGATATTGACAACACTGACGCCAAAGAAGAATTTGGACTTCTCACCATTAAGATGCCAAAGATAGATAAAGAACGCCAAAACCGCGTCCGCGTGCAATAAAAAATCCGCATCATTCCGATGCGGATTTTTAGAAATTAAACACTATTTTTTTTACATAGTGGCAACTAACTTTTTTTTACTAAATTTTACCCCAAAGAAAAATTCACAATCTATGTATTTTCTTCGATAAATATCTAGATTTTCCTGTAAGTACAAAATCAGTGCTTTCTTGCTACCTGATTTCTTAAAAATCTTGTCATCAAGCTCGATAATTTGACGTAAAAATTTACGTAAATTATGTTTAACTGAATAAGCAATATCAGAACCGGCAATCATTTCACACTGCTGGAGGGCTCCGCACAATATTCGAGCTTCTTCGGGATTCCAGTTTATAGTTCCATCTGCATAATTAATATGAAAAACGGTTTTATAATCAAAGTGTCGAAGAATTGCATTTACCGTAGATTGTGAAATTTTTTTAAAGCCATCGGTAGTTTCTTTGTGTCGAGTAAACTTTTCGAATTTTTTGAGTTCTTCAATATTTGCATATTCTGCAGGGTTTTGTTGAATCGCCAAAGCTTCTTTTAAAAGCTCTCTTGACCTGGAAAGTGTATCTGGCTGATGTTGTCTATTAACTGCCTTGTTATATGCAAAATAAACTATCAACACCACTATGATTTCCAAAAGATTAAACCACACAGGTACCTTCACAAAAAGAAAATTAACAATGGGATTAAACAATATCCCCATAAATTCGGTAAATCCGAACATGAAACATCCCATAAGGATAACGAACGCAAGCGAAATTCCTACTTTAATCTTTGTCATCTTTTTTAATTTTTAAGTTATGAACGATCAGTTTTACGTCTGACCACCTTACACCTGCAAGGATTTACGTGCTTGTTCTCTAACACGACAAACTTATAATAACATATATTACATATTTTGTAAAGTACATGGTATCTCATGTATTTACCATGCGGTTATAGCCATTTATTCAAAAATTGTAAGTGTTGATTTTTTACTACGTATTCTGAAACGATGGTGGTTTCTATAGAATCTGGTGTTATATATTGGATTCGTTGACCACTGTCATCGTACGTCATTTGAGCATGAGGGAGAGATTTGGTGGTACAGGTGGTGTAGGCACCAACAATGGTGCAGGGGCCGGTGATTTTTAGTTAGAAAACAAAGTAAGTTCAATTACGGATTTATCATAATCTATAATCTTTGTTATAAAATTGAGATGTCCGTAATTTACTTTTATTATTTTATCTGATGTATTAATCCATATTTCATTTTGCTTATATCCCTCAATCAAAACTTGAAAGTTTGACATCTGTATAATCTTGTTATTTTTATAAAATACCAAAACGTTACCGTCTAATGCTTGAAGTTTGAAATTATCATAATCAACAACATCTTTCATTTCTACATTATTATAATCAACTCCTCTACCCACAAGCACATAATCCCAATCTTCATCAATTATATTATTTGCATCAACAATATAGTTATTTTGATTGTACAAGATTGGTTAGTTTTCTTTCAAATTTTGTCTCATTTTTGGTATATATGATTCTAATTGTTATTAAGACAATAATTACAAATACTATTGCAACCCATATTTTTGTTTCGTTACTTGCTTTCATATATCATCCATTATTTAATTACAAATTATATTCAATATATACATCTTGATTAATAAATTTATACTCGACAGTATCTTGAACACATTTTTTATAGTTTTCTAATCCACAATACAATATCGTCGAGCCTTTTTCATAATAAAGACGATCGCCCATCATCATTTTATAGTATACTCTCTCGCTGGTGTCCGATAACATCAATTCATGGCCAATGGTATTCCCAAAAACACCTCTAGCCATTTTACTACTGAGATATTTTGAATCTAATCTATCAAAAATAGATAAAATAGATACCGTGAAATATATAACACCTATTCCAGTAATTACTATATATACTATTTTAGAAAGAAGAACTAAATTATATTTTTTTAATACCAAATTAAGCTTTTTTTGAATAATTAACCATAGTACAAAAAATGCAAAAAAAACACTTAGCGCTACGCCTATAGCCAGCATGACACTTAATGCATTTTTTATACACGCCACAAAAGGTGTGATCTCATTAATAGGAATTAGCTGAAGAGTATTAATAATGAGCGTAGAAATTACAAACCCTAGCGAGAACAAAACTATGTTTTTTATTTTTGAAGTATTTTTCATATAATAATTATATTCTACTATTTATTTTTCTTTTTATTATTTTTCTTTTTTACAGTGTTTGATTTTTGAGATGGCCCGGATTTATTTGTTTGAAACGGGATTTTATCAATATTTGGTGATTCAATTGGTTTTTTAGGTTCCATCATATTAAAAAACTCATATATTGCATCTTGTACTGTAATATCACCATTTTTAATTTTTAATGAATACTGTTTTGAAAATTGAGCACCATAATAATTTGAGGTTATGTCTTCGTATGAAAAACCTGATGCCTTTTGTCCTTTCAAGACTTGTTCTTGAAGTAATTCAAACAAATAACCACCTACTAAAGTTATGTTTTTACCATATTTTTGTGTATATTCGGCTGAGCCAAAGAAATGCTGCATATCAATCCATCCTGAATTTTCGGTATAAATATATCTTGGTGAGCCAGATTGAATCATAACGTACCCACCACCAATATTTTTATCCCATTTCACATTATCCCCAAATGCTTTTGCTAGTTCTCCGAAACTAATTTGATTTTGATAATTACTTATGTTTTTATAGGTTATATATTCAACAACTTGAGATAATGTTGCAAGTTGACCTTGTTTTGGCTCCTTCCCATCCGGATCCACCTTCATCACCGGATTCCCCTCCGCATACCCATACGTATTAAATGATTGAGGATTTAATATATCTTGTGGAACGTATGTTGTAGCAGGATCCATCGTCAGAAAGATAGATAATTCAGGATCATAGTATCTAGCACCTAAGTACTGGAAACGTATTTCATTATCTAATATGTGATTAGTGTAGGTTTTATCTGTTTTAGATGATGTAGTGGTAGATCTGGTGTATCGTTCTGATCCGTAGTCTGTGTAGTCTCGTTCTTCTATACGTTGAGAGTATTGATTGAGAAGGAGTTTGGGAGAGTTTTGGTAATCTACTACCGGATAGGTGTTTGCGGAGTCTTCTATGGTAATGATTTTACTTTTTCTTCAAATATCTCATCAAGTCAATAATCAAAGCCACAACAAGTCCAATACCAATAAGATTTCCAAATAGCGTATCTATGGTATCAGAAGTAACATTTGGAGCTATGAATTCGAAAATCATATACACGATAAGTAATCCGATTACCGTTATGATTGATTTTATGTTTTGTATATATTTCATATAGTTATTTTGATTAATTTAATAATGTTTATTCTTCGATTTCGAAGAGAGGATACCAGTCTATTTTATAACTACCATTTGCAATTCTGTCTTTTACATCTAATGGTGTAAAGACTAAATCGTTTTCAGAATCAACAAAGTCTTTTGGAATTTTTACAACACTAGCCCATTCTTTGTCACCAAGTTTCCATATTTTCCAATCTGAAGAAAGTTGATAATTTAATTCACCACTATCACTAGATCCTTTGAATTTAAATTCTTCTTTTAAATATCTATCGTTTAATTTACTATTTATACCTGAATATTCCCAAACTTTATGTTTTACACCGACGGGAACAAATACATGTGTATAGAACAACATTGCATGTGAATCTAACTCTTCAGTTGTTGGATTTTCTTGCATCTTATATTCTTTATCAAGAATTACAATTACTTCACTTCCCAATTGTATTTCATCTACTCCTACTATTTGGAAGTAATATTTTGTATTTCTTTCATGTATTGGGATTACGTAATAATCTCCAATTTTTGGTTTGTATCTTTTGAGTATATTCATCATATTATTTTAGCTTTTTTATAATCTTTTTGCCAATCGAATTTATCTTGTTCAACAATTGTCCACCATTTTTTTGAAGACCAAATTTATTTATATCAGCTTGTTCAATTTTCTTGGCTGCATTCTTTGTAATATTTGCTTCTGTTACCCTATATCTTAAATTTTCTTTTCCAGTTCCTGCTGACTTTAAATGCTCATTAAATCTTATAATTGGATTTCTGCTTGTTATACCGGTATATTTTACAGCTCCAGTATTAGCATCAAATCCACGGTATGTTGAATAAGTTCCCACTTCGGCAGTTGTCGAAACTTTTGCCACACTCCCCGCTGTGCTTATCCTCCCCACCCCAGCAGTCACAATCCCTGCTCCTATCCCCGCACCAATAGCTTGACCTATTGCAGCACCACCATCTGCCTTGGTTAAGGTAACAAGATCATTAGTAAATCCTTGTGGATCTTGAGCAAGATATGCAGCTCCTTTACCAGCATCAATATAGAAATCAGCTGTTTGACTTGTTAATTCTTGATACTGTTCGGCAGCAGCTTTTGAATATGGACTTGCCATGATTATCCATACTGTTTGTATAGTACCTACGGTGGTTCCATATATTCCAGTACCTATTCCAACAGATACATCAACGGCATTTTCTCCATCCGGATCCACCTTCATCACCGGATTCCCCTCTGCATACCCATACGTATTAAATGATTGAGGATTTAATATATCTTGAGGAACGTATGTTGTAGCAGGATCCATCGTTAGAAAGATAGATAGTTCAGGGTCATAGTACCGTGCACCTAAGTACTGAAACCGTATTTCATTATCTAATTGGTGGTTAGTGTAGGTTTTATCTGTTTTAGATGATGGAGTGGTAGATCTGGTGTATCTTTCTGATCCGTAGTCAGTGTAGTCTCGTTCTTCTATACGTTGAGAGTATTGGTTGAGAAGGAGTTTGGGAGAGTTTTGGTAATCTACTACCGGATAGGTGTTTGCGGAGTCTTCTATGATGATGAGGGGGATTCCTTCTATGGTAATAGTAAGCGTTGGTTTGTTGTTTTTTACTACGTATTCTGGGACTATAGTGGTTTCTATAGAATCTGGAGTTATGTATTGGATTCTTTGACCACTGTCATCATAGGTCATTTGAGCATGAGGGAGAGATTTGGTGGTACAGGTGGTGTAGGCACCAACAATGGTGCAGGGGCCGGTGATGGTTCCTTGATAGACTCCGCGGGACGCTCCTTGGCGGATTGATACGGGGCCGGTTATTTTAGTACCTGGTTTCATGACTACTTCTGCATAGGCTTTCTTTGGCTCAAACGCTACTTTAATTTCAGAGAATAGTTTTAATAAGGTACTATTCTTTAATTCTTTCTTATTACATAGATTTTTTGAAACTGCTTTTTTGGTTGTGATATCAAACACCCCCGTTTGCTTGACCCTCATCTTTGATTGAAGTCGTTTCATTGCACGTGTTGTTTGTATATCCCATTTTCCATCACGGTATTTTTTTGAAAGGAACAATTTATTTACCAAAATTGATTCCAATGTAAGGATATTTGATGTGAGTGATTTTGAATTAGTAGTGCCAAGTTCTATCAATTGACAATAATCATCAATAACAACCACTGAAGTTCCGGCAACTTTTTGTACTGGTACTGGACCTGGTGAACCACCGCCACCACCGCCTCCTCCTCCCCCACCTGCAGATACCACAGGAGCAGGTACCGTTGACTGAGGTTCAATTACACCTGCCGTGTCAACTTCTGCTAATGAATTAACTAATGATCCCTCCTCGTCAGTGAACGTATAAGGAACACTTGGTGAATTAACTTGTACATCTGGAAATACTGTAATGGTTGACGCTTTAGTTTTTTGAACTCCTGAATAATCTTTAACGGTTTCAATTTGGCGCAAGCCGTTGTATGTTATTTCTGTTCCTTTGTCTGGACCGATGGTGTTATATCGAATTACGTTTCCATAGGTATCATAGGTAAGGGTTGTGTCTCCAATTTGTGTTGGTGCATAGGGGCTTTCATAACTGGTGCCACCGTATTGGTAATTGGTAACTACCGTAGTGGTGGTGCTAGGAGATTTATTTACGGTTGTCAGATTTTTTTGCATTAACACACCGGTTGAAGCATATGTGTACGTGTCGGTAGTATTTGGAACAGATGGATTATTATTGCTGTACCCTGATTGAGTAAGTCTTCCAAGGCCATCATATTGGTACGTCTTCATAGTAGCATCACCTACTTGTGGTGCATCATTTATGAATACTAAATTTCCATCACTATCATAAATAAAACTAGTTGATAGTAGTGATTTTGAATCACCACGACGCTTAAATGTTTTTGTTGATAATTGATTAAGCTTATTTGAGTTGTATTGATTAGTATATGTTCCTTGGCGAGTTGCAACCGTCACTGGTTGCCCAAGTGCATTGTATGTATATGTTCCAATTAAAAGTTCTTGATTGGTGATAGGTGAAAAGTAATAAACATTTTCTACCTTTTCAAAGTCACCATACGTATATCTGACATATGAATTGTTTGGGTAAATAATTTTTGAAACAGCACCACGTTGATTATATTCATATGAAACGCTGTACGCGATCGCTGACGCAGCTGCACCTGGTTTTGGTGCGAGGAGTGTTCTTTTAAAAGTAGTAATCTGCCCGAATGCTCCATAGGTATATTCATCTTTATAGTTATTTTTATTACTTGTTACTGAACAAACTTTTCTGATACCACCAACACAAGTATCATACGTGTACGAATACCGATTTTCAAATGATGCACTTCCTGTGAGTGCAGGGTTTTGATAAAACAACATCGTACTACGACCTAAATTATCCACATAATTCCACGTAGAGGTACCTGGAACATCATCTTTTGACTGAAACACTGCACCCGATGAAATATAATATATGATCGAATTTGACATATAGGTAGTGTCATTTGACGACTTAAAATCAGTAACATATGTCAATTGTCCTATATGATTATAGGTAAAGAATTTTGATTGTCCTGCCGCATTAGTAATACCTTTTATATTGTTATTGTGGTCATACCAATATGAAGTGACAAACGGTGTTGATGTTGGTGTAAGGTATTCATAAACAGCAGCGATTCCTCCTGACGTATTGTATCTCACCATCTTTTTATTACCGCTTGGTTTTGTAGTGGTAACATACATACCATCATAGATATTGGTCACTATTCCTAGTGTATTTTCTACTTGCACGGGACGAGACAATGTGTCATATGTTGTTGTCGTATAATCTTGTGAAAGTTTCGTGGTTGAACTCGTTGGAATTGATTTTTTTATTATTCTTCCCAGAACATCACGCACGGTATGTGAATATACATATGACGCAACCCCTTTTGCAATCCCTTTATTGATTCTTTCAGAAACTACTTCACCCCATCCATCTAATAATTGATACGATTCTTCTGACATATTCTCACCGTTACTGGTATTATTTGATGAACTTACTATTCTATATGAAAGCCATGATGCACATACTGATTGGCATGGATATTCAATCACCTGACTGATTCTTTTCTTAACACCATACGCAAGCATAGTTTGCGTTGGAGTCCCAAGCCCATCATAGGTATAACTAATAATTCCCCCATCAGGTAGTGTTTTAGTTTGTGGCTTAGCAAAACCATAGTTCCAGGTGTTTGTAGTAATGTAACCTAATTGATCCGTTTCTGATGTAACAAACAATTGATTTGGTTCATATGCATACGTAATACTTCTACCTCCGTGGAATATTTTTTTAGTTAATCTTCCTTTCGAATTATATTCATAGGTTTCATTTTTTAAACTGGAATCATCAACTGATTCAACCGTTTGAGTAAGGTTGCGTGCAGCCGAAGTTAAACCAAGGGCCAAATTATCATAGTAAAATTCATTTGATTTTACTTTAAACCCCGCTGAATTATATGTTTCTGTTTTAAATATCTCTCCCCAGTATGGACTCGTATAGAAAAAAACATCATTTTTAAGCCCGCACGCATTCACATCACCAGTTATATGATTATTAGTGCCGTAGCACACTTTAGCTAATTGCTTTGTTGAATTATAAAAATATATCTTGTTATCAAGCTCAATGGTAGATGATGAGCTTGAAACACTATTAAATTCATATGATGGACGAATCGATTTAAATTCTTGCTTCGTTGTTATATGATCTTGGTTAAATACATAATATGAATAATAGGATGATTTAATAATATTTCCATTTGATCCGTAATATTCGATACCTTGCAATGACTTATTTATGGCATTTCTATAATAATCAGGATAGGTACTTTCGTTTACGTTATAGGTGTATACCGCATTATCCAAAAGCTGATTATTTTGATTATACGTTTTCTTCTTTACTGTTCTAAATCCAGAAAAATTGTATGACTTACCAAATATATCTAAACCAAAAACACCACCATCATAGGCATACTCAACTTTTCCATTTTCCGTACAGGTATCCTGAAATGCATTACTACCGGTAATTGCACATGAAATAAAATTAATACTCGCAACAGTTTTGATTGGCGCAGTATATCCTTGGTGCGTTGTATATGCAGTTGATGTTTTGTAATTCACTTGAGCTACACCACCGTATTTGTTTTTAATTGAATTGAGTAATCCTGGAGTTGTGGCTTGATTTAAATACACAGCATTTTGAGTAACCTTATCCGTCATAGTATCACCATTCATATCAATAAACTTTTGCTGATATGCCTCATTAGCATTCCATCCGTTTAAAGTAGCAAAACCATCTTTTCCATTACTTGTATATTGAACGGAATTGTTGGTGGTATACACATCAACAGAACCATTACCAGAAAATGATGAAAATGCGGCAATGTTATTATGTGGCACCGATGCCATAGAAAACCCATTATTAACATTTACTTGACCAGTATTTGGATCTCTATCAAACACCAGCGAAAAGTCATATCCCTTGTTAAGATAAATACGAGAATTGGTAAAAATATCAATCAGTCCATCATTATTTAAATCACTCATTGAAAATGGACAGCTTGAATACAATCCACATACATTAAATGAAGGCGAAAAAGCACCAACATAATACCATTGCAAGTTACTTGGATTATACAGATATGCCATATAGCTGGTACTATTTTCTGATGATTGTTTAAAGAAATCTTCATATCCATCACCATTAATATCAACCAAACTATATTTAACATTATCGCTCATAATCGTGCTAAATGTTTCATAGCTCGTAAATGAAATTTTAAAATTACCTGAAGTATCAAGAGTCCAACCACTTCCATTATTTATCCACAACTCTTGATCTTGAGCACCTTTAAGTCTAAAAATATCATTTAATCCATCTTTATTGATATCAAAAATGAACCCTTTAAATACAGAACAATTCCATTCTCCTGTCCAACACCCATCAGAATAGGTAACACCAAAATTTTTGACATCTGACCGCAGAGAAAAATTTCGCAAACTAAATGGTGGTGCTATCCAATCATATCGGTATTGCCATTTTTCTCCGTTATTGATAAAAACATTTTTAGAACCATTTAATTCATGAGTAATGAGATCCGGCATATTATCTCCGTTCACATCAAATACCATATTATATGAACCTCCAGTATTGTTTAATGATATTTGAGAATTTGAATAATATACAAATTCAACACCATTATTTATATACCATTTTACGGTTAAATAACCATATGTATTATCAATAGTGTAATAATCAGTCAAACCATCACCATTTAAATCAAGCAATTGACGGCATAATCCATCAATTGAATCCTGAATACTACAGTTTGCATTTTGTCCTCCGCTTGCTGTTGTCATCGGAATACCCGTTGTAGAAAACTGTCCACCCCCCGTTGTGTAACCAAATGAGTAGAGAGATTCTGAATTTGTTGCAGAAATCTTATTTACTGAATTTAATAAATTGTAAGAAAAACTGCTATCAATTGAGTAATTGAGTTGATATTTATATACCACTTGATTGGTAATCATAGATTTTACCACCACTTCAGAAAGCAAGCGATCCGTTACTACCTCAAAGCCCGTATCATATGCTTTAAATGGTGTAATCATGTTGTAGGTAAAGTCGATGGAATAGGCACCTGTGTCGGTAGTAGTATTTAAACCATACTTAATATTTGAAATATACAATTGTCCATTTGACTCAATATAATAATATTCTGTCCTATCACCTTTTGGGCTAATTATTTTGGATAGTGCCCATTTATAAATTTTATATGGATCAGTTGCCGAATTTTGTCGTGAACTGTCATCATATCCATAATAATACATATACCCGTCGGAACTACGCTCAATATAGGTTGCACTATTTAAAATTATTTCTGTTTGCGTTCCGTTATCAATAATGGGAACCATCGCATTTTGAGAAACTGGTGCGGTTGGATTTATATTTGTTGATGGTACCTCAATGGCAGGTGTAAAAACTTGCTTTGCTTGATTTGACGAAGAAAATGAATTTTCGGTAGTAGTATCCACAACGATAACCGAGCTCGTAATATCATTCGCAACATCACCAGCTATCGTACTTTCTTTAACCGATTCATTATTTGGCTTTGCAAATAATTGATAGGTTTCTTTCGTTATATCTTTTTGATACCCGAATTCAAGTTCTTTTGGATATGCATTCATGTTTTTAGATTTAATTTCTTGCGGAATTACATCAGCATTATATACAGAATATCCATCATTTATATATCGAATAATTCCATATTTTGAAGACATGAGGCTTGTACTATACTGGTACATCTTATCAGTTCCACGCTCATTAATTCGATAAATACTTGGTATATCAAAGTTCCAACCATATGCAAAAGGGGTATTTTTAGCAGTATTACTTGAATTATATGACAGAGAAAGTTGAGGAACGAGTTTTTGGTCAATCATTTCTGGGATTGGAATTTCAAAAGGAATATCAAAACTCATAGCACCGGTAGTATTATCAACATCAGGCTTAGCAACATACTGAGGCTTTTGAAGAACTGCTGTTTGTTGAAATGGTTCAGTTGCTGATGTTATTGATGGTGCATTACGCCCTGTTTGTTCTTTTTCTGCTACTGCGGCAAGAGAATTTGTGGTATCTGGATTTAAATTTGTGGTATCTGGTGCAATGTCAGGCGCTGAATCTGATAATTGTGGTTTTGGTGTTTCAGTAGGTATTTCTACTTTCAAGACTTCAGATGGCAAAACATCCTGTGTTCTATTTGGTAATTCACCAGAGATAACTTCTTGAGGTATTAAAAAAGGTACATCGACCGAGGATGAATTTGTGAGAGGTGTTTCTATCACAACTTCTTCTTGAGCGTGTACCAAAGTGAAAGCAAATAAGTTTTGCATTAACAGTGAGCATATGAGCAGTACTGTTAATTGCTTATACCATAATGGTTTTTTCATATGTAATCTACTCTTACCATAAAATATTTAATAAGTCAAAAGCCCTGCCGATATATCGGCAGGGCTTAATTACTTTTTTTTGAGAATTTCTATCTCATTTTTTAAAGATTTTACTTCTTTTAATAAATAAAGAATTGTTTCAGTAATAGAAATCTCACCAGCACCAAGAGAATAGCCATCAAGAGTTTTAACCGTTTGCGTTGCGACGGTATCTTTACTAATATCTAAATACACATTTTCTACCACTAAATTTTTGATTTGTAATTGATTTTTAGAAAAACTAAATGTAGCATTGCCAAAAAATACATCTCCATTTTTTAAAACAGTAAATGCATTATTTCTTAAAATATCCGATGTACCAATTCCAATGGTAAAAATTGGATCAGTAGGCACCCAGACAGTGGATGAACCTTGATCTAAAACCTACCAAATGCAGAACTTGCATACGATCGAGCGCTGATATCCAATCCAAACGATGATGAATATCGACCTAGTGCAAATGACTGTGTACCAATCTGTAATACTGATTGTGTGCTACCACTTGGTAAAATAGTTGTAGATTGACCATAAAGATCATTACCATTACCTGCTAAACAAATTACGAACATTATTATTTTCTTCATTGTAATGTATATTTTAAGTTTAACTTAACATACACACATATTAATTATTTGTCAATTTTTTATCGTGACGAACAGAAAATTGTATGATATCATTGAACCACAGTTGCCGAAGTAGCTCAGTTGGTTAGAGCGCTCGCCTGAAGAGCGATAGGTCGGCGGTTCGAGTCCGCCTTTCGGCACATGAGATATGAAAAATAACATTATTGCACACACGCACACAGCCAAAAACTTTGTGTACTCAAAACGTTTCCAACTTGGTTTTTTTGCTGTTCTTATATCAGTAGCTTTATTGTGCGATGCTTTGTTAAATTATATTGGATCATTATCACAGATTGTTAGTCTGAGTACATCATTTATCTATGTAATGTGTTTGGTAGTTATTGGAAATATTGGAATTATTACTATTTCACGTTCAATCAAAAATCCACTGGAAACAAAGTATCTTATAGAAACTGCTCAATCTTTTCCAAAACTTTTTATACAACTTCTTTTACCAGTTATCAGTTTGATTATTGGAACTGCTGCTTCTTTGATATTTTTAATTATTCCTGGATTGTTGTTTATTATCCGTAGTATGTTTATGACAACAGAAATAAGTATTGAAAACATGTCACTTAAGGAAGCGTACAAATCTTCATTTACAAAAACATCACGCCTCACCAAAGAACATTTAGGATTTTTTATACTTTTTGCTATTAATCAATTCTTATTTATTTATTCATCTTCAACACTTTCTGATGGATCATTTTCTCTTATTTTCTTTATTATAATTTTGCCACTATTAATAGTTATTTCCTATCTTACTGCTTCAACGTTTGTAAAACTTTACCAAACAAAACCATCTATTGAAAAAATTAGTAATTAGATGATGGTGTGTTTTCATACAATCCTAAAAACTTTTTGATAATCGTCCATAGACTGTTTTTTTTGACCGGTGGTGTTTGAGTTTTTATGCTGGTGTCTTCTATGATAATTTCATGCTCACCTTCTTTGGCAAAGTTATATCGTTCACGAAGGAGTCTTTCTTGCCCCACGGGTGAATCATAAATTTTTAATTGATCATCTAATTCTTTACTTTTATCTTGCAAGCCTTGCAGGGCTGATGCTTGTTTTTCATACATAACTTGTGAACGCAAATAAACCCTTCGCATTTTTACCGTAAAATGTATCGTCAAAGTTAACAACAGTAGCACCACAAAAAGAGTCAAAAAAATTCTTTTCTTGTTGTATATTTTGAGACGTTTTCTTTTAGGAATTCCACTTGCTAATTGAGGCATAGGCGATATACTTACATTATAATATATAAATTCTGTTCATTATGAGTTCTATCTTTCACCCAAAACACAAAAAGAAAATTACTGCCATTTTCAGCGTAATTGCAATTTTAATTATCATTTCAATGCTGGGTGCATATGCTGGTATTTTTGGCATGTAATTAAAGTTTGACTTTATAAAAACCTTTGCTATACTAAAAATCCAAATTAGGGGTATAGCACAGATGGCCCAGTGCTTCCAATTTTGGTTTGGACTACGTAGGTTCGAATCCTACTGCCCCAGCCAAAAGAGCTTGAATTTTCAAGCTCTTTTTTTATGCCCCATTTATCCTTTCATGATTTTAATAAACACATCATGATCCAAATTAACTTTCCCTGTTTGTTGCATCTTCTTCTTTCCCTTTTTTTGCTTTTCAAGAAGTTTCATTTTTCTTGTAATGTCTCCTCCGTATAAATATCCTGTAACATCTTTACGAAATGATTTTAACGTTTCTGACGAAATAATTCGTCCAATTGCTTTAGCTTGAATTTTTACCACAATCTGTTGACGAGGCAATGTGTCAGCAAGTTTTTTTACAAATTTTTCTGCTTCTTCCTCAAGTCGTCTTCTAGCGACAATTTTTGTCAGTGCAATAACAAGTTCTTCCGCAAGTAAAATATCAAGACGTACTACGTCGGCTGTTCGATATTCTGACTCTTTATATGAAACCGATGCATAACCTGAAGAGGTTGATTTTAATTCATCAAAGAAATTTCTCATCAGTTCACGCAGCGGCATATTTACCACAATCTTTACACGACCATCTAACAATGTTTCCGTAGAGGTAATTTCTCCTTCATGTTCATGAAGCAATTTCATAACACCACTCATGAATTCTTGAGGGAACATTAATGTGGTTATCACCCAAGGTTCTTCTACTTCTTTAATATTCCCGTAGTCAGGAAATTGGATGGGAGAATAAATAGTTAATACTTCAGAATTTTTGGTGGTAATCCTGTATGTCACACTGGGTTGTGTAATAATTAATTCCAAATTGTGTTCTCTATGAAGACGTTCTGTAATAATTTCAAGGTGAAGCATTCCCAAAAATCCACTTCGATACCCTCGCCCCAAAATCCCAGAAGTTTCTTCTTCAAACGTAAATGACGAGTCAGACAAAGCAAGACGTTTAAGTGCGGTGGTAAGAGCTGGAAAATCATCTTGTGATTCAGGATACAATGATGCGAATACCATAGGTGTTGGTTTGCCATATCCAGAAAGCATTTCTCCTTTACGAGCCTTGGTGGTGACGGTGTCTCCAACGGACGCGATTCCTGCCTCTTTGAATCCTGTAACAATATATCCAATCATTCCTTCTTCCAAAATATCAGAGGGTGTTTCTTTGGGAGCAAAAAATCCCACTTCCGTAGCAATAAAAGAAACTCCCGCACCCAAAAGTGTCAGTTCATCTCCCTTTTTAACAGATCCTGCAATAAGACGTAGATAGATAATAATTCCTCGGTGTCCAGAATATGCATAATCAAATACAAGCCCTTGTACGGGCGGATTTTCTACTTGTACAGCAGGTGCAGGAATTTGTTCGATTATTTGATCCAAAAGATCATGAACTCCCGCGCCAGTTTTTCCTGAGACTTCCAAAATTTCTGATTCATCGCACAAAAGATAATCAGAAATTTCTTTCTTAACTTCTGAAATCCGTGCTAAAGGTGAATCAGTTTTAGTAACCACCGGAATAATTTTAATCCCCAGTTCCAGCGCCATATCTAAAACGGTTAGTGTTTGTGCTTGCATTCCTTGAGTTGAATCCACTAACAGAAGTGTTCCCTCTACTGCTCGTAAAGCTCTTGAAACTTCGTAAGAAAAATCAATGTGACCAGGAGTATCAATCAAATTTAAAATATACTCATCGCTGCCTTTTTTGAAATTCATACGAACTGGCTGCATTTTAATGGTGATACCTCGTTCACGTTCAAGTTCCATAGAATCCAATACTTGGTCTTTCATGACGCGCTTTTCTATGGTTTGAGTGAGTTCTATCATTCTATCAGCCAAGGTTGATTTTCCATGATCAATATGAGCAATAATACTGAAGTTTCTTATATTTGAGGAATTCATAACGTACCACCATAATAGCGTATTTGGGCAATTTTTACAACAAAAAAGCCGGACGCGCAACCCTGCTTTGTAAATATACAAAGTTTAGGGCGCGTCCGGCTTTTGTATGACTACGATACTTTTGAATAAATATTATATTCAAAATTAAATCTATCATATTCTATAAGATTAGGTTCTTCATAGCTACATGATATGTTGATATTAAAATCATTACTATTGGTGCTAATTTCAATATACATGGTGCCATTTTCAGAAATAAAAGTCAGCATCGTACTTGGTTGTTGAATATTGGCATCTTTTTTCCACATTTGAACGACACAATACATAATAATAAATCCAATTTCACTTTCAGAAAATGGAATAATTTTTTTGAAATTTGGAGCCAAGTCAATCACCTCATACTTAAAAAGACATACGGATTGCTGCGCAGCAATACTACTATGCATGATATACCGAAGAGAACTGGAGATAAAAATTCTCCTACCATCTGCGTCTCTTTCTTTTACTAAAATCTTTGAATATTTATTAATAGTATCCTTGATATCAATCACCGTTTTGACGGCTTTTTTCTCTAATGTTTCCATAATACAAGTTTTTAATGTTGAGTTTGATTTTTAGTATAACAAAAAAAATCTAAAATAAAAACCGCTTATTATATCTCAATATAACAAGCGGCTAACATCACGTGCGGACTCCATTCGATCTACCACCATGCGGTTCAAAAAATCTCCCCTTTTCCAACTCGTCACTTTGACGTAACTGGATTTGGAGAGCTTCAGGCGACTCCCTTTTCATGCGATTAAACTCAGTTAAGCCATAAGCTCTACTAAGTTTTGCATCATTTTCATTTTTTTCCATAACTACCAAACGAACCCGTTGTGTAGATTGGAAATTCCTTTTTTTCATAACTTTTTAGTTTTTTGACAAATTTGCGAACAAAAATAGGTTCGCGATGAACATTATTTTAAAAAAATTGTGTGAAGTTGATAGTAGCAAATTAAATTGATATTGTCAATAGATTTCCACAGAACATAAAATGTACTTTCTTGGAAAACTCAAAATCTCTTTTATTCAAAATCATCATGACTAAACCCTGTTTCACCGGCTTCTTGAAGAGAAGAAATAATGCCGTCAATATATCCCAACATTATTTTTGGAATATTGCTCCATGATTGTCTGATGCGATGGTCCGTTATGCGGTCTTGAGGAAAATTGTAGGTGCGAATTTTTTCAGATCTATCCATTCTTCCTACTTGCCCAGAACGCATACTGGCATCTTTTGCTGCTGACTCTTCATCGGCAATGTCTTGTAATTTATTGCGCAAAATTTCCATAGCTTTATCTTTATTTTTTTGCTGCATACGTTCAGATGTAGATCTAACCCAAAGTCCTGACGGTTTATGAATTACACGCACGGCGGTTTCTACCTTGTTAACATTTTGTCCTCCTGCTCCACCTGAACGAGACGTTTCAAATTCAAGATCTGAAGGATTTAATTCTACGGTAAACTTTTTGCGGATAGGCATGATTACCACTGATGCTGTTGAGGTATGAATACGTCCTTGTTTTTCTGTTGCAGGAATACGCTGCACACGATGAATACCCGTTTCAAAACGCAAATATTTAAAAATTTCTGGCGCTTTAAATTCAATGGAAACTTCTTTATACCCGCCTACTTCATTTGCTGATTCATCAATAACTTTACAATAATATCCTTTTATTTCGGCGTATCGTTGATACATTTGGGCCAACTCAAATGCAAATAAAGAAGCCTCATCCCCTCCTGCACCTGCTCTGATTTCCATAATAAGTTCATTAGGAAACTCCTCAGCAAGTTCATCTTGTTTCAAAATATTTTTAATATAATCTTCTAATTCCACAATTTGAAGTTTTAGTGATTCAATTTCATCGTTAACCATGGGTCCGAGTTCTGGATCATCTAATAGTGATTCACTTTCTGTAATACGCTTATAAAAACCTTCAATATCTTTGATGGTGTAGGTAAATCGTGGATCTTTTTTATATTCTTCAAGTTGTTCTTTGTTCATATATTTCATTAACGTCAAAAACACTTCATTTCTGAAGTGTTTCTAACAAAACATTTATTTAGATGCCTTAACTGCACGGTTGCGGAATTTTTCAGCGCGTCCAGCAGTATCCAAAACTTTGGTGTCACCGGTATAGAAAGGGTGTGAAGAACTTGATGTTTCTACTTCTATAAGTGGCATTTCTGAACCATTAAAAGAAACGGTTTTTGAAGTCTTCATAGTAGTTGAAATTACGTACATTTCACTGCTTCCTACGTCCTTAAACACGACGTTTTGTGATTGTGGGTGAATACCTTTTTTCATGACAATCACTATACCATACCTCATTTTTTTTGCAACATACTTTAAAAAATCCTTCTCACATTGAGGAAAAAATCACCTATTATCTTGGCGGATCGAGAAACAGGAACTGTTTCTATCAATGTCAGTACGTGTTGATATGTTTTTTCTTTTGAGGTTTGTGGCATTTTTTTACTGAACGTAATTGTTTGCAAAATAGCATGTCCCAATTCTTGAATCTTTTTTTTATACAGTTCTGGATCTTTTTTATGAAGTTTTTCCAGAAGTTGTTCGGTAATTTCTGTTGATTCAGGCAATACAACTTTCTTAAAAAACTTTCTCACTGTTCGAGATAAAATAGTTGGCAGAATTTCAATATCAGGCGAAACACATAAATACAGTGATATTCCACGTGGTAATTCTTCTAATATTTTTAACAAAGATTGCTGGGCATCAAATGGCATTCTATCAACCACTACACAAATAATGCCTTTTTGCATAACCAAAGAAACCTGACTACGCAGAGTTCTAGCTTCATCAATGGACATTCTCTCAAAAAACATTGTTTGAATTTCTTCATTTTTTAATACTCCGCAAGAATATAATATTTCTTTTATGTTGTGAGGTAAAATTCTACTCACTAAATCTTGAGTATCAATACAAACAAGATAAAATCCAGGAATATTCATAGGGGTATTTTAACATAAAACCTTTCCTGTCGTCCCGCCATTAGCGGGATCCAGCTGGACTGCGCTTGTTGCGGAATGACAAAACACTTTTTTATCGTGAAATTTTTTCACTATCTCTAAAATCCTGTAATTTTGAAAGTGCTTTTTCAGTTCCCAAAATTACCACATGAGTTGGATTTTGAACTAATAAAGAACGTACTCCCGTTTTTCTAAAAATAAATTCTGTAATATTGGTAATCTGTGCACCACCTCCTGCCAAATGAATTCCTTGATCCATAATATCAACCACAATTTCTGGTGGCGTAGTAGAAAGAACTAATCGGATTCCTTCACATACTTCTTCTAAAAAATCTTTAATAATTGGGTAAATTTCATTTGATGTAATGTCAAAACTTGCTGGAAGTCCAGAAAATATATCTCGTCCACGTACGGTTACAACATATTCTTCATCTTCTTCAAATACAGCACTGGCAACTGCAATTTTAATATCTTCTGCATTTTTAGGTGAAATTTCTAAATTTTTATAGGTACTGACATATTCTTTAATTTTTGCATCAATATCTTTTCCTCCAATTTTAAGAGATCTGCCAGACACCGTAGATCCCAGTGATGTGATTGCAATTTCTGTGGTTCCTCCACCAATAGTCACCATCATAGAACCCTTTGCATGATCAGTGTTTATTTGTGCGCCATAGGCCGCCAGGACGGGTTGTTTTACCACAAAGACCGATTTTACATTTGCTTTTAAAAGAGATTCTACAATAGCACGCTTTTCTGTTGAAGAAATATCTGTGGGAACAGAAAGCACCACTTCTGGTTTTACTAAAGAATAAGAACTTACCACACTGTGAATATATTCATTGATCATCACTTCAAGGAGTGGTAAATGAATAGGTACACCATGAGAAATAGGTGCATACACTTCTATTATTTCTGGATTTTTCCCCAGCATTACTTCTGCGTCTTTTCCAACTGCAACAATTTCTCCGGTTTTTTTAGACAATGCTACTAGGGTTGGTTCTTCTAAAACTATCCCTTTATTTGGAATATATATTCGCGTATACGAACTTCCAATATCAATTCCAAGTTTTTTTACTAACAAGGATGCCATAAAATTAAGTATACGCTTTTGTATCATGAGGGCAAATTCTACCACACCCAACCTTACTTCGCTATATGTTTTTTATATCGTACAATACACCTATGTACATCGTTGAAGGAATTGTTTTATATAGAAATCTACCAAATCCCCTGCTTTCTTTTCGCTCTACGCAACAGTTTGAAAATGGCTCAATAATCACCGTTTCTCTACGATCTGCCGATGTATTTTTTTTGGTACTTTCCTCATCACATATCAGAGAACGTAAGCTTTCTATTAAAAGCAGTGACTTTGAGTTAAAGCCGATTCCTCTTCAAACTCCACATGGAATTATTTCACCAGCAGCGCTTGATGTTTTTATGTCGGAATCAAAAAAATATAATATTCCTCTTCATCAAATTATTTCAAAAAAAATTATCGAACGCCACATGTCAGAAATTTCTCTATGGGTTGAAACACCATTTGTAAGTTATGATCATGAATATAAAAATATAACACTTTTACATGGTGATATTCTTGAAGAATACGAACAAAGCCAGATAATTATTTGTCCTTCTGTGTTATATCTTTTAACGCTTCATCATAAACTATTGTCATTATATGATGATGAAATAGAAATTATAAACATGTACGGAGGCTCAAACGCTCATGATAAAAAAACATATGAAGAATTTTTACATAATCAAAACACTCAGCGTCTTATTATTCTGACCACATCAAGTTTTATTCCATCTATTCCAACACATTTATGTATTGTTCGTGTTATTGAACCTGAAAATATTTTTCATCATGATAATGATCTTAAGTTTTCACACATAGATTTACTGCTTCAAACGTCATCACAACCTGTTGTTGTATATGGTTTAACAGCAGATATATGTATATCATCAAACGATACCTATATAATTTCTTCAAAAGAAGATAAGAAAACAGAATACGTTTCAACAGCTCACGCAGTAATTCCAAAAAAAGTTTTAGGACTGCTCAGTAAAGACATCAAAGCTCATAAAACTATTGGCATATTTTCTCTTCAAACCAGCTACAGCAGTGCAATATTTTGTACTACCTGTAAAAAAGTAGCCAGATGTTCCAGTTGTGATGCCAAAGTTCACAAACATAAAAATGGTTCAAAAATCACCTATATGTGTCACGCTGAAAAAAAAGTTTTTATACCATGGGATGCATGTCAATACTGTAGTGCCCTTTCGCTTATTGAACTGGGTCTTGGTACTGGCCAATTAGAAGAATATCTTTTAGCATATTTCGAGCAGGTAAAAATTTTTAGACTTGATGCATTTAAAGAAACAGAAGATAAACTATCACCCAAGAAGGTAAGTACATTAATTGAAGATGTTTCTTTGTCAGGTGGAATTATTCTGGGAAGCTTAAAAGCATTTTTATCTTCTGCTCAAACGTATGATGCTTTATATATATTTGATTATGATCGATTAGTATTTTCTTCTGGCACCCTCCCCATGGCGAAAATGCTTTCACTCATGTTTTTAAAAACTTCTGAACTTTACTTAATTTCAGAAGACCCTACTCTTGCCCCAACACCAGAAGATTTATTACAAGAGGCACTTGTGATTTAAAATTGCAAATAAGAAAATTCATGGTACTATATTGTTACATATGCCATTTCAAGTAATTGTAACCAAACACGGAGCAGAACCAGCAGTAGGACTCCTACGACGATTTTCTCGTAAAGTTCGCGCAGCTGGATACGTTTCAGAAATAAAGGACGACCGATACTTCAAGCGTTCAAAGTCTACACTCCGCCGTAAAGAAGGAGCGCTAGTACGCATTAAACGAACTGAAGAAAAAGCTAAGCTTGAAAAGCTTGGAAAAGTTGCTGTTCGTCAATAATTCTATGACTACGGAATCTGAAAGTACTCTTTCTGTTCACGTATTCCACAAAGGAAGCTTTCCAAAGCTTCCTTTGTTTGATATAAAAAATGATATTTTAGGTAAAAACTATATTTTATCTGTTGCCTGTATCATGGCAAAAAAATCAGAAGCATTACATATCCAATTTAAACACAAGGATGGTCCAGCAGATATTTTAAGTTTTCCGCTTGAAACAGACTCTGGTGAAATTATTCTTCATCTTCCTTCAATTAGAAAAAAGGCTCCATCATACAACAGAACCTATGTGGAACACCTGCTTTTTATATGTATTCATGGGTGTCTTCATTTAAAAGGATACACTCATGGTCATGCCATGGAACAACAAGAAAAGATTTATTATAAAAAATATCTATCGCAGATATAAATAAAAAGCCGAACATGCTACGCATGTTCGGCTTTTTGATAGATTTAATAACATATTAGACTTTCAGCAAAATACCATTCAATATTCATTACAGAGAATTCGTGAAGATTCTCGACGCCAAATTTTTCCAAATGATTCCGAGCTATATCTTCTGCACTATTTGAATGAGAATAAATCCGCTTATTTTCAAAATCAATCAAAAATAAATGGGTACGCGATTTAGAATACTCTGGTAACTGTGTCATATTTTCATACAACTTTTTAATGTCATATGTTTTTTTAATATACTCTGCAGAAGCATCTTGCAAATTACTTGATGTTGCTTTTGGGATTATTTTTGGATTTTCCTCAAAGGTACCACGAGCTGTCCAAACCCCAACACCATTTGTCATGGCTACATACAGTGCGTTGTTCTGGTAAGAAAATTCATTACCTGCAATTACTATTGTTTTTAAGTTCATATATATTTTTGTTAATTTGTTCTTGAACAGATTACACGGTATTAAAAAATTGTCAACAATCAATCCTTGTTTTCCTTTCATTTTATGTCCATGATATACTTTATTTTATGAGAACCGCCCTGATCACATCAATCGACCTTGGAACTTCACACGTACGTGTGATTGTATGTGAAGTTAAAAGTGATGGATCGGCTCCAAAAATTATTTCTATAGGTGAGGCACCGTCACGAGGAATGCGCAGTGGATACATTATCAATAAAAAGGAAATTTCTCGTTCCATAGAAGAAGCCATCACTAAAGCTCAAAAAGATGTTCAAATTCCTATAAAATCTTGTTACGTGTCACTTGGTGGCATTGGCCTTACTTCATTTTCTTTGACCGCCAGTACCACACTAACACAGCGTAAATCTATTTCATCAGATGATATTAAAGCGCTCCACCAAAAAGGACGAGACTATGTGGACCATTATCAGCCCAACTATCATATTATCGACAGCGTCACCAAACGGTATTTACTTGATCAAAAACCAATTATGGGTAAACCGCTGGGACTGTTGGGAGAAACCATTTCTGCATCAGTGGTATATATTTTATATCCAGAACATCATCTTGCAGATATCACCGACGTATTTTCAAATCTCGAAATTGAAGTTCATGGAATATTAGCTGCACCCCAAGCCTCAGCTCGCGCAATATTAACGGAACGTCAAAAAATTTCTGGATGTATTTTTGTTGATTTGGGTGCAGAAACACTCACTATCTCTGTTTATGAAGAAGGGGTTTTATCATCTTTAAAAGTATACGAAACGGGATCTAGTGACATCACCAATGACATTGCTATTCACCTTCAGATTTCACTTGAAGAAGCAGAGAAAGCAAAAAAAGGAGAATTTGATAAACTTCTTCATCCTATTTCAAAAGATCGTGTTTCCACGATTGTTCAATCACGTTTGTCTGCTATTTTTGATACTATTTCTTTTCACCTTGAAAATCATCATAAAGATTCACAATTTCCAGCGGGAATTATTATTATGGGAGGAGGATCTCAACTTTCAAAAATCGACCAAAGTGCCAAAGCATATTTTGAACTTCCCGCATTTGTTTCAACAATTGATTTGCCGATTAATACCAGAACCAGAATTCGTGAGACATCATGGGCTACTCCGTATGGAACATGTCTTTTGGCCAGCGAGTATAATGAATTTACCATTTCTCCAAAGGATATTTTAAACTCGGTTAAGGTTTTTGTTACAAAGGTGTTAAAAAAATTAATACCATAACACTACGCGTCATCCCCTTACATAACGTGACCCAGGCGAATCATGCAATTAACAATCTAGATCCCGTTATGCAACGGGATGACAGACAGTAAAGCCTCATATTTTTCTTTTGTGATATAATAACATTAATTATGCCAAGAATCATTGAACGAGAACCACAAACTATAGCCAATATCAAGGTAATTGGTATTGGTGGATCAGGATTAAATGCCATTAATCACATGATAAGATCAGGAATTGAAGGAGTTGAATTTATTGGAATGAACACTGATTCACAAGATTTGCACAAATCACTTGCCAGCACCAAAATTCATCTGGGAAGAAACCTTACCAGCGGTAAAGGCACCGGAATGAATCCAGAAATTGGACGTGACGCCGCAGAAGAAACTCGTTCTGAAATCCAAGAAGTGTTAAAAGGTGCAGACATGGTATTTATTGCCTGTGGTATGGGAGGAGGAACCGGAACAGGTGCCTCGCCAGTAGTTGCCAGAGAGGCACGAGAGCAAGGAATTTTAACCATTGCTGTTGTTACCACCCCATTCATGTTTGAACAAAAGCAACGCAATGCTATTGCTATTAAAGGTGTCGAAGATCTTCGTAAAGAAGTTGATGCAATTATTGTTATTCCAAATGACCAAATTCTTGAAGTCATTGATGAAGAGAAAACTCTGAATGAAGCTTTCGAAATGTGCGATGAAATTCTCCGCCAAACCGTTGAAGGTATTTCAAATATTATAACTACACCAGGTAAAATCAATACAGACTTCCGCGATTTTCAAGCTATTTTAACGGGTGCTGGATCTGCGTTTATTGGAATTGGATTTGCCAGTGGAGAAAACCGTGCAGTAGAAGCTGCTAAAAAAGCTATTAATACTCCTCTTCTTAATATGTCAGTTACTGGTGCTAAAAATGTTTTGTATTGCATTACCTCGGGTCAAGACTTTAAAATGTCAGAGCTTAATAAAATTTCACAAATTATTACTGAATCAATAGATCCAAATGCTCGTGTTATTTATGGTCAAATTATGCATTCACCAGACCATATGAAAGAAATAAAAGAAGGTGAAATTAAAGTCACCGTTATTGCTGCTGGTTTTGATACTGCAAAAATAAAAGAATCACATACTAAACGTGAAGAACCTATTATTCTTTCAAAAAATAATGAAAATCATCACAATACAGAACCGGTTAAAATACATGAAGTAACCCATGAGGAAGCACCGGCACCAACGTATGCTCAGCCACGTGTACAACGCGCAGAAGTAACAGAAATTGTAGTAGAAGAACCAATTTCACATAATGCACCAACACAATCTCGCTTTGGTGGTAAGCTTCCCCCACTTCTTCGCCGCAAACCTTTTAATAACGATTAATAAATTATTCTATGATATTTGATGTAGCAATTATTGGAGCTGGCCCTGCAGGAACCGCTGCATTTGTGTATGCTTCACGAAAAGGTTTAAAAACAGTACTTATTACGGAAAGTTTTGGAGGACAATCTATCGTTTCAAGCGATATTAAAAACTGGATTGGAGAATCACACATCAGCGGTTCTGACCTCGCAGAAAAGTTTAAAACACATGCAAAAGCAAATGTGACAGAAACAGCTATTATTAAAGAATATTTTAAAGTTACTACAATTACGGATGACGGTGAGAATTTTTCTATCATTCTTTCATCTTCTGAAGTTATAATCGCAAAAAAAATTCTCTATACGGCTGGATCATCCAGGAAAAAACTTAGCATTAAAGGAGTGGAAGAATTTGATGCCAAAGGCGTTGTGTATTGCGCATCTTGTGATGGACCATTATATGCTGGTAAAAATGCCGTAGTGATTGGTGGAGGAAATGCAGGGTTTGAGTCAGCTTTTGAACTACTTGCCTATTGCCCCAATGTAACCCTGATTAACAGAAGTAGTGAACCCAGAGCAGATGCGGTAACGGTTCAAAATATTCTTAAACATCCAAATTTCACGCTCCTTATAAATACTGAACCAGTTGAAATTATTGGAGATACTGCCGTTACTGGTATAACTATTAAAAATACCATTACTCAAGAAACTCAAACCCTTCCCGTGTCTGGAATATTTTGTGAAATTGGACAAATCCCCACTACAGAAATTATTAAAGAGTTGGTAGAACTTTCTGAATTTGGATCTATCAAAATTGATCCATTAACTGGTAAAACATCTCACTCGCGAATTTGGGCCGCAGGAGATTGTACCAATATTTTATATCATCAAAATAACATTGCTGCTGGTGATGGTATAAAAGCATTAGAAGATCTGTTCAAATCAATGCATAAGTGATATCATAAATCACATGCCGGGATGGCGAAATGGTAGACGCACTCGACTCAAAATCGAGCGGGGTAACCCATGAGAGTTCAAGTCTCTCTCTCGGCACAAAAAACAGGCAGTATAAAAGCCGGAAAATTCTGAAAGAATTTTCCGGCTTTTTGCTTACCAAAAATTGGCAAGTTTACCTGAGTACAAACAAAAAACGAGTTTTTGGATGGCAATTATATTTTAGATCTACTAAGTTACCTACCATACCAAGGTTATTTTTTGCTAAAGAAGTCACTTTCCATAGGTATGGTCTCTCGGCACTTTCCCGAGAATATGGAAACCAAAACTCAAGACCTTCGGTCATGTACTTTGGGTTATTACCAAACACTTCGAGGATCTTTCTCTCATTCGCAGGAACTGCATATTTATAAAGCATATACTCCAGATATGCATACGCTGCGCCAGGGAAATGATGGTGATTTGGTTTAATCGCCAAATACTCCACACCACCGACTTTGAGTACTTCTGCAGAATAATTCTTTTTCAAGATATCTGTAATTGGTGTTTTTGGTGCCGGTGGCTTGTTTGCAAATACCGGTGATTTTCCAATCGTCAGTATTAATGCAATAACAGTAAAGATAATAATAGCAAGGTGAAAAAACACTTTTTTCATGTCTTAGATGCCTGAGGTAGCAGGACTTTTGGTTTGGTTTTAAAAATACAATTGAATTAAAATATATCATGAAATAACATAAATGTCAAGTAATAATACAAATGAAAAGACTGTTACGCATAATACGCAACAGTCTTTGATTTACTCAGGAAGTAAACTTTTTAATAAAACATCGTTAAGAAACTCTACTATAAAATTTGATTCAAGAACCAAAAATGATTCTTTGCGTTTCCATCCATAGGATTTTGTTGTCAAAGTTTTGGATAATGGTTCCTGAAACGGTGCATTTTCATCAAATGAACCATATTCTTTGCCGATAAACAGTCTTATGTCTGGAATCTTTGTGGCATATTCTTTTGATTTATTTAAACCAAATTCACATGGCGCACCCGTAATCATACTATACATGTGGCTCTCTTGATATAAACTCAACCATGAGTCAAGTTCATTTTTTTCAACCCATTTTGGCCATGGGAATTGAAACTTCAGTACTTTTTGCTTTGATTGTACAGACTTAAAAATTGCAATCTGCAATGAGCCAAAAGAGCGAATGATTTCACCTTTTCTTTTTCCAACAAAAAGTTCTTTCTGCTTTTTAAAAGAAAAATTTTCAACATTAATTCCTGAAATTCCACCACCATCTTTAGTGTAGTCACAAATACCGTACTTCACTATAAATTGATGTGGTGTTACTCCAGTGCTTTGAACTTCTGCCAGAAATCCTGTTTTTAAATCATCCAGAAATTTGTCATATCCTGTGATAATTTCTGAAAATTTATCATTGGCATGCTTGGCAGCACCTGCACCATATTTTTGCACTTGTGAAATTTCTTGCTGAATTTCAATAAGAAGATTTCTCAGGGCAATTACACTCAATACAATTGTTTTGATTTCCATTTTTATTTTTTGTTTTAATGAATGTTTACAACATATTGACATACATTGCAATATTTGTCAAATATGTTACTATAGATTTATGAAAAAGAGTCTGCAGTACATCATTATGGAAATCCTGGAGGAAAAGGGGTTTCTTTCAAAAGAAGATATCGTCCCAGAAGCCATGTTTAGGGTATCAGACTCAGTAACTCTCAAATCATTAGAAGAACGCAGTTTTAAGCCAGAATATTTGATTTCACGCACCCTCAAGCGTCTTGAGGAACGAGGATTTGTGTCGTTTGACTACACCGATTCTGAATGTTCAATTTCTCTTACCACCATTGGACGTGACCACGTTAAAAGTCGCCCTTTAGACAACCCAATTGCTCACCATCCAGACTTTGGATTTGATGGGTTTTACCGCGTGATTATGCTCGATTTTACGGACGAAGACCGCAAAATACGTGACGATGTGCGTAAAGCCTTGGTTTCTGTGGGGTGTGAACAAATGCGTAGCGGCGTGTGGGTTACCAAAAATCCTATTGAAGAATTCATTTTATTTCTACGCGAAAAGTTTAACTTGAGCCACGAAATAACACTGATGAAGGTGGCAGATATTTCTCCAAATCCGTTTGAAGAATAAAACTTGATAATTTATATTAAACCCATAGCTTTCTCTAATCTTTCGAGCACAATATTAGCATTTGTTTTTGCAATCACTGAACCTTCACTCAAAATAATTGAGACCTGTTCATGAGTAATTTCAGCACGTCTTACCTGAAATGCTTTTGTAAAATTAATAAGTATTTCTGTGAGAAGCTTTTTAAGCTCACCCATTACTTTCTCTCCTGACATATGACGAGCTATTATTGACTCAATTTCTTTATTGTATTCAGGAGCCAAAGCATCTGCGATTTTAATAAGATTATTAAGTTTATCACTCATATCGCCTTCAATTGCAGTTTCAGCTCGCTTCATTTTTTTTGTAATAACTTCTGGGCTATCTGTTAAAAATATTGCACCTTCTGGTTTTGATTTTGACATCTTACCTTCACCATTGAGTGACAAAATATTGATAGGTTCATCACGATTCATGGTTTCAGCTCGAACAAGAATTTTTTTGTCTTTTCCATATTTTTCATTTACTGAATCGGCAAGTTCTCGCATAAGCTCCATATGTGAATACTGATCTTTACCAACTGGAACAACATCAGCATCTTGCAAAAAAATATCAGCTGCCATCATTACTGGGTAGTTCATCAGTAGAACATTCGCTTCTTCTGGTTTCTGTCCTTGTCGAAGTTTATCCTTGAGCGTTGGAACTCGACAAGCACGAGCAACCGTAAGATGACGCTCAAGATACATTTTCAAAAGAGCAACCTCTTTTCTAATATCTTTTTGATCAAAAATGATTACTTTTTTTGGATCTAGACCTAGTGCAAGATAGTCTTTAACAATCTCTTCTGTGTTTAATTGAATTGCTTCATGGTCAGTAAGTCCATGCATTGTCGCAACAAATACCAAGACCTGCCCTTCAGTAGTATTTTGTAGTTCTAATAAGGGAACCGCAGCTCCTATGAGATTAGCGATGGTTAGCGTCGCAGTAGGCCTAATTCCGGTTATAATTCGTTTCACAGATATGTTTGTTTTTGGAGCGAATTCTGACATGTGTCTATTATACAGAGAAATTTTAAATGTGTATACAAATTATATCTTTCTTGCTTTTTCTTCAACGATATATTTTACCATCAACTCTTCGGTAAATTTTTGTAATTTTTGATAAAGTGACTCATTAAGTTCTGTAGAATACTCATGATAGTATTTAGCGTATTGAAGAAGTTCGGTGGTGATTTTTTCAATCACAGAATCTCTAAAGTAAAAATATTCAAATTGATAATCCATAAGTATCAGAGTTGGATAAAATGAATATTTTTCAATTAATTTTTTATTTGTAAAGTTTTCTGTTTTTATTAACTCTAAATCTTCTTCAAGAGTATATGGAATTGGTGTAATTTCTTTAAAGTTTTTCATACTAACTATGAGTACAGCCTAAAAAACTCTCACCACAAATAAATGGTAAGAGTTTTATGTTTAAAATACTAATCAAATATGCCACTCAGAAAACTAAAAATGCCAGAACCATTTCCGCCATCTTGTGAGTCTTCTTTTGTAAACATTCTTTCTGGTAATTCACCTGACTCTTGTGCATCATCTCGAACAGAATGCCAGGTATTTGAAACATTACTCGATTATTGACCTGTTGCTTCAGCTTCATCTTTCTCATTCCAACCATTATTAGAACTTGCATCAACTTTATCAGCTATTTCAGCAATTGTTACTATATCAGAATTAGTTGATGATTGATTATTTGGGTCTTCCATTTTTTACACCTCCTTTTCATCTTAAGATTGTGAACGATTAACTATTAGTTAAACAAGATATCAACAAAATACATTATTTAATTATATATGTCAATAAATTATATATTTGTTTCTTCTTTATTTAGAATTTTCTTTATTTTAAAACTTTTTGAATATTTCAAAACGCCGTAATATGAATTTTTTTGATCATTATTCAAACCAGACCATTTTTTAATAATTCTTTGTTTAGTACTTTTTCTTAAAATTGTATAATTCGGAAATGTTATATATCCTAAAAAATCCATTCCTTGGGTATATTTTCTAAAAAATATCTTGGATGGATGGATTTCAAGTTTCAAATTTTTGTATAAAAATTCAGTTATAGTTTTAAGCCAACTTTGAAGTTCAATTTTACTATTACTTACCAAAATCATATCATCACAATATCTGAGATAATATTTTACCTTCAAACTATGTTTAATAAAAAAATCTAATTCGTGTAAATATATATTTCCAAAAAATTGGCTTGTTAAGTTTCCAAGTGGTAATCCAGTATTTTCTGATTTTTCAAAACTGTCTATAATTATATTCAAAAGGTTTATTGTTTCAGAACATTCAATTTTTTTATGTAAAAGTTCTTTTAAAATATCGTGATTTATAGAATCAAAAAATCTTTTAACATCACACTTCAATATCCATGTTTGCTGAGTGTTATTTTTACTTACTTTTTGTAAAAAATATTTAAATCTTTTAACAGCCTTGTGTGTTCCTTTACCTTTTCTGCAAGAAAAAGAATCGTTTATAAAACTTTTATCAAAAATTGGTTCAATAATATTAATGATTGCTTGATGCACGACCCTGTCAGACACTTCTGCTTTATGAATTAAGCGTTTTTTAGGATCTTGAATACAAAATGGTTTATATGGGTCTGGGATGTATTTCTTACTTATAAGTTTTTTATGAATTTGTAATAAATTTATTTCTAAATTATATCTAAATTCTTGCACTCCAAATTTTTTAAGTTTTTGTATCTTGAATTTATTCCATGCATCTAATATATTTTCAAGCGATGTTATACTATTAAATAAATTACTATGAATAGTACCCCCCCGAGAAAACTTCCTTGCAATTCCTATTGTTCATCATATAGAAAGTGTATATAAAAATACCTATAGAGCAAGCAGTAAACTTTCAAAGCAAGACAAATTAGGTATTCATAGCCAACTACTTACCTCTATTTTAAAAACACTTGAGCAAAGTATTCAAGCAGGATTACTTAATAAGAAAGAAAAACTACCATATATTCTTTCACTTCGTAGAAATATCGAAGTTTCAAAACATATAATAAGAACAGAATATGAACTTAATATTATTACTTCAGAATTTTATTTAAAAATTATTCAGGAACTCCAAAAAATTTCTATTATGGCACATGGTTGGTATAAATCCGTAGCAGAAAACCCGCATCTATAGCGGGTTAAAACTTCTCACGGGGTCCGTACTTGTCATTACTGTTATTGCGGTTATTGTAGTTGATGTTGAATTTGCCATTGTTCTTGTACATGTTGATGACGTTGTCGTCAGAATTCAGAGCCCCGTTTCTATACTGACACATCTATTCACCACACCCAGTCGCAACCAAGGGTTGAGGATACTCTGCTATATATCCATTTGATAAGATCATTATCATTATTTCGTATACATTATTATACGCACGTCAGCATAGGCAGTTTTTAAAATGTGGCAAACTGCTATTTGTATACACAAACCAGTTTAATAACCATATTAATATATTACAAAAACCCTCACACTTTTACAAGCGCAAGGGTTAAAAGTTACAAGAGAAAAGTTTTAAAACTGATCTCACGGGGTCCGTACTTGTCATTACTGCGATTGCGGTAATTGTAGTCGAAGTAGAATTCGCTATCGTTCTCGCACATGAGGATGACGTTGCCGCCAGAATACAGAGCGTGAAAATAGGTAACACCATCAATATCTAACATTTTGCCTGTGCTAAGTCTATATTCATAGGCAAACACTATACCTTCAAAAGGAATCATGTACTTTGTTTCTTCTTTTGAAAATACATCGTACGATTTACCTCGGTGTCTTTTATCTGGTTCTTCCTCTCCCTTATGCCAGTACCAGTAACTTTCTTCTGTGCGGTCTTGTTGTGTCTGAATTGACTCATCAATTGAATCATAGTAACAATATATATTATCTTCACCGAATTGTTCTTTGTATTTTTGTAATACTTCATCACAATTACGTAAAGATTTTTCTGGTGACCAACTAAGATAGGACAAATGCTCTGGTTGAGGTGGGATGATGTCTGTTTCTGGAATATCAGTATTAAATTGTGTTTTCCAGAATGTGATTGTTTTTTGCTTTTTGACTTCAATACTTTCATCTACTTTTTGTAGATTTGTAGCGTTGTTTGCTTTTTTGGCTAAAAATTCTTGAACTTGAGCCCATGCATTTTCAGGACCACCACATGACTCGACAAGATTTTCTAAATCTTGTTCAGTGAAATCACTAAAATTTTTCATTTCTGATTGGTTTTATGTTAAAAAATATGAATTTATTATCACATATAATAAGGAAAAAGTCAAGTAAATTCTAATTATTCTTATCAAAATGCTATACTACTACCAACATGGCCAAAACGGACAATAAAAACAGCACATTCAAAAAACCCGAGATTTCTCTGGATAATTTGTACAGAAACCGCCTTCCTCCTCAGAATTTGGAGGCAGAAGAGGCAGTCCTCGGTGGAATCCTCTTGCGTCCACAGGCGTTGTTTGATATTGTCGATCTCATCAAATCTGACTCATTTTACTCAGAAAAAAACTCTCTCATTTTCACCACCATGAAAACCCTCATGACCAACCATGAGCCAATCGACCTTTTGACCATTACCGCCAAACTAAAAGATTTGGGCGTGCTTGAATTTGTTGGTGGAACTCATTATCTTTCAAAACTTACCGAATCAACTCACTCATCTGCCCATATTGAACATTACGCAAAAATTGTTGCTGAAAAAGCAACTCACAGAAATCTTATTGAAGCTGGCGCACAAATCACCGAACTGGGATTTATTGAAGACAAAACACTGGGTGAAACCATCAATGATGCAGAAAAAATATTTTCACAATCGGTTGAATCAAATCACGTAAAACATAAATTCATTGGAATCAGTGATATTCTTCCGGAAGCATTTGCGGCACTGGAACGTTTATCGGAATCCCCTGATGCCATGCGTGGAGTATCGACCGGATTTGCGGCACTTGATTTAAAACTATCCGGACTTCAACGTTCTGATCTCATTATTTTGGCAGCGCGTCCGTCAGTTGGAAAGACCACACTTGCAATGGATATCGCCCGCAACGCTGCGGTAAATGCCGGTGCTTCTGTGGGAATTTTTTCACTAGAAATGTCATCAGAACAACTTATTAACAGAATGCTATCGTCTCAGTCAAAGGTTGATGGGTGGAAAATCAGAAATGGAAATCTTTCACCTGATGATTATGAGAAAATCCAAGAAGCCATGGCAGTACTTTCAAAAGCACCAATATTTATTGAAGACCAACCCGGTAATACTATTTTAAATATGCGTTCTGCGGCCAGACGATTAAAACGTGAACATGGCCTGGATCTCATTATCGTTGATTACCTTCAACTTATTAACCCGGAAAGAAAAACCGACAACGTAGTGCAACAAGTGACAGAAATTTCTCGTTCATTAAAAGAATTAGCACGTGAATTAGATGTTCCGGTTGTGGCACTGTCACAGTTGTCACGTCAAGTGGAAAGTCGTGGAGGAAAACCACGTCTATCAGACCTTCGTGATTCAGGATCAATCGAGCAAGACGCCGACGTGGTTATGTTTATTCACCGTGAAGATAAGTCAAAAGATGAATCAGAACGTACCAACATCGCAGAAATTCTTATTGAAAAACATAGAAATGGTCCTACGGGAATGGTAGAACTGTACTTTAATGGTAAAAACACCACCTTTGAAGATATTATTCGTGACCGAGGATATGAAGATACAGGCGGTGGCGGACATAGCGGCGTTGGTGTAGACTTTGATGAATTTTAGTATGTCAGTTAAAGAAGAACTCATTGATTATTTTAAAGCACTTCCTGGTGTGGGACCACGTCAAGCAGAACGATTTATCTTTTCTCTCATGAAAATGTCAGGTGATGAAATCACTCGTTTTTCTGATTTAATTAAGGAAGTCCGTGGCAATATGAAAGTCTGCAAACAAAGTTTTCAGATATATTTTGATACGTATGATAAAACAGGACTGTCACCAATTGAACGTGATGAACACCGTGACAGCAGCCTTCTCATGATTGTGGAAAAAGATTCAGATTTAAAAGCAGTAGAAGAATCTTCTGTGTATATTGGAAAATATTTTGTGATTGGAAATTTGGAACCACTGATCCAGAAAAAGAAAAAACTCTATTCAAGAATTCCCGAACTCATTGAACGTGTAAAAATTCTTGAAAACCAATCAGTATTAAAAGAAATTATCTTTGCACTTTCTCCATCTTTAGAGGGCGACATGACCATGAATAAAATTAAAGACATTATAGAAACAGAAATTCCTTTTTATTCTTTTAGAATTTCTACACTGGGCCGTGGAATTTCTACCGGTAGTGAACTTGAATATTTGGATAGATCCACCATCAGTTCCGCACTTGAAGGACGGAAATAAAAATCACCTTACGATTGTCGTAAGGTGATTTTGGTAATTATAGGTAATACTTTGAAACAAATGGTATGAGTGCACGCACAACTGCTTGGCGGTCATCATCTTCTCGTGCAATTTTCCCTTCTGTTAATAAATAAAAAGCACCTTTACTTAATTTAGTATCTTTTTTCTTAAAATAACTGTCGGTAATTTCACCAACTCCTTTCATTTCCTGAAATATCTTTTTGAAATAAATCTTGTAAGGTAATTCAATGGTTCCAGTCAGAGCGCGTTTAGAATATTTATGTTTTGTCGAAAAAATTGAGACAGCAGAAAAGCAAACAATTGTTTTTTCTCCTTGAAATAAATCAATTCCTGATTCAATGGCAACAAAATAATCAATTGAATTATCCTTGAACGCTTTTCTTGCAGAGATAATTCTATTTTTTGCACCCGCCATGGTGGTTTCGATACCAATTGGCTGATACATTATTTTAGATTGCGAATCATGGATAAAATATTCTTTTTCCATTGATGGAAACAACGTTTCAAAAGCCCCTAATGTTGATTCCAACTTTGATGGCGACTGTGAACAGACAACTATTTTCATATTGATAGTATTTAGTTGATAAATATTTTTTCTACTATATCACCTCTTGTGGCATAATAAAAGCCCCGTTTGGGGCTGTTATTATTTAATCTCAATGATTTTAACGTAGCTGTGTGGTTGGCGGTGTCCGTATACTTTATGGTAGTTAGACTTAGCGCGGAACTTTGCAACACGAATTTTCTTGTCTTTGGTAGTTTCTACAAATTCTGCCGTAACGGTTGAACCCGCAACAGTTGGAGCCCCAACAGTAACGTTTCCGTCTCGTGAAATAAGGGTAACTTGATCAAAGGTGATTTTTTGACCGGTAGTAATTTCATCATTCATTTTTTCTACCTTTAGTGTCATTCCAGGGGTAACTTTATGTTGTTTTCCTCCTGCAATAATGATCGCAAATAGATTTTCGGTGGTTTTTTCCATAGTGGTACCAGTATACCTACTTTTGTGTTTTTTGCAAGTGATACAATGTAATCATGCGGAAAGAATTTATCTATGGAACCACCACGTGGATTGACCTTGAAAACCCATCATATGATGAAATTATTTCAGTGGCTGATGAATTTTCTTTAGATTCCATAAGCACCAAAGATCTCATTAATCAAACAGAATACTCACGCGCACGTGTATTGCCTCATTATATCCATCTGACTATGTATTTCCCTACTGACCGCTATGACAATACCACCTTATGGGAAACAAAATTGGACATTATGGTATTTGGCTCAACGCTGATTACCGCACACAACAGCCCACTTGATGGACTTTTGGAATTTGAAAAAAAATTAGAAACTCAATATTTGATTCAAAAGAAAACAGCCAATCTCAGCGGCTATGTATTATTTACATCACTTCTCAAGCTTCTCTATGGAATTATTTCTGAAGAAATTCATAATGTTTCCGGAGATCTTAAGAAGGTTGAAGATAAAATTTTCTCGGGTGAAGAAGAATATATGGTGTATACACTAGCGTCAGTAAATAGAATTATTTTGTCATGTAACAGAACCTTAAAAAACCATGCTCAATTATTTGAAACCATTTTAATTAAAAAGCATGTATTCTCTGATGAAAGTTTTATTGAATACATTGAAGACCTCCATACCCAATATCACTATTTGGAATCTCAGGTAGAAAACACCAAACTGATTCTTGACGACCTACGCGAAACAGGATTTTTACTAGTTCAGCTTGGCTCTGCAAAATCTTTTTATGTTATTACCTCTATTGCATGTTTGTCTACCCCAATTGCCACCATGTGTGCGGTAATTGCCTCTGGACTTTTTAATGATACTTTTTTTGATACCACATTAGGGATTTATCTCTTACTTGCTTTTGCAGGGCTTGCCAGTATACTGTTATTTACGTACTTCACGAAAAAGAAGTCAAAGCACGCTTATGTCTCTTCACGTTTATAATTCACTCACAAAATCAAAAGAACCTGTCACATTAATAAATAAAAATATTGTTACCATGTATCATTGTGGACCAACGGTCTATGATCGAGTACATATTGGAAATCTACGTTCATTTTTATTGGGTGATATTCTACGTAGATATTATGAATTTAAAAATATTCCCGTTAAGCAAGTCATGAATATTACCGATATTGGTCACCTTTCTGGTGATAGTGATCATGGCGATGACAAAATGATGAAACTTTTGAAAAGAAAAGATCTTGAAGTTTCTCTTGAAAATATGCTGTCTGCTTGTGCAGAAATTATTTATGAATTTAAGGGCGACCTTCTTAAGCTCAATATTTTAACGCCACACCATATGCCACGCGCATCTGAATATATTACTCAGCAAATAGAACTTATTAAAATTCTTATAGAAAAAAACTATACTTATACGTTGTCTGATGGTATTTATTTTGACACCAGTAAATATGAATTATATGGAGCCTTAGGAGACGCATCTGGCGGTAAAGATGGAGAATTACATGAAAGAATAACTCATATTCAAAAACATAACCGAAAAGACTTTGCATTGTGGAAATTTAATTCAGATCATGGATTTGAAAGTGAACTTGGAAAAGGATTTCCCGGTTGGCATATAGAATGTTCAGCTATGAGCACCGCCTTGCTTGGTAATGAATTTGATTTTCATACCGGTGGAATGGATCTAAAGATGATTCATCACAATAACGAAATAGCTCAGTCATGCGCAGCATATGGAGGAAACTTTTGTAACTATTGGATGCATGGTGAATTTTTAAATGTTGCGTCAGAAAAAATGTCAAAATCATTTGGAAATATGTATAACTTGGGAGATATTATAAACCAAGGTGTTTCGCCTATGGCTCTGCGGATGTTATTCCTTCAAACCCATTATCGTTCCGTGATGGACTTTTCTTTTGAATCACTTGAAGCAACCACTCATTTATTATCTGGATTATATAAAATTATTTCAAAATATGTATTTTTACATGGATCATTTGATACACAAACTATTAATACCCTGCGAACAATACATCAAGATATTACTGCAGCGTATGAAGATGATTTAAATACTGCACTGGCCTTTTCTCTTATGATGAAGCATCATGATATTGAAGTAACACAAAAAGTAGAACTACTGTTAGCATTTGATGAATTATTTGGTCTTGGGTTTAGTACCGTCCATAAAGTATCACAAGATACATTTTCTCAACATGCAGTAAAAGATCTTATTACACAGCGTAAATTGGCTCGTGAATTAAAAAACTATAGAGAATCAGACCGCTTACGTGATGAACTATTAAAACACAACATTAGTGTTAATGATGGAAAAGATGAAAGTGTTTATTTTATAAAACATATTTTTGGAGTTACTTTGGAATAAGAAGATTAAAAGAGCGGCGCCTACGGCGCCGCTCTTTT
>JAYVHO010000011.1:0-85143 GCA_043771175.1 bacterium | reverse complement strand
AGAAAAAACAAACACTGACGGTCCAACACTCTTTGAAGGTATTAAAAATCTTACCAAAAATACCTCAGAAACTATCACTGATTATATTGGAGACACTGCTAAAAAAATAATTCCACTAGAATTAAAAGATTTAAATAAAAACTCTGATGGTATACCAAATGTATTAAAACTCTCAGAAAAACAAACAGTTACCGTAACTATTCCAGAAGAAAATTACGGCGCAGCATCACCAGATTTACCACAACTTCTACCGTTTCCACGCTTTGTCACTATGGAAAATGGAACACTTCAAAGAATTACTTTAACGACGGGCAAACCCCAAGAAACATTATTTGCAAAAGGTGATACACCAGAATTATTTGACGGAACATTTTCAAATAATTTAAATACCATTATTACCAGAAGTAGAACCCTGTCTACTCTTTCACATTATATTGGTAATCTTGAAAAAGATACCAAAAATTATTGTCCTTATACTCTGACCCTTAATAAAAAAAACACCTATACCGTGTCTGAACTTGAACAAATATATGGAATACTTGAAGTAAATTCTGTAATTACTTCATCATTTCCACCATTTACCGATTATAAAACAAATGTTTTGGAACTTATTAAAGCATATCAAATTAAACACAACCTCTCTAAAAAACCTACCGGAATTCTTGATATTAAAACTCTTGATGTGCTTTCAAATAATTGTTCAAATATCACCAAAGAAAAACGCAGATCTGCTGGTGAACAAATTCCAGAATATACCTTAACGTACAGGCTACAATCATCAAGTGTTGAGGATTTACTCGGAACTAAAACATCAGAAGGTGGTGCTATTTTAATTAACACTCAAACGGGTATTTCTTTAGGTAATTTAAAAAATATAGCCATTCCAAAAACATATACACAGTTATTTGCTTCACCATTTACTGATTTTAATATTGAATTACCAAACCCTTCAGCAGTAGTGGCTACTACACGCCCCGCAGATGGGTATGTCGGTGTTTCATATCTTATAGATTCCAAAACAGGAAAAAGAACAACATTACTTGAAGATATTAAAGGACTTATGACACTTGTAAGTCCAGATTTGAACTATACACTTTATTTTGATGCGGAGATTCCAAATAATTTACAGTTATTTAGCAATAAAAACTTTACCGTAAGATCACTACCTTTTACCAGTCTTCCTGATAAATGTACTTGGACAACTAATTCTCTTTATATTATTTGTGGAGTACCTGTTGACGGATCAATTTCTCCTGAAGCGTGGTTGAAAGGCTATGCATCAAACGATGAATTAAAAGCATACGATGTGGCCGGTAATTCAGTAACAGATTTACCTCAACCGCAAGAAGAAGTTGATGTATTTAAAGGAACTATCAGTAGTGAAGGTAATTATTTTGGTTTTATTAACAAAATTACTATGGAACCTTGGATGATTTCATTAGTAGATTTTATTAAATAATCTATCATTCCGCCACTAGCGGAATCTCGTTGGACCCCATTATTCAATAGGGTAACAAGAATTACATATATAATGGTTAATTTTGCATGGGCATAATTAAATATGTAAATCCTTCAAAGTCTTTAGCTCTTATGGTTAAAGGCTTTTTTGGTGAAATAGTAAACGTTAATACTTCACTATGAATTTTTGAAATACCTTCAATTAAATAACGCTCGTTTAATGCAAAATTATATTCCTCACCTTCTAAAGATGCTTTAATATGTGCCTTTATTGAACCCTTTTCATCATTTTCTGTTTCAATAACAATTCCAACATCATTATTAAATGTTATAGAAAGCTTTCTTACTGCATTTGAAACAATTGATGAAAGCTTTAAAACATCTTCGATATCATTCTTAAGACACATAACTTTAGAAGCACTTTCTTGAGGAATAATTCTTTCATAATCAGGGAATGCTCCATCAATATGACGAGTCATCAGAGTTGTTCTGGGTAATGATATTCTCATTAAATGTTCCGATATTCCACAATTACAAATTTCTTCTGGCGCAAAATTCCCCAGAATTTTAATAATATCCACAACATTTTTAATAGGAAGTAGTAACTTTGGAAATCCAGAAGGAACAGGGATTTTTTTGCGAAGTTCCGCAAGCCTAAATGAATCTGTGGCTACAGAAACCAATGTTTCATCTGATTCACTTCTCCATAAACATACGGAAGAAATTTCTGGCTTAATATCTGACGTTGATGCTGAGAACTCAACGCTTTTTAAAAGTTCCATAAGTGTCATTACGGGCAATGTGAATGTGTAGTTGTCTGATGGTAGTGGTGTTGCTGGGAAATCGTCAGATGGGGCGATTTTAAGCGAAACAGCTACATCTGAAGAAGAAACCTTCATTACTCCTTTTTGCACCAATAATATTATTGACTCTTGTTTAGAAATTCTTGCAACCACTGATGTTAAAAGCGATCCATCAACACATACCGAGCCAGATTCCTCTACTTGTGCCGTTAGGGCTATTTCTATTGCGCAATTTAAGTTGGTTGCCCGCATCGTGCAACCATCTTCATTACATTCAATGAGATAATTAGTTAAAAGTGGTGTCAAACTTTGTTTAATTGAAATCCCAGAGAGTACTTTTAACCCTCTATCGAGTTCTTCCTGTGTAAAAATTGCTTTCATGACTGTATATTACTTCTTTTTGAAATAAATAAAAGTAATAGCACATAAAGCATAATAAGGGGTGTGGATGATGGGGAAAAACAAAACGAGTATTACTGGTAAATATGAAACTCGAAATCATGGTGTGGAAAGAGTGTTTAAAGACATGTGGATATGTCTGGGGATAACATCTTATAACTTGTTAATAATATTTACTGTGGATAAATCTGTGGGTTTTGCAAAGTTATCCCCGTGAGTTTTTCCTATTTATACAAGGTTTTCAACAGGTTATACCAAAAATTATCGAGTAGATAAATGTCCACGAATGGTTTCAATATCTTGAATCATTTTTTGGTCATGAGTGGTAAGTTCTTTTACTTTATCAACCGAGTGAATCACGGTGGTGTGGTCTCGTCCACCAAATTCCTTTCCAATATTTGGGAAAGAAATATTATAATCCTCACGTAAAATATACATAGCCACCTGACGAACATGAACTACTTCTTTTCTCCGTGTTTTATCAAATAATTCTTCAGGGGTTTGATTGTAATAACTAGCTACAATCTTGACAATATCTTCAATTGATACTGATTTTCTTGCTTTTTGGCTATTTTTAAGGAGATTTAACACAAATGCAGGCGTAACTACTTCTGGACGAGTCTTCATTGTGGTAATAACTAAATTACACATCCCTTCTAATTCCCTAATATTTCCTTCAAGTGACATGGCAATAGAAGAAATAATCTCATCAGTTAAGTGAACTCCTTCTTTTTCAGCCTTTCTTTTAATAATTACATAGCGAGATTCATAATCGGGAAGGCTTACATCAACGGTCATTCCCTGTTGGAATCGCGATGTCATGCGGGATTCAAACCCTTGTAATAATGATGGATGTTTATCTGATGAAAAAATAATCTGTTTACCTTCATTATGAAGTTCATTAAAAATGTTAAACAAAATTTCCTGAACTTTTTCTTTTCCACCTACAAACTGGATATCATCTACAATAAAAACGTCATATTTTGTATAGCGATTTTTAAGATTATTGATACTATTGGTAATATTTGGATTAACAAAAGAATTAATAATATCGGTGATAAATTTATCAGAACTGGTATAAAATACGGAAAGTTCTGGGTGTTTTTCTCTAAAAGCGTTTCCCGTTGCTTGAATAAGGTGAGTTTTTCCAATTCCCGTTGGGCCAAAAATAAATAGTGGGTTATATTTTCCTGGTTCATTTACTGTGGCAACTGCCGTATGATAGGCAATTTCATTAAAAGTACCTAAAATATAATTATCAAATGTATAACGAGTATTTAAATTGCTTAGTTTATTGACATATAAATCAGAAATTGGAAGTTCATTATTACCTGAATCTGGTCGTGGTGAGGATGATGAGGGCTTTTTTTCTATTTTTTGCTTGTCAGTTATGGGGTTTTTTCGTGAAACAATAAATTCTATTGATCGAATTGAGTCATTAATTTCACGCAATATTCGTAATAAGGTCTTTTGAAATTTTGTAGAAAGCCATTCTTTTACAAATTCGTTAGGAGTTCCTAGGTATACCATTCCTTCATGATCAATAGCATCAATAAATGTTCCTTTAAACCAGGTTTGGTAGGCAGCAGGTGATATTTCAGACTGAAGTTTAGCGAGTGATTGTTCCCAAATTACGTTAACATCTAGTGTAGAAATTTCCATACAAGTATTATACGTGGATATGTTTCTGTGCAAAACTACCCACCACACTAGAGGTTATCCACAGAAAGTTGTAAAGACTGTGCATAAACCCCAAAATATGGGGAAAATCCTGTGGATTAGTGTGGATAAGTTTGTGGATGAGGTGTGGGATAACTGGTGATTATAAAAACCCCTTGCAAAAACATGCAAACTTTGATAACCTTTTGTTACTATGTCAATCACGTATCATCCACGCCGCAAAAAAAGAAGAACAACTCACGGGTTTTTAGTGAGAATGAGAACCGCATCTGGCCGTGCTGTAATACGCCGCAGACGAGCACAAGGGAGAAAATCTCTGAGTGTTAAGAAATAGGTGTTATTATGAATCTATTATGATATCAAAGTCAAACAGACTCTCATATCAAAATATTCTCTCAGTCAAGAAATCCGGTGTAACAACTCGGGTTTCTTCTGTTTTGGTGAGATATATTTTTAACAAAGAAGATATGATCCCCAAGATTGCAGTGGTTATTTCAAAAAAAACGGCAAAAACTGCCGTGCTACGCCATCGGATCAAAAGAATCATGATAGATATTTTGTTCCCTTTTGTAAAAAATAAGCAAGGTTTTTATGGGATTATCTCGCTTTCACAACTTTCAAAAGAATATAAAAAACTTACAACAATACCAGAAAAACAATTATTTAGAGAAGAACTTAAAATCATTGGTGAAAAATTGTCAAAACTATAATTATGAAAAAATTCTATAAATTTATACGTATTATTACTCAAACTGATTATATTGGAGAATGTAGATTCCATCCAACGTGCTCAGATTATTGTTTGCAGTGTTATAAAAAATATAACCCTATAAAAGCAACATATAAATCTATGTGGCGATTACTTCGTTGTAATCCTTGGAATTCTTATTTTGGAGAAGATACACCATAAATGAGAATATTTATTCTGTTTTTCTAAATTACTTTCTGGTAAAAAGACAAAATTTCTACTATACTAGGAATCATGTTCAAAACACTCTTTATTGCGCCAATTTACAATGCGTTCATTTATATAACATCATATGTTAATAATTCTGCAATTGTAGGATTGATTATTCTTACTATTGTTATTAAGCTTATTCTTTTGTATTTTACCTATAAAACAGTAATTTCTCAGTGGTATCAAAAACTTCTTGAACCTCAAGTAAATGCTATTAAAAAAAGAGTAACTGACACTATTGAGCAAAACAAAGAAGTATTTGCATTATATGGGAAATATAATATCAATCCTTTTTCTGGATGTCTTCCTATTTTAATTCAACTTCCTGTTATTATTGCTCTTTATAAGGTTTTTTATACCGGAATTGAACAGTATAAAGATTTACTCTATAGCCCATTTGATATTTCTATTATTTCATATACCGTATTTGGTCTTGATTTTTCAAAAGCAGTTCCTCTATTGGCTATTTTTGCAGGACTTGTCCAATTTTTATATGGATATGTTAGTCAAAAACGCCTTAGTTATATTGAAAAACACGTAAATATTGGAATTATAAAAGAAGATGTTCCTACTGGTCAGTTTGATATGAATTCTATTCTTAAAAAACAAATGATGTTTTTAGCGCCAGCAATGATTATTGGATTTGGGCTTTATTTACCAGGCGCTGTTTCTTTATATTGGATAATTTCAACAGGATTTAGTATTATTCAAGAATGGACCATGTGGCAATCATGGAAAAGAAAACATATTAATTAATCTTTACACGTTATGAATCAGCACATTAAAGACATTATTTCAAAAATTATCCCATTTTTTAATGAAACTATTAATGCGGTTGAAACAACACATAGAAATGATATTGGTGTTGATATTATAAACTTCAGAATGTCTGAAGATTCAGTGTTGTTACATAAGGATGCAGAATTGTTAAAAGCTTTAAATATACTGACAAAAGCGATTGTTTTACAGAAAGAATCAGAACAATCTCATGTTTTAATTGATGTTAACAATTACTATTTTCACTATATTGAAGATCTTAAAAAAGCAACTCAAGAAATGATTGAAAAAGTTAAAAAAACGAATAACCCAGTAACCTTACCTCCTCAAAATTCATTTGATAGAATGCTGGTGCATCATTTTGTTACAGAAGATCAAGGTGTCGTATCCACATCAGAAGGTGAAGGATATGAACGGCATATTGTGATTTCTCTTAAGTGATTGTTAAATATTTATATAAATCTCTCATAATAGATAATGTATAATATTAACAATGAATCATATAACGTTTCAAATTCCACAATTTTCATCACGATTTAAGGTTAAAAAACCTGATGAATTGGTCATATTTGAAACATTATCTGGATATATTGCTGATCTCGTAACACTAAAACATATCACCAGAAGTCATAATACCCTTGCCATAAAGCTGTTGCCATCCAAAAAACAATCAATTATTGAGAACCAAAGAGAAATTATTGAAAAACTTAAAACTTATTCTATTTATATAGAAAAAATAGTGTAAGTGTTACAAAAAGAGCCCAGTCGCAAAGCGACTGGGCTCTTTTTGTTTAAAACTCTTAATTATATTAAGGCATTACTTCAAATTTATATTCAAATGATGATAATTCACCTGATGTTAGTTTGGTAGTAACCGTAAAAATAGCTGTTGGTCCTAACTCTTTGATATCTTCTGGGTTTACCGTAACCGAATATACACCGGAAGTTACTCTTCCAACTAATGTGGTGCCAATCAGGAATTCAACATAATCAATAGCTGTTGTTGGATCTGCTTTTTGAAATGTCAGTGTCGTACTGTTTGATTTTGATAGTGATGATGCATCATTTAGTAGTAATATAGCAGTCTGAGATTTTTTAGGTTTTGTTTTTGGGTTTAATGAGATTGGGTCACCTTGTTCACCAATATAGCCATAAAACTTTTGAACCCCTGCTTCAAAATGACCATACAAAGAGTTTGAGGCTGCTGGATTACTTGGGCGAGGTCCTGTTGGGTCGGCTCGGTTAATCCAATACAGTTCTGAGTGCAAATTTGGCACTACCAGCGTTTCTTTTATAGGTTGCCCAGTTTCATCTATTCCTGTTTCTTGTGTGACGGTAGTGTCACCCTGCCAGAGCCCATCAAGAAATGGTTTTCCAGTAATTACCTGTTCTGGTTCTGGAAACACAGAAACACCATATAATTTAATAGCCTCGTTCATGACTTCTTTAAACGTTGGTCCAGAAATAGCGGAACCCTTTTTCATGGGAGTGTTTTCATTGTTTCCTGTCCAAACACCCAGTGCAAGTTCTGGAGTGTATCCAATTAACCATGCATCTTTATTATTGTTGGTTGTTCCTGTTTTTCCTGCAACATTTACACTATCACCAAAATAAAGAAACGAATATGCACCAAACAGTGGTGTTCTTGCAACATTGTCAGATAAAATATCAGTAACCATGCGAGCAACTTGAGGTTGCAATACTATTTCTTCTTGTTTTTTATAGCTTTCCAGAACTTTTCCATCAAATGTCTCAACGCTTATTATTTGTGTTGGGGTGTTTTTAATACCATCATTAGCAAAAACGCTGTATGCGCTGGTCATTTGTAGGAGGTTGACTTCTCCACCCCCCAGTACCAAAGTAAGTCCATACTGATTAGCGTCTTTTAATGTTGTGATTCCAAGGCGCTTTGCCATGGTTAATGAATCAGGAAGACCAACTAAATATAAAAGCTTAACCGCAGGGATATTTATTGATTGAGCTAACGCATTTCGCAGTGATATGGCTCCACGGAATTTTCCATCATAATTTGATGGGGTATAACAACCCGTGATTGGTTTAAACTGAGTTACTGAACAGCTTTGAGTAAATTGAGTTGGCACATCAAACAATATTGATTTGTCACTGTAACCCTTTTCAAATGCTGTTGCATAAATAAATGGTTTAAAAGAAGATCCCGGTTGACGCAGTGCTGCGGTAGTGATATTAAATTTACCATCAACAGAATCATCATTGTAATCACGTGATCCAACCATTGTTAAAATTTGTCCTGTTTTTGGATCAATTCCAATTAATGCTTGATTTTTGGCATTCCATGTTGATTCATTCACTAAAGCGTTTCTCTTTACAATTTCTTCTGCTTTTTCTTGAAGTTTCCAATCCAACGTAGTAATAACTTTTAATCCTTGGTTTTCAACCAAATCTTTTCCATATTTGTTTTCAAGATATTCTCGTACTGAAAGTACAAAGTGAATTGCTTTTGATTTGGTATCTGAAAGTGGTTTAAAGGTAATTTTCTCAACACGAGCTTTGGTATATTCATCTTTAGTAATAAATTTTTGATGATACATATTAGAAAGCACAAAGTTTTTACGTTTGTCTAATTGATCACGATGGTTTCCATAGGGTGAATAATAGGTTGGAAGGTTAATAATTGCAGCTAAATATGCAGCTTCTGAAATAGAAACATCAGAAGATGTTTTTCCAAAGAAGTTTTGTGCAGCTTCTTCTATTCCATATAATGATCCTCCAAACGGAATTTCATTTAAATAATGTTCAATGATTTCATTTTTTGAAAGTTTTTGTTCCAGACGTACCGCCAAAAACCATTCCTTAATTTTTCTCGTCACGGTTCTGTCGGTGGTTAATACGGTGTTTTTTAAAACTTGTTGAGTGATGGTTGATCCACCTTGTACGGCAAGATTTTTATTGATTCCTAATTTGTTGAGTGCAGTATAAGTAATAGCGCGAGCGGTAGATTTTATATCAATTCCGTGGTGAGTATAGAAATTTCTATCTTCCGTTGAAATAACCGCTTTGAGTATAAGTGGAGAGATTTTATCCAGAGGAACAATGGTTCTTTGTGCGTTTTCAAAAATGTCATATAAAACAACTTTTCCGGTGCGATCATATATTTTTGTTGAATTTGAAACAATACGTTCATGAAACCCTTCAAGCGGTGGAACTTGTAATAGTGATACCCATAAAAAAAGCATTCCTACTAATAGAAAAATACCAGAAACGCTGATAATAATCATGGATTCAAAAAAGCGAACAATTGGGTTGTCTGACCATTTTCTAAAAACCAGTTTTTTGTGTTTTTTGAGGTGTTCTATCATAAAAAAGTGTTTTATTGTTTGTATAATTTTACCACAAAAATATGGCAAAAACATATAATTTATTATGTGTAAATAGTTAATATAACGAAAAATGAGCAATCCCCGCAAGTGCAATAGCAATCGCGTCCATCTCATCATCAATCATTTTTTTGTCAGGTAATTTAATGAGTTTTGGAATCATAAACGCTACAGAATCTTTAGACGCTTGACCATGCCCAGTTATTGCACTTTTGATTTGTAAAGGGGTTAATTCAAATATTTTTACCTTATATAAAATAGCAATTCCTTTTAATGCGCCACGTACTTCTGAAACAAATAATGCGGTTTTTTGATTAGTATTAAAAAATAAAAGCTCAATAACTAAGGCTTCTGGTTGTTCTTGTAAAATAAGTTCTGTAACATGTGAAACAATTTCTGAGAGTCTTTGGTTAAAATCAAGCTCTTTTTTGGTTTTAAAACACTGTGAATTGATATATATAGAAGAAATACGTGATGTAGATTCTATGAGTGCAATACCAAGACGCTCGTATCCGGGGTCAATTCCAATAATTTTCATAATTATTCTGAAATATTTGTGAAAATATCTTCAACGTCATCATGATCATCAAGTAATGAAAGAAGATTATTGAGTGTTTCTTCTGCAGAATCAGAAATTTCCATACTGGTTTGAGGGGTGTATTCACTGGTTTGTACATCAAAGGTAAAATTCCACATCACAGAACCTGCTCCGCCCATAGATGCTCCATTTTTTGAAACGAGATGTTTAATCTCTTGATTGGTTCTGTTAGTACTATCAGTAAGTGCTGTTACAATAATCTGTGAACCTTCTGGCCCATAAATCTCATAGATAACTTTTTCAAGTGATTCACTACCATCCGTTCCCTTTTTAACAGCTCGGTCAATATTATCCATAGGCATATTTACTTTGCGTGCTTTTTCAATAGCATTACGAAGCCCAGGTGAATTTACATCACCTCCCGCCTTTTTTGACTCAACAGATAACAGTTTTACCATTTTAGCAAACACTTTTGAGCGCGCACCATCTGTTTTGGCTTTGGCATTTTTAATTTGTGACCATTTATTATGTCCTGACATGTAAAAATTATAACAGAATAAAATTTTTTCCGCGTGCCTTTTGTCCGTCATCCCGTTGAAGAACGGGATCCAGGCTATTTATTTTTGTACTTACCCATTAAAGCCTTAACCTCCACAAATCACTTCCATAACCAGTGGGTCTACCGCCCTAGGCTCGGACTCGATTATTAAGAGAAATGCTTAGATTTATCATCTGCATTTCTCTTTAATCTCGCTTGCCGTTTAGGATGAAGTTTGGAAAGAAATGTTTATTTGGTGGAGATGGTTATATTAAAAGAGAAATACAAAGTTGTATCCATCTAAAAATGACGTCACTCGTTATATAGCGGGACGACGGGCATGTGGGTAATATTACTTTATATTAAACCCATACCCACGTGTGGTAAGTTTTCTTCCTGATGAAGTTTTTTCAATAATTCCTTCATACAACAGGTACGGTTCAATAACATCTTCAACGGTTCTGGATTCTTCACCAATTGACGCTGCAATAGTTTTTACTCCAACCGGACCACCAGAAAACTTATCACGTACTGCGCGGATATATTCTTGATCAACTAATGTCAATCCTTCTTCAGAAATCCCTAACATGGTTAACGCTTCATTGATAATATCTTCTGTAATGTTAATCCCACGAATATGAGCCAAGTCTCCAACGCGACGCAGATAATAATTTGCGGTTCTTGGGGTTCTGCGTGAGCGCTTGGCAATATGTTGTAACACCTCATGGTCGTGGGGTAGTTGTAACATTTGTGCTGTGCGCATAAGGATCTGACTTAATTCGTCAGTAGTATACGGCTCAAGCTTAAAAATTCCCCCCGAGAAGCGACTTCTTAGTGGTGAAGAGAGTTCTGATAGTCGTGTGGTTGCGCCAATTAAGGTGAATGGCTGCAGTTCAATATGTACGGTACGTGCTGATGGACCTTTTCCAACCATAATGTCCAGTGTGCCAGATTCCATTGCAGGATATAAAATTTCTTCTACGCTTTTTGGTAAGCGGTGAATTTCATCAATAAATAGCACATCACCAGCTGATAATGATGACAATGTACTGGTCAAATCACTTGCCTTTTCAATTACTGGTCCCGTGGTTTGAATTAAATTAGTGCCTAAATGTTTTGCAATCAAATTTGCCAGAGTTGTTTTACCAAGTCCTGGTTGTCCATACAATAAAATATGATCAGGCGAAACACTGCGTGAGCTGGCAGCTTCTAGTAAAATTAAAAGATTTTTTTTAATCATGTCTTGACCAATATAGTCAGTCCATGATGTAGGGCGTAGGTCATGATCTGAAATTTTTGAAACATCTTTTTGATTTGCCATATATAATTAGTAAAGTATAGCAGACTGTTTAGTTGACAAATAAAACAATCCATGCTAGGATATATTCAATCTTATATAACTTAATTGTGACAGAAAAACCCCTTTATTGAAATAAAGAGGAATTTCTGGTGAACATACATATAACCTATGTGTGAGTTTCTTAGTCATCGGCGAAAGTCTGAGACATTAGAAAGGACAATGTGGCCTCGGCTGTGTTTATCCTCATCTACTATCAAAGCATCTGTTAGAGGATGGGATGGCTAAGAAACTCATGTGTAGGTTTTTAATATACATTTCTGTGTACTTCATTATTATACCAGATAATTGAAATGATAGTCTTGTCGAGTATTACTTTTGTAAGTCAGATAAATGCAACTGTACATTACTCAATTCTTGCTGCGCACCTATGTGCGGATTTTTTTGTTGGTGCAGAGATAATGCATCTAAAAAATTTAAAAGAGTATCAACTTCATGATTCACTGAGTTGTCGTTGTGGCGCGCTTGAAGAGTAACTTCTGTGTTGTGATCCGCAAGTTCTTTAAGAGCATGTTTTACTAATTCAATTTGTCGAACAATGTTTGTTTGTGGGTTTTGTATTTGTTGGGTAATGAGTAGTTCAAGATAGCTCATGAGAAGTTCAAAAGGTGTTGCTGACTCTTTGTATGTTTCTGTATTTTTTGATTCTGTATGATGTTCAACCTCATGTTCTATTTGCGCAAATGTTTGTGACGATATAATTTCTTTTTCTGCATAAATATGACCATATCCGGTTAAATCTACTACACGCTCGGCTTCTTCGTATGACGTTATTCCGCCAAGAAGTTTTATGACAGCATCTTCACCCATCGTTAAAATACTTTGATCTTTTGCGGCTTCCCATACATCACGTTCGCTGGGGATATTATTATTTTCCAGTAAATCTTCTATTTTTTTAGTCATTAAAATTCCTTCATAAATACCAATTCTTCCTTTATAGCCAGTACCATCACACTGTGGACATCCAACATGTTTAAAGAACGTAAATGAACCACCCTCGTGAGTAAATTTTTCTGGTAAATATGATAGTAATTCTTTTGATTCACTGGCATTATCAATAATTCTTTGAATAGTTTCTGTTTCGTCAGGCGAAGTGGTGTATGGAGCTTTACAATGTTCACAGAGTTTTCTGACAAGACGTTGCGCAAGTACGGTGTGAAGAGCCGAGCGAAGTGTTCCACCAGAAACTTTTAAATCAAGAAGACGAGGAATAGCACCCGCTGCGGAATTGGTGTGGAGTGTTGAAAATACCATGTGGCCGGCCAGTGACGCATTAATTGCCGTTTGTGCTGTTTCTCCATCACGAATTTCTCCTACCATGATAATATCAGGGTCTTGGCGAAGCGCAGAGCGAAGCCCCAACAAAAAAGTGTATCCTTTTTCTGTTTCAACTTGGGTTTGCTCAATACCATCAAGATGATACTCAATAGGATCTTCAATGGTGATAATTTTTGAATCTGGACTATAAATATGTTTTAAAAAAGAATACAGTGTGGTGGTTTTACCTGAACCCGTTGGTCCACAGGTAAGAATCAGTCCGTCAGGGCGAATAATTTCTTTTAAAAGATGCGGTAATAGTGATTGGTTAAAACCGAGTGATGTTAAATCAACCTGCAAACCTTCAGGATCCAAAACACGCATGACTAGACTTTCCCCATAGGCGCTGGGCACGGTTGAAACACGCACTTCAACATCTTTCTCATGAGATTTTATAGAAAAGCGTCCGTCTTGTGCTTCGTTGGTTCTGGTAATTTTTAATCCAGATAATACTTTGATGCGAGAAATAATTTGTTTATATGTTTCACGTGACAGGGTTAATACATCTTGCAATACACCATCTTGGCGATATCGTATACGTACATGATCTTCCGTAGGTTCTGCATGAATATCAGAAGATTTTGTAGCGATTGCGCTTCCCATTAAAATTTCTATCATGCGAGAAATTCTTTGTGGATCTTGTTCTGAAATGGTAGAAAAAAGTGAAAGTATATCACTGTTGGTTGAGATTTTTGCTTCAATATCTGCAATACTTTCTTCCGAAAGGTCAATAAGTGATTCTCTTGAGCGAGTTGCTTTGCTGATATCTGCGTAATGGTTCCATGCAAAATTAAGACTTTCTTCTGATGTTAAAAATATGTGAAGGGTATATTTTTTTAAAAGCTCTTGCTCAAGTTCTTTCCAGGTGGTGTTTTCTGGAAATCGCAGAGCCACATAAAATTCTTTATTAAGTAATTTGAAACCAGCGCAATGTGCAGCGCGTGCGGTTTCTTCTGAAATAGAACCCAGTGCATCATTGGTCAGCGGAGTTGCTTTTAAATTAATATAGGTCATCCCAAGCAGTGGTGCTTGGGATTTTAATAAATCCTCTTCTTGAAGTTTGCGAAGATCAGATTGTTCATCAACTAGCGTGCTTCTTCTGGGTAATTGATATGAAATTGTATTGTTCGTATCAGCCATATCATACAGTATAACGCATAGTCATATTCAGTTTTAAAAAATGCAAATGATTGACAAAAAAACATACTTTGGTATATTGTAAGAAATTTACGAACTCATGAGAAATTATTAGTTTCGCTAAATTTTCAGGAAATATAAAATGAGTAAATCCTCTCTTATGGAGAAGGGTGAGTGGTTAGGGTTTTGTTGCATTAAAAAGGCGCTCGCATTGAGTGCCTTTTTTGTTTGTTAAAAATCATCAAAATAAATAGTAGGCATACTGGAATCATAACTTTTTTTAATAATCGTTGATTCAAGTAAATCCTTCGGTATCTCTGAAATAAATTGAGATGGCATTGAGAATGTCATCTGTCCGTATATACGACGCATTGAACAATATGAAAGATATAATTCTTCTTTAGCACGTGTAATAGCAACATACATCAGTCTGCGTTCTTCTTCTAATTCTTTTGTTTCAACCCGAGCACTTGGGAAAATTCCATCTTCCAGCCCCACAATAAATACCGCAGTAAACTCAAGACCTTTTGCGCTGTGAATGGTCATAAAACTAACACTATTCATATCTACTTTTTCATCTTTCTTGCCACGAGATTGTTCTGTTCCTGACATTAACATAACTTCATCAAGCATTAATACAAGTGCTTCTTCTGCGGGTAGGTCAGAAAATTGTGATGCGTAGTTGACGAGTTCATCGATATTTTGAAGTCGTTCCAAATCTTCAGGATTTGATTCATGGTATTGTTCCAAAAACTTTGATTTTTTAAGAAGTTCAAACAAGGTTTCATGGAGTGGATGAGACTGCAGATATTTTTTACAGTGTAAAATAACCGCGTTAAAATCTTCATACCCAACGCGAGCCTTAGGGGAAAGTCCATTTAAATCTCCAGAAATTATTTTAGCCAGCGCCGCAGGGCCTATACCACGTGTTGGAGTATTAACCACCCGTTTAATATCAATTAAATTTCCTGGCTCAATTAACAGTCTCAAATATGAAACAATATCTTTAATTTCTTTTCTATCAAAGAATCTAATTCCCGTAATGCTGTAATTAATACCGCCATGAATAGCTGCCTCTTCCATAGCGCGAGATTGAGCGTTGGTTCTGTATAATACCGCAATATCTTTTTCAGAAATTCCTCGTCCCAATAATTCTTTGATAGTTTTTACTACTGATTCTGCTTCTTCTTTGTCGTTCCTATACATTGCAAGATTAATTTTTTTACCATCTTCTTTAGTTGAAATAAGTTCTTTGTCGATTCTAGCAACGTTTTTGGAAACTACCGCCTGTGCTGCATCTAAAATATGTTTTGTTGAACGATAATTATTTTTTAAAATTACTTGCTTGGCCCCAGGAAAATCTTCTGAAAACTTAAGAATATTTCTAATGGTTGCGCCACGCCATGAATAAATAGTTTGATCTCCATCTCCTACTACACAAATATTTCCATGAGATTTTACTAACAAATCTGCCAATTCATACTGCATTTCATTAGTGTCTTGATACTCGTCAATATGAACATATTTCCAGCGGTCATTTAATATTTTTTGAAGTTCTGGATTTTTTTTAATAAGATCCCGCGTTACCACAATTAAGTCATCAAAATCGTAAGCTTTATCACGCTTCTTAAGATCTTGATAGATTGGGTATACTTTTTTAATAATCCCATCAAGCGGTTTTCCGCCGTATCTAATATCTTCTAAATCGTTAGGATCTTTGTTTTCATTGCGAAGTTTTGAAATATATTTTTGAAGGGTTCGTGGATCATATTGTTTTGGATTCAAATCAAGCTTTAATACTGCTTCTTTTAATAATGACTCAGTGTCATCAATATCAATAATTCTGAAATTTTTGGGAATTCCAAATTGTTGTCCAAAGTTTCGCAAGATATACACACCTAACGAGTGAAACGTCATAAGAAGTGGCGAATTTGAATAGGGTGTATTTGTAATGTGATTAATCCTCTCTCTCATTTCTTTTGCTGCTTTGTTGGTAAAGGTAACAGCCAAGATTGATTGAGGATTAACCCCTTGCTCAATCAAATATGCAATACGAGAGGTTAACGTTTTGGTTTTACCGGTCCCAGCTCCTGCAACAATCAAAAGAGCTCCTTCTGTATGTATAACGGCTTCTTTTTGTTCATCGTTCAGTGATTCAAGAAATTTACTCATCGTATTATCATAACAGACAAGGAGTAACAAAAAAACTTGTTACTTTTTCTCTTACTTTTTTTTATAAAATATTTTAAACTTTCTGCGGAATCAGGTTTTTACCCAGATTTTGAAATCGCTTGACAGTATACGGTAGATTGGTACAATCACCCTTATGGATATCAAAGAATTTTTGACACGATTATATGAAGAACAACAAGAAATTGAAACTCTTCTTTCAAAATATGGACGAAAGCTTGATGGAGAAGACTGGATAGCAACCGCGCCTGATTATGACGATAACGAAGAAGATGAAACCGTTCAAGCGGATCGTTTTGAAGCAGAAGGACGCAGTGTTGCTATTGTGACTTCTCTTGAGGAGCGCCTTATGCAAGTTAAAGCGAAAATCAAGGAGCTTGAATCATCCGTTAAATAATAAATGTCAAAAAAAATCTCATACGCTCGTGTGTTTACTATACAGCCGAGTATTTGTGGAGGTAATTTAGTTTGCGTAGAAGCAGACGTTTCTAAAAATTTGTTTAGTTATTCGGTAGTTGGTTTGGCCGACACCAATGTTAAAGAATCCAGTGAACGAATTCATGGAGCACTCAAAAATAATAATCTCAAAACACCCAAACAGGGTGATTTAAAAACAACGATATCACTATCACCCAGTGATATTAAAAAAGTAGGTTCACATTATGACGTACCCATTGCGGTGGCATTTTTAAGCGCACTGGAAGGATTTATGGTTGATGAACACATTGTTATGTGTGGCGAGCTAAATCTTTCTGGTGAAATCTTACCAATAAAGGGAATTCTTTCATTTGCCTATACCTCCATAAAAGAAGGAAAAACAACATTATATGTTCCACAATCACACGTTCACGTTTTGAGTGTTTTTTCTGAACTTAAAATTTATGGATTTTCTCATATTACGCAACTGATTGCACATATTAAAGAAGAAGAAATGGTATTAGTTTCAGAAAGTATCTTGGCAAACGACCATGATATGCCTATTAATTTTGAAATTGGCGATATTGTAGGTCAGGATCATGCACTGCGAAGTTCTTTAATTGCGGTGATTGGACAGCACAACTGCAGTTTTTACGGGCCACCAGGAACCGGAAAAACCATGTTGGCACGTGCTTTATATGATTTGTTGCCACCCCTTACCCAAACACAAGCACTAGAAACCTATGAAATGCACTCATATAGCAGTGAAAACCCAGAAACACTCATGACTCGCGCACCATTGCGTGCTCCACATCATACATCCAGCTATGTTGCCATGTTAGGTGGTGGAACACTGGTGCGCCCTGGTGAGATTTCTTTGGCACATAATGGCATGTTATTTATGGATGAGTTTCCTGAATTTGAAACGAGAGTTCTTGAATCACTTCGCCAACCACTGGAAGATAAATATATTACCATTTCACGAGCCAAACAAAGTATTCAATTGCCAGCACGGTTTTTACTGGTCTGTGCTATGAATCCATGCCCGTGTGGATTTAGATTCTCTGAACACAAAGCATGCACCTGTACGCAAATGCAGCTTTTGAAATATAGAAAGAAGCTATCAGGACCTATTATGGATCGTATTGATATGTGGATACCAGTGTTACATATTCCACTTCGTACTATTGATGACAATGCTAGCAAAAAACTTACTAAAGAATATCGTGATAAAGTTACTCAGGCTCGAGAAAAAATAAACAAACGTTCTTTTGAATTATTTAAAAAATATATTCCCAATAGTGAACTTTCACTAAAACACCTTCAAGAAATATCAATCAATCCTGACGCAAAATCACTCCTTATTTCTTCTTGTGAAAAACTCGAACTTTCTCCAAGAGTATTCTTAAAAATATATAAATTGGCTCTCACTATATCTGATATTGAAGGATCAGAAATCATAGAAAAACATCATATTCTTGAAGCTCTCCAACAAAGAAAACCACCTCATTTATAAGAGGTGGTTTTTAACAAGATGGCATTCCAAATGAAACACATGGAATTGCGGGGCCATTACGGATTTCAAAGTGAAGGTGTGGTCCGGTTGAGCGTCCAGAATTTCCAGAATCAGCAATTACTGACCCAGCGGAAACATATTCACCAACACGAACATACAGTCGTGAATTATGAGCATATAGTGTTTGTGATCCGTTTGGGTGTTCCATTACAACATAATTTCCATATCCTCCTCCCCATCCTCCAGATGATGAGATAATGACCGTTCCACTCATTGACGCTACTACTGGGGTTCCAATAGGTGCACCAATATCAATAGCGCGGAATCGTCCATGATATCCTTGGGTTTTTACGCCGCGTCCAGCCAGTGGATGACGATATGAAGAGTTTTTGTTTTCAGAAGATTTTATTTGTTTTTTAGCAACTTTCTCAAGAATTTTTTTCTTGGTGATTTTTTTAATTAGGGGTGCAAGTAACGGTTCTGCTCCAGGAATAATAATTTTTTCCCCAACTTGTATACCTGCATCAATTTCTAGATTGTTAAAATCTCTAATTTCTCCTTCGTCTGCTTTATATAACTGTGCAATTTTTGATACCGTTTCACCGCTTTTTACGGTGTGAGTAATTCCATCTACGGGAAGAATTAAAAGCTCTTGCCCCACAGAAAGTGACGCAGTTTTGGTAAGTCCATTTTGCCAGCGAATAGTATTTACGGTGACATCAAATTTTTGTGAAAGACGAGAAAGTGTATCTCCTGTCGCTACTATATAAGTAGTAATATCTCCATATTCTTCATCATCAGGATCAATGATTCCATCCTCAGAAATAGATTCAAAATCACGAGAACTTAAAATTAGGGGCAATTCTACGGGGGTCATAGATGGATCCATGAGTAAGCTATCTTTTGAAATTAGCTTAACATCATTATTAACAGAGATGTCATCTGCTTGCGCTTGGGTAGAATGTATTAAAATAATGGTTCCAGCAGATAATATACACCCCAACCCAAGAACGAGTCTTATGGGGTAAGGTTTTTTTATAAGGTCACTAAAAATTCTTTTAATTGTGTGTGGTTTAAAAAAAATAAGCCGTAAATAAAGAATGTGTGTCACGTACACCTTTAGCGTTTCAGAATGCGGGAGTGGTGGTCATGCGGAAATTTCTGACTCGTGAACAAATGGTATCACACTTCATTTTGGTGCAAGTCTTTACATTTTTTAAAAACGTTTTAAAGAGATATTAGAAATTTTTGTCAAAAATACGATATACTATGACCATGATGATCAATCAAGTATTTATTGTGACAGAGGCAAACTGTGAGCCTGCACAAAAGCTTTGGTATCAAGATGTTGCTCAGAAATTACAGGAGATTTTTGATGTAAAATCATTTTTGATTGACTTGACGGAAGTTGCTACCAAAGAGGCGTTTGATGCTCAAAAACTTGAATTTGAACTCATTACCAGATCGCTTCGTGACCCATTTCTTATCATTTCTCATGGTGTTGGTTCTGCTATGGTGATACAGTCTCATGTGCTCACTAAAGTGCCTCACATCATGATTGCACCGTATTTGTATCACAGCTCTGACCATACTTATGAGGAAAAAAATAGCATGTTTGGTATTGAGGCATTTGCATGGGATATGCTTGAGAAATTCACCGATACATTTTTAATTGAACTCAGTAATGACCCGTCTATTGAAAAAATCTCTCACAAAGAAGCAGGATCACTGCGAACACTTCACTTTCACAATGTTCCATATGATGGCCACGCCGCTATGTCAGGTTCACATAATAATGATATCCCTGATCTTACAGCAGAAATTTTACGCATCATGGTGCAGCGAGGCTACGCAAAGGAAAATGAACAGTTTGTCGCGTTTAAAAAAGAACTTTCAAATAATCCACTTCACATCACACCAGCTCTTGAAATTGAAACATTAACCAAAGAGCTTTCTTATATAACAGGAGAAAGTAGTCCTGGTAAAATTGCGCTGCTTCTGCGTGAAGCACGAGAAAAAGAAAAATTTTACACATTATTTGAGCAATCAAAAAAAGATAAAATAGATAAACAACTTTCTATACTTATTGTATTTTTTGGGATTGTTGCCATTATGGTGTTGTTTTTAACTGATACTGTTTCCCTGATAAACCCAAAGCCCGTTACAGTGCAGTCAGGAATTTATTTAAAGGCTCCCGTGCTTGAACTGGTAAAAAACTCAAATAAAATAGTGATGTTTGAACCATCTGCAGGAGAAGCAGAATTGCTTCTTCGAAAAATTTATCTTAATAATCAAGGAATACAAGAATCAACACGTGTGGCAGCTGGTATAGAAGATTTATATATCATTCAAGCTCCAAAACAGCCTCGTGGAATATTATTTACCGTCACTGATGCAAGTTCATATTTAACATATCAAAATCAAATCATGGCTGAATTTTTGCGTTTACCAGCAAATCAAAAAATTACCGCAACCCTCTTGATTGATGAACAAGTATTTGAATACAAAATTGATGAAACAAAAACACTCTATTCAGTGTGTATTTCAAAAACGCAATGTGGAATATCTTATGATAAGAATTTTTTAACTACACTAAAAGAGCAAGAGATATAAAAAAATCCCATGAGGGATTTTTTTATATTACTTCTTAACTTCTTCAAGTTTAATAAAGTCAGGATTGTCTTTTTTAATTGAAAGCGAAATTTTCCCTCGTTGATAGTCAATGTTGATAATCGTAACAGGCACAATCATTCCTTCTTTGAGGACATCAGATACCGCGCGAACACGGAAGTTTCCAATCTCAGAAATATGAACCATGCCGTCAATTCCCTTGGCAAATTCAACAATAGCTCCTATTTCATCTAAGATTTTAACAATAACACCTTCTGTTTTGTCGCCAATTTTCCATTCTTTGGTAAGTGTTTCAATAAATGCTCGGGCAGCTTTGGCGCCATCTTGTGAACCTGAAATAATAACCGTTCCATCATCTTTGACGGTAATAATGGTTCCGGTTTCTTTTTGAAGTCCTTGAATGGTTTCACCTTTTGGTCCAATAACTTTTCCAATTTTTTCTTCGGGAACCATAATCACTTCTATGCGTGGTGCATATTGTGAAAGTTCTTTACGAGGCTCTGAGATAATATCGGTAATTGATTTCAATAATGTTTCATGTGCTACACGTGATTCCTTGACACCTTCGAGTAATATTTTTGATGAAACACCCGAGAGTTTAATATCAAGCTGAATGGCGGTAATACCATTTTTAGTTCCCGCAATTTTGAAGTCCATATCACCATAGTGATCCTCTGGTCCTTGGATATCAGTTAAAAGTGCATAATTTTTTTCATCTTGGTATAAAAGTCCTACAGAAATTCCTACTACGGGTGCAGAAATGGGAACTCCTGCATCCATAAGTGCCAAGGTTCCTGCACAAATAGTTCCTTGAGATGTTGATCCATTTGATGCCATACATTCACTCACAATTCTGATAGTGTAAGGAAAATCAATCTCTTTTGGAATTACGGCAAGGAGTGCTTTTTCTGCCAACATTCCATGACCAATACTTCTTCTATTTGCGCCACCAAAACGTCCGGTTTCTCCTACTGAATATGGTGGAAAGTTGTAATGAAGGAAAAATCGTTTGTCGCCTTGGCGTTCCATATTTTCTTCAAATAAATATCCTTCAGGTCCAGCAAGGGTTGCCGTTGCCAGCACGTGTGTTTCTCCTCGGTAAAAAATTCCCGATCCATGCACTCGAGGTAATCCTGCTCCAGCTTGTGCATACAATGCGCGAACTTGATTCATATTGCGTCCATCACAGCGTGTTTTCTTTTCTATTCCTTGTGTGTGAATATGGTTGTCTATCTCTGTGTCGAGGATATCCAGAAGTTGGCGCTTGAGAGGTGGAAACTCTTCAATACCAATTAACTCTTCAAATACTTTCAATATTTCTGAGGTAAGATTTGAAAGTCTGTCTTTTGTATTCATTTCAAAATTAGTAAACAAATTATTTAAAATAATACTATGCCCAGCTCCTATAAAAAATTCGGTGATACGTTCATCAATAATAGCTTCAGGCAACACCATTTTTGATTTTCCTGACGGAATACTTGTTTGCCAAGCATTTAAAGCCGCGGTGAATTCTTCTGATTCTTTTATAATTCCCGCAACAAGAGACTCTGGAATTTCTTTAAATGAAGCTTCGATCATATCAATACCATCTTTGTTTCCACAGATAATTGCGTCAATATAAGTGGCTTCTTCTGTTTCTGGTTTGCGAACAAAATAATGCTTTGTTGAATCTGTTGTTTCTTGAATCATTGAAAGTGCAGAAACCGGTCCGCTAAATGGAATACTGCTGCGCGTCAGTGCAATTGAAGCTCCAAGTACCGCCAAAACACTTGGGTCGCTGTCTCCCATAGACATGGTGGTCACCGCAACTTGCATGCTATTTTTTATAGTTTGTGGAATCAAGGGACGAATAGTGCGGTCAATAATACGCGCCACAATAGTTGATCTGATTGATGGAGCACCTTCGCGACGCGTATAGCGAGCTCCTAAAATTCTTCCCGTTGCATAATATCGTTCTTGATATTCAACGGTTAAATTTAAATACCCAGGGTTTTTCTCTGCATCATTTCCCATGCACACTGACACGTGTAATACGGTGTCGTTATGAGAAATCATAAGGCTTGAATCCGCCTGATCAGATAAATCAGAAAGCGTTACCACTACAGGTTTATCCCCCAATAGTGAATGCTTGAATTCATAGGTTTCTTGTTTCATATTTGTTATTATCTTCTCACGTATGCACTCGGGGTTATTGACCACGTCATCCCGCCCTAGCGGGATCCAGCGATGACCTAAACCAAAGCAATCTCGTGAAAAGACAATAATTATTAGTATGAAATTACTATAGCATATTTGACAGCGTATAAAATTTGTTTATAAAAAAGAGTATCTTTTGTTAAGAAACAATATGTTTATAAATTGATTTCTTTATAGGCAAGTAACTAACTATTCTTTTGTAATCTCTATCGCGAGAAATCATTTAATTTATAGCTAGTGATTTGACATGGTATATAATTCACTATATACTATGTACCATGAACACGGAAGAGAAAATAATTGAATATCTTTCAATGGTTCCCCAAGAAAAACCCGGCATATTAAGCCAGAAAATTGGTGTTGGTTTGGTAATGGTACACAGGGTTCTTAAAAAACTTACCCAAGAAGGCGTGGTAGAAAAAATTGGAAGTGCTCCAAAAGTGTATTATCGTATTCAAAAACATAGCATCGCTAGAATAAGCAAAGAATACAATGATTTGCCTGATCTAGTTTCAAATTTTTACATGATTACTCCCGATGGGCAAAAACAAGAAGGAATATCTGCATTTGTTATGTGGTGTGAAAAACGAGGGTTTAATGTGCCAGAGAAAGCTCATGAATATGAGCAAGAATATAAAAAATATAGTACTGGTAACATTATTAATGCAACTCAAAAAATAAAAGCTTCATTTCCTGGCAATGTGCAATTGGATTCTTTGGTGTATTTGCAACCGTATAGTATTCCTGTATTTGGTAAAACAAAACTTTCACAAATGTTGTTTCATGGAAAACAAACACAAAATAGGGAAATATTAGTTGAGGTTTTCAATTATATTAAGCAAGACGTAATTACCTATATTTCAAATAATGCTATTGATGCTGTGGCGTTTATTCCACCAACACTAAAGCGAGAAGTCCAAGCAATGGATGTTCTCAAGAATGTTTTAAATCTCACACTTCCAATTATAGAAATTGAGAAAATAAAAACACCTATCATGGTGCAGCAAAAATCTCTTAAAGACATCAATGATCGTATCTTAAACGCTCAAAATACTATGATTATTCCAAAGTATTATAAAGACACACAATATCAAAAAATTTTACTCATAGACGATTTTGCAGGCTCAGGCGCCACGCTTAATGTGCTTGCGGGAAAAATAAAATCACAACACATTGCACAAGAATGTCATGGACTTGCAATTACGGGGAGCATGAATGGGTTTGATGTGATACGGGAAATATAAAAACCCGCATTACTGCGGGTTTTGTTTTTGCTTGTGTTTATATTGTTTTTTTGGCTGTGTGATTACCATTTTGGTTACTACGGTATCAGAAACTTCTTTTTTGATATTTTCTGATACTGAAGCCTGAGGTGGTTGCTGAATATGTTTTTTAGCGGGTGTGGGTTGTGAAACAGGTTGAGTGTTTTGTACGGCAGGCTGCTGATTCACTTGAGGTTTCTTTTTGAATCCATTTTGGTTTTTGTTATTAGCGTACCCAATAACAAATTTAGAAGGATTTTCAGAAAGATTATGAAATTGATGAGAAACATCAACGAGTTTTTGTGAAGTTCTTTGAATAAAAGATGCAATCTCAACACGCACCCCTTGATGACGTAAATAATCAACCAGTGGAACAAAGTCACCGTCACCCGTTACTAAAATAATAGTATCTGCTTTCTGTGCAAGGATTACCGCATCAATCGCCATACCAACATCCCAGTCACCCTTTTTAGCTCCATCGTAAAAAACCTGTAAGTCTTTTTTACGAAGCTCGACTCCATTTGAAGTAAGTGCATCAAAGAATGCATTTTCGTCCCCTGCTTCTGTTGAAATAACATAGGCAAGTGCGCGCAGAAGTGCCCTGTCGCCAAGTACTTCTTTAATAATTCCCAGAAAGTTTGGGTTTCTATGGAAAAGGTTTTGTGTTGTATGATAGCAGTTTTGTGCATCAATTAAAAATACAACACGTTCATGTGTTTGTAACATAAAAAGTTATGAAACTACGAAATATAGTGTAAAAAATATGGGCGTAGTCTGTAAAATTCTCGCGATAATAAAAATAAATAATGCGAGATATGATAATAATAACATATGAGAACCTGGATCCTTCTATACAACAGGATGACGAAGTAAATATATAATAAAAACCCGCAAAAATGCGGGGTTTTATTATTTTTTAAGTCCGATAGCTTTATTAATTGCTACAAAACTTTTTTTATCAGTTCTTTCAAGATATTTGAGGTGTCTTCTTCTGTCTGCAACTAAACCAATCAATCCCTTTCGTGAGTGAATATCTTTAGTATGCTTCTTGAGGTGAAGAGCAAGTTCATCAATTCTGCGGCTGAGGAGCCCAATTTGAGCTTCTGCAGACCCAGTATCTTCTGGACTTACTTGGAACTTCTTGATTACTGTTTGTTTTACCCGCTTGGTTAACATATGAGATACGATACCATGGATATATAAAAAAAGCAAGTAATATTTGTACTTGCTTTTTCTTAATTACTATCCTTATTTTTTAAGGATAATATAGTCGCCTTCTCTCATAATGGTTGGATATGTTGGCATGAAAACTGCCCGAGTTTTCTTACCAAAACAATACATGACCAAATATCGTTTTTCAAAACAAAGGCTATACTGAATGGGAATCAAAACGTATCGTTCTTTTTTATAGATTTCCTGAGTTTTTGAAAGAACTCCCATAATTACAATGGCTTCTGAGATTTCAAAACCCCTATTTTGAAAGTCCTCAGTATTATTGGTTATCGTAGTAAGTTCTACTTCTTTGGTGAAGCTACGAACTTCAGTTTTAGAAGGCCCTGAGGCGCTTTCTTGAAGCTTGCAGCCATTTACCATAAGTGGCTGAAAGCTTAATTCTTCTCCAACTTTCTTAATGTCATACTGAGTTTTTTTGAAACGCAGCATGTTTTCTGATTTGGTATTCACCAAATAACTTGATTGACCAAAGACAAAATGAAAAAATAAAAATATGATTACCATAGTAGAAAACAAATTTTTCATGTTCTAATGTTTTAAATGTTTTAAAAAGTTTTCTTTAATAAAACATTTTTTTGTATGAAAGTCAATACGTCGCACAATATGGTAAAATGTGAAACATGGAAATATATACAGCACTTCGAAGTTTTTTGGAATATCTTGAAATAGAAAAAGGGAGAAGTTTAAAAACACTTGAAAATTATGAGAGATATTTAAAAGAATACATCACCACTATGAATGTTAAACATGCTGTAGATATTACCGAAGAATCAATCAGATCATTTAGAAGCTTGTTAAACAGAAAAAAAGGCGCTGCGCGTAAAGGACAAACGCAAGATACTATGAAAAAGAAAACACAGAATTATTATTTAATTGCTCTGCGTATGCTTTTGAAGTTTCTTATGAAACGCGGTATTGCATCAGCGCGTCCAGAAATGATAGAGCTGGCAAAAGTTGGCGAGCGCGATATTGATTTTCTCACGTTTGATGAGCTTCAAAGAATTTTAGAAGCTCCAGAAAAAGATACAGAAAAAGGTTTGCGGGATAAGGCAATGCTTGAACTATTATATTCAACAGGATTACGTGTCTCTGAACTCTGTTCATTAAACCGAGATCTTGATTTAACGCGCTCTGAATTTTCTATTCGGGGTAAAGGAGAAAAAGTTCGCGTGGTATTTATTTCTCCCGAGGCAAAAGATTCTTTGGTGGCATATTTAAAACAGAGAAAAGATATGGCGGAACCGATGTTCAGAGATGTTTCACAACGAACATTACATAAAACATCACCAGGAAGATTAACGCCTCGCTCTGTTGAGCGCGTCGTAGCATTTTATGCCATAAAAGCTGGTATTTCAAAACGAGTAACGCCTCATGTATTCAGACACTCCTTTGCTACTAATCTCCTTGAAAATGGCGCAGATTTACGCAGTGTTCAAGCTATGTTGGGTCATGCACACATAGGAACTACACAAATTTATACTCACGTAACGGACAAGCATCTTTTAGACATTCACAAAAAGTTCCACAAAAGATAAGGCTTTTTGGTGTGGCATAATGTATGTAACATGAATGACGCTACTGATATTTATTTTGATAACGCGTATAGAACGGGATCTGATATTTGGAGTCATATTCCCTATCATAAAGAAATTACACGGGTGATAGAAAGTCTTAGTATAAATAATCCGTATACTTTAGAGCTTGGTGTTGGTCATGGGCTTTCACTGCTTGCGCTTAAAAATACTCGTCATAAATTATTTGGTATAGATACCAATATGCAAGTGATTAAAGAATTAAAAGAAGATATTAAAAATCATAGAATAAAAAATATAGGAGTCATGGTTGCAAACGCCGATCAAATTCCATTTGTAGATGCTTCTTTTGATTTGGTGTGTGATGGTGGCATTCTTACTTATGCTCAAGATACCGAAATGGTAAATATTTTTAAAGAAATTGAGCGAGTATTAAAGCCCGATGGATATTATTTACATGTTTCATATTCCACAAAGACCAGTAAAATTTATGGATACGCACCAAATAAAGAAGATTTATTTGTTCAAGAATTTACAAAATTTGGTATTTCTCATCGTATATACCCAGAAAAATATCTTAAAAATAGATATTTGAGAAACTTTAATGAAATGTTTCATGAGGAACATACATTTGACTCGCGCACTGATCCAGGAGAAGAATTGGTTATTTCATTAACAGGGTTTCAGAAGAAATAAGTTTTTACTTTTTTGTCATCCCACTGAAAAAGTGGGATCCTGACGAAATTGAAAAAAATCTGGATACCGTTTCAAGCGATATGATGGACAAGGAAGACTACTAAGTGCAATTTTTTGATTTTGCGTTAGAATTATTATATGAAACAGATAAAAATTATTTCTTGGAATGTAAACGGAATACGCGCATCACAAACAAAAGGTGCATTAGATGAGATTTTTTCTCATAACCCAGATATTCTTTTAATTCAAGAAACTAAAGCTCATAAAGAACAACTAGATGATATTATTTTAAATAAAAATGGTTACGTGGCTTTGTTTCATAGTCCACTTTTCAAAAAGGGTTACAGCGGCACCGCTGCATATTCAAAACTGCCATTGGTGTCTTGTGAAACATCCTTTCCTGCGCCATATCAAAATCTTGATGAGCAAGGACGACTTATAACTATTCATTTTGATGGTTTTTCACTAATAAATGGATACTTTCCTAATGGTGGGGGTGAACCAGAGAAATTGGTATATAAACTAGCGTTTTATGACGCACTGTTAGATTGGCAGAAAAAGTTTCTGGTGGATCACCCAAAAACCATGATATTGGGTGATTTAAATATCGCTCATACCGCAATAGATCTGGCTCGTCCAAAAGAAAATGAGAAAAACGTTGGGTTTTTACCACAAGAACGTGTAAAAATAGATGAACTGCTTGCGTTAGGATATAAAGATACCTTTAGAGAGTTACACAAGACACAACTTGATTCATATACCTATTGGGATCAAAAAACTCGTGCACGAGACCGAAATGTTGGATGGAGAATTGATTACGCACTGACAAGTAATCCCCTCTTTGAACATGTCGTTTCTTGCGAGCATCTCACAACTATTTTAGGTTCTGATCACTGCCCGGTTCAACTCATTATTGAGATATAGAAAGAGCCGGACGCGCTTTGCGCGTCCGGCTCTTTCATTTGTTTTTTTGTTACACATGATACTCTTTTTTGATAATATTGCGTTCTTCTTCGTCTTTTTGGTCTTTTGCTTCCCTGCCCTCTTCACCAAGCTTTCTGAGATTTTGATCAGTTTCACGTGCCAACCCCCCTGCTCTTTCAAGAAGATATTCCAAGGTGTTTTTTGAAGGATCTTCAATCACCTCCTCAAGGAGTGCAAGTAGTGTCCACCCAATGCGTGGTCCTGGCTTTATACTAAGAGTGTTCATAAGATGATGTCCGTTAATGGCCAGTTGCTTTACGGACACTGGGTCACGTATTACCTCTTCAATCATAACCTCAAACTGTCGCAGTCGAATAGGTTCCTCTGTCTTCCCCATCCCCTTTCGGTCACATTTCCTAATATTGATAAGATCCCAAATAAGTTCTATGCCTACATTACGGACAAGCCTGCGTGCTGCGCTGTGAGTTACTTTTTCTGTGTCCGATAAAAACATGTGATAACGGACCAGTGTAACAACTTTTTCGTGTGTTTCCAGTGGAGCTTTAAGTCGCTTAAGGATTTTATCGGACATTTTTGCACCAACTACTTCGTGTCCGTAAAAAGTGTACAGTTTCTGTGCTGGATCGTAGCGCTTTGTTCGTGGTTTTCCCACATCATGAAGTAATGCTGCCAGTCGCACATGTAACGGAAAGTGGTTGTCCGCAGCATTTTGAAGTGCTTTAACACAATGAGTAAACACATCATATATATGACTACGTGATTGATCGCACCCAACCCCTTCAAAAATTTCTGGAAATAGAACTTCTAAAGCTCCTGTTTCACAAAGTACATTCATAGCATTTTCAGGGTTATTGCTTTCAATCATTTTAAAAAACTCATCACGTATGCGTTCTCCCGATAAGTCCTTTAAAAAAGCCACAAGAGGCAATACTGCAGCATGTGTTTCACGTGAAATTACAAAATCAAGGGAAGCAGTAAACCGAATAAGTCGTAAAATACGTAAATAGTCTTCTTTGAATCGTGTATCTGGGTCACCAACCGCAGAAAGTGTCCGTGATAGAATATCAGATTGTCCATTAAAAGGGTCAATCAGTGTGTCAGTTGCCATATTATAACCAATTGCGTTGATAGTAAAATCTCTCCTACTGAGATCTTCTTCTACAGTATTTGCCCATGTAATAGTATCTGGATGACGTCCATCAGAATAAACAGATTCGCTTCTGTAAGGAGTGATTTGAAACTCACGAAGAGGGGACAAGAGAGGCTCTTCTTCAAATACATATGTTACGGTGCCAAATGTGTTGGTGTACACCGCTTTGATCCCAACTTCTTCCGCTAACTCGATAATGGTTTCTGGTGAAACATTGGTGGTAAAGTCGTAATCTTTTGGTTCTTTATCCATTAGTAGATCTCGCACAGAGCCGCCAACTAAAAAAAGCTCATAGTTATGAGAATGAAATAAAAGAGCAAGTTCTTTAACTTTAAGAGGGAGATTAAACATATTAATGAGTATCGTAGTGCACCTGCTAGGATTCGAACCTAGAATAACTGATCCGAAGTCAGTCGTGATATCCATTCCACTACAGGTGCCTATTGAAGCTAGTGCTTCAATGTGCGGGTAAGGAGAATCGAACTCCTGTCTCGTCCTTGGCAAGGACGCATTCTACCACTAAACCATACCCGCTGAGTAAAAACAGTATAGCGTATAAATATAAAAAAGAAAGTGGAGAATATTATGACCGTTATGTCCATAATATATTGGACATAATGAGCTAAGATAAAGGACATATGTCCATTTGAAAATGGGTTATAAACAGGTTTATCCACAGTTTTGAACAGTTTATAAAAATCACTGTGGATAAGTGGGTGTATAAACCCATAAAATGTGGATAACTTTTTTATGTCCTTTATAATGTCCAATAGTAAAATGTCTTTTTGTCCATAATAAAATAACAAGTAAGTCTGTTAGAAATTAATAGTAACAATAATGGACAAAAAGTATAATTAAGAAATGCATACACGTGATAAAGGAAACAAGGCAGAAGATATGGTTGCAGACGCACTGATTTTTAAAGGACACATTATTGTTGAGAGAAATGTTTATGGTCAAAAAGGGGAGATAGATATTGTTTCTATTAAGGACAAAACTTTGTATATATATGAAGTAAAGTCCCTGATTGTTCATAATGACCTTGAGGATCATGTTGACCCACTTGGTGCCATAGACAAGAATAAGATCCAAAGAATCAAGTCTGTCTTTAAAGAAAAATTATGGAAAACATATTGTTCATTTTCAATTAAAATATACGGGGTCAGGGTGCTTATTTTTAAACACAAAACAAAAATCACTTTTGTGGAAGTGATTTAAGTTAATTAGTCGGGGTGCCGGGATTCGAACCCGGAGTCACTGGTACCCAAAACCAGCATGTTAGCCGTTACACCACACCCCGAAATTGTGTTTTCATACTAACATATATACAGACTAAAGAAAAGGGTAATCGAACAAAGACTTTGAGATATAATACAAATATATAAGTAATATGTGAAACATATGGAAGAAATGATTGGTGGGCATGCTGCAAAAGCAAAGTCAAAAATGGCTGGTTTTATGACTTTTATTAAAGAACAAGGGGTAGTGGGACTTGCTGTTGGGTTTATATTAGGTGGTGCTGTTTCTAAGACTGTTTCATCATTAGTGGATGATGTGATTAATCCACTGATAGGACTTATTCTTGGAGGTGCATCTGACCTTTCTTCTCATATTATCTCGATTGGGACAACGGCAATACGATGGGGAAGTTTTGTCAGTGCGATAGTTGATTTTGCTATCATTGCAGCCGTAATATATTTTCTCTTTAAAGGACTTGGTTTGGATAAACTTGATGCAAAGAAATAAAAACTGTTTCACCATAAACACTACAGAAATGTGGTGTTTTTGGCGGTATATGGTATAGTTATTCAAATATTTTTTAAACTAAAAATTGCAAGAAATGAATCATAAAAAAACCCTCGCAGTAACGGCACCTTCTGGTGGTGGGAAAAGTACACTGGTTACTTTTATTGAAACACATTATCCTGGTAAATTTGGATTTTCTGTTTCGTGTACAACTCGATTACATAGGGCTGGAGATAAACATGATGCATATTATTACCTTGACCATAATCAGTTTTTTAGTAGGGTTCAGGATGGAGACATGCTTGAGTATCAAGAAGTATATCGAGGTCAATTTTATGGAACATCAAAATCTGAAGTTCATCGTGTCCAATCAGAAGGTAAGATTTTACTTCTTGATGTGGATATTCAAGGAGCTATAGAATTAAAGGAAAATATGAAAAGAGACCTTATTCTTGTTTTTATCACTGCGAAGGATAATTTGATCAATACTCTTAAGAAGAGGCTTGAAACAAGAGGAGACACCAGCGAAGAATCCATGAATGAAAGGTTAAAAAAGGCTGTAACAGAAACCATTGATGGTGAAAAAGCAGCGGATTACATTGTTGTAAACAATTTGTCGACTACAAAAAAAGAACTTTATCAACAAATTGTAGAAATTATTAAAGAAGAGTTTGGGTTAGATCCCATTGATTTTTAAGAAAGGGCCAAGATGGCCCTTTTCTTTTTGCCAAATTTTGCTATACTGGTTTCACACAAAACATGCGGGCATGGTTTAGTGGTAGAATACCTGCCTTCCAAGCAGGGGAGGAGAGTTCGATTCTCTCTGCCCGCACCAAAAAAACTTCCAGTAATGGAGGTTTTTTACGTAATGAAAAAACTAAAGAAGTTGTCAAGGAATTTCTATTTATGGTTTCCAAAAACGGTCATACAGACGAATAATCTTTGATGCAGTAATTTTAAAAAATCGTGATCAACACGAATGTGTTTCTAGACTAACTAAACAAGAAGATGGACGTATTGAGATTGAAATCAGTCAAAAGATATAAAAATTTGTGTAATAGAAAAGGACGGTCGCCTATGGCGACCGTCCTTTTCATAATTAAAAGTTGACTGGTGTAGATTAGTACACGAGTTCTTTAAGAGCCTTAGCAGGGCGGAACTTAGGCTTCTTGTGAGCAGGAACGTTAACAGCTGCTCCGGTCTTTGGATTTCTCTTAACTGAAGCATTTACTTCAGCTGCGGTGAAACTTCCAAATCCTGCGATATCAACGCTTCCTCCTTTTTTCATTTCCTTAGAAATTGTGTCAAAAAGAGTTTCAACAACTTCAGTTGATTTAACTTTGGTTATATCGAGCATTTCTGCGAACATGTTGATGATATCTTGTTTTTTCATAATGTGTAGACTTTGATTAATTCTCATGCACATCGACACGTGCTTATATACATTATAAACTAAGGGTTTTAAAAAGGTGCTATTGACGAGTGGATAAATATACTTTTTATTATTTACCGAGCGTATTCAATAATTCTGTTTTCTCGTATCAAAGTGATTTTAATTTCACCAGGGTAATTAAGGTTTGACTCAATAGCCTTGGCCAAATTGCGTGCAATATGGAAACTATCCAAGTCAGAAACCTCAACAGGATTTACAAACACGCGGATTTCACGCCCCGCAGACAATGCGTAAGCTTTATCAATACCCGGAGTATTATGTGCAATATTTTCTAAGTCAGTAAGGCGTTTAATATAGTTTTCTACGGTATCTCTGCGTGCCCCAGGGCGAGATCCAGAGATCATGTCACAGGTGTGAATAATTACCGCTTCTATGGTTTCGTGAGGATAATCATCATGATGAGACTTCATGGCAGTAATGATTCGTTCATCAGCACCAAATTTGCGTAATACTTTAATTCCAATTTCAATATGTGAACCTTGAAATTCATGGTCAAGCGCTTTTCCAATATCATGAACCAGAGCCGCTGCTTTACAAATGTATACATCAGCTCCTAGTTCTTCTGCCAACATTCCCGCCAAGTGCGCCATTTCTATGCTGTGATTAAGTACATTTTGTCCGTAACTCGTTCTAAAAAAGAGTCTTCCAATAATAGCTACCAGTCGTGGGTCAAAATTATAAATTCCCAGTTCTAAGCATGCTTCTTCGCCTTTTTGTTTAATAATAGTGTGAATTTCTTCCTTTGCTTTTTCTGCAAATTCTTCAATTTTTGCAGGTTGAATCCGGCCATCATGAATGAGATTTTCCAGTGCTACGCGTGCAATTTGGCGACGAATCGGGTCAAATGAAGAGATTATGATAGCGCCAGGGGTGTCATCAACTAGTAATTCCACACCAAGAGTTCGTTCAAAGGTTCTGATATTTCTTCCTTCACGTCCTATAATTTTTCCTTTAATTTCATCATTGGGAATTTGTACGGTTGTGATGGTGATTTCTGATGCTGTTGAAGATGCTAGGCGATGAATAGTAGAAACTAAAATATCTTGAGCGCGCTTTTGAAGTTCATCTTTTTTATTCAATTCAAAGGTTGCATGCAATTTTGCAAGATCTTCTTCATTGTTTTTAGAAACTTCCGTTTTGAGGAGTTCAAGGGCTTTTTCAGATGACATTTTTGAAATCTCTTCAATTTTTTCTTTTCGTTCATTGATCTTTTCGCGAGCCTCAACTTTAAGCGATTCAATCTCTTCAACTTTTTCTTTAAGGGATTTTTCAAAGGTGTCAATTTCTACTCTTCTGTTTTCTAAAACTTCTTCTTTTTGAAGGTATTTTTCTTGAATAGAAATGAGTTCTTGCTCTCGTTTTTCTTGCTTTTCGCGAGCGTCTTCTATAATTTTTTCGGCTTTTTCTTTTGCTTCATCAAGCAAATTTTGTATTTCTTGTTTGGCTCTGAGTGATTTTGTTTGAATATCGATATCGGTATTTTTTGAAAGGGTTGTATATCGTACGAACCATATAAAATAACCAATAATTCCTCCGGTAATCACTCCTCCTAAGATGAGAAGTAAATTCATAAATAAATAAATGTATTTGGTATCCGGTAATAAATGAGAAGCGGTTAATTTCTGGAAGTTCTCTTCATGATAATAACAGTAAAAAGGGAAGTCAGCAATTATCTGAGAGTGAATCTTACTGCTCCACTGCCCGTCATCCCGTTGAATCACGGGATCCAGCAAATTCCTAATTTCGTACGATAGAAAAAAGAACACAATTGCTTGTGCTCTTTTAATACTGGATACTGTTATGCAACAGTAAGACGAATGAGGATTTATTTTTTAGCTTTGAAAATTTCATCAATCGCTCCGTATTTTTTAGCTTCTTCAGAATCCATCCAGTAATCTCGGTCAATATCTTTTCTTACTGTTTCAACTGATTTTCCAGTATTTTTTGCCAGCATTTTAGTGAGAAGTTCTTTTTGTCTCATGATAAGCCGAGCGGTGATTTCAATATCAGACGCTTGACCTTGTGCACCACCTAAAGGTTGATGGAACATTATTTGTGCATGAGGAAGTGCGTATCTTTTTCCTTTAGCACCAGAACATAATATCCATGCACCACCTGACGCCGCCATTCCCATACAAATGGTTGAAACATCTGGTTTGATATGGTTCATAGTGTCAATAATAGCAAGGGTTCCCGAAACAATCCCTCCTGGACTGTTAATATAAAGATGAATATCTTTTTTAGGATCTTCAGCTTCTAGGAATAGTAGTTGAGCAATAATAAGACTGGTAGTGTGTTCATTGATTTCATCTCCAAGAAATAAAATTCGATCACGGAGTAATCGTGAGTAAATGTCGTAGGAACGTTCACCATTCACGGTTTTTTCTAGTACGGTTGGTATTAACATATATATGTATCATACGTTGATAACATGAATTTGAAAAGGGGGACCTGTCTGTCATCCCGCCAGTGGCGGGATCCAACTTTGCAAAAGGGTATGCCGGGCATATTAACAGAAATAAATAGCCTGATTCTCGTTATATAACGAGATGACGTACGGGAGGACTTTTCCAATTAAAAACCACAGCTTTAACTGTGATTTTTAATTAGATTATTCTTCTACTTCAGTGTGTTCCTCAGCGTGAATATGTGGTAAATCTCCTAGTTTATCCAAGAATGCAATAACAGCACGATTCTTGTGAACGGTAAAGAAATAATCACGAGCACGGTCAATATCAAAGTCTTTTGAATCTTTATATCTGTTTGCTGATGCTTGAACTTCCAAGTCTACATTTTTTTGATCAGGAACAATATTGTTTATGGTAGCAATTTCATTAAAGATAAGTTCAAGTTTTGCAGATTTTTCTGCATTTGGACGAATATCTTCAATAATTTGTTCTTTAGTTTTTTGAATGCTTAACAGATAATCTTCAAGCGTGTGACCAGCCATAGACGTATCATGTTCAAGTTGAGCAATACGTTTATCGATTTCAAAATTGATCATACTTTGTGGAATGGCAAAGTTACAAGATTCTACCAAATGATCATAAAACTCTCCATGACGTTTATCAATTTCATGATGAATTTTTTCATGTTCAATATTTTCTTTTAAAGCGGCGCGTACTTCATCTAATGTAGTGAACTTTCCAAGTCCTTTTGCAAACTCATCATCCAGTGGAGGTAATACTTCTGGAATTTCTTTTGTTTCATGTTGGATTCTCATTTTTTGAAGTTCAATAAGTGCATCTTCTATGTCTTTTTTAAGAACACGATTACTAATTTTTGGACTAAGGAATTTCTTGGCATCTTTTTCAAGAGTTTTGGGAAGGGTAACCACTGGTAACGTATCGCTTTCAATAGTAAATTCAAAAGTGTTTCCTTCAACAAGTTTCTTAAGCGTAATAACTGGTTTTCCAATAGGAGTAATGTTGTGCTCCTTAATCAAGTCAACGTAAATTGATTGAATCGCCATATCTGCCATTTCAGATAATAGGTGTGATGTTGGTATTTTTTTAAGAAGCATGGCTTCTGGGACATGACCAGCACGGAAACCATCCATTGAAATATGTTTTCCAATGTTGGTAATTGCTGGTTTTTTGAGAGGTTCAATTTCTGACCAATCAATTGAAACACTCAAAAGTGAAGAACAGAGTTCTTTGTTTTCTTTATTAGTTGAAGTAAATTTCATAGACATAATATATAATTAATTGCCCAGCAAGTGTAGCGATAAAATGCCAACTTGTAAAGACCATTTTTCTTTATTTTTTTATTTTATATGGTGTTATGGGGATAGATGATTGACCCAATTTTCTTATATTGTATACTGGTATGGTACACGGTCGATGTGTAATTATATAAGAACATCGGTTCTCTTTGTACACTAATTCTAAAAAATATTATGAAAGCAGTAAAAGGAAGCGCAGTACTAGCAGTAATTATCGTGATTGCAATCGTGGTAATTCTTGTGTTCGTAATTCGCTCATCAAAGAAAGGAACTGAGACTCCAGAAACTCCAGTAACTGAAACCACCACTACTCCAGTAGATGGAACTATGGCTCCAGTTGACGGAACTATGGCTCCAGCAGATACATCAGCACCAGTAGATGGCGCTATGGCTCCAGCTGCAGCAGTAGACGCAACAGTTGCAGCACCAGCAGCAACTCCAGCTAAACAATAGTCTCAAACGGTTCAGTGCGCGCACAATTATATCGCACATCGTAAAAACTCCCGCAAGGGAGTTTTTGTATTATTGACAAATACAAATATGTGTGATATTATATATTTAATTGTTATTTACATAAATAAAAGATGGCTCTTCCTTGAGCTCAATCAATGAAAAATTTCATTTTACACACAGAAGGTGATAGTAAACACCCACAATTTTTTAGCGATAATTATTTCGCAAATAAATTGTCTGGTTTTTTGACAGCAGTTGCACTCGTTGCAACGATAGTATTCTTTATGCCGTGGATACTAACATCAATTGGTATGCGTTCACCTAATATTCCCTATGATGCATGGTTTGGTGTTATTATTCAAATTATCGGTCTCGTTGGAATATACATTGCGATGAATTTCAGCCGTAAGATTATTTCACATCATTACTGTGACATGGAAATGATGCAAAAATATTATGATAAGTTAATTAAACTTGCTGTAATACTAACGGCATCGATTTCGTTCTATGTTGTTGGTGCTGCATTGTTTTACATATTGTAAGACCAATTTGATATCAAAAAACCCAGAAGCTGAGCTTCTGGGTTTTTTTTATTTTTTGAATTTTTCATTGTACAGCTCAACAGATTTTTGGATTGCCTCAAGAGCTTGAGTTTTTCCAAAAATTCCTTCAATCACCACCGTTCCTTTTTCTCCTTTTTTGAGTTCTTTGTAAGTTTCAAAAAAGTGAGTAAATTCTTTGAGGTTGTGTTTGTTGATATCAGCAAGGTCGTGTACATCATCCCAGCGCTTGTCGTCAACTGGTACTGCAATTATTTTATAATCTGACTCACCTCCATCAATCATATTCATAACAGCAACTGGTCGTGCATTTACTAATATTCCCGTAACTAAAGGGAATGTAGTAAGAAGTATTACATCCAGCGCATCTCCATCTTCCCATAATGTTTGCGGAACAAATCCGTAATCAAATGGATAAGGGGCACTAGAATAATTTGCGCGGTCAAGTTTGATAAGACCGGTCTCCTTGTCTATTTCATATTTATTAGGAGAACCCTTTCCAATCTCAATGATGACATTGATTTCTTGTGGGATATTTTCTCCTCGTGAGATGTCATGCCAAAGATTCATATATTAGTTAGTTGAGTTATTTTCTAAATCTGTTGCTTCATCTTCTGCTTCTTCGGGAATGAGAGAATCAACAAGTTCATTGATTGAATTATCATCTGGCGTAATTCCATTGATATCAATTCTCCAACCAGTGAGCTTCACCGCAAGACGAACATTTTGTCCTCCTTTTCCAATTGCCAGTGAAAGTTGATCTTCCACAACATCAATATGAGCTGTGTGGTTTTCTTCATCTATCGTAACGGAAAGAACAGAAGCTGGAGCCAGAGCATTTGCAATAAATTCTGTGGCTTCTTCTGACCATGGAATAATATCAATTTTTTCTCCGTTGAGTTCTGTGGTGATAGAACTCACGCGGCTACCGCGTTGACCAATACATGATCCAACCGGATCAATAGCTGTGTCATTTGATGAAACCGCAATTTTGCTACGTGAACCTGGTTCTCGGGCAATTGATTTTATTTCAACAATCCCCGCAGAAACTTCTGGAGATTCTAGGGTAAAGAGTGCTTCAACAAACAGTGGATGTGAGCGTGAGAGTTTAAGAAGAACTCCTTTGTAACTATTTTCTACATCTTGCAAATATGCTTTGATGCGTTGTCCCGGTTTATAAAATTCTCCTGGGATTTGTTCATCGCGGGCCAAAACTCCCAGTGCTCGAGGAAATTCAATATATACGGTACCTCGGTCATATTTGGTAATAACACCGTGTAAAATATTTCCAATCTTGTCATGGTATTCAATTGCCACGGTTTCTCGTTCGGCATCTTTAATTCTTGAGATGATTACTTGCTTGGCAGTTTGTGCTGCGATTCTTCCAAAACTCGTTTCGGGTGTTTCAAGAGGAAATATAATTTCATCTTCTAGAGCCGCGGCTCCTTTTATCTTTTTTGCGTCATTGATAAGGATGTGCTTTTCTTGATCAAAACGAGGTCTCTCGTCTTCCTCATCGAGTGCTTCATCAAATGTTCCTTCTTTGATAGATTCCAAGTCTTCGGCGGTAAGTTCTGGGCGAACGGTAGTTTCATCAACAACTGTTTTTACCTGAACAAATTCCATTTCTCCATTTTCTTGGTTGAAGGTACATCGTATTACTTGTCCTTTTTTTCCGTAATCTTTTTTATAAGCGGCAGCCAAAGCGTATTCAATGGCTTCGATAACTTTTTCTCTTGGGATGCTCTTCTCGGTTTCAAGAAGCTCAAGAGTAGCTTTTAATGCTTTGAGGTCAATCATATTAAGTTGAGAATATGCACATTGTTGAGATAACACATACTCTGTAAAATTTTGTTGTAATGATCACGGCTGACAACCATGACTTAGAAATATAATATCATATCTGAGTTTTCTTGCCACTTATTTTTTGGAGAATATACTATATATATGTCATATAAAATATTTCTCAATCCCAAGAACTCGTTTAGTAACAGTAGTGAGTACATTGACGTCATGTCCATCATCGTAAATAACGCAGTTATGGGGGCAACCATGTTTGTCTCACCACTTTTTTTATCCACAGTAGTCGCAGAAAGTAAAGAAAAAAATAACGGATTTCATTGTGGAATTCAAGGTCTTAAAATCACTCAAGGTGGGGGAACTGGTTCTGTGGATCCACGGCACATGAAAGATTTTCAAATTAATTGTGGATTGATTGGTCACAGCGATGAGCGAAGATCTGGAATGACTTTAGAAACTATGCTTCAAACACTTGATTGTGTTCCAGATAATGTAACTGTTTTAATTTGTGTTGGAGAAACAGATCCTTCTTTAAAAGCAATGGATATTTTCTACCGTGAAGTTGAGAAAATTGCAAGTAAAATTGTAACCAAAAACTTTGTGACATATGTTACGTATGAACCTCAGTGGTTAATTTCTACCAACAAAGATGAGCAAAGTTTAATTTCTCATGCAGATGCAGTTAGACACTGCACGGCAACGATTTTAAAAATTAAAGAAATTACCAGCACGAACAGGATTTTGTATGGAGGCTCTGTGTCAGAATTTTCACCCCAAGAACTTCATCAATTTGATGTTGAAGGTTTTTTGATTGGATCACTTTCTACCAAGCCAGTTGAGCTTGGAAAATTTATTAACTCACTTATCTAATTATATGAATACCATTAAAGAACTCTATCAAACTTGTAAAGGAAAAAAAGTGCTCGTGAGATTTGACGGGAATATCAGTCATGAAACTCTTGAAAAAAATGAAAAGGGAATTGCAATGTTGCGTATTGAGCGATGTATTGAAACCATCAGAAAACTTTCCGCCCACGGAGCCAAAGTTATTTTGGCAACCCATTTGGGTGATGATGGACAAAGAAGCACAGAAGAGTTAATTCCAATTTTTGAACTCTATGAGGTATATGTTGGGTTTTTCAAAAAACTCAGTACTGGTTTATATGAGGTGATTGATGACATGGAGGAAGGAGAAATTCTTCTGATTCAAAACACGCGGTCGCTTCCAGGTGAAACAGAAAATTCCGCAGAGGCAGCAGAATTTTTTGCATCGCTGTGTGAGGTGTTTGTTAACGATGCATTTTCTGTTTCTCACAGAAACCACGCCAGTGTAGTTGGCGTGGCCGAGCTTCGTCCGTCATTCATGGGAGAAGGACTTTCTTTGGAAATTTCAAAGATTTCAGATTTCAAAAATGTAGTTGGAAATATTGGTGTAGTTTTGGGAGGCAATAAATTATCAACCAAGCTGCCACTTCTTAAAAGATTTTTAAGTGATTCAGATGTTTCATATGTTTTGCTAGGAGGTGCTTTAGCACACCCTGTCTATGAAGCACGAGGAATCAATATTGGAAATTCTCTGACCGACAGAAACTTGACCACTGATCAAATTCCAACCGATGACAGAATTATTGTTCCTGCTTTGGTAATCACCAAAAACTTACCACATCAAGAAACGCAAATAAAAGAAGTTGGCTCTACTGATTCAATATATGATGTTTCACCAAAATTTGTAGAAGATTTTGCAAAAGAACATTTTGGTAATGTCTCAAAAATTTTCTGGAATGGACCACTGGGAAACACTCCAGAGGGATTTACAAAAGGTACGATACAGCTTGTACAAGAAATCATGAACTTAGAAATTCCAATGGTGATTGGAGGAGGTGACACTCTGGATATGTTGCCAGAGGAAATAGTTGCTAAGAAAAATATTTTTGTTTCAACAGGTGGTGGGGCACTGTTGGATTATCTTGCAGAAGGAACACTGGTTGGAATTTCTACAATTGACCGTCATCTCGCTCTATAACATTTGCGTCACCTCCTGCTACTCTACTTGTTGTGTCGCTGATTCTGTTCGTCATCCCGTTGAATAACGGGATCCAGGCGGAATAAAAGAAAACTGGATACCGTTATACAATGGTATGACGGAAAGAAATTATTATCTAGAATTGGATGACTTATATGATTTGGAAAACTCCACCACCCGTTTGCAAAGTGCAGGCGTGTGGGCGTATACTTCACCTATGAAACGTTACGTAATGCCAGAAAAAGACTATCTTGAAAACCCAGGAAATTTAGAAGCAATAGAATTTATATTGAAGTCTCGTGGTATTGAAACATCTGAAAAACACTTAGATTTAACATTTGAAGATATTGAAAGTCCATACAAAATGGGTGGTGTAGAAAAAGCAATTCATCGAATTCTCGAAGCCGTGAAACATAAAGAACGAATCATGATTGCCGGAGATTATGACTGCGACGGAATCTGCTCGACTATTACCCTGTGGCGTTATTTTAAATCTATCAATATTGATGTGGATGTTGCCATTCCAAATAGACATACCCAAGGGTATGGGTTTCATAATTACGCAGTAGATGAAGCCCACGCCAAAGGGGTCAGTTTAATTATTACCGTGGATGTGGGAATTAAATGTCATGAGACTATTGAGTACGCAAAAACTTTTGGAATTGATGTAATTGTTACGGATCACCACGAGGCAAGTTCTGTGCTTCCTCTTCCATCTGCATACGCCGTGGTAAATCCAAAACTGGGAACCGGTGACACCATGTTATGTGGTGCATCTGTTGCATGGCAGTTGGGGCGCGCAATGTATGACGCCATGAGAGAATCTGGCAATACTGAAATTAAAGAAGGTGCAGAAAAATGGTTTTTGGATTTGGTGTGTATTGCAACAATTGGTGATCAAGTGCCACTGAAAAATCAAAATAGAATTTTTGCTATGTATGGTTTTAAGGTTTTGCAAAAAACCAAACTGATTGGTTTGACGTCACTTTTATATTACTCAAAAATTAAAAATCTATCATTTTCTGACATTTCATTTTCTTTGGTTCCCCTTATCAATAGTGCATCACGTATGGAACATGCTCATGTGGCGATACAATTATTTTTATCTCAAAACCCCGACGAGGCTGATGTGTTGGCCAGAAAAATTGTAGCTCTGAATCAAGCCAGAAAGTTAGAAACTGCAAAGGTGGTAAAGTCGATAGAAAAGAAAAAAGATATTTTAAGTAAAAAAAATATTATTGTGGTGGGAGATAAAAAATGGCATTTGGGAGTGGTGGGAATTATTGCGGGGAAAATTGTCGACATGTTTGAAGTGCCGGTATTTGTGTGGGCGGTTGATGAAGAAGGTGTGGTGCGCGGATCATGTAGAAGTGTTCCCGGAATTTCTGTAGTAGAAATTCTAGAATCAACTTCGCAGCATTTAATTTCTTTTGGAGGGCATCACATGGCGGCAGGGTTTGCACTTTCAAAAGAAAATCTTATAACATGGATTACTGATGTAGAAAACTTTTTAACTGAAAAAAAAGTTGCAGAAATTATTGAAGAGATTGATTTTATTATTTCAAAAAAATCTCATATAAAAAAAGTCGTAGACATTATGAAAATTATAGAACCATGCGGACAAGATTTTAAAGCTCCACTGGTATCCACCATTCCAGCAAAAATAATTCAGTATAAAACATTTGGAGGTGACAGTACTCACTATGAAATTTTTATAGAAACTGCTACTGATAAAATACGAGGCGTATGGTTTTATGGTGATGAGAAAAAAATAGAAACAAAAAAAAATATGAGAATGATTGGAAGTGCAGAGTATGATAATTTTAGAAACGAGTACGTTTTGTTTGTTCGTGATATTATTGAATATAATGAATAAAGAAATCCAAAATATTATTATCTATACGGACGGCGCATGTTCAGGAAATCCAGGTGCTGGTGGATGGGGAACACTTTTAGTAGATACAAAATCTTCAAAAGTTTTTGAGATGGGTGAACATTTACGTCACACCACCAACAACGAAACAGAACTTTTGGCGCTGCTCGAAGGAATTAGAAAACTATCTGAACTTTCACTTTCTAAAGATATACATATATATGTATATTTAGATTCTGAATATGTGCGCAATGGTGTAACCAAATGGATGAAAGGTTGGAAGCAAAAAGGTTGGGTTACCAGTACCGGAAGTGAAGTAAAAAATAAAGAATTGTGGACTTCACTTTCTGAAGAACTTGAACTTTTTAAAAAAGTTCAGATAGATTATATTCACGTTGACGGACATGTTGGCGTAGTGGGGAATGAACGCGTGAATGATATTGCTCAGGGATTTTCAAAAAAAGATAATGTGAAATTATTCGAAGGTTCACTTTCAAAATATTCAATCACCATTGAACAATTATTTTTATCCGTCACTGCGCCGCTAGCGCAGTCCAGCCATGCTCACAAAACAAAATCCTCTTCAAAAAATGGATGGTATCTTTCAATCTTAGATGGCGTATATGAAAAACACACCACATGGGCGGCATGCGAAGCTCGCGTAAAAGGTAAAAAAGCATTTTTCAAAAAAGTAACCACAGAAGAAGAAGAGAAAAATTGGGTTAAAAAATATTTAACAAAATAAATCTACCTTAAGAGGTGGATTTTTTTATACTACAAAATAAGATATAATGATAAAATATGGATCAACACAATGCTCAGGAAAATAATATTGCTGAAACTTCATTTGAAAAAATTCAACGATTACGAAAAGAAGCACACCAAAAAGTTGATGCAAACGTACAAGAAAGAATTCAAAAGGAATCGGCAGAAAATCAAACGAAAGTAAAAGATATCATAAAAAAAATTGAAGATAAAAATCGTGCGGTAGTAGAAAAACAAGCAAGTATTGAACAAAAAAATAAAGAAAGAGAAGTCTTGCAAGAGGAAAAAACAACCATAGACGAAATGCTTAATCAAATACATTTAGAAATACAAGGTGATATTAAACAAATAAAAATAAAAGATACCACCATAACCAATCAAGATATTCAAAACAGCACAGACTTTATTGAAATTTTTGAAGAAATTGAAAAGCTCAACCAAGAATCAGGACGTAAAAATACTGAAATTGAAACACTTGAACAGGAAGTTCTCATGCTTGATCAAGAAATAACCGCACTTAAAATTGAGATTGATCATCTTACTACAGGTAATATACATCTTGAAATTCCGAAGATTATAGAAGAAATAACTCAGAAAAATGAACATGAAGAACTTCTTGAGGCTCTCACTATTCAGTTTCAAAATGCTTTGCCCGTAATGCATTATTCACCAGAAACTCTAGAACAAAATGTGGGAAGATATAATCATCAAAAAGCAGAACGAGAAAAAATCATGATTGGTAATATGTGGTATGACATCAAGAATGGGAATATTGAAAATATTCAGCAGGTTAATTTAATTCCAAGTAATTTTAATGAAATTACCAATACTTATGGTAAAGAAATTGCAGATAAAGCATTAACTCAAGCACTACAAAATAGTGTAAAGATTATGATTTCAGATTACTATAAAAAGATAGATGGTGCAGAAAATTTGAATAATGAGTATTCAGACAAAAATAATGAAGCAAAACAAAACTTTTTAATCAATCAGTTTGAAAAAGAACAAAACAAACAAAAAATAAGAAGAAAAATAAATGAATATATAACAGAACACGGTGTCCAAAGAATTCCACGCAATCCACTTGATATACTGCGGCACCAAGAAACATGGAATAAAGATAGTAAAGCATTAGAATTTTTCAAAACTTCATATGAGGCACGAAAGCCAAGCATCAATAATGAAATCACGGGATATATACACATGGGGTCAGGTGAGCCATACATTATATTTGATTCAGTAAATTCACAACTGCAAACAAAGCGACAAGATTTGCAGCGTGTTACTCTAACAATAGAAGAGCTTCAAAATAGTATTTCAGTAAATTCACAAAAGCAAACGGTAAGCAAATGGGCGTGGAGTGGATTTACATCAGAAGATAAAGACATAGAAGATCTAAGATTGAAGGGGCTATTGGAATCTGAATACAATAATTTAGTTCAAACCAACAAAAATATTGAAAGTATTCAAGCAACAATTAAGGAATATGAAAAACTCATGCCATCTCTTGGGTACGATGATATTATTTCTTTCTCAAAAAAAATTAAGGATGCACAAATTTTAACCCAAAGTCACCACACCCCAGTAACCCAAAATATAGATTTGTTTATTCAAACAGGGGAACATGTTCTGGTAACCTCAAAAATACCAGAAGAATTATTAGATTTAGCACAAAACTATAAAGAATTGGGTTAAATTGACATATTTATTAAATATGCTATAATATATATAATAACTTAACAATTTAGACGTGCTGTAAAAGGCACTTTAAAAAATGAAAAACTTAACTTTTGCAGGTGTGAGTGACTTTTTTTTTACAAAAAACTTCAACAGCATGTATGCTGACAAACTTAGAAATTTTGCAAAAGAAGCTGAAACACTTTTTGTAGATGTTGCGTCTGCAAAGAATCACATTTACGCCATTTGGTATTTGTTTAAGTTCACCAGTAAGTGGCAGGACATAAACATGATACCTGAAGCGATTACGTATTTCAAAACAAAAAAGGACATTAAAAAATATGAAAATATTTTGAAACTTCTTAATTTAATGAGTAATACGCTCAACAACGCTGGTCGTTGTGAACATGGCTACAACCGTACCAAAAAAGGTGAAGAGGTCACCCTTGATAAAATTTATTTAGGTGACGTTTTCGGCATTTGGACCAACAAAGCAAGTTTTTGGCTTGCAAGAGAAGAAGAGATGAAAAACCAGGGTAGTGGTGCGATCCCAACAGAAGCATCGGGTCTTGAGTTTATCTCTGTTTGGTACTGCATTAATAATTATCAGTGTGAATCTTTTGTAAAAGGTCACATGGATAACTTGATGATTCAGGTGCCTAAATTGCAGATAGAGCTTCAAAAACTCTAACCTCGCCAAAATGAACCCCAAAAGCCCCCATTCAAATTACGAATGGGGGCTTTTTTATTGACTTTACGGGAATTTTTAGGTATCATTCATAAGCCAGTAAACCCTACTCCTGTAAGGTTGCACAATGTGTCTCTTGGCAAATTATAAATTAGATTTTACCGGTTTGTTGTAAGGCATCTTTTACATCCTATTACACAACAAACCACACAACATATGTCACGATCAACAAAGAAAGGTCCATACGTTGACGAACGCCTCATCAAAAAGATTGTAGGACGTAAGCCAGCGGACACCGCACCCATCAAAACGTGGGCGCGCGCCTCTCAGATTTCTCCTGAGATGGTTGGGTTCACCTTTGCCGTTCACAACGGAAAGAAGCACATTTCTGTGCTTGTTTCTGAAGATATGATTGGACACCGTCTTGGAGAATTTTCTCCAACTCGAACGTTCCATCGTCACGGAGGAAAAATGCAAAAGGAACTTGATCAAAAGAGAAAGGAAGCAGAAATTTCTGCAGCAAAAGCAGCTAAGGCTTCAGCAGGACCTGCAAAGGCTCCCGCTAAGAAATAAGTATGAAAGCTTATCTCACAAATTACCGTCAATCTCCTCGTAAGGTGCGCCTCGTAGCCGATGCCATCAGAGGTAAAAGTACGGAACAAGCAAAAATTGTACTTCGTCAAGTAATTAAACGAGCGGCATTGCCACTTGAAAAACTTCTTGATTCTGCTGTAGCAAACGCTCTGAATAACTTCAAAGTATCTGCTGATCAATTGGTGGTAAAAACTATCACCGTAGATAAGGGTCCTACCCTTAAACGAATGCGCGCACGCGCGTTTGGTCGTGGTTCACGCATTAACAAGAGAACCTCTCAAATTGCGATTGAGTTGGGAATTAAAGCATAATTTGTATGTCACATTCTGTTCACCCCTACGCTCACCGACTTGTTGAACTTCGCGATTGGAAATCACGATGGTTTGGACAAGATAGAAAAGAGTACACAAGACTCCTTAAAATTGATGTATTGGTACGTGAATTTCTCCAAAAGAGAATGAAAGGTATGCAAGTTTCATCACTTGAATTTGAACGTTCACAAAAACAAACCAAACTTATCATTAGAACTGGTAGACCTGGAATGGTAATTGGACGATCAGGCGATGGTGTAACAAAGCTCCGTCAGGACATTGCTACATTCATCCGCAAAAAAAAGCTTCCACAACCACAAGAGATCGTTTTAGATATTCTTGAAGTTGGAAACCCTGAAGCAGATGCTGCTATTGTTGGACAAACAATTGCAGAAATGCTTGAAAAGAGAATGACCTTCCGTCGTGTTATGAAGCAAATGACTGAAAAAGTTATGCAGGCACGTGGAGTTAAGGGAGTTCGTATTGTATTATCAGGTCGACTTGGTGGTTCTGATATGGCCCGTGTTGAAGAAATTCACAAAGGATCTATTCCGCTTCAGTTTATCCGCGCTGATATTGATTTTTCAAGAGAAAGAGCAAATCTTAGCTACGGTGTAATTGGAATTAAGGTATGGATTTATAAAGGAGATTCTTTAGTAAACACTATCTCAGCTGCTCCTGCTAACAATAAAAACGCTTAATTTGTATGTTATTTCCAAAAAAAGTAAAACACCGAAGATGGCAAGTTAGTAGAAGAAATGCTAACAAAGAAGTAGTAGATACCAGAGGTATTGATCTACAATTTGGAGACTTTGGGTTGAAAGCTACTTCATCTGCAAGAATTATGTCTAACCAGATAGAGTCTGCACGTAAAGTAGTTTCTCGAACCATTGGAAAAACTGGACGTTATTGGATCCGCGTGTTCCCAGACCGTCCTGTTACCAAAAAAGCAGACCAAGTAGGTATGGGTAAAGGAAAAGGAAACCCAGAAGGATATTGTTTTGAAGTACTTCCAGGACGAATTTTGTTTGAAGTAGCTAATGTTACTCCAGCAATCGCCAAAGAAGCTCTTCGTAAAGCCGGAACAAAACTACCAGTAACTGTCAAAATCGTGTCATCTACTGATATGTAATTTTATGAAAAAAGAAATTGTAACCCTAACCAAAGAAGAATTTAACGCAAAAAAGATTGAACTTGCAAAAATTCGCACATCATTTGCAGACGCTTTAACAAAAGCCAAGCAAACGCGAGTTTTGAAGAAATCTATTGCGCAACATTTTACTTTGCTCAATAAATAATATGGACACTTCACTCGGAAAGCGAGTCCTCAAAGGCACTGTAGTTTCTGACAAGATGGACAAAACTGTAGTAGTTTTAGTTGAGCGATTCGTAAAACATGAAAAGTATAAAAAATACTTTAAAAAGTCGAAAAAGTTTAAAGCTCACGATGAAGCAAATACTTACGAAGTTGGAGATAAAGTTTCTATTCAAGAATCTCGCCCAATTTCAAAAGATAAGTCATTTGTGGTAATTGGAAAAGTGTAATTATGATTCAAGCTGGAACAAACGTAATGATCGCAGATAACTCAGGAGCAAAGCTTGGAAAAGTTTTTAAAGTTCTTGGAGGATCAAAAAGACGATACGCATCACTTGGAGACATTGTTGTACTTTCTATTAAGTCAGCAGAACCTCGAAAGACCGTAAAGAAAAAGCAAGTTACTCGTGGAGTAATTGTTCGCATTAAAAATGCATACCGCAGAGCAGATGGTTCATACATCCGTTTTGATGAAAACGCTGTGGTAATTATCGATAAAAAGAATGAACCGATAGGTGGTCGTATCTTCGGTCCAATTCCAAGGGAAATACAAGAACGTGGTTTTCAAAAGATCGCGTCTTTGGCCCCTGAAGTACTCTAATCTTAATATAATTATATGAAGATCAAAAAAGGAGATTCAGTAGTTGTAACTACTGGATCAGAAAAAGGAAAAAGCGGAATTGTGACTAAGGTACTCATTGCTGATTCAAGAGTTATTGTTGGAGGATTAAATCTCAAAACAAAAGCTTTTAAAGGAAAAGCAGAAGGAGAAAAAGGAGAACTCCGCAAGGTTGAAGGTTCTCTTCACATATCAAATGTAATGATCAAAGATCCAAAAACAGATAAGCCAACAAGAATTTCTTACGCCGTACAAGACGGAAAAAAAGTTCGTGTTACTAAAGCTTCTGGATCAGCTCTTAAATAATCTGTATGGCAATCACACAAACAAAACAAAGAGTTAAAGAAGCATTTGTTGCTTTAAAAGATACACAAGGTTACAAAAATGTTATGCAAGCCCCAAAGCTTGAAAAGATTGTAATCAATGTAGGAACTGGACGACGTGGAAGAACCTATCCACAAATTCACACCATTGTAGATGATCGACTTGCAAAAATTACTGGACAAAAGCCAACCAAGCGTCTTGCTAAAAAATCAATCGCTGGGTTTAAACTTCGTCAAGGTGATGCAGTTGGTTATGCAGTAACCCTTCGTGGAGAATCAATGAATTCGTTTTTTGATAAACTTGTTCACATTTCTTTCCCTCGAACAAAAGATTTCCGTGGGATTTCAACCTCTACGGTAGATAAAATGGGGAACATGACGGTAGGACTCAAAGAAAACAATGTGTTCCCAGAATGTTCTGAAGAAGATCTTGTTAATATCTTTGGTATGTCAATCACCATTGTTTCATCAGCAAAAAATAAAGCAGAAGCAATCGCATTCTTTACCTATCTTGGATTCCCGTTCAAGAAAGAAGAAGAAACAACCAAGAAAAAGAAGTAATTCGATTTCTTGCTTGCCCGTCATCCTGTTGAATAACAGGATCCAGGCGAATTTAAAAACACCCGAAAGGGTGTTTTTAAAATAAATGCAAACTTATTCTCTATAAGAAAGATCAACAAAGTCCCAATAGATTTTTGGTCCAGCGATTTTTTGCAAACATATCGCAACTTTTGCTTGATCGTATGCAAATTCATGAAGACTGGTTAGTGGATGATGGCGGAATATAAATTGTGTTTTGGGTGAGTCAGTTAATGTTTTTTTAAGCTCTGAGTGAGCATACTTACACGCAGGGCAAGATAAATCACCATATTCAACAATAGTAACTGTTGGAGTTTTTAAATCAACTCGTAGTGGTGTGTCAGTTTCATTTTGTTTAATAAATGTATTAGTGTCATCAAATGTAACTTTTTGGAAGTTGTCTTTTGAATCTTCTGGAATGGGAAGGTCTTGTCCTTGTTCAATTGCAGATAATAGGCCCGTAAACATTTCTGCTGGAATAGCTCCTACAATTTTGTACGCAATTTTGTCAGAATAAATATAAAACAGTGGAGTTCCCGTGGCTCCAGCTTCTGATATGTCAGTGTCAATAATATCTGAAGTGGCAGGATCAGATGTACAAGCAGTAAGGTCTGACTCGTTAATATTGAGTGCAGCAAGAGGGCTGGATATAATTTCAGGATACGTTGTTGAGATAGATACTTTTGGTGTTTGTGGTTGCATACTATCAAGTCCTTTGGCAGCATTGACCGCAAATATCGCAATAATTCCCAGCACTACAACCAGAAGTAGTGTATAAATAGTGTTTTCTTTATGGTGAGGTTTCATAGAATTATTTTAACATATTCATAAGGTAACAAAAAAGTAAAACAGCACGTTTGCTTTTTTATATGCTATAAATATCGTCACTGATTATCTTCTTCTTACTTCCCGAAATTTGGTGTATGTCATTTTAATATATATACCAACACAGGTAATAATTGAGGGTGTTTTGACAAAAACCTTTATATTTGTTACTATTACAAACGAAGAAGGATCCATGGAGCTTCATATCTTTACATGCGGAATCTCACAAAGATGCTTGGAATGTACCAAGTTTTCAAAGGGTAACCTTTGTGCCATATGCCAATATATTATTCATCATGAAGATATCGTCTTCGTTATAAATTTAAATGAGTCGCAGCTGCGCTACGACTCGGTCGCTTACAGAAAATGCTATAAAACTTGGATCCCGTTATACAACGGGATGACGGAATGGTAGTATTTTCCACATATAAATATGTCAAAAACGTCAGTAGTTGCACGTTCCCTCAAGAAACAAAAGTTTTCTTCTCGTGAGAAAAATCGATGTTTCCGTTGTGGACGTGGAAGAGGATACCTACGTGATTTTGACCTTTGCCGCATTTGTTTCCGCGAACTCGCAAACGAAGGAATGCTGCCTGGGGTTAGAAAGTCATCTTGGTAATCACCTTGACCAATAATTAGAGTATGGATAAAATTGCCAACGCAATCATCACACTCAAGAATGGAGGAATTGCAAAGAAAGAAACTGTGCAAATCCCGTACACCTTATACATGAAAAATATCATGAAGGCCCTCCTTGATGCGCAATACATAAGCGCATACGACAAGAAAAGTCGTAAAAAAGGCGGAGATATTCTTGAGGTAACACTATCATATGATGAACGAGGGAATCACAAGATTCACGATGTTCTTCGTATGTCAAAACTTTCTCGCCGTTTATATACGGGTGTGAAAGAAATCGTTAAAATAAAAGAAGGATATGGTCGTGTGATCCTCTCTACTCCAAAAGGTATTATGACCGGCGAACAAGCACGGGCAGAACATGTTGGAGGAGAAGTATTATTCCAAATTTGGTAATTATATGTCACGTCTTGCTAAAAAACCTATGGTTATTCCAGCTGGAGTAACTGCAAAAATTGATGGAAATACCATCACCGTAAAAGGAGCTTTGGGTGAACTCGCGCAAGCATTTGTTCACAAAGAAGTTGCTGTTACTATTACTGAAGAAGGAGTAGTATTTACCCTCGTAAAAGAAACCGTATTTGGACGCGCTTTGTTGGGAACTTACGCCGCTTTGGTTCGAAATATGATCGAAGGAGTTGCAAAGGGTTATACCAAAAAGCTTATCCTTGATGGAATTGGATATAAGGTAAATGTTGTAGGAAAAAATGTTGATATGGCACTTGGGTTTTCACACCCAGTTTCTGTACCAATTCCTGCAGGGATCACTGCTTCTAATGAAAAAAATACCTTAACGGTTACCGGAATCAATAAAGAACACGTTGGGCAATTTGCTGCAATGATTCGTTCTTTGAAGAAACCAGAACCATATAAAGGTAAAGGATTTCACTACGACGGAGAAATTATCAGACGTAAACAAGGTAAGAAGAACGTTTAGTCTTCTCGTAAATTTATATGACACAAAAAAGTACAAAAAACGAGAAGCGTATTCGTCGCCATGGCCGCATTCGTTCACAAGTAATTGGAACTCCTGCTCGCCCACGTCTGAGCGTTTACCGTTCAAACAAATTTATCTATGCGCAAATCATTGATGATAGTAAAAATATTACCTTGGCTGCAGCAAATGATATGAATATTACTGAAAAACTCACCAAGTTACAACGAGCAGAATTGGTTGGAAAGTTAATTGCTGAAAATGCAAAGAAAGCCAACATTACTTCTGTTTCATTTGACAGAGGTGGATTTAAATACACCGGTCGAATAGCAACCCTTGCAGACAAAGCTCGTGAAAACGGACTTGCATTCTAATATGGAAGAATCACAAACAACAAACAATGCAGAAGTTGTAGCGGCAGCACCAGTTGCTCCTGTTACATCAGCTGCCCCTGCACAATCTTCAGCACCTCGCGCGCAAGCACCAGGTGGCCGCCGTCCACAATCAGGTGGTCCACGTGGATCAGCAGGTGCAGGACGCGCTCGTATTTCTAAAGATGGCGATAAAAGAGGAGCAAAAGGCAAAATGACTCGTGAAAAAGTTAAGCCTGAATTTGATCAAAAAATGATCTCAGCTCGTCGTGTTACTCGTGTAGTAAAAGGAGGACGCCGATTTAGTTTCTCAATTACCTTAATTATTGGAAACAAAAAAGGATCAGTGGGAGTTGGAGTTGGAAAAGGACAAGATACTGCTTTAGCTATTGATAAAGCGTATAACGATGCTCGAAAGAACATGGTTACTCTTAAGCTTACCAATGAACATTCTATTGAACACTCAGTTTCTGCTAAGTCAAACTCAGCACGAATTGAGCTTCGTCCAAACTATGGACGTGGACTAGTGGCGGGATCATCACTTCGTACGGTTATGGAATTCGCAGGAATCCAAGATCTTACCGGAAAAGTAATTTCACCATCAAAGAACAGTCTTAACATTGCTCGCGCAACTATTAAAGCTCTGGAGCCTTTCATTATCAGTCGCGGAGCACCAAAAATGACCGCGTACACAGAAGGAGATGAAGAAGCAAAAGGACGTCAAATGCGCGACAGTCGTTCCCCTAACCGATAAGTCAATGTATGTTAAACACCATTAAACGATCAACCAACCAAATCGACGCTAAACGCGTAGGACGAGGAGGAAAGCGCGGTAAAACTTCAGGACGAGGAGGAAAAGGACAAACTGCCCGAGCTGGAGCAAAAATGCGTCCAGAAATGCGTGACATTATTAAACGATTGCCTAAGCTCCGTGGTCAAAGTACCAATGGACGTTCAAGTCAAAGCGCCTACCGTGCACGTCCTCATGCGGTTAACCTTTCTTCAGTAGAAAGATTCTACAACGCCGGAGAAACCGTAAATCCAATCACTTTGTATGAAAAAGGAATCATTAGTTTTAAAGAACTTCGTACGAAGTCTATAAAACTCCTTTCATATGGAACAATAACCAAAAAACTTACGTTTGAGGATATTGAAATCTCAAAAGCTGCACATGATGCAATTATTGCTGCTTCTGGTATTATTACAGAATAAGTAAGAAATTATATGAATACAGCCATAGCAAAAATTACCGCAATGTTTCAAGATAGAAGGATTCTCTTAAAACTCTTGGCTATTTTGATTGGTTTCTTTGCTCTTCGGTTTCTTTCAAATATCCCAATTCCTGGAATTGACACCACGCAAATTCAAAACTTCTTGAACGCGAATCAATTCCTCGGACTTCTTAATATCTTTTCAGGAGGAGGTCTTTCAACCCTTTCTCTTGGAATGATTGGAGTTGGGCCATATATTACCGCTTCAATTATTTTACAACTTATGACGGTGATGATTCCATCACTTAAAAAGATGTATCACGAAGAAGGAAGTATTGGACGAAAGAAATTCAATAGTTTTACTCGTCTTGCAACCGTTCCTATTGCACTACTTCAAGGTTTGGCATTATTACTTCTTCTTTCAAAACAAGGAGTAATTCCAAACTTAACACCCATGGTAATGATGACCAACATGCTTATTGTGGCAGCTGGTTCAATGCTTATTATGTGGATAGGAGAACTCTTGAACGAATACGGAATTGGAAATGGAACATCAATGTTGGTATTTGCCGGTATTGTTGCATCACTTCCACGAGTTGTTTCTCAAGCAGTTCAAACCTATTCTCCAGAAATGTTACCACTTTATATTGGAATTACCCTTCTCCTTCTTGTTATTATTGCAGGTATTACCTATGTAACAGAAGCAGAACGTCCCATTCCTATAACGTACGCCAAAGCAGTGCGCAGTGGAACCATGTTTGGAGGAGTTGCCAGTTACATTCCTCTTCGTATCAACATGACAGGAGTAATGCCTATTATCTTTGCTCCAGCAATATTGTTGTTCCCACAATTTATTCTTAAATTAATTGTTGGATCTTCAACCACAGGAACACTGTATAAAATTTCAACAGCGTTTACTAATTTTTCTCAAACAGAAATTTGGTATCCGGTAGTATATTTTCTTTTAGTAGTAATCTTTACATTTTTTTACACGGCGGTTACCGTTGATGTAGAAGCGATGTCAGAAAATCTTCAAAAGAATGGTGCGTTTATCCCAGGCGTTCGCCCAGGAGAAGACACGGCAGAATATATTGGAAAGGTGCTTACTCGAATTACGGTATTCGGTGCCGTATTCTTGGGGATCATTGCAGTACTTCCCGTTATTGTACAAAACGCTACCAATATGGCCCTCTTTGCAATTGGAGGAACATCAGTTTTGATTGCGGTTAACGTAATCACTGATGTTATCAAGAAAGTTGATGCATATTTGGAGCTTGGAAATCTATAGTCATTCGCCGCAAGCGGAGATCCAGCTAAAACAAAAAACACCTAAATGGTGTTTTTTGTTTGCTATACTTAATTCAATATATGCATGCACCACAAGAGCCATTTACTATTTTACTTTTTGGACGATCAGGTTCAGGAAAGGGAACTCAATCTCTTTTAATGAAACATTTTTTACAAAAACGTGCACGTCATGTGGTAACCATAGAAACTGGTGAACTACTTCGCGAAGCTGCAAAAATGGACACCTATGGTGGGCACCTTGTAAAGTTTAATATCGAAAAGGGGAGACTCATGCCGGCGTGTTTACCAATTTGGTCATGGACTCACCGGCTTATGACGGATTGTAAAAAGGATTCAGATTTAATTATGGATGGGTTTTGTAGAAGAAGCGAAGAGGTGTTAGTGGCAGAGCAAGCCTTACAGTTTTTTGAGAGGTTTAATATTCATGTAGTGTATATTAATTCTTCAAAAGAAGAATGTTTTAAAAGAATGAAATCTCGTGGACGTAGTGACGATAGCGATGAATACATTAAAAATAGATTGGAATGGTTTGACACTAACACCATGCCAGCACTTTCACTGCTCAAAGATTATAGAAAATACCATTTTCATGAAATAGATGGCAATGGATCGGTTGAAGAGGTATTTGCGAGTATCTGTGAAGCGTTGTTTTAATTTAAAAAGCCTAATAATATTAGGCTTTTTAAAACATTAAACGGATTATTTTTTCATAAGGATATACTCTTGTAACGCACGGTATGCTTCGAGTGTATTTACGTTAAATGCATTAGGAATTACATATGCCGAAACTAATTCTTTTGAAATAAGTTCTTTAAAAAAGTCGTCCTCTTTGTGTTGGGTCATTTTCTTAAATATTTGCTTAACTTCTTTATCGTTATTAATGCAATAATAACCAATATTTATTAAATCTGTTTCGTTGGTTATCAGTTTTCTTTCCCAGTCAGTTATTAGACCGTCATTTCTAACTGTAAACACGGCACCGTTTGGAACAGACACAGAAGCAGCGGCTAGTAAGGTGACTGGTGTTTTTACTTTCTGATGAAACTTAATTAAACTTTCCCATTCAAAATCTGCATATGCGTCACCAGTTGCTAGAAATAATGTTTTACTTTTTGATCGAAACATTTCTCTTGCAATTGGACCAAGTGGACCAGTTAATTGATAATCTATACTAAGACTTACTTGCTTATGAAATCTTTTTTCTGTATAAAAAAAATTTTCAAAATAACCTACGTTTTGAGAACTAGCAGAAACAACGATATGTTTAAAAGAAGAGAGTGCTTGCTGACAATTATTAAGGAGAAGATTAGTATTTGCTACTGGGAGTAAATGTTTAACCTTTACTCCAACTACATCACAATAATCTGCAATTCTTTCGCCTTTCCCTCCTGCAACGATATGTATTTTTTTCATTTGTTTAAGGTTTTTTAGTTAAACACTTTGTTTAATAGCGGCGAACGTAAAATCTTCGGTCCAATATTCTCCTGGAGAAACCAAGTCCAGTCGTGTCTCTTTTTCTGTTGTTGAAACAACAGCATAAAACATGAAGCCGGACCAAGGGAAATATTCATGTAAAAAGACAATTCGTCTTCCTGGGTTTAATATTTCACAACAGTCAAGCAAAAAGAAAAAAACATCCGAAATTTGAGGTCGAATCATTTTTTTTCGATGTATGTCTGCAAGTACCTGATTTGTTGAGGTTCGAGTTGAATATTCGAGAATCTCAATATAAGCTTCGCAATCGGCGACTTTCGGGAAATCAAATTTTTTGTGAAATACGAGCCTATTTATCTTAACAAACTTTGCAACCTTCGTTAGAATTGCGTCCTTATTTAGCTTTTTTTGTTTTCTGATTTTCAGTGTTTCCATAATTTTAATATTTGTTTAATATAATAATATATATTTATTGATAAATGTCAATATGTAAGAATATTCAATAGATGTAGTATATATTTGTAAGTAATTAGAAACTGTTATGATTCGTGATAAGCAAAATCTTGAACAAGATGAATGGAAGTTAATAAATATGCGAAAAGTCGAGCATCTTTTAGGTGCAGAATTTATACACAATCTTTATAATCGACACTTACCTAGAATAAATTCAATTCGCTTTAGAAATACAAGGGTGGAGTGGAAAGATGGAATAGTTTTATCGTACGCACCAAAGTCGGAGTGGGAATTTTTAGAAACACTTGTTGCACAGAGATATAAAATGGGCGATCCATATATTATTGAACAGACAAGAGAAATGATGAAAGTTGATAGAACTCATATTAACAAACTTGAAGATGATTTTCATGAAATTAATTTTTTTGAATGTGAAATCATAAAGTTAGTAAATACCCTAATTGATATCCAAGATAAAGTATTAGGTGAACTTTATCAAGTTAATTTAGTGCAAATAGAGCGAGCGCTGTATACTGCAATTGATCAAAAACTAAAGGAAGAAGGTTATTATGAAAAGTATGGCGAGTCTTTACTATCTCAACTAATAACAACTGATGAAAAAACCGAGTTTCAAAAGGAGGAAGAAGATTTTGAAGTAATAATAAAAAAAATAAAAGAAGGTATGCTCATTGATGAATATAGTATTCTTTTGAATGCTCATTATAAAAAGTATTCTGGGATGCATTGTGCATATGGAGAATCCCCATATAGTCTTGATTATTATAAAGAAAAAATGGAAAGGTCATTGAGTAATGTAAGTCTAGAAAAGCAAGATATATTAAAAGATAGCAATACGATAGATTTAATTTTAGACGAAAAACTTAAAGAGTTAATTATATTGATGAGAGAAGTTGGTACATTTCGTGACTACAATAAGGCACGTTTAGGAAAGATTGTTGCAATAAAATTTACAATATTTGATGCGATTTCACAAAGATTAAACATTAAAAGAGAAGATTTAAATTTTTACTTACTTTCAGAGCTACTTACATTATTGATTGATAAAAATTTTGTTTCCCATCAAATAATTTATGAACGTAAACAACAAGGGATTGTATTTATTAGATCAGAATATTTATGCATACAGGAGACATTGCTTCCAACTATGCAAAAATATGAGCATCGCACAACCATCAAGACAACATGTGCGTCAAAGGGCGTTGTTTCTGGTTTGGCAAGAATAGTACTTTCAAAAGAAGACGCAAAAAGGGTTTTGAATGGAGATATTATGATTGCAATAGGTACAGATTTTGATTTGATGGATGCAATTCAGTGATCAGCGGGTGTAATTACTGAAGAAGGTGGTATGCTAAGTCATGCCTCAGTTGTTTGTAGGGAGTTTGGAATTCCATGTGGGATTGCTACTTTGCATGCAACTAAAGTCATTCCAGATGGTGTTCGTATCACCTTAGATGCTACAAACGGCCATATAATTATAAATTAATTACCTTTATTATTATGATAAACATTACTTTTATTTCCCATAAAACAACCCTTGATAACGAAAACAAGATAGCTTCCGGTTGGAATAATGTGCCACTATCAGATCTTGGTCTTACACAAGCACAAGAAACTAAACACTATTTTAGTGAAAGAAAATTTGATATAGTATTTTGTTCAGACCATCAGCGATCGTATATGACCGGTCTTTTAGCCTTCGAAGAACATCATGTACCTATTATTATGGATTGGCGACTACGAGAATGTAATTATGGAGATATGAATGGATGTAGCAAGAAAGAAATGGAAGACAAACGTCTTGAGTCAGTTCTCGCACCATACCCACACGGTGAAAGTTATACCGATTGCTTGAATCGAATGTCTGATTTTCTTGCTGGATTAAAAGAACGATATGATAATCTCACAATCGTAATTGTGGGCCATCGTGCAACACAATATGGACTTGAATGTATTTGTAATAATAAGCCACTTGAAGAAGTAGTTGTTGAGCCATGGATGTGGCAACAAGAATGGCAATACGTTTTAAATTAAAGTAAAGATATGTATAAGTTTTTTAATTCACTCTGCAAACATGAAGCATTAATCGTCGAAAATGTTCATCCAGTATTAATATTAGGTATTGTTGAAAATTTTGATTTTTCTGAATATAAAAAAACAAGATGGAAATCAGCTTATATTATTAGCCTGGAGTCTGGTTCAGTGGAAACATTATTTGGACTGTATGCAATTGCAAAAAACTCCACAGCAGTAATTCCTTTAAATATTATAAACACAACAACGCTGGCACAGTCCTGGGTAATTCTTTCTGAGGAAGACATACCTTTTCAAATAAATGGCCCTATCGAAAGCGACGGTAGATTGAAATATATTGATGGTGCCAAAGACTCTATCGCAATTCATCCTCCAAAGATGGGTTTGCCTTGTTTAAATGTTATGTATTTCCCTGCAGGAATAAATCAACATAGTCACACACACCCTTCTCTTCGTTGCGCGATTGTAATTGAGGGTGAAGGATCCTGTGATGTGGGAGGAGAATCATACGAGCTTAGGACCGGAGGGTTTTTAATTATGGAGGAAAATATTGATCATGCATTTTATTCAAAAACACGTCTGGTGGTTGTTACATATCATCCAGATTCAGAAAATGGACCGACCGATGAAGCTCACCCAATGATTTCTCGTACGTATGTTGACAACAAGCCAGTACTTCAATCAAGACCCGATATTCAAACAAAATAAAAGAAAATATGTACTATGCCAAAACATTAAGACACTTATCTTTAGAAGATTCTAAGAAAGTAGGAGGAAAAGCTGCGTCATTAAGCTGCTTATGTCGACATAACTTCAATGTTCCTGATGGTATTGTGGTTACTACAGAAGCGTTTAAGGACTTTATGATATCACTAGATCTGAAACAAAAAATAAAGTCAATCTTAAACACTATCAACTTAAATATTCCACATACACTTGAATCTGCCTCCCTTGATATAAAAAAACTAATTATGGATTCAAAAATCCCAAACGAGATAGCTGAATCAATAATGTCTCAATTTTCATACCTAGGGTTGGGTAATGTTGCAGTTAGGTCTTCGGCCACAGTAGAGGATGGCCTCGATCATGCGTGGGCAGGTCAACTTGAAAGCTTTTTAAATGTTGAAAGATGGGACATTCTAAATAAATTAAAGTTATGTTGGGCTTCACTCTATGGTCCTCGAGCTATTCATTATGGGTTAAGGAGCGGTTTTGGTAGTGACATCGCTGTTGCTGTTATTATTCAAAATATGATTTTTGCAGAAAAGGCAGGTGTCGCATTTTCTGTTCACCCAATAAGTGAAGATGAAAACATGATGCTTATTGAAGCAAATTATGGGCTTGGAGAATCTGTTGTCTCTGGAATGGTAACTCCAGATAGTTATGGTTTGTTAAAGGATAACTTTCAAATTATAGAAGAAGTTATAAACCATAAAAACAAGAGTGTTTATCCGAAAGATGGAGGCGGAAGTGAATGGATTGAATTGCCGTATAATATAGCAAATTCTAGAGTACTTAGTAAAGAAAATATTACTTCAATTGCCAAAGCGGTTAAAGATATAGAGATTATGAGCGGTTATGCATGTGATGTTGAATGGGCTATAAAAGATGAGATTCTATATATACTTCAATCTCGTCCCATAACCACTATAAAAACCTAAATATGATAGTTTCTTTTATTCCAATTGCTAAAAACCCACTTTATTGGTACAGTGCATACATGAAAATTATCATAAAAACAAAAGAAGAATTAGATGCTATACGAGAAGGAGGCAAGATTTTGGCACACGTGGTGCAATATGTTATAGATAATACCAAAGTTGGTATGACTACCAATGAACTAGATGTCTTGGCGGAGGCAGAAATTTTAAAGCATGGCGCCGTTCCTGCATTTAAAGGTTATACCCCAGAAGGTGTTTCAAAACCATATCCAAAAACTCTCTGTGTTTCTATTAATGAACAAATTGTTCATGGAATTCCTGGTGAAAGAATTATCAAAGAAGGAGACGTTGTTTCTATAGATTGTGGCGTGTTGTGGAAAAGCACCTATACCGACCACGCCAGAACTATCATTGTGGGAAAATCAACTAAAGACGTTAGGGATTTGGTGAACATCACCGCAGAAGCTCTAGAAGTAGGAATCATGCAAGCGTTACCAGGAAATACCGTTGGCGATATTGGCTGTGCTATTGAAAAATTTGTAAATAAGCGTACCGGAATTGTTCGCGAGTTGGTAGGCCACGGTGTGGGGCGATATATTCACGAGGATCCATTTATTCCCAATTATGGCCGCAGGGGGAGAGGTATCATGTTGGTTCCTGGAATGGTAATTGCTATTGAACCACAATTAACTCTGGGAACCGAGGATATTATTTTTCAAAATGATGAATATACGGTAATAACACAAGATAAAAAACCAGCTGCTCACTTTGAACATACGGTGATTATTACGGAAAAGGGGAATGAGGTGGTAACAAGAATATAGATTTGACAACAAAAAAATATATACTTTTTATATCTCAACGAAAAGGTTGTTTCAGGTGTAAATGCCTGCTGCAGCCTTTTTATTTGTCTAATTTTTCAATTTTTGCAGTGATATACTATTACCATGGATAAACAGTCTGCGCGTAAATTTTTATATATCACATTGGGAATTACCGCAGCTATTATTGCACTTTCTATTTTTTTAGTAGTACAAAAACGTAATGAAAAATTGGCATTAACGGTGCAAACACCTGACGTAGTGTCTTCAGAAGAAGATGTCAAACTGGATGCAGAAATTAAAAAAGCCCTTGATTCTATTGATTTTGAAAACTTTGATACCGACAAAGACGGTGTTCCTGACTGGCAAGAAAACATTTATGGATTAAACCCCGCTTCTGCGCAGACGTATGGCGAGGGGACGAGTGATAAGGCTTTTGTGGAGAATGTTGAATCAGATAGTTTATCAAAGGGGTCTGTATATTCTAATTTAGAGCAATCAAAAACAGCATTAGTTGCACAAGATATTTATAAATTATCTAAGAATATAACTTCTGAAGAAGATCTTCAAAATGTAGGTGATGGGGTTATTGATAGCATTAAAAATATTCAAGTAGGTAAGCAGTATTCTGAAGATGAAATTAAATATAACTCTGACTATAAACCAAATTATAATCAATACCTTTTTACAATAATTCCCTACTTTAAAACTCATATAGTTACAGAAGCAGATATTGATCAAATAAACGGTGACCCAGACGAAACAAATCAAATTGCTTTAATGAGGCAGATAAAAAGTAAAATTGATGTTTTTGAAAGTGTTCTTATTAATACCAAGCCACCAAAATCTTGGGTTGGGTATCATGCTGAAGTAATTAATGCTTCCCTTGAAATGAGCTCAAAACTCGGAGCTGTTTTGGATGAATCAGCGGATACGGTAATAAGAATGGCAGCAATTACTACATTATCTAAAAGTTTTGTAAGGTATTCCGTCTCATTACATGCTTTGACTTCTGTTATAATTGAATATGCTAAGAAGCAATAGATATATGTCATCTGAATATAAGAAAAAATTTATAGCACTGTTTATATCTGTAATTGTCTGTAGTTTTTGTATTATGGGAACTCAAAAAGACTTAATGGCAGAAGCTCAATTCCAAGATTTTTTTAATGCAGTATTGCAGCCGGTTGAAGTTGCAAACAGTTCCACATCAAAAGTTATAGAAGTAAAAGAATTCTTTAATAATGGAGTTCTTAAAACAATTGCTATTAAGTTAGCACAGTCATTTCTAGATAAAACAATACAAGAGACAGTTTCATGGGCGTACTCAGGTTTTAAGGGGAAACCATCTTTTGTTCAAAACACAGAACTCACCTATGAGCAACTTAAACGAACTCAGTTTAGAGATGAGTTGGATGCATTTATCAATAAAGAAATAGCAGAGCCAACTTCATATTACGCCAAGCAAGTAGTCTTGGGTCTTGTTTCAAACTATACCGGCGTTACAACAAACCCAAACCAAAAACTAATTAATACATTGGAAGGCAGTATATTAAAAGATAAAACCAAATGGAAATATTTTGTAAATGGAGCAGGATATGGAAACTCTGAAAATGAAATAAAAATTAGAAAAGAAAACCTTAAAAATTTTTGGACAAAATATAGTCTTTCAACAAAAGAGAATAATAATTTACTTGGTAAATATGTTAATACACAACAAGATATTTATACAAAGTTATTAGCAAAAAGGGTAGAATTATCCCAAGAACTTGCAAACAATCAAGGTTTTCAATCTCAAAAAACTTGTTTAAAACTTAAAGCAAAGGTGCAACCACGTGCACCAAAAGCAACCGACCCACTTCCAAAAACTGACGACGCTTCACAGCAGTCAACACTAAAGGGCACACTTGGCTATAATCTTGGAGAATTCTTGAAAGAAAAACTTTCATTTAGTACTGTGGTTAATGCACAAAATGGTGATGGGGGTTATTCTAATGAAAACTTATATCAGGCACCAGGACAAATTGCTCCAAAAACATTTACTCCTATTCAATTGCCAACCGTAGAATTTAAACAAAATGGTATTAACCCAGGTTTATACACTCCAGAATATTTGGCAGAAACGTGCTCAGTGTATGCCACCACACTACCAGGTACTATTGTCGAAGGAATGCTTAGACAAGTTACTAACACCCCAATTACACAGTCACAACAAGTTGATACATGGCAAGATTTGCTATCATATACAGTGTCAAGACTTAAAGATGAAGTAATTAAGCAAGGTGTGCCTTTGGGCGAAGCATGGGCAAAGAAAAAAATAACTGGAGCAATTGACGCAATAAAACAAAAAGTTGACGTAATTTCGAATAAAGATTTGATTGATTTGCAAGAAAGAGCACCTGAGGCATTAAATGCTGATACTAATCAAGATCAATATATAACAGGAGAACAAGCAAGCCAAGTGTTGATTACTGATTTACCCCCAGAATCAATAGAATGTTTGAAAAAGTTAGGAATAGAAGACCCAAAAAAAATATTAACAAATGATGATAAGAAAAAAGCTCAAATTGAAGGTGATATGGTTGAACATGCAGAAGAACTAATAAAACTGTCGAGTGCAATGGGGGAATGTGGTTTTAATAATATTACAAAACTTGAAAATGATATTAACATATTTCAATCAATCATTAACTTAAATGAACAATCGATATATGTTGTTAGAAAGTTAGATGTATGTGTTCCAGGGCCGGATAAAGGATGGGAAGCACGGTTTACTACAAAATATACACGGGCAAGATCTCGTGTACAGACAAGAATTTTTAGCAATAAAGATGATACAGTAGTTAATCAAGCAGAAAATTTTGTAGGCTTACTCGATTCAGGTACAGGTAAGGTGCTTGACTATATGAATCAAAAAATACGACCAACAGATATATATTATAAAACAGCAGATGATTTTAAATATAGAAGTTTAGTTAATCAGTCCGAAAATTTGTTTAGTAATAAGGAATCGTTAAATTCGGCATTAAGTAATAGGCTTACTATCCTTGAAAGGCTTAAAAAAATCAAAGAAGTTTGGGACTCAGAGGTGAACGAGTTAGGTGAAGCATTAACTGCACAAGATAGAATTACATTAATTAACGAAATCTATTCATATTATCCATATTTTTCAGATACTGGATATGAAGGTTCCCCATCTTACGAATCTAAAAAAACAGTTGCATTATATAAGCAATTAAAAAAATCTGTTCAAGATTGTGGAAGTAAAAGATCAAAATATTTACCTCTTAGTATTACTGGTTCACCGATAGTCATGAATTTCTATAATTCAATAAATACGGATAATATTGATGAAAACAAAGATTTAGAATTTTTGAAACAAAATTTTGGTTCAACTGGCGAGGGAAGAGATGAATTAATGGGAAATGACATACAATTTACACTTAATAATCAAACAATAACTTTAGTTAAGACAGGACTTGGTAATAGTGGTTCCGTTTCAACCTCAGGAACTGGTATAAATTATTCAGATCTTGGAGCATTAACATCATGCTTACAAAGTAAATATCAATTATCACCAGGTAGCACTCCCACACAAGATCAAATTAATAGTTGTAGTACTTCACAGTCAACAACTATCACATACAATATTCCAGAACAGTATGCAGTGCAAACAAAAATAAATGAAAAAGACACGCAAGATGCAATAAAAAGATTAAATACTTTATCCGCGCAAAATTTTGATCTTGAAATGAAGGATAGTGAAATTGCATACTATTGTGCACTTGCATATAATCAAACTGCAGAAACAGGCTTGGTTCTAGGTAGAAAATGGGATAAAGATTTTGATTCCAAAGGTCTTAGTAAAGATGATCTTGAAAAGAGTGCAAAATCTGCATGGGCTGCAGGTATACCTATTCTCAACGCTGTACTGAATTGGAACACCATTAAAGGTATATTTACCAAAGAGGTGTCTGAATTATATAAAGGATTTAGTTGTTCCGCCTTCTACTTTAGTAAGAGTATTAATGATTATGATCCATCTAAAGTTTCATTTTATTAAAAATTGTGCATTAAAAAACAGCAAATAATTGCTGTTTTTTAAAGGACGTAGTACTTTTAATAAATTGGTATGCCGTCTTTTACAAAATAACTTTGCAAGCATTTAGAACCAATATTACTTTTTTTTGTAGTTATGATTAGAAATTTTGCTTTTTTATAAAATACTTCATTAAAAAATGCATTATCAATAAATACATCAAATTCTTCAGGAAAATATTCTATATGAATTGGTATTCCTTCGATATTTGTCGTTGTTTTAATAATTGGTTTTACTTTTATTCTCAATGAACGTGTAATTAGTGTAAATTCTTCAGTACAACTTGCCGCACCCATGCTTTTGAAATCATATAAGTACTCAATAGTTTGATCATCAATTCTTTTTCCGATAAAATATGCTTGTATATCAAATGTAAAATTTGATTCAACTAATTTTAACGGTTGAGTTTTTACTGTGTTATTTAAATCGGTGATAGGGGTTATATTGTCGGCGTTTTTACTACATGAAGTAGCAAAAATAACAAAAAAAATAACCATGAACAATGCGGTAGTTGCCTTCTTAAAGAAGGCGAAAGCGAGATCTGTACCAGAGGGGACAGTTATAGGTAATTTTTTCATTTTTAATGATTTTTTTATAGGTTTCCTGAAAATTTTTAGAACAAATTAAGAATTAACTTAAATAGTCGTTGTTTAATTATTGCCCAAAAAAGATGATTTGTCAAGTTTTCCACAGAAATGGGGAAAAGTATGTATGCAAGCAAATCTTGTAAAAGAACAAAATTATATAATCAAATTAATAATTTTACAGTGATATACTGTACCTATATATGAACGTGTTTGCAAAGCTTAAAAAAATTATTTCTGCAAAAATGTTGGCAGGATTTTTTATGGCAAGTGTGGCACTGTTTATGGTGGCGCCGGTGACACTTCAAATTAAAGAAATTGAAGTTCAGAATAAGGTTTCAAAGAGTTTCCATATTAATACCAACGTTAACATTGCATATGCTCAGGTGCCAACTGAATGTGAAGGATTTAGTGTGTTTACTTCTATTGTACAGTGTACCGTATTTGGAATTTTTTGGATTATATTTCAAACATCAGCAGCATTAGTAAAATTTGCTGGTTGGATATTGGACATTATTATTGCATATACATTGGAATCTTTAACGTATAATAACCAGCAAGGGTGGATTACTCAGGGGTGGGCGATGATACGAGACTTTATTAATATCTTTTTTATCATGATACTTTTAACTATTGCGGGGAACATGATAGTAAATAAAGGAGGAGATACATGGAAAAAGCAGTTAATTAGTATCGCGATTGCTGCACTGTTAATTAATTTTAGTTTATTTTTTGTGAAAGTAGTAATAGATGGAGGAAACATTACAGCGCGCGTTTTTTATAGGGCGATGGATTTGCAAGAAAGCGATATTCCTTCAGTAGATGGTAACGTTGCAAAATTTGATGGGGCAGGGTTTCCACTGAAAGTCAGATCTATTACTGCTGCTGTTATCAATAAATCTAATGCCTTAAGGTTGGTTACTGCCATTGGAGGTAGTAGTAATACTTTGAGTGCTTTTAATAGTAGTTGGGTAGTAATTTATAGTTATCTTATTATTGGAAGTATTATGTATATTTTTATGATATACATGTTTTTAAATATTGCATTTTATTTTTTTGCGCGAACGTTTGGTCTTTGGTTTTTAATGATTGCATCGCCGCTTGCTTTTTTATCATCAGTAAATATTCCGTGGCTTAAAAAAATGTTTGATCTACCAGCACTCAAAGAAATTGGATTTGAATCATATACTTCAAATCTTGCAAAAATGGCATTTCAGCCAGCGGTGTTTTTATTTATGATGTATCTAACTGTGGTTTCTATTAACTTAATTGTGTTTACCTCTTCAAGCGCAACTATTGCTCCAGGGGCTTCAGCGGATGTACTTTTCAAAGAGTTAATTTTTTGGATGATTCCACTCATAATTGTTTTTGGAATTGTTATTATGACAAAAAAAGTTACCGATAAGTTTTCTACATCATTTGGCGAATTTTTGGCATCTGGCGCTAAAAGCGTGGTGGGGGCAGTGGGAGGACTGGTGATGGGTGGGGCTGGACTGGCAGCACGGTCAACACTTGGCGCAGCGTTTGCAGGGAGTAAAACACTTGGACAAGGTGCAGCTGTTGCACGACAAGCTCGTATGAATATGGCAACGGGTAAAGGAAATGCAATTTCAAATCGCCTTCAACTTTTACGCGGAAATACTATGAAGAGCATGCAAAAATATGGGAAAGAAGGATCATGGGATGCACGTGATTTGGGTAAAAAATTGGGTGGATTTAAAAAATATGGAGAAAAGGTTGGTATGAAACTTGATACTGGTGTTGATTTTGAAAGTACAAAAATCTTTGGAAAAGATTATTTGGATGTTGGAAGAATTCCGCTTGGGTATGGATACAATCTTTCTTCGTTCATAAAAGAAGGGCGTGAAGGAGGGCTAATAGCACATGGTAATAAGGTTGATGAATATTATCAAAAACTTGCCGATGAAATTAAAAAAGATAAACAAGAAGAGTTTGATATTGCCATGAAAGAAAAACGTGTAAAACGAGATGAAGCAAAAAAGAATATGGAAGATGAAAAGAAAGATATCGTTGACACTGCATTTAATGGTAATGAAAAAAACTTTAATGAATTTGATAAAAATAATCAAAAAATGAGAAACTCAATCAGTAATATCGATGGAGGATACTCAGATAATACAACACTTGATTTTGCAACCAATGGGATAAAAGATGCGGTTGATGGTTATCGTGCAAATCCTATTAAAAACCCGCTTAGTAGTGTTATAAAGAGAATTCTTGATATTGAAACTGCGCAAGGAAAAATGTTTGAATTCGCATTAGCAGAAATTAATAACATGCCTGCTGTGACAACTGATGAACGCAATGCAAAGGCATTAAAACTGAGAGAGCATAGACAATCAAAAATTGACTTTGCAGAAATGATAGGAAAAGCAAAAGCATCACTCACTCAAGATTTTGCTGAAAATAAAACATATAATGTAGCAGATTTGGTAACAGATACTGATGATATTAAAAAAGAAAAAAAAGCAAAGCGCGATGATGCAGCAAAATTGGTTGCACTTGAAACAGCGCATGGTGCTAATACTATTTTAGCTGATCCAACACTGTATCTGGATGAGAGAATTGAAAAGTTAAAAAAGTTTGAAGGAGTTGAAAAAAGAACAAGAGAAGAAGAAATTAAGCAAAATAGTGGTTCGATTACAAAAAAAATACAGCAAGTGCAAAGAATTGTTAATTCTCAAAATGATGCAATTGCAAAAAGTGCTTTGATTACAAATGCAGTAACAGATTTTAATACGGCAAGTACGAGATTTGATTTGCTGGATGCACAAAGAATTACTGTTGAAAAAAGCATTAAAGATCTTGGTGATAAAAATAATTTATTAAACCGCAAGAATACATTGGAACAAAAAGATATTCAGTTACAGCAAATGAAAATGGTTGCGCCAACACAACCAGAAAAAGATGCAATACAACTTAAAATAGATGCAAATAGGCTTGAGATGAATGACAATGATGCAAAAATTGCAACATTTGATGCTGATATCACAACCCTAAAAGCTACAGCTGCTGCAAATGCAGCTCCACTGAAACGCGCTGTTGATGAAAAAGAAAGACTTAAAAACTTGAAAGAAAAAGTAGAGAGAGAAACTAAAAATGCTGATGAAAAACTTAATATAATTATGAACGAAAAAAAGGATAAAGAGGAAGAATATGATAAATTCCTTGAGCGTCAATTTGGAAAAGATAAAGATGAAATGGCAGTTCAGCTTAAAGAATATGAATCAAAAAATACTGAGTATAAAAAACAAAATATGAACGTTTCTAAGCAAGAAGAACAATTACGAGAGGAATCAAAGAGTGATTTTAAAGATATTAAAAAACATACCCAAGATCAGAGGATAAAAATTAATAATATTTCACGAAGAGTTTCTGAAGTGGCAACACTGGGTACCTTTAGAATGGCAGCAGAAGCACTTAATGATGCCAGTTTTGAAATTGATAATGCTAAAGCATTTGCAGAAAAGAAGTTGAAAGATATGTCAAATAACTTGGCAAATGCAGTGCCAACAGGAAGCGCATTTGTAGATGGAGCAAGGTCAATAGTCCAAAAAGGTGTTCAAAAAGCAGCAGTTTCTATGGAGAGTAAATTAAATAGAGATGTTACATATCGCGATAAGCACATCGCATTCACCGATAGAATACAAGGTATGGAAATTGATAAAGATGGAAATAGGGTTGCATCAAGTTTTAATAAAACTAAAATCAAAGCAGAAGCACCGGATAAAAAAGATGAAAAGAAAGATGATAAGAAGTGATATACTTGATGTACTATGATTGCTGATGAAATTTCTAAAATCAATGAAAAACTTTTAGCAAAAAATTTACTTGATACTGCTGTCATTGAAGAAACAGATTGGATTGAAACCATATTGCTTATTTGCCAAGAACATGGTTTTACTGAAGAAGATGCACTTGAAATTGTGCGTGAAGTTGGGTATTTATTACTTGACGTTTCTGATGTTCCAAATTTTTATAATCAAATCAAAGAACGTACAAAATTATCAGAAACAAGTATTAGGGTTTTTTGCAATGATTTAGACAAAAGATTACTTCAAAGAATTGTAAAGGGATATGAAATTCTTGAACAGAATCTAGATATTCATTTAAAAAAACTTGAACAAGAAGAAATTGAGAATGAAAAAACTCACATTCTTATTGTTCCTATAAAACCAAAAGAAGGGCAGTCAACCGAGGAGAAAGAGGTAGTCATACCTGATTCAGCCATATATATAGATCCATATAAAGAAATACCGGAATAAGAGAGTCATTCGCGCAGCGAATGGCTCCTTTTTCCTTGAAAAATAATAATTATATGGTATTATGTGGATACGTTTTTGGGAGAAATTCCAAAACGCGCGCGTTATTACAATAATTGATTACCTGACGGTAATCACACCATATATAAAGTATTGGTTGGTTTGGCAGGAAAGTCTAACATCCATCAAGCAAAGACAGGAAAACCCAAACTGGATCCCGCTAATGGCGGGATGACGGACAGGGTAGGACTGTTCTTACGTTGACGCAGGATGCGCTGGAAACTCTCATTCACAAGCAAGTATTTACTATATGGAACACAAACAATATGGCAAGTTTTGACAGAACAAAACCTCACGTAAATATTGGTACCATTGGTCACGTCGATCATGGAAAAACCACTACTACAGCATCTATCCTTCACGTGCTTAATATGCTCGGAAACGGATATGGAGCTCGTGTAGAAAACGTTGATGGAATTGACAACGCCCCAGAGGAACGAGAACGTGGTATTACCATTGCTCTTCACCACTCTGAATACTGGACTCCAGGACGTCACTACGCTCACGTAGATGCACCAGGTCACCAGGACTACATTAAAAACATGATTACGGGAGCTGCGCAAATGGATGGAGCGATCTTGGTAGTTGCTGCAACTGACGGAATGATGCCACAAACACGTGAACACGTACTTTTGGCTCGCCAAGTTGGTATTCCAAAACTCATGGTATTTATTAACAAAGAAGACATGGTTGATGATACTGACATGATTGAACTCGTTATTGAGGAAATCAAAGAACTTTTGACCAAGTATGGATTTGATGGAGAAACTACTCCTTTCATTGTTGGTTCAGGGTTACGAGCTTTGGAATCTACTACTGCAGAAGATCCATGGGCACAAAAGATTAAGAAATTGATCGATACGTGCGATGAATACTTCCCAGTACCTGTTCGTGATATTGAAAAACCATTCCTTATGCCAGTAGAAGATATTTTCTCTATTGAAGGACGTGGAACCGTAGTTACCGGACGTATTGAACGAGGAATCGTTAAAGTTGGAGAAACCATTGAAATCGTAGGACTTAAAGACACTGCATCAACCACCGTAACAGGAGTTGAAATGTTCAACAAGTCACTTGATCAAGGAATGGCAGGAGATAACGCAGGAATTCTTCTTCGTGGAGTTAAGAAAGAAGATATCCATCGTGGACAAGTTCTTGCTGCTCCAAAATCAGTAAAACCTTATACTCAATTTGAGTGTGAAGTATATGTACTTAAAAAAGAAGAAGGAGGACGTCATACTCCATTCTTTGCTGGATACAAACCTCAGTTCTACATCCGTACAACGGACGTAACAGGAACCACTACTCTTCCAGCGGGAACAGAAATGGTTATGCCTGGAGATACCGTTAAATTGACCGTAGAATTGGTTGCACCAGTAGTTATTGAAGAAAATCAACGATTCACCATCCGTGAGGGAGGACGAACTGTTGGAGCTGGAGTTGTTACAAAAATCATTGCGTAATAGGAAATAAAGGATACGAACAAGACCAAAGCTAGATCCCGCTAATGGCGGGATGACAGGCAAGAAATCAAAATCGTATTCATTATCCTACTTCGTCACATAATTATGGCAACTACAAAACCTAAAAAAGGAGCAGAAGAAACGGCCATAAAATTACGAATTCACATTCGTGCTTATGAAAACCGATTGCTTGATACGTCAGTAAAACAAATCATTGATACTGCGTTCAAGCATGAAGGGATTGTAAAAGGTCCGGTTCCTCTCCCTAATGAAATCAGAAAATATACCGTGAACCGTTCAACATTCGTACACAAAGATGCGCGCGAACAGTTTGAAATTCGAGTTCACAAGCGCCTTATTGATATTATCAACCCCTCACCAAAACTCATTGAAGCGCTTACTAACCTTAACCTTCCATCAGGAGTTGATGTAAAGGTAAAGACGGTATAAACCTTTCTTGTCATCCCGTTGTATAACGGGAACCAGGATTTACAAATATAAAATAATCGCATGTTGATACACGTGAACGTCAGGCTGTACCAGTCTGACGTTCCGTGTATTAACCTCTACACACTATGAATACCGTAATCGGATCAAAGCGTGGTATGACCCAAGTATTTGGTGTTGATGGTAAAGTTTCTCCTGCAACAATGGTAGAAATAATGCCACTTACTGTAATTGGGCACAGAACCATGGAAAAAGATGGATACCAAGCCAACATTGTTGCGTATGGTCAAAAAAATCCAAATAACATTAATAAAGCTCAAAAAGGACAATTTAAAGATCTTGGAAACTTTAGAACTATCTGTGAAATTGAAACAGATACACTTTCTGAAATTGGATCAGTAGTAATATTTGCGGACCTTGAAGAAGGAACCAATATTATGGCTACGGGAATTTCAAAAGGAAAAGGATTCCAAGGAGTAGTAAAGCGTCACGGCTTTAAAGGAGGACGCCGTTCACATGGACAAAAGCACTCAGAGCGAGAGCCAGGTTCTATTGGAATCGGAGGAATCCAACGCGTATTCAAAGGAACACGCATGGGAGGACGCATGGGAGGTGATCAAATCACCGTTAAAAATCTCAAAGTTCTTCTGATAAACAAAGAGTTAAATCTTATGTATATTAAAGGCGCATTGCCTGGTCGTCCTGGTACCACTATTAGTATTAATTCAGTGAAATAATTATGGAATCTCTTAAACAAACAGTTTACTCATTTATGGGTAAAAAGGTGAGTGACATAACACTTACTGATACTATTTTTGGAAACCCTTTGAAGAAAGATTTGGTTCACCAAGTATTAACTTCAATGATGGCAAATATGCGTGCAGGAACTGCACACACCAAAGACCGCAGCGATGTGGCCGGAGGAAGTAAAAAGCCATGGGCGCAAAAAGGAACAGGACGAGCTCGTCACCAATCATCACGATCACCGATCTGGGTTGGAGGAGGAGTAACTCATGGACCAAGCAATGAAACTATTTGGTCTAAAAAAATTAACACCAAGATGAGAATGGGAGCAATGACTTCACTGTTATCTGAAAAGGTACGTCTTGGAAAAGTTTTGTTTACCGAGTCGCTTGAAAAAGTAACGGGTAAAACCAAAGAAGCAGAAACTATTGTTGAAGGATGGAAGGCGGTAGAAGGGTTTTCAACTCTTGATACCAAGAAAAATCCAAACAATATGTTATTGGTAGTACCAACTGCAACAGAAGCAATTCTTCAAGCATTCAAGAACTTGCCATACGCAAAAATCACTACTGCGCGAAACCTTTCTGCAATTGACGTTGCAAAGGCTCGTTATATTGTGGTTGCTGATGCGGCAACGGTTCAAGATATCTTACAAGGTCGTTTCTCTAATTTAATGGCTAAAGATATGATAGAAGTATAATATGGCAGCTGCAAAAAAGACCACAAAAAAGGTTACTAAACCTGAGTCAAAACTTTCAGACGCCGTAAAAGCTTCTGTATCTCACATCATTAAAAATCCTCGAATCACTGAAAAAGCTGCACAGCTTAATGCGATAAATGTGTATGTATTTGACGTAGAGAAAGGAGTTAACAGAACTCAAGTTCGTCTTGCTATTGAAGCATTGTACGGAGTTCGTCCAATCAAAGTAAACCTGGTAAGCGATCAACGTGAAAAACGAATCATACGAGGTAAGGTTGGAGTTGTTAAAACCCCAAAGAAGGCATACGTGACTCTTAAAAAAGGAGACATGATTGAATTCAATTAATAAAATATTAAGATTATGGCGTGTCACCGATAGCGACACAAAAATACTATGTCAATTAAAACATATAAGCCAGTTACCCCATCTTTGCGTCACACCAAAACGGTGAATCACAAAGAGGTAGTAACTGCAAGCGAACCATATAAAAAACTTACGTTTGGACGTAAGCGAGATATGGGACGTAATCACCATGGGCGTATTACCGCTCCACACAAAGGAGGAGGAAATAAAAGATTGTACCGAATTGTTGACTTCCTTTTGGGGAAGAAAAACATTCCGGCTAAAATTGAAACCGTAGAATATGACCCAAACCGATCAGCATATATTGGGTTAACCTTATATAGAGATGGGGAAAGACGATACACCGTTCTTTCTAAGGGAATGACTGCTGGTTCAACCTTTATTATTGCAGACGAAGCTCCACAATTACCGGGAAACCGCATGATGTTGAAATACATTCCTGTTGGAACATTGGTGAACTCTGTAGAGCTTAAAGCAAATGGAGGATCAAAGTTGGCTCGTTCAGCTGGATCATCTGTTTCTGTTGCAGCGCATGATGGAGGAAACACTCTTCTTAAAATGCCATCAGGAGAAATCAGAAAAGTTCCAGAAGGTTGTTTTGCAACTATTGGAGAAGCCTCAAATCAAGATCACGGACTTGCCGTAAAAGGTAAGGCTGGACGAAGTAGATGGAGAGGAATTAGACCATCAGTTCGTGGAACGGCGATGAACCCTGTTGATCACCCACACGGAGGAGGAGAACAAAAACAAGGAATTGGACTTCGCAAGGGGCCTAAAACCAAATACGGAAAACAGGCATACGGAGTTAAAACCCGTAATCCTCGTAAATACTCACGTAATCTTGTGGTTAAACGCCGTAAGACCGTGCGTAACCCACACGACAATACCTAGTATTCAAGTGATCAAAAAGCCGGACAAGCTACGCTCGTCCGGCTTTTTGTATACTATGTTGGCTATATAAAAAACAGAAATCAAAGATTCCTGTTTTTAAATATCATCTAAACTATCAAAATACTTTAACCAAATTTAGTATATACTATTATGTATATGAATCAATACTCAATTTTAATTGCTGATGATGAAAAAAGTCTTTTGTCGGCTTTGTCCGGAATACTTTCAGCAGAAGGGTTTCATATTATTGAATGTGTGAATGGTCAAGAGGTGGTATTAAAAGGCCTCGCACAAAAACCAAACCTCTTATTTTTAGATGTTCAAATGCCACAAATGGATGGACTTGCGGCCTTAAAAGAAATACGAGAAAACGGAGGGCAGTGGGGTAAAGATGTTCCAGCCGTATTTCTCACCAATATTGGAGATACTCAAAATATTATGGGGGCACTGGATTTACATGCGCAAGATTATTTAATTAAATCAGATATTGATTTAAAAGACGTAGTAAAACTCGCAAAGCAAAAGTTAAATATTAAATAACATGAAAAAGATTCTCATCAGTACATTAGTTATTGTTGTTATTTTAGGATATTTTTTTATATTTAAAAAAACTGCAGCGGTGGTAAGATGGGATGATGCGTGCGAAAAAGAACTTACCGTGAAAGGTAAAAAAATTGAAGTATGTGTTGCAGATACCAAAGATACACGTACTCAAGGACTTTCAAATACTTCTAAGCTTTCAAAAGGAAAGGGAATGTTATTTGTATTTGATAAAGTTGGAAAATACACTTTTTGGATGAAAGATATGAATTATGCTATTGATATTTTGTGGTTAGATGAAAATATGAATGAAGTTTTCAGAACATCAAATGCACTGCCTTCTGATTTTCCCGCTACTTATGTTTCAGAAATTCCAGCAAAATATATACTTGAGGTGAATCCTGGTGAAATTCCGGAGTAGTTGTCCGTCATCCCGTTGTATAACGGGATCCAGGCTATTCTTTTCTAATAACCCAAAAACCTCTGCAGTTTTTTTAATCGCAGGTCTGTGAAAGTGCATACTTAGGAATCTTTGAGGTTTTTTCAGCACGTTTGCTAAAAAGTTCCTCTTGTTAAATCTTAAATTATCTCTATAATACACATACACCAGATGTATGCTTTGAAAAAAGAGGAAAGTCCGAACATGCCCATAGTAATATGGAGAACCGTAGCGGGTAATACCCGTCTGTCTTAGTAAACAAGTGATGCGAGCAGAGACGCCAAATCAGAAATGAAATGGCATCCAGAAATGGATGAGTCACATGGGTAACCATGTGGGTGAAACGGCTAAATTCATACGCGCATGCAAGGCCGTACTGTATGGTAAATGTATTTTACGTAACAGAGTGCCGCACGAACATGTCAGTAATGACATGTCCAGATACATATACATCCATGACAGAATTCGGCTTACGGTGTATACCACAACAAAGAACCATCTTTTGATGGTTCTTTGTTGTATACTATAAACATGAGTATGGAAAGAAATGAAACAACAAAAGAAGAAGTTTTAGATTCGGAGAAAAAAGTTTATTCAAGTTTATGGAAGATTATTGATAATGAAAGAAGAAAAAATAATCACAGCGAATATATACAAGATAGTATTTTTAATGTTGATAAATTTTTAAATGATAATATTAAAATGAATTGGGATTCAGAAGAAGTAATGCTCTTTACCAGAAACCTTTACATTGCAAACGTTTCCGGGTTTGAAAACTTTAGTATAAAAAATCCTTTAAGAGTATTAAGTATTTTACTCAATAATATTGGTGGATATAATAAAGAAGAAAATATAAACACGATAATTAAATATACTGAAAATAATATATTTAAATTATCGCTTGAGAATATAAAAAACAGTGAGGTTTCGTCTGTGGATATGCTGACACCTATGAGAAATATTTTAAATATTTTATATAATACAAAAAATAGTGTGACTCTTGAAAAGAAAGAAAAGCTTAAACATGAACTTTTTGATACTCACTTTGAAAGATTCAAATTAGAAAATCCTGATGCTGTGGAAATTCCTCCGTCAATACGTAACATGTATGATAAATTCCAAATAGATCCTAAAAAGTATGATTCTCAATTAAATGGTGAAGAAACTTCTGTGGATAACCAAGAAATTATAACAACTCCAACGATCAGTATTGAAGAAGCAGCGTTGATGGGAAAAAGTAATATTAAAACCAATGAAGAAGTTAATAAAACCCTTACACCATTTCCAGAGGTTAAAAATTCTATTACTGAATTAGTATCTTTTTTTGATGAAGCAACAGATAGTGTTTCAGATCAAACGGAAACAATAGAACCAGTTATGGAAAATATCACTAACACTGCCGCACCATTTTCGCTTCCACAAAAAGAAAAAACTGAATTTGAAATTCCAGAACAACAAGAAAAAATCAGCGGTAAATATGCAAAGTTTGGTATTTCAGAATTAGAAATGGAAGAAAAGTTTCCTGATATATATATCTTGGGTTCTGAATATGAAAAAGTAATTTTGCAAAAAGTAGAACATTCAATGAAAGATTCTTTTGAAACTGCTCAACAAGAACTCATGAAAGACAGAAAGCCTCAGAATAAAGTTTTGGGATTTGTTTTGAATAATCTTAAAAAAGGTAAAGAATTTTTTTCGGGTAAAAAACTTATTGAGAATTTTGATGAAAAGACTCAAGAATCATTAAAATTAGAATTTTTTGAAACATTCAGCAAGCTTGCAATAGAAGTATTGTCATATGAAAAAACAAGAAGCGTTACTACTAATAATTATCATGAAATATTAGATAATTTAAAAGAAAAAGATCCAGCATTTTTAAACGAGATAGAAAAAACAAGACAAGAATTATATAAAGATTATGAAAGTATAGATCCATACTATAATGATCGTTTTAAAAATAAAAAGAGTAAAATTGTGAATAATATTAAAGGGATTTTTGGGGTGCAAGATGAATTTCAAAACAAAATTCGTGATAACATTGCCGTCAAAGAAATTGAACTAGTAAATAATTTAAGAAGAAATTCAAAAAATTTTACCACTGAAGAACAGTCACAAATTGAATCAGCGTTGATTGAAATGATCACTCGTACCAAAGAACAAGGAGATTATGTCCGTATGATGGAGATTGAAATGAAATATGCAGATAAAAAGTCTTCATCGCTGTTAAAATCAGGTGCATCTGCGGGGATTTCTTTTGGAGCAGGAGTTCTGCGTAGGGCAGTAATGGGCGCCGCGGGAACCACCGCATCTGCGTTTTTGCCATTTATTCCTGCAGTGTTTAGTGCACGCTTTGCAATCTCTGCATTTCAAGAAAATGCAAAAATTGAACACGAGCGGTACCATAATATGTTGGGTCTCAATAAAAAGGCTGCTGTTGAAACCGTAGAAGAACCAAAAGAAAAAAATCTTTCTTCAAGAATATTTTCACTTTACCCAAAATTTATGAATTCAGGCAAGGAATATGTAGAAGACGTTATGAAAGAAAATAATGTCAGTGTTGATATTATTATTGAAGGACTACAAGAATCTTTGGAAGATGTGCGCAATAGCGGAGATAAATCACACTTTATTCAATCATTGACAAAATCACAATTGCATAAAACTGCTGACGTTGCACAACTGCTAATAAAACATAAAATGCTTACGTTTGGTAATGACGACAATAAAGAAGAAGGAGAAGCGTTGGGTAAACGATCAACTCAGTTTTCACAATTATATGTACTTATTAATCAAGCAAAGTTGCTTGGAAATACGTATGATTTTGTTGATGCTGAATTTATAGAAAAACAGGTTAATGATAGAAAACAATATAATTTTGAGTTTGAAAAAGAAGAAATGCAGGTTGGAGAACACTATGTCAATGAATTTAAAGAGCAAGAAGCAGTAATGACGCAATTGCAAGAGCGGGTATTAAAATTTAAAAAAATAAAAAGAGAATTTATTATACAAAAAGCAATTAAACAAGCGGGAGTTTCTACTGCGTTGTTTGGGTTAGGAACTATGTTTAAACCTGATATACAAGAAGTCGTAAAAAAGGTTAAAAACTTTGGGTGGATACATGACACGGTACCTAAAAAAATTATTGAAGTCCCGCAATCAATTGAAGTTGAATCACCATCAACTACGGTACAAGATACAACTCTTTCTGTTACAGATTATAGTCAAGAGGATTTTGAAAAGATACAACATACAGGCCCTGAAGACGCGCAGTTTGCAGAAGAAGAAACTCAAAGAGTAGCAGAGAAATTGAATATTCCCCAAAGTTCTGTAGATGAAACCGTTGTTGCTCCAAAAATAGTTAGTACTAAAATTCCACAAGAGGTTGCTATCACGGTCGAAACACCAAAAGAAATAACCTCTGAAAAAATAGTAGAAATTAAAAAAGTAGAAAACATAGTACCAAAAACCAATAGTATTGAAAAAAATCCTTTGCCACTGGATGAGTTTGTTAAAAAGATAGAATTACCACAACCTGTAGATATTGGAACCGGCGAATCTGTGGTAATGCCTGTTCGTATTGAAGAACCTCAAATTGTTGACATTGGAACAGGTGAGTCGGTAGTTAATGTTCAAGATGTTGAAACTGATAATGTTATTGAATATTCACCAAAACCAGAATCAGCAGTAATTTCTACACGTTCATTAATTCAAACACAAACACCAGAGCCAGGAATATCATTTACTACAGAATCAACATTTAATAAAAAAGTGTTCTTAAAAGAATTTTTAAATAGTGGAATGGAAGAACAACCAGCAAGATTGGGTGAAATTATGTCGGCAGTTAAAAATGGCGTTGAAGACGGATATACACCAGAAAAGATATTGTCACATATTACTACGCCTGATGAAGTGTTTGGTACACCTGGTGTTTCACCGCGACTCCCAAAAAATATAGAAGATTGGAATAAAATCACCAGTAAACTTTTGGAAGACAAATCTTACACAACTGTAGTTGGTGACTTAAACCCAAGAAAAGAGTTATATGAAAATATTGAAAGAATGAAATTTGGATCAGATGGTTCAAATGTTGATTATCTCAAAACAGCAAAAATAGAAGAAGTGTTTACAAAAAATAACAATATTGGTACCACAAATTATTTGGAAACAGTAATTAAACCAACAGATAATTCAATATTTAATACTCCTCAAGGATTTTTCTCACGAGAAATCTATGAACGACTCGATAGTGTCAGAAAAATTGCTGCCCAAATAACAGGGGAGGCAAATAAGTTTGGTACACCACAAAAAAATAATATGTTAACCGCTGTATATGATTTTGAAAAAGGCTCAACACCAGAATCTATTACACAAGGAACAGCCAAATTGGTAAAATCTGTGGTTCCATCAGAATTTTTGGTAGCGCGAGGAGTAGATAATTCTTTGAAAATTGATATTGAACCATTAAAAGGGGAACCACTGAAGAATTATTTTGTCAGACTGTTACGGTTTGAGTCATATATGAAACAACAACAAGCCATTCGTATAAACATTCTGAAAAACCCAAGTTTGCTGGTAAAGTAATTAGTGTATAATTATTTCATATGAATTCACCACTAGACTACATTATTTTTGAAAATACTGGACTTGCAACATTCCCTAAAGAAGAAGCAGAAGAAATATTTCCAGAAATCGCATTTACTATTTACAACGAGGCGTTGGAGAGTTTTTTGACCACCGCAACAGAAGAAGAGGGATTAAAGTTTGAAGAAATAACATCAGACGCCAAAGATGAAGAAGAATTATTCCTGCGACTTTCTGCAGAATTACCAAAATATATTGAATTAGTTAAAACCACTTCAATGTCATTTAAAGACGCGGTTGCAGCGTATAAGGATGGTGAAAATGCTGATATAGAAATATAGTATTACGGTAATACTTGCATAATAAAAAAATACATGCTAGTATCACCCCATGAATAAAGCACGTACTGTTAGTACCGTACTTCATTCCGTAGCAAGTCGGGCCTGTATAAAGGCCCGACTTTTTTAATATAAACACAATAATAAATATGAAATCAACAACAATTTTTACTAAATTCTTTACCATAACACTGGTCATGTTATTAATTATTTCACCATTTACGTCGTATGCCCAAGTGTTGGAAAAAGAGGCTACGTCTCAAGAAGCAGGGGTAGCAGTAACCGATACAGAAATAGAACAAGATGAAGAAGAAACTCTTGATCTGGGAAACAACCAAGCAGAACAAGACTCTAAAAAAGACTTTACCGGTATTGTTCGTCAAACTAAAGATTACTATTGTGGCCCCGCATCTCTGGCTACTCTGATCACGCAATTAGGTGATGACATCACAGAAGAAGAAGTACTACAAAATATCCAAGAAAAAGATCTCAATAGCGAACAAGGAACCAATCTTTTGGCGCTTAAAATAGCTTCAGAAAAACTTGGTCAAACAACATGGCTTAAAAAATGGTCATCTGATGAAATTTTGTCATATATTCAAGAAACTTCTGATCCGGTACTTATTCACGACGAGAAAAAAGGTGTGGGTGGACACTTTTCTGTGATTAGAGACTACGACAAAGAAAAAGGAATCGTTGAACTTTCAGATACTGAAGCAGGAAATATTAAATATTCTGTAGAAGACTTTAACCATATTTACACAGGTCATGCACTTGTTGTGGCATCAGAAAATCCTACAGGTGTTGATATGTCAGATGAAGAAGCAGCAACTATTTGGGGTAAATATGTTCCGGTGTATATGGCAGCAATTGCTGTTGATGGATCTGATGTTAATACACAAAATGCCGTAAATACGTTTAAAGTATGTATCGCAAATGTGATGAAAATTACCACCTTATCTACAAGAAACAATGAGCGGTCGCTTTGCTACACAAAACTATCAAATTCTTTACGAACATCTACTGGAATGATGGATGATCTTTTATTAGCGGTTAAGGTTGAGTCTTCTAAAACAGATAAAAATATTGAAAATGAACAGTCAGTAGGTACGGTAGATATTCTTCAGTCTCTGCGAAGTGTTTTGGCAAACCAAACTTCATACAATACTGAAAACCCAATATACCTGGCACTCATCGTACAAGGTGGTGGTTCACTTTCAAATCTTGCAACATATAGTTCACAGCTTGCAAGTATAAATTCAAAGATTGATACCTATAATGCAGATATATCAGTACTCAATTCAACACTTTCCGTGAAACAATCTTCATATAATGATACCAATAGTAAAATCAGTTCTGGTTCATTTGTTCAAAATGGAATTACCTATTCGCTAGGAACGGTAGGTAACCAAGTAACTGCACAATCAACCACCTATGCAAAATTGTCAGCAGCTTTGTCTTCAAAACTTTCAACGATTGATTCACAAATTTCAAATCTGAATCGTCAAATTGCTGCCGCACAGTCAAGCGTTACTAGTTACACCAATCAAGCAAATTCATATACTGCCCAAGCAAATACTGCATATAATAATTATAACTATTACAAAGCAAAAAAAGGATACACGTCAACTGCTCAGAATTATTACAATCAATATCAAACGTATATATCGCAAGCCTCAAGCGCGTCTTCTAATGCTCAGTATTACAAAAATCAAGTTACTGCATATCAGTCACAAATCAGCTCACTGCAAAATCAAAAAGCATCTGCACAATCAGAAGTTTCAACGGCTTCATCAGAACTTGCAAAAGCCCAAAGACTTAAAGCATTTGGCGATGCAGAAATACAACGTCTTAAAACACTTCTTGCCACGATGAACAGCGACATTGTAAATCTTAAATCACAAATTACTGCCAAAACAACAGCACTGATAAACTATAAAACAAGTAACCAAACTACCATTGCCACCTTGATCGACAAGATTGCAAAACTGACCGCTGCTCAATCATATCTTTCAAGAATTACTGCTTATCAATCAAAAATTGACACAGTGAAAAGTAGATATGGTTTTACCACACTTACGTACAGTAATACCTCTGAAACACAAAAATTAATAAACGATGAATTAAGTTTTCAAAAGAACCAAGAAAATACCACAGAATTAACAACGATTAATGATTCTTCAAATCCAGTAACCAATTTTGGTTCTGCCACTATAGGAAGTTTAATGGGTATTGCTTCTTCGGTAGTTGGTATCATCGAAGCAGTTGGAACCATAATTATTAAACCTCTTCAAACAGTTACCAATCTTGCCCAAGCACTCATTAACTACGATACCACCGCCAATGTAATTTATGAAGGTCTACGGGGAAGAGCTTTGGCTATTGTTCAAGTAGATAATAGTTCATTTGTGTCATTCTATAACAGTAGTAAAGCTACGTCTCAAACATTAACCGATGTATGCCTAGTGGTATGCACCTTTGGTGGAGGTGCTGTTATAAAAGGTGTTGAAATATCAAAAACAGCCGTCGTTGTTTCTGATATTGCCAACGCTTCTGAAAAAGTAAATGCACTTGCAAAAATTACTACAGCACTACGAGGTACGCAATTTGCACGATTACTTTCAGAAGCACTTGCTTCTCTTGGTAAGGCAACCACCGCAGAAGAATTAATCACAAAAGCATCACAAAGTACCTTACGCGTTTCTGAAGCCAGCTCATCAACCGTACACGTACTGTACGGTACGGTAGAATCAGCAAGAGCTGTATTTGATGTGGTGACGAAGGGGTGGATGATTGAAAAAGAAACTGCTGAGTTGATAGTAAAAATCTCACCAGACGGTCTATCAAAAATTGGTTTCCGCCTCAAATCATCAACTCCCGCCATGTCTCCACTTAAGACTATTAATGCTACAATGGATGTACAAAGATTTGAGAAATATGGAACTATATTTAAAGAATTAGGACCAAAAGTAGAAATCAAATTTGCTCAATAACTATATGGAAAAAAAATACTTTTTTGACTCACTACATAACGATATCTACGATCATAGAGAATACTATGAAAGAAAACTTATACAAGATAAAGATAGTATATCTTTATCCGATTTAAGTAGATATATCTACCAAACTTACACCAACCAAGAACTTGAAACAATTCATAATCGTAGTATAGAAGAATACGACAATATTCTATTTGATTTTGTACTTAAATTGTTAAAAAACAAAGAATTGAAAGTAGGAAGAATGAAAACATATGAAAAGAATGAAATTATCCCACCAGAAGATATTAAAGAAGGTATGCCAATTATTATT
>JAYVHO010000010.1:0-27741 GCA_043771175.1 bacterium | reverse complement strand
AATCAAAAACAATGCATTAGGCAAAAATTGATTAAAGGAGTCTGACCAAATTTAGTCTTATTTTTATAAAGGAAAAACCTTGCATTTTGCAAGGTTTTTTTATTCTTCTCTATTTTCTATCTTTGGCTTTACGAGCGGAAAAAGCGTCACGTCTCTCAAAGTCTTACCTTCAAGAATAGCAAACAAGCGTTCTCCAAATCCAAATCCACAGGTAGGTGGCATTCCATATTCAAGCATATCAACAAATTCCCATTCGGGCATCATCGCTTCATCATCTCCTCGCTCAATCAACTGCTGTTGATCTTCAAAACGTTGCCGTTGATCAATTGGATCATTAAGTTCAGAAAATCCATTCCCTACTTCTGTTCCTGCAATGATTGGTTGAAATCGCTCGGTTTTGCGTGGATCAGATTCAAGTCGTTTTGAAAGTGGAGAAACAAGTACTGGATGATGTACCAAAAATGCAGGACCAGATATTTGTTTACGGCAATACTTCCAAAGTGAATCAATCATGCGCTCTCGTGTAGTTCCTTCGAACTTCACGGCAAGTTCTTTAAGTGTATTTAAAATATCTGAATCTGAACTTTCAAAAATATCAATTCCTGTTCTGTTTTTTATTTCATCCGCATAATCAATTTCTGGCCATTCATGAGAGAAATCAAAGGTATGACCTTTTGATTCAAATTTAGTTGTTCCATATACTTCTGTTGCAATCGTAATGTATAAATCTCTTACCATTTTCATTCCCTTTTTGTAATCACTGTAACTTTCATAAAATTCAAGATTTGTAAATTCTTGTAAGTGATCAGGACTTGATCCTTCGTTTCTATACACGCGACCAATTTCAAATGTTTTAGGTATCATTCCTGCCATAAGGCGCTTTTGCCACAATTCCCCAACTGAAATTCGCAAATATACATCAATATCATAATTTTTATGATACGACTTAAATGGATTTGCTTCAGCTCCTCCGGTTGTTACCTCAAGAGTAGGAGTTTCTACTTCCATAAATCCTCGTGATAAAAAAAAGTTTCGTGATGAATTCCAAAATGCACTTCGACGAGCAAACATCGCACGCATTTGTGGATCAATTGCAAGGGAAAGGTATCGCTTGCGAAGTTGTTCTTCTTCGTCTGACAATCCATACCAAGAATCAGGAAGTGGCATGAGTGATTTAGTAAGAATTCTCCATGTTGAAATTAAAATACTTTTCTCGCCACGTTTGGTAATAAATACTTTTCCTGATACTTCTATAAAATCGCTCACATCGATTGTTTCTACAAACAAATCAAAAATTGTTTCTTCGATTTCATCTTTTTTGAGCACCGTTTGAAATTCTGCTGTTCCATCTGATAACACAATAAATAAAATTCCTCCTTGCCCCCGAAGCGCCATAACACGTCCAGCCAAAACTATTTCTTGCTGTGAAGATTCTAATGTTTCAAAATTTGTGATTGTTTCGTTTAAAGTGTGTGTTCGTTTTGTAATTGCAGTAAACGGATTCATGCCACTATTTTGTAAAATCTCCAACTTTATTTTTCTTGAGTTTATAATTTCTTGTTTTGATGCCATATTACTGTATATTTATTATCTCATAAATCGTTTCACCCGTTGGAGTTTCAACAGTGAATCGTTCACCAACTCCACGACCCTTCATAGCCTCGCCAAGCGCAGAAAAAAGAGAAATCTTGCCATTTGAAACATCTACTTCTTCTTGACCAACAATCTTAAATTCTCGAGTAGTCCCACTGTCCATTTTTTTTACCGTGACATGAGCACCATACGTTACGCTATGCATATGTTTTTTTTCTGTTACTACTACGGCATTTTTGATAAGTTTTTCAACTTCATCAATACGGGCTTCATTTGCTGCTTGTTGGTCACGCGCACCGTGATATTCTGAATTTTCTTTTAAATCACCATATTCTTTGGCTGTTCTGACGCGTTCACTGATTTCTCCACGCATTACTTCTTTTCTATTTTGAAGTTCTTCTTTCAGTGAAATAAGGTGTTCTGGTGACATTTCATAGATATTATTCATACTTCCTTAATGATAGTAATTTTATGACGCTACGTCAATTTATTTAACGTTTACTTCAATTTTTGAAATATCGTGTGGAATTTTTGTAAGCCAAAATGGTTGTACTGAAATTGATGCGGCAGCCACACGAAGTTCCGGATCTTTTAGTATTTCGCCTAAATGTTTAATTTTTTTATCCATCATTACTTTCTTGATTAATGGCTCATTGGGATTAATGTAAAAAATCGTTGAAGAAATTTGCTGTATCTTTTGACCATCAGCCTCTGTTATTAAAGAAAACTCTGGAAATGGTGTTTCTTTATTATGAATTACTTGTACGTTTTTTATTGTTTCAATATCAAAGTTTGAATATCGCTTTGCGTAATCAAGCCAATCTCGTTGTTTCATTAAATAAATTTGATAGGTACCATGAATAGAAATTTTTGGAACTTTTAATAATGTATTTACTAACGGTTCTTCATATGACATTGACTGAGGATTATCAATTTTAAATACACCAGAAAGTGAAAGAGATGACGCCTTTTCTTTTAATACAAATGAAAGTTCTTTATGTAATTCTTCTGTTAACGTCTGTTTGTCAGTATCTGACAAAAGTGGTTTATCTCCTGCAAAGCCTCCCACAATTTCAGTGACTGGCTGTGCGTACTGAGTTTCATTACGAGGGTCTTGTTTGTCATACCACGCAAAAACTTTTAATGTTTCATTTTTCATATTATATTCTTCACCAGGTTCTGCTGCTTCAATAGTAACGACGGCAGTTGCGGGCGCTGCTTTGGTTCCACCTTTTAAAACTATTTTATCGCCTTGCATGAAATATATTTTTTTGGTTACTGGATTAATAAACCTTGTACCTTGGGTTAATAGTTGTGACGTTGCACCAATATTAAAAATAGTAATTGATCCGGTACTTTTATTTGAAATATATTCTGTTTCTAAATTTTCTATAGAGCGAGACGCCGTATATTCAAAATTTACGGGAACGACATTTATAAAATTCTTAGAACTCATATTTTTTATATTGATTGATGCTACTTCTTGTATTAACGCTTTATGGTTTGGGTTAAATTTAATAGCATCGGGAACCACGTGCACTGTTACATGAGTATATAAATTTCCAATATAATATGATGCACATATAATCATGATAATAAAAAAACAAATCAACAATTTAAAGATTAAACCTTTAGGTAGATTATTATGTTCTTTTTTTATGTTTACTGGTTCAGTAGGAATTTCACGTTTTCCATAATGAACTTTTTTTGAAGCAGAGCTGAGCATGATGGATATAGTATACGATATCATTCTTCAAATAAAAAAACCTGAATTTCAGGCTTTTTTAAATATGCTTATGACTGCTTATGTGCATATACTTTTATATTGATAGGCAACGAAAACCATATGCATGTAGAGTAGTATCCTCTGGCAAGGCACCGTCTAATTCATAAATGACCACACTTCTTCGTTCTTCATTGAGTCGATTGGTTATAATTTTCACAACAAATTTATCATAGAAGAATGAATCATTATCAGCAAACGGCACCCTATCCAAAGAAAACCCCAACAAGAGATTCAAGCAATTCAACATTTGTTCAAAAAGTGCAATTGGTTGTTCAGGGTAAATTTCCGGAGTGATATTATTCATTCCCAGTTCCATACTCCATAAGTAGAAGGAAACGGTATCCCCTGCTTCAACATCTTCAAGAGATGGTGCAAGTATGACGTCTTGAGGATGAAACAATTCAAATGCAGGGCAAAGACCCCACTTGTTTACAAAATAATCTTCAAGAATAAATTTTAAGGACTCTTTATGTGTCCCTATCTTTGACTCATATAATTTCATTTTTTATTTTTTAAATTGTTAGAAAATATTTATTTCAAAATAGCACTTTATTATTACTCTGTCAATATAGCTTTAATCCTTCTCACTCCAGCTGAAGAAGCCTCTTCTTTTTGGATACTAAATACTCCCAATTCCGCTGTATTTGAAACATGTGGCCCACCACAAAATTCTTTTGAAATTGCAGATTCAATATTGTTACCAATTACATAGACAGAAACAATATCAGGATACTTTGCACCAAATTCCATTTCGGCTCCTAACACTTCTGCTTCTTCTCTCTTTAATTCATGACGAGTTACGGGAAGTTTTTGAGAAATCCAATCATTTACCAACAATTCAATTTGTTTAACCTGTTCTGGATTTACCTTTTCTATATATGAAAAATCAATACGTAGGCGTTCTGGTGTAATGTTTGAACCTTTTTGATGAATCGTTGGACTTACAATTTTTTGAAGTGCAGCTAATAATAGATGATGAGCAGTGTGAAGTTTAATAGTTGCTTCTGATGTGTCACCCAACCCACCTTTGAATTTTGCTTCACCTCCTGCGCGTGAGAGTTCTTGATGAGCATCTTTTGCAACATCAAATTCATCTTTATTAATAGTGAATCCTTTTTCAGTTAAAATTTCAAGAGTAAGCTCATAAGGAAACCCATGAGTTTCATAGAGTTCAAATACTTCTTTACCAGAAACAACATTATATTCATCAGCTCTAATATCTTCAATAATTTTAATTCCCTTTTTAATAACACTTCTAAATCGGTCTTCTTCTAGTAATAATTCTTTTAGAATCATCCCGTTATTTATTTTCAAAAAATCATAATGATCTCCAAATGAGTCAATAATGCTTTGTGAAATTTGTGCAATTGCCCCTTCTCCTGCTCCAATCACATCTAAGTATCTCACTACGCGCCGTATCAATCTGCGAGTAAAATATCCTTGATCTTTTTTTGAGGGAACAATTCCTTGCCCCAGTAAAAATGTTGCTCCACGAATATGGTCCAAAATAATTCTATATGCTTTTTGAAATTGTGGATCGTAATATGACGTTGTTGAAATTTTTTCTAACACTTCTTTCCCATTTCCAAATGCGTCGGTTTCAAATACGTCAGGTGTTCCATTAACGGCAGCAGTAAGCCTTTCAAGTCCTCCCCCAAAGTCGACGTTTTTATTAGTAAGTTCTAAAAACCCATCAGCAGTTTTTTGAAACTGCATAAATACATTGTTTCCAATTTCTACAAATCGCCCACAGTCACAATTTGGATGGCATAGTTCTGCCGCCCACTCACTATTGATATGAAGATTTTTTGAAAGATCAGGATCAAAATCAAAAAACATTTCGGTATCACCTCCACCCGGTTCTCCATGTGGCATATTATTTGGCACCCCCGCACGGCTCCACCAATTTTTTTTGTCACCATAGTAAAAAATTCTCTCTCCATCTTTCATCCCGTCAATTGGAGTTTCTGAAATTTCAGCAATAATTCCTGCTTCTAAAAATAGTTTTTTCCACAACTCTGCTGATTCAGTATCTTTAGGAAGACCCAGTGATTCATTGCCGCTATAGCAACTTACATATAAACGCATGGGATCAAGTTCAAGTTCTTTTGTCAAAAACTCAAACATCCATGATATTTGTTCTTGTTTAAAATAATCACCGAAACTCCAATTTCCCAACATTTCAAAAAATGTAGTGTGGCGATTGTCGCCAATTTCTTCAATATCATCAGCACGGAAACAAATTTGAGAATCTGTCACCCGAGTTCCTGCTGGGTGCTTCTCACCTAATAAATAAGGAACCATAGGCTGCATACCAGATCCTGTAAATAACGTAGTTGGATCATTTTGTGGCACAATGGCGGCGGCAGGAACAACAATATGTCCTTTGGACTTCATAAAGTTTAAATATGCTGCGCGCACGGTGTGTAATGATTTCATATTGCGTTATTATAGCGTTTTTTAGAAATAAAAAAAGCATTAGAATTTCTAATGCTTTCTTAAAAGTTTTTTGCGGATGCTAGGAAAGATTAGTAAACCGGTAACCGTGACCATTTGTAGTTGCTGTTACCAAAACTCACATCAGTAGAGGTGGTTAGTGGGAAAAACATTTTACAATCAAAATTTGAAGGAGCAACGATATCATCGTTGTAAATTCTTCTTTTTTTTGACGTTTTTACGTCCACGTTTTTTTCGCTGATTTTAAAGAATCTGCGTGACTTTTTCTTAGCCATTTTTAAAGGGTTTTAATTGTTAATATATACCAGGAAATGAATGAAACTCATTATTACACACTTTTGTAGAAAATCAAGTTTCTGACAAAAGTTATTTACAAAACCATGTTTCTTGCGAAATCATCTATTTTGTGGCACAATATGGCCACTCTTACATATTGTTTTAAAGACTTTTTACAAGTTTTTGCCCCACCAAGGGTTTATGAATCTTTGATTCAGCAAGATGAAAGAAATTATAAATAAAACGCCTGGATACCGCTCTACAGCGGTATGACGGGCACTCAAAAATTATGATAGAAAAACTCTACGAAGCAGGAGGACAGTACGGATATTCAAAATCACGACGTCACCCTTCAACAACTCCATTCATTTTTGGTTCTCGCAACCGATTTGATATTATTAACTTGGAAAAAACTAACGAACAATTAAAAGCTGCACAAGCATTTTTAAAGTCAGTTCGTTCTACTGGTAAATTGGTAGTATTTGTTGGAACCAAACCAGAATCAAAAAACATTATTAAACGTGTTGCAGAAGGAATCAATGCTCCGTTTGTTAACGAACGATGGATTGGAGGAACTCTTACTAACTTCTCTGAAATTCAACGTAGAATTGCAATGTTGAATGAACTTGAACAAAAGAAAGCAACTAACGATTTAGTATTTAAAACCAAGAAAGAAAAACTTATGATTATGCGAAAGATCGATAAGTTATTGGTTACTTTTGGTGGTATTCGTACCATGCAAGCTGTTCCAGGAGCTATCGTTGTAGTAGATTCTAAAAAAGAATTTATTGCCGTTGAAGAAGCTAAGAGAAAGAATATTCCCGTAATTTCACTTTCAAATACTGACTGTGACATTTCTGTTATTGATTTCCCTATTGTTGTCAATGATGCTTCAAAGAAATCAGTTGAAACGGTTCTTAATCTTCTTCTTGGAGAAGTGGTAGAATAAAGATAATTCGTTGTTGTTCCGTCACTGCGCCACAAGCGCAGTCCAGCGGAAAGTATCAGGCTGGATCCCGCCAACGGCGGGATGACAAGCACCGAGTTACATTCACTTATTAATCCTTAAACACTTATAACTATTTATGTCAGCATCAGTAGAAGACATCAAAGCTCTGCGCGAAGAAACAGGAATTTCAATGCAAAAATGCAAAGAAGCACTTGAAAAAACAGACGGAAGCATTGACGCAGCTCGTGAACTTTTAAAAGAAGAATCAGGTAAAGCAGCTGCTAAAAAGGCAGATCGAGAATTTGGTGCAGGAGCAATCTTCACCTATACTCACAACACTAAAACTATCGCATCAATGATAGAACTTTTATGCGAGACTGACTTTGTTGCCAAAAATGAACTTTTTGAAGAACTTGGAAACAGTATTGCACTGCATGTGACCGCTATGGCATCAACAGAAGAATCAATCAGATCAGAAGGATTTATTAAAGATCCAGAAACTACTATTGAAACAATGTTAGCTCAAGCCTCACAAAGACTGGGAGAAAGAATTGATATTGGAAGAATTTCACGATTCTCTGTTCTTGGATAGCATTATATGGACATCATGTGGATTGCGGTTTTGGTATTTATTATCTCCCTTGTGGGGATAATAGTAACTATTGTTACTACAACAACCGCATCCACTGATTCTCCTCTAGACATGAATGAGTATCGGTTTGGTAATTTTTGGTTTTCGGTTGACTATCTTGAGATATTTAATACAATAAGAACGTACTCACAAAAGGTACATAAAGTTGTCAGAAAATATCTTGTTACTCATTTTCACGCAACGACTGAAAAGCTTCATAAAGTTTCAAAGAAACATATTGAAAGACTTTCAGACTAACGCCTGCCGGCGTAGCTCAGTTGGTAGAGCAACGGTTTTGTAAACCGTAGGTCATCGGTTCGAGCCCGATCTCCGGCTCCAATAAAATGGAAATAAAAAATCACTCAGTAATGAGTGATTTTTTATTTACTTTAGTTATATATAGTTGTAGTTGGAGGAAGTGTAGGTGCTTCTGCTTTTTTTGTATATTTTATAATATGTAATACCAGTTTATATATTGCACAAAGTCCTATTATAGAATACGCAATATTAGCAATTGGTCCAAATCCAAAAATATATTCAATGATATCAAAATCAAGCAGTCCATATAATGCCCAGTTAATACCTGCAATAATTAAGATTCCTGATGTAATGCGTTTTACCACCATCCAATGTGACGTAGTGCATCCGCATGCTCCACATGTTTTACATTCCCCTTCTTTGCAAATTTCGCAAGTGTGTGTGTTCATATGAAATTATTATATCACGATTAAAGTCGCCAACTATGGCGACTTTAAAAAATCAGATTACATGATTTCCATGTTTAGTAAACAGCGACAAAATTCGCTCATTTACCTCAAAGACTGAACCTACCCCATTAATATCTTCATACGGTATTCCCAGCTCTTTAGTAAGAGGAATAATCGCTGCCGTTACTTGATAATATGTCTTGAGTCGTGTACTGAAAACCAAATCATCTTTCCTGTTACGATTTGCACACGCCAAACGATTATCAAGTTCTTCATCAGGTACCACAAGATTTCCCACTAAAGAAATTCGCTCATTTCTTTTTTTTAAATAATCAATGAGCCAAAGCATTTGCTCTGCAGTACGAGGAAATCCATTCCAAATTCTCAAGATAGGGTTTCGCACAGGCTCATTCATAATAATAGTACTAACCAGAGCTTGCGCAAATATATCTGGTGCAAGATTTCCCTTGTTGATGTTTTCCGCTTCATTTGCTTTTTGAAATTTTTTTTGAAGAAGAAACAAGTGGTGATCCTCGTCACAATCTCCACGAGCAAATGCTCGCATTATTTCCCCTGTTTCTATAACAGTTGCCGTAGGATACTGTTTACAAAGCAGTTCTTGTTGCTCGTTCTTGCCACCCATTGGTGGACCTAATGGTATAAAATTAAATGTTTCCATTAATTATTGTATTGTTTAAATGTATGTTACACCCAGCGTATCACATATCAAAAACCAGTCAATTGACTGGTTTTTGATATTAATAATCCCGCAACATTTTAATTTTTTTATTATTTCGAAGCTTCTCATGGACCTTGGCTTCAATTTGACGAATACGTTCACGTGTTACACCAAACATTTTTCCAACTTCTTCGAGAGTGTGCTGAATTCCATCAACCAACCCAAAACGAAGTTCAATGATTTTGCGTTCTTTTTCTGAAAGCTCACCCAGAATTTCATGCATTTGTGTTTGTAGAATTCTTTTTGCTGACTGTTCTGACGGTGCTGCAATTTTACTATCAGCAATAAACTCACCTCGTGTTGATTTTTCTTCATCAGAATTGATTGGCTCTTCTAGTGAAAGTGTTTCTTGATTGATTTCTGAAATCATGTGAACTTTTTCTATTTCAAGACCCATTTCTGCTGCAATTTCTTCGGGAAGTGGTTTGCGTCCTAAATCTTGAGAAAGTCTACGCACTACTTGTTTGTATTTAGAAATAGTTTCTACCATGTGAACAGGAATACGAATCGTACGTGATTGATCAGCCAGAGCACGTGTGATTGATTGACGAATCCACCATGTGGCATAAGTTGAGAATTTAAATCCTTTTGTCCAGTCAAATTTTTCAACTGCTTTATAGAGTCCAATGTTTCCCTCTTGAATTAAATCAAGCAGTGTTAAATCTGGTGATCGGTTGGCATATTTTTTTGCATGAGAAACCACCAAGCGAAGGTTTGCTTTTGCAAGAAGATTTTTTGCTTCATCATCTCCTTCTGCAATTCTTTGAGCAAGTTCTTTTTCCATTGCACCATTAATCAAACTGTATTGCCCAATTTCTTTGAGATACATTTGAATTGAATCATATTTTGAACGTTCAGGTGAAGCATCATCATCAAAATAACTAGAAGCACCTTTTGTTTTTACTTTAGCTGTTTCATCTTCTAAGAAGTTTCCTCCTTCGTGTACTTTAATGCCTACATCAGAAAGTTTTTCATAAATTTCTTCAATAATAGTTAGGTCATTTTCTACATCAGGAAATACTTTTAAAATTTCATCAAAAGTTATAAAGTGTCTAGTGTTTCCCTTTTTAATAAGTTCTGCCATTCTTTCTGATTTTTGAGCAGGTGTCATTTTCTTTACCGTAAATTCTGTACTGGTAACCGTTGGTTCTTTTTTGGTTTTTGCAACCACAATGGTTGATGTTTTTTTAAGCACTGCTGGTTTTATTGCTACCTTTTTGGTGGCAACTACTTTTTTTACAACAACCTTTTTAATAGGTTCTGATTTTTTGACTATTTTTTTAACGGGCGCAACAGATTTCTTAACTGCTACTTTCTTTACTGGTGTGATTTTTTTGAGAGGAGTTTTTTTAGCTGGCATAGGTAGTAGAAAAATTAGAATAATGCTGATAATATAATGCTATTTTGATAATTTGTCAATAATTTCCGAAATCCTTTTGATTTGGGTTAAAAGGTCTTGATCGTCACTTCTGGTCTTTATTTCTATGAGAAGATTTTTTCTTTGAATTTGCAAATGATCTTTATATGCCTTATGTAAAACCTCTAAAACAAATTGATCATTATCATCTTCTCCTAACAATAATTCAATTTCGGTAAAACGTTTTTCATATTCTTCATCTTGTTCGGGAATTTCAGTTTGAAGTTCTTTGATGTATGTCTTCATGTCACCAGGAGTTTCGAGTCCTTGAACTTTTTTCCCATATAAAAGAATTTTTAGCATTTCTTCTGAAGGAGTCTTTTCTTTGCCACCCAAAGATTCCAGTGTGTATTCTTTTTTAACTTCATATTCTGGCTCATTTCGTTTTTTGTGTTTTTGTAAATATGCGGCAAACTCTTGATCTAAGATATCTTTTGAAACCTGAGAATGTTTTGAGAGAGATCGAATAAATCCTTCTCGCAACAGCGGTGAGTAAATCTCGATAATAGGAAATATTTTTTTATGAATAATGTCATTCATATTTTCTAATATCATTGTTTCAGGCAACAGCTCTGCAAAAAATTCCGCCACAGAAACGGTATTATTTAAAATTTCTTCCACGTCACCACCACCTTGAACATAATCTGCAGGGTCTTTACCATCATTAATGCGCCCCACTATAATATTGACATTATGTGGAATTAATAACTTTAATGCATTTTCAATAGCTTTTCTTCCTGCTGAGTCAGAATCAAACAAAATAATTATATTATCAGACAGTTGACTGATGATTTTTGCATGAGATTCCGTAAATGCAGTTCCTGACACACCAACCGTTTCCATATATCCTGCCTGATGCATCATAATCACGTCAATTTGGCCCTCTACCAAGATTACGCGCCCCTTTTTAACAATCTCACGTTGAGCAAATTCTATACCGTATAAAACGCGTTGTTTTTGATACAGTGGTGTTTCTCGAGTATTGACATATTTACCAATTTTAGTGATGTCAGTAGTTGAACCTGGCAGAGGAAAAATTCTCCCGGTAAAGCCAATAATGTCACTTCTGCGATCCCTTATGGGAAACATAATACGTTCCTTGAATGTATCATAAAATGTTCCTCGTTCACTCATGCCCAACATTCCCGACATTACAGAAAGTTCGGGTGGAATTTTTTTTGATGTTAAAAATTCAGTTAGTAGATGTTGAGAAAATGGAGCATATCCAATCCTAAATTTTTTAATAAATTCCTGTGTGATTCCTCTTTTTTCCAAAAGATAGTTTTTTGCTTCTTCGCATGCTTCTAATTTTTTTTCAAATACTTTTGATGAAACTTCAAGAATTTTTTTAAGATATTCCGTATTATCTTTTGTGGGGCCACTGTCTTTTCCATCAAACTCAAGAACAATCCCCAGTTGCTGTGAAAAATCTTTAATGACATCCATAAATGAAAGCCCCTCAACTTCTTGAATAAAAGAAATTACGTCACCACTTTTTGCACACCCAAAACAGTGATACCTATTTCTATCAAGCGAAACATAAAATGATGGAGTTTTTTCACTATGAAACGGACAACGTCCCCGTAAGTTTCTTCCAGACTTTTCCAGCGAAACATATTTTGCCACTACTTCTTCCACAGATATTTTTTCTTTAATCACAGAGATGGCATCACGGATAATCATATGTGTATCTTATAGCTATAAACACACTGTGTCAAAAGAAAAACCTAACTTTCGTTAGGTTTTTCTTATGTTTGCTTCGTCATACCGCTGAAAAGCGGTATCCAGAAGAACTCAAACTGGATCCCGTTATGCAACGCGATGACCCAAGTGTTGGCAGTTTATGCAACTGTTTCAGGTTCTTCATCAAGTCCCATATCAATGAAATCATCAGTAAATCCTGTTCCCGCAGGAATAAGATTTCCAACAATAACATTTTCTTTAAGACCTCGTAGAAGATCTGACTCACCACGAATAGCATTTGAAATGATCATACGAGGTGTGTGTTGGAATGACGCAGCAGCCAACCAACTCTTGGTGGTGTGAACTACTTCTGAAATTCCCATAAGAACGGTCTTTCCTTCTGCAATCTTTCCACCGAGTTTTTCGGTTCTCATATTTTCAAGATTGAAATCAAGAAGCTCAACTACTTCACCAGATGTAAAGCGAGTTTCACCTTGATCAATAATCTTTCTACGAGCAAACATTTGACGAATAATTAATTCCAAATGCTTTGCAGCAACAGACGCTGAGTTAAGCTCATATACTCTACGAATTTCAGAGAGAATATAGTTTTCGGTAAATTCTCGTCCAGCATATTCCATAAGTTCAAGAAGATCAGCAGAACCGTCGGTAAGTACAGCACCCTTATCTACTCGTGTACCAATTTTATACTTCGCCAAAATAACACGACGAGCATCTACTTTAAGGGTAATCATTCCTGATTTCTTGCCTCCCTTAGGTGCATCTGGTGCAACTTCAATAGTGGTCAACGAATCAGCTTCATTAGTGATATTCATAATTTCTCCATCACATGGTGCCACTACTGCTGGCGCTTTAACGTTACGTCGTTCAAAGATTTCTTCAACACGAGGAAGTCCTTGAGTAATATCACGTCCTGCAACTCCTCCTGAGTGGAATGTACGAAGTGTCAACTGTGTTCCTGGCTCTCCAATCGCTTGTGAAGCAATGGTTCCTACAGCTTCTCCAATTTTGATTAAATGGTTTCTACCCAAATCAAGTCCGTAACATTTTTGACAAATTCCATATAATGATTCACATCGAAGTGGCGAACGAACAGGTACTTCTTTAATTCCCGCTTTTTCAATTTCGTCAGCTACCTTTTTGGTAAGCATTTCGTTTTTCTTTGCATATACTTTTCCAGATTCATCTTTGATATCTGAAGAAACTACACGCCCCCAAATATTTTGAGAGAGAGTAATAATGAGTCCATCAATATTATCTTCTTTTGCAAGAATAAATTTTTTAGTTCCACACTCTTCTTCGCGAATAATAACATCGTGCGCAACGTCGTGAAGACGTCGAGTCAAGTACCCTGCCTTGGCCGTGTTAAGTGCTGTATCGGCAAGACCCTTACGCGCTGTGGTGGTGTTGATGAAGTACTCAAATGGGGTAAATCCTTCAATGTATGAAGACGTAATTGGGAATTCAAGAAGTTGTCCTGATGCATTTTGAATTACTCCCTTCATACCAGCTGACTGGTTCAAGTTTTCCATGTTTCCACGAGCACCAGATTTAACCGTGTCGCTGATTGATTCTGACACCAATAAAATATCACTCAGTGTTGTTTCAACTTCTGCTTTTGCTTTTTCCCATGTTTGAATAACTTTCAAATATCGTTCATGATCTGAGATAAATCCTTCTCCAAATTCTTCATGAATTTTGATAATTTCTTTACGAGCTCGAGCAATAATTTCATGCTTCTTTGGTGAAACAGGAACATCACTGAATCCAAACGTGGTACCAGAAATAGTCATATATTTAAATCCAAGTTTTTTCATTTCATCCAAAATAAGCGCCGTTTCATCTACTCCATAATCATTAATAAGTTCGGTAACCAAACGAGAAAGATCTTTTTTCTTTTGCTCTTTGTTGATAAATTTATGATTACTTGGGAAGATTGAGTTAAAGAGGAGTTTTCCAACAGTCGTTTTGAAAGGTTTTCCTTCAAACTCATCATACTTTGCTTTATGAGTTCCAACCACAAAAATATCAGCACGCAAATCAATAGCTCCATAATCATATGCCATGATAGCTTCGTTTGGTGCAGAAAAATACTTTCCTTCTCCTTTTGCTCCTGGAATATTTTTAGTAAGCCAATAACATCCCAGAACAATATCCTGCGCAGGGGTAGCAATAGGTTCTCCTGTTGCAGGCTTCAAGATGTTTTTATTAGCACACATCAAAAGTCGTGCTTCTGCTTGTGCTTCTTTAGAAAGTGGAATATGAACCGCCATTTGGTCCCCATCGAAATCGGCATTAAATGCAGAACAAACAAGTGGGTGAACTTGAATAGCTTTTCCTTCAATAAGAATTGGTTTAAATGCTTGAATTGAAAGACGGTGAAGTGTTGGAGCACGGTTCAAAAGAACATACTTTCCAAAGATTACTTTCTCAAGCATTTCCCATACTTCCGCTGAACCTTCTTCTATGAATTTACTTGCTCCACGAATATTAAATGCGTATCCGCGTTTAATAACTTCTGCAATTACAAAAGGTCTAAATAATTCCAACGCCATGTATTTTGGAAGTCCACATTGATCCAAACTAAGCTGCGGCCCAATAACAATTACTGAACGTCCAGAATAATCAACTCGTTTTCCAAGGAGGTTTTGACGGAAGATTCCTTGTTTTCCTTTCAAGTGATCTGATAGAGATTTCAAACTTCGGCGTTGCCCCATAGACATCGCTTGTGTTCCGTTTGATTTTTTGATTGAGTTATCAAAGAGTGCATCAATTGCTTCTTGAAGAATTCTTTTTTCGTTGCGAAGAATTACATCAGGGGCTGGAATTTCAATCAATTTTTTAAGACGGTTATTACGGTTAATAACACGACGATATAAATCGTTAATATCTGATGTTGCGTGACGGTTTCCTTCCAGTGCAACCATAGGACGAAGTGCTGGTGGGATAACCGGAAGTACTGTAACAAACATCCATTCTGGGCGTGAGTTGGTGCGAAGAAGTGAACGAATCAAAGAAATTCTTTTTTCAATCTTGGTGCGATTTGCCGCAACATCTGTTTTGTCTAACATAACAGAAACTTCTGCTTCAAGTTGTGCCAAGTCAATATTTTTGAAGATATCATACACTGCTTCGGCTCCTGTTCCTGCTTCAAATACCGTACTGAACTTCATAGAAAATACTTTATATTGTGCCTCATTTAACACCATAAATTTTTGAAGAGCAGTAACTTCTGATTTAATTTCAGCAAGTCTTTTTCTGAGTTTGTCTTTTTCTTCTTCTGTTTCAAGTGATGCAACGCGTGATTTAAATTCTCCATCAATATCTTTCAAAACTTTTGCACGTTCTTCTTCATCTACTGATTTAATAATATATCCTGCAAAGTAAATAACGCTTTCAAGTTTTTGAGTTGGCGTACCTAAAAGTAATGCCATGCGAGATGGAATACCTCGTAAAAACCAAATGTGCGCAACGGGTGAAGCCAGTTCAATATGTCCCATTCGTTCACGACGAACAATAGAACGTGTAACTTCTACACCACATTTTTCACAAACAACTCCGTTATAACGAATTCTCTTATATTTTCCACAGTAACATTCATAATCCTTTTCTGGACCAAATACGCGCTCATCAAAAAGTCCACCTCGTTCGCTGCGCCCTGTTCTATAGTTAATAGTTTCTGGTTTTTGAATTTCCCCATGTGACCAAGATTTTATGGTTTCTGGTGAAGCAAGTCGAAGTCCAACTGATGTATCAAAGTGTTCGTGAGTCATAGTTATATATGATTAAGATTAAATAAGATCAATTCCTGATGAAGTGTCGACAGAGGTAACATCAAGTTCAGGAGTAGGAGGCAATACAGGAATTTCTTCTTTATAGAAATCATCGATTTCATTAGTTGAACTTGCAAAACCAGTACTTTCCGCTTCTAATAATTCTTCTAAATTATCATCACGTTTTATAGTGTGAAGATGAACATCAAGCGCAAGTCCTCTTAAGTAATTAAGAAGTACGTGGAATGATGCAGGGCGAGCAGAAACTTTTACGTTTTCACCCTTAATAATTGAATCAAAGGCAGCAGATCGTCCTACTATATCATCTGATTTCACCGTAAGCATTTCTCGTAGAATATGGGCGGCACCATAACCTTCCAGTGCCCACACTTCCATTTCTCCAAAACGCTGACCTCCAAATTGAGATTTTCCAGATAGTGGTTGTTGTGTAATGAGCGAGTACGGACCAATTGAACGTGCGTGAATCTTGTCATCAACCATGTGGTGAAGACGCAGAATATACATATATCCAACGGAAACATTTTGATCAAATTTTTCTCCTGTTCGTCCATCAAATAGTTTGACCTTTCCCGTTTTATCAAATCCGCCTTTTTCAAGTTCATTTTCAATTTCTGTCCGTGATGCACCCATGAATGGTGGTACAATCGCTTGATAATTTAACGCATTTGCTGCAAGTCCAAGGTGAAGTTCCAACACTTGTCCAAGGTTCATACGTGATGGTACTCCCAGTGGTGTCAAAATAATATCAATAGGAGTTCCATCTGCGGTATATGGCATATCTTCTTCTGGAAGAATAACAGAAATAACTCCCTTGTTTCCATGACGTCCTGCAAGTTTATCTCCTACAGAAACAGGGCGAACATGCGCTACTTCAACGAAGATCTTTTTAATCACCCCTGATTCAAGTTGGTGTCCTTGTTCACGTGAAAATACTTTAATACTAATTACGCGACCCTTTTTACCATGAGCCAAACGCAGTGAGGTATCTTTTACATCGCGAGCTTTTTCTCCAAAGATTGATCTTAGAAGTCGTTCTTCTGGTGTTAATTCAGTTTCACCCTTTGGGGTAATTTTACCAACCAAAATATCACCTTCTCTCACATCTGCTCCAACGCGGATAATTCCTTCTTCATCCAAATTCTTGAGTTTTGCTTCTCCCACATTTGGAATATCTGGTGTCATTTGTTCTGCACCAAGTTTAGTATCACGAACAACACATTCATATTCTTCAACGCGAACCGTTGCAAATTTATTGTTCTTCACAAGTCGCTCAGAAAGAACAATCGCATCTTCATAGGTATTTCCGCGCCATGCCATAAATGCCATAAAGATATTTTGTCCAATAGCCAACTCTCCGTTTACGGTAGTAGGACAATCAGCAATGATATCTCCCTTTTTAACGGTTTGACCCATTTCTACTGATGGTCGTTGATTAAATACTGAATCGTTATTAGTACGAGCGTACCCTGTTAATTCATAAGAACGAACTTTTCCATTTTCTTGTTTAATAGAAATTGCTTTTCCATCAACATGAGAAATAACTCCATCAACATCGGCCACAATTACGCGTCCGGTATATCTTGCTGCTTGAATTTCCATTCCCGTTGCAACAATAGGAGCTTCAGGAACCAAGCAAGGTGTCGCTTGCTTTTGCATATTAGAACCCATCAAGGCTCGGTTTGCAGCATCTGAATCCATAAATGGGATAAGATTAGTAGCCAAAGAAAACATTTGGTTTGAAGAAACGTCAATAAATTGAACATTATTTTTTGGTACGAATGTTGGCATTCCAAACTTTCTTACCTCAACTAAATCTTGAGTAATGTTCATCTTATCATCAAATGGAGTCAATGAGTGCGCAATCAAATACCGTTCTTCTTCTGAAGCCGTCATATAAGTGATTTCTTTGGTGATTTTTCCATCAGTAACTTTTACATAAGGAGTTTCAATCATTCCAAATTCATTGATCTTTGCGTACAAAGCAATAGAAAGTACTAGTCCAATGTTTGGACCTTCTGGTGTGTGGATCGGACAAATTCTTCCGTAATGTGATGTATGAACATCACGAACTTCAAATCCTGCACGTTCACGAGTAAGTCCACCGGGACCTAGGGCTGACAATCTGCGCAAGTGTTCAATTTCTGTCAAAGCGTTTTCTTGATCCATGAATTGTGACAACTGATTGGTTGCAAAGAATTCACGAATACGTGCTTGAAGTGGACGTTGATTGATAAGGGCAATAGGAAGTGTGGTTTCTCCATCAATAGTTGACATTTTATCTTGAATATTTCTTTTCATTTGCATCATTCCTTTTCGAACAGATTGCTCAAGAAGTTCTCCCACATATCTAACACGACGCATACCAAGATGATCAATATCATCTGCCTTTGTTCCGGGAACTGCCATCATTTCACCAATGTGATTTAAAATAGTAGCAATATCTAGAGCTCCAATAACACGTCGTTCAATCTCTTTTGAATCAAGTGGTAATGCAAATCGTTTATTAAACTGAAAACGTCCCACGCCAGAAATATCATAACGTTCGGTACTAAACATAGACATTACAAATTCTCGTGCTTGTTCTGGTGTTGCCAAATCTCCATCTCGTAGACGCTTGTGGATTTCAATAAATGCTTCATCTACATTTGTTGTAGTATCCTTAGCGAGTGAATGAGATGCAATTTTCATTGCATTTTCATTGGTTAATAGCGCCATGATTTCATCTTTGTTGGTGGCTCCAAATACTTTAAAAAGTACTGATACTGGAAACTTTCGTTTCTTATCAACGCGAACATACATTCCTCCGTCTGCTTCAACATCAAGTTCTACCCACACTCCACGTGAAGGAATTATTTTAGCACCATAAAACACACCTTTTTTGGTGTCATTTTGGGTAAAGTAAATACCATATGAACGTGCTAACTGTGGCACCACTACACGCTCTACTCCGTTGATGATAAAGGTTCCGTGTTCGGTCATGATGGGAACTTCAGTAAGCGTAATTTCTTGTTCTTGCTGTGTTCCTAAAATTTTATTATTTAAAACAAATGAAGTCTTTATGTTTGCTTCATATGTTAGTTTATTGGTTTTAAAGTGATACTCATCTTGTTCAGGATATTCAATTCTGAAGTCTGATATGGTAAGTTCAAATTTTTTCCCTGCGTAATCAGATATTGGAGCATATCCTTTGATTACATTTTCAAAACTTTTGGTTAAAAAGTTTCTATAAGAGTCGACTTGGTTTTCTACTAAGTTTGGAACCGGTAAAAACGGTTCTTTATACCGAGAAAAATATTTCTTCGGACGAGTACTATTTAACATAATGTATGATGAATATATTATTATGCGTAACTTTTTAGTAATAGCATCACAAGTCATGACTCAATCGTTTGTGTGATAACCGCTATATTAGCATAATTTACACAAAAAGCAAGGAAAATATGGGGAAAACTTTATTTTTTGACAAAAAAACACCCGAATAATAGCAATGGTCAAAGAGCTTGAACGTTGTTATAGTAACTTTTATTTCTACAATCTGTGAAATAAATTGTAATATTCCTTTGCTTGTTTTTTGTTTTAATTTATATTATCGCAATACTTGAAACACCATCACCATCCTTTGGTTTCATGACTTTTACCCCTTGTGTTGCGCGCCCAAGAAGTGGGATTTCTTTTAATGACGTACGCATTGCTTGTCCTTTTTTAGACATCGTCAAAACGTCATGCTCTTCGTCAATAACAATTGCTGCTCCTACTACAACTCCAGTCTTATCAGTAACATTAAGTGTCTTGATTCCCCCACCTGCTCGGTTTTGTGTTTTATATTCATCCAGTGATGATTTTTTACCATATCCGTTTTGGGTCAAAATCAAAAGTTGTGCTTTTTTAAAATCTGGTTTTGCTACCACATCAGATCCAATCACCACATCTCCTGTGTCTAAATCAATTCCGCGAACACCTCCAGCGGTTCGCCCCATAGCGCGGACATCACCTTCTTTAAATCTGATTGACTGTCCATCTTGTGTTACTAACATAATTTCGTCCGTTGGATTTACGATATGAGCAGACAACAGCACCTCATCTTTATCAAGATTCATAGCTGCAATTCCACTACGACGAACATGAGCAAATTGATCAAGCATCATCTTCTTAATGGCACCTTTGTTGGTAATACACACAACACCTGCTTCTTTTAACGTTCGTGCCTCTTTTGGTACAGTAAGTACAGACGTTACGCGATCAGTGTCAGCGAGTGAAATATAGTTGTTAATTGATTTTCCTTTTGTTGCTTTTGAAGCTTCTGGAATTTCATACATTTTAATTTGAAACACTTTTCCTTCTGCAGTAAAGAACAAAAGATCGCTTTTGGTACTGGCAATAGTTACGTTAATAACTGCATCTTCTTCTTTTGTTTCAAGATCAGAAACTCCTTGTCCACCTCTTCGTTGAGCACGGTATTCTTCCGGATTGGTACGTTTTACATATCCACCAGCAGTTAATAACAAAGCAGTATCTTTATCAGGGATTAAATCTTCATCAGAAATGGCCCCTGCTGCACGTGCCATGATTTTTGTTCTACGCGCATCACCGTACGCTTCTTTAATAGCAATTAATTCTTTGGTGATAATGGCAAGCATTTTTTTGCGTGATGCTAGAATAGCTTCTAATTCCCCAATATATTTAAGTATTGTTTTTAACTCATCTTCAATTGCCTTTCTCTCCAAGTTTGCAAGTTTTTGAAGACGCATATCCAAAATTGCCTGAGCTTGAAGATCAGAAAATTTGAATTTCTTCATCAAATTAACCTTTGCGTCAGCTCCATCTTTTGAAGCTTTAATAATTTTTATAACTTCGTCAATATGGTCAAGCGCCATTTTAAGACCTTCTAAAATATGAGCTCTGGCTTTTGCTTTTGCAAGATCAAATTCTGTTCTCTTTCTTACTACTTCTTCACGGTGCAAAACAAATGTTGAAAGAATATCACGCAAAGTAAGCGTAAGCGGAACTCCATCAACCAGACCTGTCATATTATAATTAAATGCAGATTCAAGCTCTGTATGTTTATACAAATAATTTAAAATTCTTTGTGGTTCCATGCCTGGCTTAATATCTACCACAATCCTGGTTTGTTCGTCAGATTCATCTCTCAAATCTTTAATCCCCATAATCTTTTTCTCTTGAACCAGTCCTGCAATTTTTACTACCAAATTGGCTCGGTTCACACGGTACGGTATAGAAGAAATAATAATTTGAAATTTCCCAGATTTTTCTTCAATAATTTCTGCGTCACCTCTACAGACCACACCACCTCGGCCCGTTGAATATGCGTGAATAATATCTTTTTTATTATAAGCAATCCCACCAAGTGGAAAGTCTGGCCCTTTAACATGTTCAAGTAAATCTTCATTGGTTGAATCAGGGTTTTCAATTAAATGAACTGTTGCGTCTACTACTTCAGAAAGATTATGAGGAGGAATATTCGTTGCCATTCCTACCGCAATTCCCAAACAACCATTAAGCAAAAGGTTTGGAATAGCTGCTGGTAATACACGTGGTTCTTTCAACGTTCCATCAAAGTTAGGACTAAACAGTACCGTTTCTTTTTCAATATCTTTTAACATTTCATCAGAAAGTTTAGACATTTTGGCTTCTGTATAACGATACGCCGCAGCATTGTCACCATCTAATGACCCAAAGTTTCCTTGCCCCAGTACCAGTGGATACCGAGAAGAAAATTCTTGCACCATATTTACCATAGAATCATATACAGAACTATCACCATGTGGGTGATACTTTCCCAAAACCTCTCCTACCACAGAAGCTGATTTTCTAAATTTTGCCCCCGACGTTAAACCGGTTGTTTTCATGGCATATAAAATTCTGCGGTGAACAGGCTTTAATCCATCACGAACATCAGGCAGCGCACGTGACGTAATCACGGACATAGAATATTCAATAAATGATTTTCTCATTTCTTCTGAAATATTTTGAACTTGAATTTTTTCATGAGTTATATCCCAAGGTTTTTTTTCTTCGTGTTTCTTTGCCATACGTAAATGAATGATTGATTAAAGATTAATTGATTGACGGTGTTTGAGTATATTCCTGTTCGGTTGATTCTGATGTTGGAGTCATTGTTTCGTCACTTTGAGTATCTGCGGACGGAATTTCATTTTGTTTTGTTTTTTCAATTCCTGTCTTTACCGCAGTGGATGCTTCTTTACCTACATAGATAAGGGAATTAATAAGATCTTTTGCAGGACTTGTTTGTTTTACTGATTCATTTGAATTTCCAGCAAGTATTTTTTGAGAAAAAATACTATAGAAATAAATTCCTCCAATAATTGATGTAACAAACCCTGCGGCCATATACACAATTAACTTTCTGTGGTGATGCTCTTGAGCTCTGATCTTATTAATCATGGGTGCATTATACCTCAAAATATCTTGATAGTCACCAAATGTGACAATTAAAACCCCCCAAGCGCTTTGGCACTTGGGGGGTTTTTACTTATTTCCTTCAAATTTTTCAATGATTCTTTGTGCACGATTTGCTACACAGTAGAACTTCCGATTGTTTGCACGCATCATAGGAAGAATGCTTTCACATTTTTTTAAACGTTCATAGAGACGTAACTCAATACTATCAACTTCCTGTTTTGTCTCTTTACTCCAAATGTAAAGAACTACACGAATGCGAATTTTTTTCATCACATGGCAATTTCTAAAGTATACATAGGTCACACCAAGACAACTAAAAATACCACTTGAATAAAAAAAATTATTTTCTGCAATAACCAAGTATACAATTAATCCTAAACCAATCAGTTGGATTATGCATACCATAAACATTACCTCTACTTTTTTATAATAGTTGTGAATTAAAGAAAAACGCGCACAGCGATACTCTTTTACGCATGCACACACTTCATTGAATTTAGCATGATCCTTTTTCATGTTTGCTAAGTAAGTTTATGTGAATTTTTTAAGTTGTTTATAGTAGTATGCCATAGTATTTTGTGTTATCAAAATAAAAACATACAAGAAATGAACTGGATACCGATATTCAACGGTATGACGGAAACAATCTTTTTTTAAATATTGAGTAGCACTACTTCTCCTTCTTTTCCTTCGCAATCTTTTTTCTTAATAGTGAGTTTATCTACTGGCTGTACTTCTTTGGCTCCGGCTTCTTTTAAAAACATGGTCATGTCTTCTTTTTCATATATTCCAACAGGAATAATATAACCAGAAGAAAGTGAATGAGCAAATTTATAAACATCATGAGAATTCATTCCCCCAGGTTCCCCTAGTGAAACTATCGCAACTGACGTAGTATCAATCTCTTCTTTTGCTTCTACCGAAATACTATCAAGTGATTCAAGTGCTCCACCTACCACCACGGTCATGTCGTCAAAACGAAGAAGATACACAATATTATTATGTCCGCTGTGATCTGCAATAGCACATTGGAATCCTCGTACCCATAAATTCCCCACTTCGTATTCTCCTGCACTGTCAATCACAAATGGCTCACTTCCTCCATATGTTACGGTATCTACTCCATGATTTGAAGGATGAAATGAAGAACAAATCACTACATCTGCCTTAAATCGTGAAGCTTTTGGATCATATGCCAGTGTGGGTGGATTAACCGCAACGGTAAAATCCCCAACTTGCAGTTTTATAAAGTGTTTTCCAAGGTATATAATTATCATGAGTCTATTATACCCAATAGGTAATTTTTTAGCAAAACTTTGGTCTTTTTTCCTTTTGTGGTATAGTCATATGGCTGAACATCAGCTTTTATTATTAATTCACCGTGGATTGGTTAAATTTCAGAAGAACAAACTGGTTCCCGTTTTACAACGGGATGACGGACAAAAATCGTCATTGCTAGAATGTTTTTTGAAACCCTCCCATGCGTGCTCACAAATTATGCGAATTGACAAACAAATGCAGGAATCAGAAATCATGGTTAACTTGATTACTCCTGACAACACAAGGGATATTCAAACCGATGACATTGTTGAAGGAAACGTTGTTGCTATAAAAGACAGCTGCGTATACATTGACATTTCACCATTTGGTACAGGAATTATCTTTGGGCGAGAATACTTACAAGCCCGCGAACTTATCAAAAATCTTAACATCGGAGACATTATCCGTGGAAAGATTGTTGAACGAGAAAACGAAGATGGATACATTGAACTTTCTCTTAAAGAAGCTCGCCAAGCACTTACCTGGACTGAGGCAGATCGCCTTATGCATAGTAAGACCCTTATTGATCTTCCTATTAAAGAAGCAAACAAAGGAGGACTTATTCTTGAATGGCAAGGCCTGCAAGGATTCCTTCCTTCTTCACAACTTCGTGCGGATCACTATCCTCGCGTAGATGATGGAAACAAAGAAGAAATCTTTAAAGAACTTAAAAAATTGATTGGTCAAACTATTTCTGTTGCCATTATTGGAATCAATCCAAAAGAAGGAAAACTTATCTTCTCTGAAAAGGGTGGTGAAGTTTCACAAAAGAAAGAAATGATTACCAAGTATGCACCTGGTGACGAAATTGAAGGAACCGTTACAGGAGCCGTAGACTTTGGAGTATTTATCCAAATTGAAGAAGGACTTGAAGGATTGGTTCACATTTCTGAACTTGACTGGGGACTTGTTGAAGATCCACGCAAAATGTTTAAAGCTGGAGATAAAATCAAGGCTAAAGTAATTGGAGTTTCTGATGAAAAGATTTCACTTTCTATCAAAGCTCTTAAACAAAACCCTTGGAAAGCTGCTGCTGACAAATATAAAAAAGGCGACAGTGTTGAAGGAGTTGTTATTAAATACAACAAACATGGAGCACTTGTGGCTATTGAGGAAGGAGTTTCTGGACTCATCCACGTTTCTGAATTTGCTTCAGAAGCAGAGCTTAAGCAAAAACTTGAACTCGGAAAGAGCTACTCATTCTCAATTACTCTCTTTGAACCAAAGGATCAAAGAATGACATTGGTTATTAAATAACAGAAGCTACAAAAAATCCCGCATTCAAATGCGGGATTTTTATATAAATAATTGTAGAACTTTACCACCGTACACATTCGCAACTGCCGAACGAAGACGGTACTTCACTTTGATAGCCCTCAAAGTCTTCTCTTGTTTTAAAAATAACTTTTTGAATAAAGACCGTTTCTCTACTTAATGGATAATGTTCATTATAGGGATGCAAACTATAGCCTAAAATTTTTTGATCAGTAATAAGATGTAAAAATCTACACTTATCCTTACCACCGAAAATTCCGATATGATTATAATCGTTACAATAGCTGCTAGCTTTTGTACTGTTATTCTTTAATATAGCATATGCATACATATCAAATAAAGTTAAATTAGTGGGCTTAAGGTAATCATTATCTCCAACCATCTTACGCATTGCTTGTGTTCTGTATGGATTACAACATCCATAGAAATTAGATACCAGCTCCTTGAGCGGTAATGTGTGTCGATGCTCATTATTTTCTATTTCATCTAAAAATACTTGATGATCAGATATATATTGAACAAACATCGTTCTTCGTGCTTTGTCTTCCGATGGGATTATTAAATGTTTTTTCACAAATTTTTGAAACTCATCACCATGTATTTCAAATATTTTTCTGAATTCTTTAACAATTTCAGATGGATTAAACTTCGGGGGTACAACATAGTTAATCATTTTAATGAATGTTTTTAGTTCTGTGTCAGCATACCACACTGCTCATTATTTTCAAGTTACTGTCGTGAAATAGCTCCATCTTTACCATAAGTAAGAATATTTTTGATATTTTCAAAGGTGACTTTTGTTGCAGTGTCTACCATATCAAGTTCAGTATCAGTAAACTTACCTAATACATGATCAACCGTTTTATCACCGGTCACCCGCTCAATTCCAATACGCATACGTCCAAAATCTTGTGTTTGAAGACTCGCAATAATTGAAATTATTCCATTATGCCCTGCAGATCCACGATTGTATTGTAGTTTAACCTCGCCCAGTGGGATATCTTGATCATCATGGAGAATTATTACTTCTTTGGGTTCAAGCTCATGAATTTTTTTCATCTTTTTTATAAAGTCACCAGACTTATTCATAAATGAGTTAGAAAACAAAAAGTAGCACTGCTGATCACCTATTTTTACTAAATAGGTATAGTTTGCTACTTCTTGGTATGACACTTCTTTTAGAGAAAGAATTTTCTTGAGAACCATTTGTCCTGCATTATGTCGTGTGTTTTCATATTCCTTTCCAGGGTTTGAAAGTGCAATAAAATACCACATATGATTAGTTTGATGTTTCAGTTGAATCTTCTGATGGTTCCTCAGAAATAGTAATCATAATTCCTTTTATTCCTGTTCCATTTCTGTCAGCATCATATATAGTTCTATTAAGTCCAATATAAATATCTTTCTTTTCATTTGATGAAGTTTCAAAGACAAAGAGATTTTTATCTTTTACTATGACAGGTTTTTCAAGAGAATTCTTTGAGATAAATTCAATATTTCCTTGCGAGATGATAATTTCTGAGTCTTCAACTGATTCACCAATATCTCTGGCAAATAATGTCTTAGCCCCTGATACCGTTTTGTTTTCATTATCTCCTTTAAATACTCCTAAAATACCATCAACAATTTGAAATTCTGCGTTATACGCATCAGAAGGCATGCCACCTCCCCATCCATCATTGAATTTACTGTTTCCTACGTTAAGCATCCATTTTGAAGATTTACCTTCAAGGATTGGCTTTAGAGAAATTTGTGATTTTTTATGTAAAAGTGTATTTGAGATTTTTACCACTGCCTTTTTGTTCTGAGGTTTTACGATGTATTCAATACCACTCGTAGCAGTGTTACATTCAATAATTGCATCAATCGCTGACACAAAACATTCATGATTACCGGTAAATATATCAGATTCTTGTTCGCTGGTATTTGGGTCAACTGAAATATCTTCAGTAGTATTAATAGATATAGGAGTAGCAACAATAAGTGGCGCAGTTACTTTTGTTGTCATTGAAGCTTTTGGAGAAATATCAGAAACAGCAACTTTGGCTTTTTTAACCTGAGGTTGTTCAAACGATATATCAAGACGCGATACATTATCCAATGAAGCAATAGTTGATTGATCAATAATTCCATTAATAGGAAGATTATGTTTCTTCTTGAAAACATTTACTGCACTGGTAGTTTTGGGACCAAAAATCCCGGTATTAAAACCTGTGTAATATCCAAGATCTGTTAAAATAGTTTGAAGTTCGTAAACGTCTTTTCCATACGTTCCTTGGCGAAGTATTCTGGTGAAAACCATAGGTTCTGGTTTTTTTTCTTCAATAATAGACGTATTTTGTGGTTTTTCATCTGCAAATGCTGCAATAGGAAAAACTGTCATACCAAACAAAACTGATAGGATAATAAGGGATTTTTGTGATTTCATATTTCTGCTATATTTTACCATAGATTTATGACGTAGTCATTGCATTTTATGACGAATTTGGTTGTGGATTATTACAAGTCAATCAGGTATTATTAAGTTCTGGAAGGATGGCAGAGCGGTTTAATGTACCACCTTGGAAAGGTGGCGTGGAAGCAATTCTACCGGGGGTTCGAATCCCCCTTCTTCCGCCAAAATTCGACAAAAAAAAGAGCCGGGCGCGATAT
>JAYVHO010000009.1:0-19033 GCA_043771175.1 bacterium | reverse complement strand
GCCGGCGCGTAGCGCCGGCTCTTTTGTATTAATCTTAATATACGCGTAAACTTATTTTACTTTACAGAATACATTGTTAAAGTAATCTGATGTTTCTTTGTTAACATACCCAGTTACTTTTAATTTGTTTTTCTTTTGAATTAACTTAATTGCAGAAATAGTTGATGTTTTAAATGAAGTATCTGGCACTAAAGATTTGAAATAATATTTTTGAATAAATTTCTCAAGATTTTTAATGATCGCACCTTTTGATTTTTGATTAACAATTATAGGGAAGTTAATATCTTTACAGCTTCCAACAATTATTTTATTAGCTGGTATTACTGTTGGAGGTGTGGTAGTTGGAGTAGAACCGCCACCACCTCCGCCACCCCCTCCTCCACCACTGCTTACCACAATAACCGTTGGTTCAACAGTGATTAAATATTTGGTAAGGTGATTGGTATTAAAACAAAATTGCCCACCAAGACTAAATTGTTTGTTGGTTACTGCAGTATCTAATATTGCTGCATTAACGGTAGTATTTGATGAATATATTTTTATTTTTGAAACGTCGCTGGTTCCAAAACTTGTAACCGTCCCATCAACACATACGGTAATATTATTTGAAAAAGTAGTTGAAGTTGGATCAGCAGGTGAAGGAATTGAAGATCCGGCAGGTGCTCCAAGAGTTATCACGGTAGGAATATCAATTCCTCTCAGGAATACGTTGCTGCCTATTGAAGCTGTTTCAGAAGATGTTATGGGGGTGAGGCTTTGAATTTTGACACTTACTATTGGTTTTACCGCAGGATTAGTTAATTGTGCTGGTGAATAAATATCAGTTCCATAGGGAATTGATACAGAAAGTCCTTTACTTAATGTACTTGCTCTGTCAGTTGCAAGTACATGAATTGAATCATTTGGTTTGAAAAGTTCTGGTATAGGATTCGCTCTATTTAAAGTAAAAGAATTAGGACTTCTGGTTACAATAATATTTCCTGTCAGATTTTTAATGAAGGGGTTTTGCGAAATATACGTATCAGTAGAAGTTTTTAGTCCTGCAATTTCACCAAAATAGATAAGTGAAGGTTCTGACTCTGAAATGGTAGCAATACGAGCAAAAGGTTCAATGGCATAATTTAAAGTCGCGCCAGGACTGATCCTGTCATTGCTAAGATATGGTCGATTGGTATTTACATCAAGACTACTAAAACTTGGAATAACAAGATCAGTAGATTGATCAAAAATATATCCAGATGCCATTTGGCAATCTAATGAAAAAGGAGTTTGAAGACAGTTTTGAAGGTCAGTATATTTATCTACATATGAAACACGATAGTCTTTTGAAAAATCAATGTTTGGAGTAGTAAGTTCAACATTACCATTATTTATGCTAATTTGAGTTGGCGAAAAAGGATCCAAGCCAAAACCTGCAATATAGTGAATTTCTTCAATAGTAAATTGTGACGGTAACGCTGTAATTTCTAGAGGGTATCTAAAGTCATCACCGCCATATTTAATAGTTATTTTATTAAACCCTATTTCTGCTGATGTTGGTTGAATGGTGTTATACGGTGTTACTGGTGTGTTTTCAAAACCAACAAGTGGAGAATTGCCTCCCAAATCATTATAGATACCATTGCCTCCATTACAAGGAATTGGATCAGCTGGACATACTTCTGGAGGTGTTGGGTCGTAGGTAAAATATGAAATACCAGAACTATTTAAAGGTATAAACGAAAACTCAAGAACAACTCTTCTTTTTCCAATGATAGAAACTGAGATTGGATTTTCATAATCATCAGAGGTGCTACTAAGATTTAGTATGGTATTAGATACTTTAAAATTAAGTGTTGCTGCACTAGAAACACTGACATCGTTGTCATAATTTATATAGACTTTGTTATTAGTATCACGCGTTACGGAAGTAACAGCAGGTATTACATCTGCAAAAGAAACTAATGGAATTAAAATAAATAATATAAGAGCCGAACACATTGTAAGGGTGAATTGTTGAACTGTTTTCATGAAATAATTGTAACATAATATTGACTTGTGTTACAATTAAAGAATATGAAATCAAAGCAATGGATTATTGGAGGAGGAATATTAATGGTGCTGGTACTTTGGAGTATTGGCTCATATAACAATTTTGTTAATTTAAAAGAAGCTTCAAATACTCAATGGGCACAAGTTGAAACCGTTTACCAGCGCCGTTTTGACCTGATACCAAATCTCGTGGGATCAGTAAAAGGAATTATGAACCAAGAAAAAGAAGTATTTACGGCACTTGCTGATGCTCGTACTAAATATGGAGGAGCCGCAACCGTAGCAGAAAAACAAGCAGCAACAGGAGAATTGAATTCTGCACTTTCACGACTTTTGGTGATTGTAGAAAATTACCCACAACTCAGATCAAGTGAATCTGTTCAAACACTCATGACTCAATTAGAAGGAACAGAAAACAGAATTTCTGTTGAAAGAAATAGATTTAATGAAATCACTAAATCATATAATATTGCTGTAAAGCGTTTCCCAGGAGTAATTATGGCCAAGATTTTTGGTTACGGACCAATGGAATTGTTTGCATCAGATGAAGCTGCAAAAACCGCTCCAACAGTTGATTTGATAAATTAATTATTAAAATCATGCACAAGGCACCAGAACAAAAAAAGTTTTTGATACAACTTATACTTTGTTTGGGTGCTTTTTTATTACCCTGCTCAACAACACTTGCTTTTGAAATCCCTACGGCACCACAAAGTTATATTTCTGATTTTGCCAATATTATTGATAATACATCAGAAATTGCAATTAACGCTCGTTTAGAAAATTTAAAAAACACCAAAGCTGTTGAAGTTTCAGTAGTGACGGTGCCAGATATTGAAGGTGAAACTATAGAAACAGCAGCTACAAAAATTTTTAACACGTGGAAGATTGGTGAATCTACCAAAGATACCGGAGTGTTGGTCTTACTTGCTCCACAAGAGAGAAAAATAAGAATTGAGGTTGGCTATGGAATAGAAGAATTTATTACTGATTCAGTATCTGCACAGATTATTAAAAAACATACACCAGAACTAACAGTCGGAAATTATACCCTAGCAGTAGAAGGTATAACATTAGATATAATAAAAGGGGTAGAAAATTCTTCCTTTGAAGATCTTACTAAGAAAGAAAATACTAATTTTCCACCAGAGTTGGGATTATTTTTGTTATTTATTGTATTTCAACTGGGAGTATTCTTTGTTAAAATCATGGCAAAATCAAAATCTACCATATTTGGTGGTGTTTTTGGTGGAATATTAGGTGGTGTTGTTGGGCTGATGATTGCACTTGGCGTTGCAACTTTTATACTTGCTGTAGGTGGTGCCGTAATTGGATGGATTATTGATAAATATTTGTCCAATAAATACGCTGAAATTCCACAAAATAAATTACCAAAATGGTTACAAGACCACGATAAGCATGGCGGAGGATATTGGGGAGGTTTTGGAGGAGGCTCTTCTTCGGGTGGTGGTTTTGGAGGATTTTCTGGAGGATCATCTGGTGGCGGTGGTTCCAGTGGTTCATTTTAATGGTAAAAGGTCATTCAAATGGATGGCTTTTTGTGTGCTTTTGCGTAAAAGTTATGATATTATTGCTGTAATATGAACAATCATCAAGAACTCTTAGGAAAAATCGCTAATAGAGCATTTCAAACGTCATACCATATAGATGATCTTGAGATAAAATTCCCACCGCGAAATCTTTCGGAAGGTGCAGCAGTAACGCGTTTTGCACCAAGCCCAACGGGATTTTTACATATTGGTGGCATGCGTACACTTCTTGCTTCTTATATGATTGCGCGTTCAACCGGTGGTGTATTTTTCCTTCGCATTGAAGACACTGACGACGCTCGTTTTGTAGACACAGCACTTTTGGTAATTCTTCAAACTATAAAAAGTTTTAATATTGATATTGATGAAGGGGTAATAGGGGTGAATGAAGAAAAAGGAAATTATGGGCCGTATACTCAAACTTCTCGTAAAGAGTTTTATCATACGGTTGCAAAGAAGCTTTTTGTTGATGGAAATGCATATCTTGATTTTACTCCAAAAAAAGTAGAAGGTGACGAAGACGAAAAACTAGAAATTAATGAGTGGCGTGATAAACCACTTGAAGATGTGCTTACGCACCTTGAAGCAGGTAAGTCATTCATAGTCCGCTTAAGGGCTCCTAAAAATACTGATGCAAAAGTTTCATTTTATGATTATGCACTACGCCATGATGTTGAAATGCCAGAGAATGATCTTGACATGGTACTTCTAAAATCAAATGGAATTCCAACATATCACCTTGCCCATGTATGTGATGATCACTTCATGAGAACTACTCATGTAGTGCGCACTAATGAATGGCTTTCATCAACTCCACGTCATATCCAACTATTTAACATGCTTGGGTTTGATCTTCCAAAATATATTCATCCTTCTACTATTGATAAAATTGACCCTGTAACACATACACAAAGAAAGCTCAGCAAGCGAAAAGATCCAGAAGCAACCATGGCGTATTTTATAGAAAAGGGTTATCCAAAAGAGGCGGTGATGGCATATCTTATGAATATGCTTAATTCAAGTTTTGAAGATTGGCGTACTGAACATAGATATGATGATATATTTTCATTCCCATTTTCTGCGGAAAAACTTCCAGCTTCACCAGCACTGTATAACCCAGACAAACTTGATAATATTGCAAAAGATGAAATGTCAAAAATTCCAGCAACTGATTTATATGGACGGCTTGTTGAATGGGCAACCATAAATGGTTTTGAAACTGAACTTGTAAAACTTATCAATCACAAAGACTATATTATTCAAATTCTTGATATCGAACGCGACACAACATCACAAAAAGGTGGGAGAAAAGATATTGCAATATATGGCGAATTTTTTGGTGACATGAATTATTTTTTTGATGACGAGTTTGTAATACATCACGATGATTCAGAAATTAATTCTGTTGTTTCATATTTTTCTGATGAAGATAAGAAAAATGTACTTTCAAAATATCTTGAAACCTATTCTGATAAAAATGATAAAGACACGTGGCTTGCCAACATGCGCGCAGTCTGTGAATCATGTGGTTATGCCGCAAAACCAAAAGAATTTACCCCAGAATCTGTATATAAAGGCTCTATGGTACATGTGTCACAACTGCTTCGGGTGCTTATTACAGGGCGTGCCAAATCTCCTGATCTATATGCAGTTTCAAAAGTTTTGGGTAATGACCGCATTGCTAAGCGACTTCTTGCATTATAAAATATGATACAATTTTATTTATAAATATGGATATGATACTCCTCATAAAAAGTATTGGTGTTGGATTTTTAATAGCTGCACCATACGGACCTGTGGGTTTTTTAACCATTGACAGAACATTAAATAGAGGAATTAAAGCAGGAGTAATGACCTTCTTGGGTTCAATGCTAGTAGATATGTTTTTTGTATTTATTTTGGTATGGGGTGTGACGGAAGTCACTGATTTTTTGCATCGTTTTGAAGTTCTTATAAAATCACTTTCAGTTTTGCTTTTGTTTGGAATGGGAATTTCTATGTTTTTAAAAAAAGAAACGCTTCATTATATTGACACTTCAAAACAAGATTATACCAGTGATTTTGTTTCTGCTTTTGCAATTACGCTTGCTAATCCTTTGGCATATCTTGGGTTTGTTCCGTTATTTGGTCTTATTGGTTTTTCTATAAAAGGTGCAACGTTTACACAGAGTATTCCCGTAATTGTTGGTGTTATTGTAGGAATCTTTGCATGTTGGTTTGCGCTTGTTGAAGTTATAGCACGTGTGAGAAACTTGATGTCTTCAACTATTATTAAAAAAGTCACACAAGGCGTGGGGCTTTTTATGATTGCAGCAGCCACATATATTTTACTTTCAATTACTGTTTTAAAGTAGTATGAAGCAAGATCATAGAGAATTTTTTCAAAAAATTATGGATTGGTATGGTCAACATAAGCGCGATGAATTACCATGGAGAAAAAATATTTCTTTTTACCGCGTCCATGTCTCAGAAATTATGTTACAACAAACACAAGTATCACGCGTGATTGATTTTTTTGATGCATGGATAAAGAAGTTTCCTGATTATAAAACATTGGCGCAATCTGACATTTCACAAGTTTATATCTTATGGAAAGGGCTTGGATATAATTCTCGAGCCAAGCGTTTATGGGAAGCAGCAAAACTATTACAAGACGAAAAAGATTTTAAAAATATTTTTGAAACGTATAAAAAAATTCCAGGAATTGGACCATACACGCAGGCTGCTATTGAAACATTTGTTTATAATAAAAAAATACCACTAATAGAAACAAATATCAGAAGAATTTATATTCATGAGTTTTTTGGTAATAATACCGCTGCTGATATTCATGATAAGCAGTTATTTCCACTTATCCAAAAAACCTTAGAAATAATAGATAATCCACGTGATTGGTATTATGCACTGATGGATTATGGTTCACATCTTCCAAAAATTATAAAACATAATCCTAATAAAAAAAGTAAACATTATGCCAAACAAAGTAAGTTTGAAGGATCACTGCGTCAGATGCGTGCAAAAATTTTATTTTATATCACCGAGCATCATGATAAAAAAATAACCCAACAAGATATTTTAGATGAGTTTAAAAGAGAAGATGTTGATTATGTGCTTGAAGCGTTAACAGCACTTCAAAAAGATACCTTAATAGAAGTTAAAAAGTATATAAAACTTTTATAAGTATATTAAAACCGCACAATAAATTGTGCGGTTAAAAACTGTATTCGCTTTTTAGGAAATTTCTCTCATAAATTTCCATTGGCATAAGTTCACCTCGTAACCACCGGCAGTAAAGTAAAGGATAATTGGATTTAAAATGCTCAAATATCATACGGATATGATCAGTTATAACAAGTGGTCTGCCACAAAGATAAAACAGAATGGTGTGCTCACCGCCAGATTCGCTCATTGAAAAAATATTTTCAATAACAAAATCTTTGATCTCAATAGTGCTTTCAAGGTAAAAGCTTTGATCTTCTGTAATCCCATTAAATATTATTCCAATAGGGGTTTGTTGTATATTAAATGATATGACTCGTATGGAAACAATATCCATTTTTAAATGAAACAATGATGGAACAATGTTTCCTGGTCTGTATTGAGAGATAGGAAATAATTCATCATAAGGCGTATCAAAAAATGACACATCCTTATTTTGGTAAGTCAGTGTCATGAGAAAATTGTTTAAGTTAAAGATAATATACTATTACATTATTTTTATTATTTGTCAATACTTACGAGGTGAGGCTGCGGTTGATACAATAGAATCAATATGCAAAATCCAGATGAAATTAATCAAAAATTAGAACTTATTTATGAACGACTAGATGAACTGGAGGACGTAACACTGTCAATCAGACATGCTCAAAAAATGGCAGTATTTTGGAAAGTTTTCTATTATCTTTTTTTAATTGGAATTGGAATAGGATTATTTGTGTGGGCAAAACCATTTGTTGAAAAAGCACAACAAGGACTTATTCAAGTGCAAGAAAATATTAAAAAAGTTCAAACAGGTTTTCAAAAAGTTGAAGACAAAACAGCTCAAGTTCAAGACTTTTTTAACAGCAAAGCACAATAATATATGCATGATGCATTATTTGAAGAAGAAAAAAAATCGTTAAATGATCTGCAACGACAGGCAGTAGAAAACATCAACGGTCCTGTGATGGTTATTGCTGGGCCTGGTACCGGTAAAACTAAAATTTTAGTTCTTCGTATTGCAGAAATCCTCAAAAAAACTGACACGCTGCCAGAATGTATTTTGGCATTAACCTATACCGAGGCCGGAGCCACCGTAATGAAACAACGCCTTATCCAACTAATAGGGTCTGCAGGAAGAAAAGTTCGCATAGAAACTTTTCACAAATTTGCTATTTCAATACAGCGAGATTTTCCAGATTATTTTGCAGATCAAGAAAAAAAACTTATAACCGACGGGGATAAAATTATAGGATTCCACGCTGCTACAAAAAATTTAACACTGCGCACCAATGTCATTGATATCAGTAATGAATACAATCAGCGTAAAAGTGTTATTATACTAATTGAAGAAATGCGCAGACAAGGAATTTCGGCAGATCAATTTAAGAAAGCACTTGATGTTTTTTGCGCATATACAACAGAAGAGCAATTAATCTTACATAAAAATTCATGGACAAAAAAAGATAGGGCAAAAAAAATGGAAAAGTTTTTAGAAACCAACAAGGATTTTTCAGATATCTACATAGCATATGAAGATTGGATACATAAGAATCATTACTTTGATTTTTCAAGTGTTATTTTGGAGGTACGTGATGCCATTGCACAACATGAAGATTTGAAATATACCCTACAAGAAAATCATCAATATCTTTTGATTGACGAATATCAAGACACCAATATGCAGCAACATCAACTTGCTATGCAATTAGCAGATGTGTTTGACCGTCAACCAAACCTTTTTATCGTAGGAGATAGAAAGCAATCAATTTATGGATTTCAAGGTGCTTCAAAAGAGATTTTTAATGAAGTTATTGAAGAATTTCCCACAACAAAAATTATCACATTAAAAGAAAATTATCGCAGTGCACAAAATATTTTAGATGTTGCATTTTCACTTGCTGATTTTAAGAAAGAATCTTTAGTGGCAAAAGGAAGTTTTGAAAAATCTGAAGTTTCTTTTATAGCATATAAAGAAGAATATGAGATGCTATATGACATTCACTCTTCAATTAAGCAGCTTACAGAAAATGGGGTTCCGTATCATGAAATTGGAATTCTCACCAGAAACAACAAACAGCTCATTTCTGTAAAAGATTATCTCTCAAAAGATTTTCCGGTGATTCATTATGGAAATGATACCTTTTTAGAAAATCCAACTATTTCACTGGTTATCAAAATGTTATGGGCCGTGACTCATGTTATGTCCGTTTCAGAAATTTCATTAGAGCTTTTATGGAGTCCGTTTTTTGAAATTCCATTGTATGACTCTATTAAATTTACTCAGTATTATGCTTGTCACAAAAAAGATTTTGAACATAAAACTTTTTTTGAAATTTTATCTGAAGAAGAAATTCATAGTGGTGCCAAGATTTCAAAAGCTGGGATTTTATCACTTATTGCTATGAATGAGTCGCTCGTGATGTTTAAAAACTTATTAGTAGTAGATGGAGTGACAAGTGGTATTAAAGAATTTTTAGAACAAAAAAAATATTTTGCAACGAATATAAAAAAAGAAGAAACAGTAAGTGTGCTTGAACGACTCTTTGAATTATTTACATTAATTCAGTCTTTGGAACAAAAGCATGTCAGAGAAATAAATCCATTATGTGCACTTTCTGAATCATTGATGATGATTAAAGAATACGGACTTGAAATTAAAAAAGATAAAGAACCAATTCCGGGAAGTATTGCACTTCTTACTATTCACTCATCAAAAGGGCTTGAATTTAAACATGTTTTTATAATTAATGTTGATAAAAAAACATTTAACCCAGTTCACCGAGGGCTTTCCATTATTCCCGGAGTTCCTCATTTTGTAACGCATGGATTTTTTAAGCAAGCGCCAGAAACAAATGAGTCTGATAATAATAATTCATTATTGTTTGTAGCAAAGACGCGCGCCAAAGAAGGCTTATACATTTCATATGTTGAAGGAATAGGCAAAAAAGCAAATATTCAAACTCCAGAACTTGATACTATTTCCATAATTTCAAAACAATTTGTTATGAATGAAATTGATAGACAGCAAACAATGTTGCAAGCATTTTATGTTCACCACGGCGATTATCCAACCAAACAAGAGTTTGGAAATTTCTTGGTATGGGCATTAAAACAAAAAGGAATTTCATCATCAAAATTATTTGAATTTGAAAAAAATCCGTGGGAATTTATTTTGACAACAATTTTAGGTATGTCGTCAGGTGACACGTTTGCAACCATAAAAGGAAAACTTTATCACAGTATCGTAGAAGCTATTATTAGTACAAAAAAATCTGGAACAGAAATTACATATCAAGAAGTAGAAAAAATCACTCAAAAAACCCTGCAGAAGTACCAAAAAGATTCACCAGATTTTACTATTAACATCAAAGAAGTTTCAGACCATTGTTATATATGGTGGGAATCTTTCAAGTCGCATGATATTGATACGGTTTCAATAGAAGTAAATATGGACACCTTTGAAGTTGACGGACTGCGACTTTCTGGGCGTATAGATATTTTAGTTGAGACAAAACATGGAATAGAAATTTACGATATTAAAACATCGAAGATTGAAAAACATATTATAAAGGGAGAAGTAGAAGGAAAGTACAAAGAACAGTTATTAGGGTATGCTGCTATGGTAAAAAATACCAAAAGATACGAAGGCCGGCCACAACTTTTAACTGCACTTTATTTCATAACAGAACCTGATGCTGATATTCAAAAATTATATGATGTGGTGGTTCCATCAAATATTGAAACTATTACTTCAGAAAAAATGAAGGGGATCATTGAATCACTGTTAAATCTCTCATTTATAGAAATTCCCGTTGGAATGGATAATCACTTTAAACCAATTCATATTGAATCAGTATTGAAAGATTTTGTGGAAAACTTACAATAGAAATTTGACATGGTTTAAAAATATGTGTTACAATGCTGAAAATCATTTAAAACTTTAAACAATAGAAATCATGAAAAAATATGTTGGAGGTTCATATGGTGGGCAAAAAAACAAAACCCATGTGCCAGTTTTTGTTGCATTAATTTTATTTATTGCTGTTGCTGGTACTGTTCTTTTTAAAGAAAATAACACATCAAAATACAGCACATTTCAAGCAAATCAAGCAGGAATGAGTGCTGAAAAAGCATCATCGTTACATCTTGATGTATTATCAAGAGACAATACGTTTAGTACGGTATCAAAATATAGTGATGTTGAATTTTCATCATCAGAAATTTTGAAGCGAGAAATTGTTGAGTATGCACCAAATGCATTTAAAAAAGAATTAGTAAAAAAAGAGTCAAAAACAAAATATAAGATTTTAAGAAAAAAAACCAAAAAACAATCAATTAAAGTAGATTCAATGGGAACTGCTCTTGATATTGCTAAAAGTAAAACTTATTCATTTTTTACTATCGTAGAAACACCAGATACTACTGGTTCACAAGAAAACAATATAAGGAGTAAAAAGATACAGAATGATTCAATAGGAATAACTCAATTGCCAAACTTAACAAAAATTTTGGATGAAAAAATTTTAGTGGATTCACTATCCTATTCAAAAGAAACAGATCAAACGCCAAATAACAATACAACATTAGTTGGAGTTGATGATATAAAAAATCATTTAAAAAATGATACGTTGGTTAATCAAAAAAATATACCAAGGCCGTCAGATGAATTTGAAGATTTTGTATTTCCTGAAATTCAAAATGATATTTGGGAAACACAAGAAAAAATGTATGGCAATAATGTTGCTGAGATAGATATGAATGATATGCCTGAAAAATATCAATTTACTGTTATTTCAAAAATTCAAGAAGGCCGTATGGATAAGTTGGGTAACTCAACAGAAAGAGGTGATGCGATTAAAATTATTGTTCCAGAAAAGTCTGGACAGCATATGATTGTAAAAGTCTGGACTGAAACTCCACTTTCATTTTTATTTTTAAATAAAGAAGGAAATGAAATTGAAAAAGGAAATTTTGAAACTAAAAAAATAAGATTATTTTTAAAGCACAGTGGTTCTGTTATAACCATAAAAATTAATCAAAATGATTCAAATAATTACGATACTACCAAGTATAAAATAGAAATTATGTTCATGGAATCTCGAGGTTCTGATGGTGGAAATTCACCACCAAGAAATATAGAAGCGAAAACACTCATATAAATAATATAAAGTTTTATAAAAAGCCTCACAACATTATGTTGGTGAGGCTTTTTCTTTGCCAAATTTCCGTCGTTCGTTTGACTATTGTCAAAAATTTTCTACAATACATATATATAAATAGCTCAAAAACAGGAATTATGAATGATGTCCATGTAGTGCCAATTTCAAACAGAGTCGTAGTAAAGCCTTTAACTCGCGATAAAATCACTATGTCTGGAATTTATATTCCTGATACTGCTTCAAAAGAAAAACCAGAACAAGGAGTAGTAATAGCAGTAGGTCCAGGAGCCATTAACGACAAAGGTGAAATAATTCCCATGTCAGTTGCGGTTGGTGATACTGTGTTATTTTCAAAGTTTTCACCAGAAGAAATAAAAATTAACGATGAGGATCTACTTATTATGAGAGAAGAAACTATTTTAGCAATTATTAAAGAAAACAATTAATAGAAAGCCTGGATCCCGTTATACAATGGGATGACGGTCAAAGAATATATGGCAAAACAAATGTTATTTCATGCTGACGCACGACGTGCTATGAAAAAAGGAATTGATGCGGTTGCAGACGCAGTAAAAGTTACTATTGGTCCTCGGGGGAAAAATATTGCGCTGGATAAAGGATATGGTTCACCAACTATCACCAATGATGGGGTTTCTATTGCAAAAGAAATTACCTTAAAAGATAAATTTGAAAACATGGGTGCAGAGATTGTAAAAGAAGTGGCTTCTAAAACTAATGAGCATGCAGGAGATGGAACCACTACTGCCACCATACTCATTCAAGCAATTGCAACAGAAGGGTTGAAATATATTGAGTCAGGTCTGGAAGTGATGGAGGTAAAACGTGGAATAGAAACCGCAACAAAAGAGATTTTACAGCAGTTGCAAACTATGGCAAAACCAATCACAACGCTGGAAGAGACTACTCAAGTTGCCAGCATTTCAGCAGAATCAGAAGAGCTGGGGAAAATTATTGCAGAAACCATTTATAAGGTTGGAAAAGAGGGGGTAGTTACCGTGGAAGAATCTCGCGGGACAGAACTTTCCAGTGATGTCGTGGAAGGAATGTCTTTTGATAAAGGATATGTGTCGCCATATATGGTATCTGACACAGAACGTATGGAAGCAGTAGTTGAATCTGCTCCTATTTTGATAACTGATATGAAGATTTCTTCTATTAAATCAATACTTCCTATTCTTGAAAAACTTTCTCAAACAGGAAGAAAGGATTTAGTGATTATTGCTGATGAGGTAGTTGGTGAAGCACTTGCAACTTTTGTGCTCAACAAAATAAGAGGCTCTTTAAATGTCGTTGCTATTAAAGCTCCGGGATTTGGTGACAAGAAAAAAGAGATATTAGAAGACATTGCTGTGATTGTTGGAGCAACGGTGGTATCTGAAGAAAAAGGAATGAAGCTTGAAGAGCAAGGAATGGAAGTTTTGGGACGAGCTGACAGGATTGTTTCAAAAAAAGATGAAACTATTATTGTGGGAGGAAAGTCACAACCATCTGCAGTGGAAGCTCGAATTCACCAAATAAAAGCATTGCTTGAAAATTCAACATCATCATATGACAAAGATAAATATCAAGAACGTATTGCAAAAATGTCTGGCGGTGTTGCAGTTATTAGAGTTGGTGCGGCAACAGAAACAGAAATGAAATATTTAAAACTTAAAATAGAGGACGCCGTAAATGCCACCAAGGCGGCACTTGCGCAGGGGATAGTGTCAGGCGGAGGTTCTGCACTTATTAAAGCGGCACAAGCAGTATGGTCAGCCAAAACATCATTTAAAAACAAAGAAGAAGAAACAGCTTATGCAATAGTGTGCAGTGCATGTGACGCACCTTTAAAACAAATTGCTATTAATTGTGGCAAGGGAGATGGATCTATGGTGGTGTATAAAATAAAAGAAATGAATGATAGTGCTGGTTACGATGCGCGCAACGATATATTCATTGAAGACATGATTGAAGCAGGAATTATTGATCCAGTAAAAGTTACAAAAAATGCACTATTAAATGCAGCTTCAGCGGCGGGAACATTTTTAACAACTGATGTAGCAATAGTAGAAGAACCAGAAGAAAAACCCACAGCACAAATGCAAGGCGGGATCGATTATTAGACAAAATTAAAAATGTGTAGTAAGGTGAAAATCAAACATTCCTTAAAAAAACAAAAAAATGGAACCACTTACAATTCTCGTGCTTCAAATCGCATTTGCACTCTTTGGTTATGGAAACATGATCTATCTTATTACAAAAAATAAAGGTGACAGTAAAGAACATGATCCTGTTATTTGGATTTTCTTGGCATTCTTACATTTGATTGTGTCTTATAATATTCATCAATCACAAGGAGAATATCATTTATCAGCAATAATGGCTGTTGGGTCATGTGTAATGGCAGTGGTAACACTGTTTTATTCTCATTATGAAAGAACATCTCAAAAAAACAGTATTTATGGTTTTTTATTCAGCTTGATTTTATTTGCGGTATTTTTATGTATAGTCTTACCGCTAAGTCTTTTTACTACTATTGTGGTAAATTTGGGATTATTTATTCTTTCTGCTATTCAAATTTATTCGTTTGCCCAGTATGAAGGTAAAAATCCAGTTCTTAGTTGGACTTCATTTTTTTTCATGAGTATGACAAGTTTAGTATTACATAGTAACTATGAAGTTGAATATATTATGCAACCAGTAATTTCTGGAGTTGGTAATGCTGCATTTATATTTATTCCACTTTTAAGTACTTTATTTGTGAGAGTTAGGTCATTTCAAAGAATTTCTTTTTCTCAAGTGCATATTGATAAACATGAAGTAAACTATAAGGTAAGAGAATATATCAGTGAATTTCTGTTATTTTGGAATCATGAAATCAGTAAAATTGTTTCAAAAAATGAAGAAAAAGAACATAACCTGATAAGCGAAATGATGGAGAATTTTGTTCTTTCGACAGAAGGCTCTCATGAAACTGAAAATGAGACAGTCGATATTTTTTGTATTCATCCAAAAGATATTTATAAAAAATCAGATCGCTGTACTTCCGTTGAGCACTTTATCAAATATGCTGCTCTAAAAAATTATAAGTCACTGAGTTATTGGCAATTTTTTTGTCTTATCTATTTGTATCCTAATTCTGTTAGGGAGAAAGTTATTCACGCAAAACATCGCGGGTATCATGTGGTAATAAATTTACGCTATTTTACCAAAAAGAAACGTGATGAAAAGTTATTTATTATTATGGAGAAAGAAGGATTTCTTGCACTTGAAGAATATAAAGATGAAATAAATCCATTAAAAGTTAAAATAATCACGTATCGGTATATTCAATAAAATAAGTAAAGTTATAAACACCCCACCAACTAATTGGTGGGGTTTTGTTATAATAAACATATTATGAATCGCTTCGCGGTTTCCCTTATTTGGATTATCATCACAGCTGCTGCATGTTATGGTGTTATTATTGGTTATCAGTCATTAAATGCAAAGCCCGTAGTAGTTAATTCAAAAAATTCAAACATGCTCAATCAAAATTTAACACAAACATTATTAGAAAAAAAAGAGGCAACACAAATACCTGAACCGACAACAGAAGAAATTGTAAAAGATTCTATTATTACCAATGAATTCACACAGCGAGTCACTGCTTTATCTCAAGTTGATTTTGATAGACTCACTCGCAGACTTGATGATTTAATAACTGCATCCGTAACCATTAAAAAAGGTTCAATGGGAAAACGTGTATCAGAATTTAAAGAAATTTTAAATATTGTTACTAATAAAAATTTAATTATCACCAGCGAGGCAGATAACGACATGATTTCACAAGTAAATTTTATTAAAAATTACTTCAAATTACCAGAAGATTCCTTAGCAGATAAGGCTCTATACACTGCCCTTAAAAAGCTTCTTCTTGACGCCAGAAATAGTTAAGGTTTAGTTTGAACCAGTTTTCCACAATCGCTTGACTTTTTAAGGCCTATGCCTCATTATAGGTAGCACTGCAGTCGTAATAAACAACTGCCAACCTTACCAATTGAAAATACTTAAATGTGCAAAAGAACAACAAGAATTTTTAGTTGTTCCGTTTATTTTGAACTTTCACTGGCATTAGATCAGTTGAAGAGTTTTCCAGTAGAGTTTGATCCTAGCTCAGGACGAACGCTGGCGGTATGGATAAGGCATGCAAGTCGAACGGATAAATTTTGTAGCTTGCTATAGAATTTGTTAGTGGCGAACGGGGTAGTAATAGACAGGAATGTACCAAAGAGACGGAAATAACCCACCGAAAGGTGGCTTAATGTCCGATGGTCCGGCAACGGTAAAGGCGCAAGCCACTCTTTGATCAGCCTGTTGAGTATCAGCTAGTTGGTAAGGTAAAAGCTTACCAAGGCTATGACGCTTAGGGGAGGTGAGAGCCTGACCCCCACCAATGGCACTGAGACACTGGCCATACACCTACGGGTGGCTGCAGTCGAGAATCTTCCGCAATGCGCGAAAGCGTGACGGAGCGATACCGCGTGAAGGATGAAGCGTTTCGGCGTGTAAACTTCTTTTATGAATGAAGAAGCATATTGACATTAGTTCATGAATAAGGGGCTCCTAACTCTGTGCCAGCAGGAGCGGTAATACAGAGGCCCCAAGCGTTGTCCGAAATTACTGGGCGTAAAGGGTGCGTAGGTGGATATATTAGTCAGATGTTAAAGACCCGTGCTCAACATGGGGACTGCATCTGAAACGGTATATCTTGAGTGCGTAAGAGGTACATGGAACTCTTGGTGTAGGGGTGAAATCCGTTGATATCAAGGGGAACACCAAATGCGAAGGCAATGTACTAGTACGTAACTGACACTGAGGCACGAAACCGTGGGTAGCGAATGGGATTAGATACCCCAGTAGTCCACGGCCTAAACGATGTTGATTAGCTATTCGGAGTATCGACCCTCTGAGTGGCAAAGCTAACGCGATAAATCAACCGCCTGGGAAGTACGGCCGCAAGGCTAAAACTCAAAGGAATAGACGGGGACTCGCACAAGTGGTGGATTATGTGGTTTAATTCGTCGATAACCGAAGCACCTCACCAAGGTTAGAAAGGTAACTGAAACTCCCAAGAAACTGGGAGCCTCCGCAAGGACAGTTGCATACAGGTGTTGCATGGCTGTCGTCAGCTCGTGGCTTGAGCTGTTCCGTTAAGTCGGGTAACGAGCGCAACCCTCGTCGTGTGTTACAAGTGTCACACGAGACTGCCCCTCACATGAACATGATGATCTTTCAATTTATTGATTGAAAATCGTGTTCAGTTGAGGGGGAGGAAGGAGAGGATGACGCCAAGTCAGCATGACCCTTGATACCTTGGGCAACACACGTAATACAATGGGTGGTACAAAAGGCTGCAATACAGTAATGTGGAGCCAATCCTAAAAACCATCCTCAGTTCGGATTGAGGGCTGCAACTCGCCCTCATGAAGCCGGAATCACTAGTAATCGCGGATCAGCAAGCCGCGGTGAATACGTTCTCGAGTCTTGTACTCACCGCCCGTCAATTCAAGGGAGCCGGTGGCACCCGAAGTCTCTGCGTTTTTGCAGGGCCGAAGGTGAAATTGGTAACAGGGAATAAGTCGTAACAAGGCACGGCTAGCGGAAGCTGGTCGTGGATCACTTCCAAATGGAATGGTGTCGTAAGGCATCAGTTGAGTCGATTATCTTTTTACAGATGAAACAATAGTACTGGTTTTAAAAGTGTACTCGCTCTTATATCAGCGTTAATATAGGCAAAGACGTGATAATCTAATATGTATTTATACAGACTCGGATTATGCGCCAGGTAAACGGAACAACTAAGAATTTTTGAACAAATAAGTATTTTCTCGGTAATAGGATATTCACAAGGTGAATCCTATCCCGGAATTCTTGATGCCAATCGCAAGATTGAAAAAGAGAATTGTGGGATAGGGGTTATCTTGTACGTCATGTTGAGTTCTTCTGGATGGGTAGTTTTATCAGCCTATTTCACCAAAAGATGGGTCAATTGGCACCACAAGATAACACCAAGTCTTTGCGAATCAGTGACTATGAAAGTGAATCTTTACGCCACTCGTATCAATGTGATACTGAGTGGCTTTTTTTATTGACAAAAAATGGGTTTCCTATACAGTAGTGATAATAATTTCATTAAAACAATAAAAAAATGGACAAGTTAATAAAAACTGCAAATAAATATCATGGTTTTTTAGAGGGTGTTTTCTCAACCGAAAAAAATTTTAAGTTTGATAAAAGATGGAATTCTCATGATAACCAGCATGAGTGCAAAGTTTCTATTGAAGGCGTATCGATTACCTCAGATGCATTTAATGAAAGAACTCACTCATTCGATGTTTCTTTTATGTCTAAAGGTATGAAGAAAATTGAAAAAATTGTTTTTAATTCATATGACCTAAGGAAATTATTTTTCTATTGCGGTGATCATTGCGCTTTAAAGGCAAACTTTGAAAAAAATAAAAAGTTTGTGTATTGTTTGAATTTAAAGTGGATTACTGAAAATTTTGGGACATTCACGGTTACTACAAAGAAAGCATCTTTTGAATACTTTGAAGCACTAGCAAAATCTGCACAAGAATTTGATATTGCACTTACTGATATATTTAAAGAATCTGATTTCGGAATTTCAGAATTTGCACGCAATAAACTCACCATCGAGTTTGGCACAATTGCAACACTTGTTTCAAAATTATTTGTGCATGGTGGCAGTTCTCATTCTTTCCACTATAAAGAAGCAAAAAAAGAGAAGTGGGAATGGTTGAATGATAAAATTTCTGATAATGACCATCAAATGATTTACCAAATAGTAAAATCATTTTTACCAGAATTTGGTCCTCAGGTATATATTTCCAAGGAAGTAGCCTATTCAATGCTTAAAACAGAAAGTCTCAAAGAAATATAACTGATTAAATAATCTTAAAAAACCACACTGGATATCGTGTGGCTTTTTTATTACAATATAAATAATGTGATCTTGTCAATAGTGAAAACTTGCATATATATATATAATTAGGTGTATAAATAACTTCGTGAGAGGCGTCTCTCAAAAAT
>JAYVHO010000008.1:0-80055 GCA_043771175.1 bacterium | reverse complement strand
TATGCTTTTTTAAAGGAATATCAAGTAACGTTAGGCTGGATCTCGCTAGCGGCGGGATGACGGAATTGAGTAATGAGAATGACAGAATTGGCACCGGCGATATGACAGGCTAATATTCAATATTAGTTATTCACACCCCAAAAAACCATTAATTTTCCTATGTAGTACAATGAAGTGGTAAGAAGTGGGATAAAGTGGGACTAACGTGAAACTTTTCACGGCACTGGATTTCATACGATTTAATAAATCACTTACGTTTGATAGTATGTTAATCGGAGAGCACACCCACACCCTAGACGAGAAAAAACGCGTTTCTTTGCCAGCAAAAATGAGAAAGGAACTTGGTGAAACCGTTGTTCTTTGTCGCGGTCTCGATACCTGTATATTTGTATATACAAAGACTGAATGGGAACTATTTGTGAAGAAACTTTCTGATTTATCAATCATGAAGCCAGAATCTCGATCGTTTACGAGATTTATCATTGGTGGAGCGGTTGAACAAAACGTAGACAGTAGTGGAAGAATTCTTCTTCCCGAACATCTACGAGAATTTGCATCAATTACTGAAACTTCAGTAATGGTGATAGGAATGGTAAATAGGCTCGAAATATGGAGTCAATCTACCTGGGGAGCCTACAAAACAGGTGTTATTAATAATTCAGTCGAAAACGCAGCGTTACTTTCTGATATTGGAATGATTTAGCATGAATACCATCACACATATCCCGGTACTCTTAGAAGAGTGTTTAGAATTACTTCACCCTCAAAAGGGAGATGTATTTTTTGATGGGACACTTGGTGGAGGTGGACATGCAATAGAAATCCTTACAAAAATTTCTCCAAGTGGGAAATATATTGCAACAGATTTAGATAATCAAACAATTGATAGAACACTTGCTCGACTTGCTGAATATAAAAACATTTCTGTTCACAATACTTCATTTAAAAATATTATAGATGTAGCAGAAAAAGAAAAAATTGTCAGTTTTAACAAGATTCTTCTTGATTTAGGTTGGAATTCAGACCAATTTAAAGACGAACTACGTGGGTTTTCATTCTTAGGTGAAACTCTGGATATGAGGTATGACACAGAAGGCGAAGTTACTGCATATGACATTGTTAATGACTGGTCATATGACACTTTGGTAACGTTATTTAAAGCATATGGTGAAGAATCACATGCCAGGAAAATTGCGTATAGAATTACCGAAGAAAGAAAACTCCAAAAATTTATATCATCAAAACAACTTGCAGAATTTATTGAAATAGTAATCCCACGTAGAGGAAAAAAGATTCATCCAGCAACAAAGGTATTTCAAGCCTTGCGAATCACCGTAAATAATGAACTTGGTGATGTTGAAGAATTTTTACAAAATGTTTTAAGGGTTACTCAAAAAGGTACAAGAATTGGAATTATTACATTCCACTCACTTGAAGACCGAATCGTCAAGAATTTTATGAGAGATCTCATAAAAGATGGTAAAGCAATCGATATTAATTATAAAGGTGCAACAGCCAGTGACGAAGAATTATTAAGAAACCCACGAAGTCGAAGCGCACGGTTACGAGTTATAGAAATTATATGAAATATATCATTTATTTAAAATCAATATGCACCGTAAGCCTTGTAGCGTCAGGGTTTCTGTTTTTTTTCTATCTTTTTAATATGGTTATGGTAGTAAATGATACAAAAAAAATAAATTCTGAAATTGAGGTTGCAACATCAAAAATTTCAGAACAAACATCACAATATTACGCTGCACAAACAACAGTAGAAGATGTTAATAATATAAAAAATGAATATGTTTCACCAGAATCTCGTTTATATGTGGATATTGATGAACCTGATGACGCAGTGGTAATAACAACGCGGTAAACTGTATCTATGAGTTCTCGCACTAGTGTTATTATTGTTTTCTTTTCTGCAATATTTTTAATTATGGTATACCAGTTGTATGCCTTACAAATCAAAAAACATGATGATTATGTCATTATGGCCGATCATCAGTACTTTTCAAGTTCAAACACCTTATTAAACAGAGGTACTATTTATTTTATGGATAAATCTGGTGTGAGAATTCCTGCAGCATCACTCTCAGAAAATTATAAAATTTCTTTTAATCCACTTCATTTAGAAAAAAACACCCAGCGAGTATATTTAATTATTAATAGTATTTCGCCATTAACCAGAAAAGAATTTTTTGATAAGGCTCAGAAAAAAAAAGACCCCTATGAAGAACTTTCAGTTTCTTTAACAAAGGATCAAGCAGACTCTCTTTCTGCTTTTAAGATTGGAGGTTTGCAAATTATACGAGAACGTAAACGTTTTTATCCAGCCAATGATTTAGCCGCACAAACATTGGGTTTTGTTGGTTATAATAAAGATAAAAAAGAGGGAATATATGGTCTTGAAAAATATTACAACGATACACTTTCAAAAAACTCAGGCACCATGCTTTCAAATCCATTTTCACAATTATTCAGTGATGTTAAAAGTGTAATAGACACTAAAGCGGTTCTATCTTCTGATATTGACACCACCATAGAACCAACAGTTGCACGTATGCTTCAAAAAGAGCTTGTCACGGTAAAAGAAAAATTTCGTGCTGATGAAGCAGGGGCAATTGTGATTAATCCTATGACGGGTGAGATCTTAGCAATGGAAAGTGTGCCATCTTTTAATCCAAATACGTTTGGTTCTGTTTCTGACCCATCCTTATACGCAAATCCACTGGTTGAACATGTATTTGAAATGGGTTCCATTATGAAACCAATTATGATGTCCATTGCATTTGACGAGGGTATGGTAAATGCAACATCAACATATGACGACAAAGGGTTTGTAAACGTGCGTGACCGTGTGATTAGAAATTTTGACCGCGAGGGTCGAGGTAAGGGTACTACTATGGAACAAGTGCTGATCCAGTCACTGAATACTGGAATGTATTATGCTACATCAAAAGTTCCCAAAAAAGATATGCGAGATTATCTGAAGAAATTTGGTTTATATGAAAAGACAAATATAGAATTACCAAATGAAGCATCTTCCATAATGAGAAACCTTGATGATAATAATGATGTGGCATTTGCCAATGCATCGTTTGGACAAGGTATTGCGCTTTCTCCGATGGCTACCGTTAAGGCACTTTCTGCAGTTGCAAACGGTGGATATCAAATTACACCAACTGTTATCAAGAAAACCGATATTGATAATTTTGTAAATGTTGGTGGGCGCGTCATTAAAAAACAAACATCAGAAGATATCACAAAAATTTTAATCAAGTTGGTTGATACCAGTTTAAGTAAAATTGTAACACCGCCTGCAGGTTATGACATTGCCGCAAAAACTGGAACCGCACAAATTCCAGATCCTTCTACGGGTGGTTATTTCACCGACAGAAATCTTCACTCATTTTTTGGCTATTTCCCTGCAGAAAAACCTCAGTACTTAATATTCTTTTATTTAAAGCGTCCCTATGGAGCCAAGTTTTCTTCTCAGACGTTAACACTTCCATTTATGAATATGGTTAAGTTTTTAATTTCATATTACAACATTCCACCCAAAAATATTACTCAAGTTACGGGGAATTAAAAGCCGGACGCGCGCAGCGCGTCCGGCTTTTAACAACAAAATTTGTTATAACTAAAAAGTTAGTAGAACGTGTGGTTATTTTGTATAATGTTTCCATGACGCAATCTGAAGCTCTTAATATTCTTAAAACTGGTGCAAATGTGTTTTTGACGGGTGAACCGGGGAGTGGAAAAAGTTACACCATTAATCAATATGTTTCATATTTAAAAGAGCACGGCATAGCATATGCAGTAACTGCCAGCACAGGTATTGCAGCCACTCATATTGGTGGTATGACCATTCACTCATGGAGTGGTCTTGGGATTCGCGACAGTTTAACTTCCTATGAGCTTGATGCATTGGCACAAAAAGAGTATGTTGCTAAAAGAATTCAAAAGGCAAAGGTTTTAATTATTGATGAAATTTCTATGCTCGGATGTACCATGTTGGACACCATTGATAGTGTTTGTAAGGCAGTAAAGGGTTCAGCAGAGCCATTTGGTGGCTTGCAGGTAGTGTTAGTAGGTGACTTTTTTCAATTGCCTCCAATTGTGCGCAAATCATTTCAAAATTTTGATGAGCATAACCAAGAGTTTGACGAAGAAGCAGATCAAAATATGTTTGCGTTTTCTGGAACTGCATGGAAACAAACAGGATTTGTTATTTGCTATTTATCTGAACAACATCGTCAAGAAGATGATCAACTTCTTGAAATTCTTTCAATTATGCGCAGCGGTGACCGAGCTTTTGAAATTAAAGAATTACTTGATCCTCATATTAAAACCGATAGAAAAAATTTGCCACCAATTACTAAATTATATTCTCATAATATTAATGTGGATGTTATTAATAAAGACTCACTCACCAAACTTCCAGGTCTCATTAAAACATTTAAAATGGAAGCAACGGGTAATAATATTTTAATTGAAAATCTTAAAAAAGGATGTCTTTCGCCAGAAGTTTTGGAATTAAAAGTTGGTGCCAAGGTTATGTGTACCAAAAATAATCCTACAGAAAATTATATGAACGGAACTATGGGTGAAGTAGTATCTTTTGATAATGGTGTGCCCGTTATAAAAACTGCTGCTGGGCAAATAATTGCCATGAAAAAGGCAGAATGGATGATTGAGGAAGATGGAAAAGTAAAAGCCTCACTTTCCCAATTCCCACTACGTTTGGCATGGGCTATCACTATTCACAAAAGCCAAGGAATGAGTCTTGATAGCGCCATTATGGACCTTTCAAGTGTGTTTGAATACGGTCAAGGATATGTGGCGCTGTCACGCGTTCGTACCTTAAAAGGAATTCACCTTTTAGGATTTAATGAACGATCTTTAGAAGTTCATCCGCGCGTGGTAATGCGAGATGAGGCATTTAAAATTGCCTCAGATGTTGCACAAGATGAGTTTAACAAATTTTCACCAGACGACTTACAACAAATGCATACCAATTTTATTCTGGCGTCCGGTGGAACATTGTTGGTGCGTAAACATAAAGATGGAACAATTAACACTACCAAAGTAAACACCGTCAGATTAACCTATGATTTATTGTGTGAGGGGTTTTCACTTTCTGAAATTGCTAAAAAAAGAAATATGGTGATTGGTACCATAATGACTCATATTGAAACAATCCTGTCACATCCGGATGAATATATTCTTGAGAAAAAAGTCATTGAACAAGCCATAGATGCAAAGTTGAAAAAAAATATCACTGCGCTGCATAAGGTATTTATAAAGATGGAATCACTGGATTCTTTAAAATATATTTTTGAAATTACCAAAGGTAAATATACCTATGATGAAATAAAAGTAGCTAAGCTTTTAATGAAATAAAATACTTACAAAATATATAGATATTTTGGTAAAACGGTTAAGTGTATAGCTTATCAACTAAGTATTTATTTCAAATTTTTTAAAATTTACAATATTATCAACTATTTGACAACCTTTAGTCGCCCGTTATATAATTGTCAAATATTAGTAGTAGTAATCAATAAAGTATGCATAACGAAGAAGAAATCCATATAAATCAAGAAGAATTTGAAGATGACACTGAGTTTGTTGACGAGGATATTCAAAAAACTCTCAAAAAATTAAAGGAAGATATGAAAGTTCTTAAAAAAGAGCGTCAAGAATATCTAGAAGGCTGGCAACGTGCCAAGGCTGACTATGTCAATCGTGAAAATGAATTTAAAGACGAACTTGACCGAGCTAAAATGCGCACAAAAATAGCCCTTTTAGAAGACTTTATTGCTATTTCTGACAGTTTTGAGTCAGCCATGAGTAATAAAGAATTATGGGAGTCAGTGCCGGCAAATTGGAGGATTGGCGTTGAATATATTTCAAAACAACTTACTACTATCTTTGAAAATAATCAACTTGTCCAAATACCCGTTATTGTTGGTTCTGAAATAGATCCAACAACTCAAGAAGTCTTGCAGGAAGAATCAGTACTAGAAGAATCACAGCACCATAAAATAATCAACGTGGTGCGCAGTGGATGGAAAATGGGAGCACGAATAGTTCGCCCCGTGCAAGTAATTATCGGAAATTATCAAAGTAATTAATTAAAGCATCCCGACACTTGGAATCCATCCGCTGGATTCCGCTAGGGCGGAATGACAAGAGTAAAAATATGGCAAAAATAATTGGAATAGACTTAGGAACAACTAATTCCGCAGTATCAATCATTAAAGGTGGTAAGGCTGAAATTTTAGAAAATGCAGAAGGTGCCAGAACAACACCTTCTATTGTAGGAATCTCAAAAAATGGAGAACGATTAGTGGGAGTTTTGGCAAAACGGCAAGCAGTAACCAATCCTCAAAACACCATCTATGGAATTAAAAGATTTATGGGGCATTTGTTTAAAGATGCTGAAGTTCAAAAAGCATCAAAAACTGCCGCATATACTATTAAAGAAGGAACTGGTGGTGGAGTTTTGGTAACTATTGATGGAAAAGACTATCGACCAGAAGAAATTTCTGCGATGATTTTATCAAAACTTAAAGCTGATGCAGAAGCAAAATTGGGTGAGCCAGTAACAGAAGCCGTAATTACGGTGCCAGCATATTTTAACGACGATCAACGTAAAGCAACCATTGATGCAGGGAAAATTGCAGGACTGGATGTTAAACGAATCATTAATGAGCCAACCGCAGCGGCACTTGCGTATGGACTTGATAAAAAGACCAATGAAAAAATTGTTGTATATGACTTTGGAGGAGGAACATTTGATATTTCAGTCCTTGAGGTGGGAGATGGAATTGTTGAAGTAAAAGCAACAGGAGGAGATTCTTTTATGGGAGGACGTGATATTGACCAAGCGATTATTAATTATATTGCGGCAGAATTTAAAAAGGAATCAGGAGTTGATGTAACTAATGATCCTTTGGCACTGCAACGACTTGATGAAGCTGCAGAAAAAGCAAAGATTGAACTTTCAACTGCCGTTGAAACAGAAGTAAACATTCCGTTTATAACATCTGATGCATCTGGTCCTCGTCACCTTGCTATTAAAATAACTCGTGCGCAATTAGAATCTCTTTCAATGTCTTTTATTGATAGATCAATTGCAATTACTAAATCAGTTCTTGCTGATGCAAAACTCTCAGCAAGTGAAATTAATGAAATTGTTATGGTTGGAGGACAAACCAGAATGCCGCGCATTTTAGAAGAAGTAAAAAAGGTATTTGGAAAAGATCCAAATAAATCTATTAACCCTGACGAAGTAGTAGCCCAAGGCGCAGCTATTCAAGCAGGAGTTTTACAAGGTGATGTGAAAGATATTCTCCTTTTGGATGTTACACCTCTTTCTCTTGGTCTTGAAACCTTGGGAGGAGTTGCAACAAAACTTATTGAAAAAAACACCACCATTCCCGCATCAAAATCACAAGTTTTTTCAACTGCTTCAGACAATCAAACATCAGTTCAAATTCATGTGGTGCAAGGAGAACGACCAATGGCAAATGATAACAAGAGTTTGGGGATTTTCTCGCTTGACGGGATTGCTCCGGCACCTCGTGGAATTCCACAAGTAGAGGTAACTTTTGATATTGACGCTAATGGAGTTTTGAAAGTTTCTGCAAAAGATAAAGCAACGAATAAAGAAAATACCATTACTATTGCTGGATCTTCAGGAATTTCAAAAGAGGATATTGAACGTATGAAAACAGAAGCAGAAACGTATAAGGATGAAGATGAAAAGAAAAAAGATTTAGTTGATAAGAAAAATACCGCAGAACACACATTATTTACCGCAGAAAAAAACCTTAAAGAATATGGCGAAAAACTAACTCCAGAAACAAAGACAGCTATTGAAACTGCTGTGACTTCACTCAAAGAGGTAAAAGACGGAAATGATGGAGCGGACATTGATGTTAAAACACAAGCACTTTCAGAAGCAATGATGAAAATTTATTCTGAAATTAAACCAGAAGATATGAAACAAGATGGAACTACTGATGCAGAAGTTTCACCTGATGAAGTAGAACCTGCAGATAAATAATTACCATGAAAGATTTTTACGAAATTTTAGGTGTCAAAAAATCTGCATCACAAGATGAAATTAAAAAAGCATTTTATGCAGAGGCTCGCAAACATCACCCAGATAAAGGAGGCGATGAAGCAAAGTTTAAAGAAATGAACGAGGCATATCAAACTCTCAGCGATCCTCAAAAAAGAAAACAATACGATATGTATGGGTCAGCCAGCGCCGCAGGCGCTGGCGGCTTTTCTGGCGGATCAGGATTTAATCCATTTGGTGGCCAAGGTGGATTTAACGTTAACTTTGAGGACTTTGACATGGGAGATATTTTCTCTAGTGTATTTGAAGGATTTGCAGGAATGCGCAGAGGACGTTCAATTGAAGCAGAAGTTTCTTTGACATTTAAAGAATCACTTGAGGGTATTTCAAAAGAAATTGAAATTCCAACATATAAAGATGGTAAAAAAACAGGAGACAGAAAAATTACGGTTACCGTACCAGCTGGTGTTGATCATGGATCACGTCTTAAATTCCGCGAGTATGGGGAAGAATTAACTGGCGGAAAATCAGGAGATTTAATTGTATATACCAAAGTAACTCCGCTAAAAGGATTCAGAAAAGAAGCCCAGCATATTATTGCAGAAATTATTATTCCACTTACCATAGCAGTGATGGGAGGCAAACAGGTCTTAAAAGGATGGGACGGTGATATTGAAATTACAATACCAGAACTTACTAAACATCAAGACATTATTAAAGTAAAAGGTATGGGCGCGCACACTAAACCAAAAGGTGATTTGCTAGTAATAGTGAATATTTCATATGGAAAAAATAGCAAAGATACCAAAAAGATTTTTGAAGAACTTCAAAAACATGGGTGGTAATGCTTTTCCGTCATCCCGTTGAATAACGGGAACCAGGCGAATAAAAAGAACACAATCACTTGTGTTCTTTTTATATAAAAATAAGAGTATTGTTCATTACTTACAATTTGCCTTTAATATTGCTTTTTTAGTTACGGTATCAAAAACTCCCGTTTGTTTAATTTTAAGTTTTTTCTGGATTGATTTTAATGCGGTGATGGTTTCTATACCATATTTTTGATCGGGAATAAAACTTTTAAAGTAATATTTCTGTAGGAATTTTTCAAGCGCAATAATATTTGCCTTTGATGACTTTGAGGTAACCGTGACTGATGGTGATACACAATTTTTTATAGGAGTAGGTGTTATTGCTGGTGTTGCTAAACTGAATCTTGGAGTTATAGTGGCTCCACCACCTCCTCCGCCCCCTCCACCTCCACCAGAAGAAACAACGGGCACCACAACCGCAGTAGTTAGAATAATCGCTTTATTGGCTGATAAACTTCCCAAAGCGCCCGGTACAGGAAGTGTTAAGGTTGCTGGTAAATTATTAAGTAGCGAAAGAATTGTTCCACTGTTTAACAAAAGTGCTGATGTAGAAGTGTAATCAAGATCAAGAGTAGAATCAGTTGATACAACAATATGAGCAAACGTTAGCGTTGATGTTCCTGACCCACTACTATAAGCAGCAATTGAATCAGTTGTTCCAGTTTCCAAAGTTAATGTTGGTGAACCAGTAACAATCACCGGTGAGGTGAATGTTACTGTTACCCTAATTAGTTCATTTGAAGTATACGTGTTATCAGCATTTATTGCTGTTATGCTGGTGACCGTTGGCACGGTTGAATTAATTACAATATTTTTGTTTGCTCCTAAACTTCCAGCTGCGCCCGGTGCAGGAAGCGTTAAGACTGCGTCAAGTAATGACGTATTTTTTATGGTCCCACTATTAATTGAAAGAGCAGCCGTAGAAGCATAATCAAGATCTGCCGCAGCATCATTTGATGTTATGGTGTAATTAAAAATAAGAGTATTGGTTCCTGAGCCAGATGTGTAAACAGCAGAAATGTCTGTAGTACCTGTTTCTAATAAAATCTGAGGAATTCCCGTAACCGTAACACTGTTGGTAAATGTGATAGCAACGGGAATTACAGTGCCAACACCATAAGTACCATTAGCCGTAGAAGATGTTATGTTAGTAATAGTTGGGGCAGTAGTGTCAACCACCATTGTTTGTGAAAAATTTAATATATTACCTCCACGGTCAGTAGCAATAAATTTGAGTGGTGTGGTGGCATTTGATACGGTTGGTTCAATAGTAGTGGAACAGGTGAGAACTTTTAATGATGTTTGGACACAAGAAATTTGCGTTGCGGGCGATGTTAATATGAACTGACTGGTTCCATCCAAAGTAACAGATGGTAAAGAATTATATTGTGTATTTATCCCTATATCGTCAGTTACCGTAAAAGTAAATGCTGTTGGTCCAGAAATTACAGAAGGCACGGTTGACGTGATTGTCAGAGTTGGTGCTGATGCAACAATTTGATTGAGTTTATCAAAAGCTGGAATCATACGCAGCATAGGCTTTGAAATACCAATATTTGAAAGATTTACCGTAACATCAGAACCTAGTGTTAATGCATTTGTGATTTGTGATACGGTTGCACTGGGGTATGAGCTTTTCAAAAGTGCCACCGCACCCGCCACAAAGGGAGAAGCTGCAGAAGTTCCCGTAAAACCGTTATTACTGGCTGTTAAAACTCCTGTACCAGGGGCAAATATATCAAGTAAATCTCCAACATTTGAGCTTGAGTTGATACTTGTATTTGCTGTTGTTGGTTCAATATTAGAGGTTGTATCAAGATTCCCAACAGCTATAACATTGGATAAACATGACGGAAATGATATGCCTGCAGCATATAATCCTGTTCCTGCTTGATTGTATCCATTATTTCCTGAAGCTGCTACTACTACAATTCCAGAATTATTAAGAGCTGTAATCTGAGATTTAACAAGAGTGTTGTCAATGTTTTGAGCAGGAACGACACGAGTGTCACAATCATTCTGATCATCATATGCCTCATTATCAGAAAGACTCATATTTACTGCAGCAATAGGGACACCTAAAGTGTCTTTTAGATACTGCACGTACCGAAGGCCCTCTATTAAATCAACATCACTAATAGCAATATAATCTGGAGTAGTATCAATACTAACTTCATATCCCGTACCCGTACCTGTAGGGATTCCAGCAACAGGATTTCTGCTATCAACAAAGGTGGATACATTGACACCAACGAGGTTTGCCCCGGGCGCAATTCCTGTAATATTTGAGGGTGAAGTAATATGACTTCCTACGGCAATTTGTGCTACGTTTGTACCGTGATTAATATCATTTCCAATAGTTGATGAATAAGTGTTAAGAGGCTGTGATGCATTCATTACTGTTGCTGGTGAAAATGTAAGTGGCGACGTTGAGGTGCGTGTTGGAAGTGTTCCAATATTTGTAGGGCATGCATAGTATCCACCACCATTAGTGGTAATAGATGGATTTACATATTGCGGAGTAAGTAGTCCAGAATTAGAAAAGCATGCCTCATATCCACTATTAAGCTTACCAGTCAACATGCTGGTGGTATCATCAATTCCAGAATCTATCACTGCCACGTATTGTCCTGAACCGGTATATCCCATATCTGCTGCAAATTGTGTAGCTTGAACATAGGAAGCCTTAGTGGAAAGTGTTAACTGGTACATTTTTGGTTCTCTAATAGAAATTCCTGGAATCTGTTCCATCAGCGTATTTTTTTCTGCTTCGGTCATTGATGCTGCTATAGTGTTTAAATTTTCAAAATTTCTGGTGATGTCTGCACCGGTATTTTCTATTACTGCTCCAATGGTTTCATCAAGATTTTGTGAAGATGCCAAGGACATAATTTTTGAACCCAAACCAACATCAGCCAATATAATATCTGATGCATCATAAGAAATCACGTAAACTTTGGAACTATCTTCTGATGTTTCTGTGGTAGAAGTAATTTCTTGTGCAAAAACAAATAAAGAATTATGAGGAACTGTTAATAATAAAGTTAAAAATGACAGGGCAGCAGTAAAATATTTCATACATATAATTATATCAAATAGATTTCTTGAATTTACATAAAAAATTGTGTACAGTAGTACACATGAATATATCACTTGGAATTGTGGGTTTGCCTAATGTTGGAAAATCAACATTATTTAATGCATTAACAGAAAAGTCAGTACCAGCAGAGAATTACCCATTTTGTACGATTGATCCGTCAGTGGGGATTGTTCCCGTTAAAGATGGGCGCTTGCAAGTTCTTTCAAAACTTTCTGGTTCACAGAAAATAATTCCAGCAGTAGTGGAATTTGTTGATATTGCAGGACTTGTTGAAGGTGCATCAACGGGGGCAGGATTAGGGAACCAATTTCTTTCTCATATACGTGAGACTGACGCAATTGTTCACGTAGTACGACTATTTGAAAATAACGCAACTACAGATATTACTCATGTATATGGAACACCACACCCAAAACGAGATTTGGAAGTAATTATGATGGAGCTTATTTTGGCAGACTTACAAACGCTTGAAAAAAGAATTTCAAATATTGAAAAAGATGTAAGACGAGGTGATGAAGTTGCTATGGCAGAATCTGCGTGTTTAAAACGTCTTAAATCTCATCTTGTAGAGAGTAAGCCTGCATTTACGTTTACCACAGAAGGTGATATTGAACCAGGATTTTTATATGCGATGCATTTTCTTACTAACAAAAAAATGATTGTTGCAGGAAACAGAAAAAGCACGGGAAAGAATTTAAATGACACTAACAAAGTATTATATGATGAGTTCGTGGCGTATGCGCATGAAATTTTGCATGCATCAGTGATTTTGATTGATGCACAAAGTGAAGGAGAATTGAAATCTTTTTCTGAAGAAGAACGCGATGAAATGCGAACGGATTTGCAAGTTGAAGGAGTTGGACTGGACGGACTTATTGACGCTGGGTATAAAGCACTGGGACTTATGTCATATTTAACAACCGGAGAGATGGAGACTCGTGCATGGACGGTAAAGATTGGATCATCCGCACCAGTGGCTGCTGCAGCAATTCACACAGATTTTGAAAAGAAATTCATCCGCGCAGAGGTTGTTGCATTTGCTGACTTTATAGAATGCGGATCACTTACAGAAGCCCGTAATAAAGGCAAGCTTCGTGTGGAAGGAAAGACATACATAGTACAAGATGGTGATGTGATTGAGTTTAGAGTTTAAGGAGTTTTTTTGACATTTAGTCAAAAAAATGTCAAGATAGTACATTATGTCATTTGTAGATAATGTAACGCTAAAAATTAAAGCCGGAAACGGAGGTGATGGTGTTGTTCGCTGGAGACGAGAGAAGTTCAAGCCTTTGTGTGGACCAGGTGGTGGTGACGGAGGAAAAGGAGGGGATGTATATTTGGAAGCCATTGCTGATCTTTCATATCTTGAACATTACCGAAACATTAAATTGCAACAAGCAATGTCAGGTGGACCTGGTGGAAATATGGGTAAACATGGTGCAACGGGAGATGATTTAATTATAAAAGTTCCTAGAGGAACGCTGGTTAAGAATATTTCAACAGGTGAGATTTATGATCTCCTTGAAACGGGACAAAAATTCCAAATTTTAACGGGAGGAAACGGAGGTTTTGGAAATGAACACTTTAAGCGTTCAAACAATGTAACACCATTAGAATGTACACCTGGTAAAAAAGGTGAAGAAGGAACCATTACCTGCGAACTTCGAATGATTGCAGATGTTGGAATCATTGGATTTCCAAATGCGGGAAAAACTTCATTTTTAAATGTTGCCACGGCTTCACAAGGAAAAGTTGCCAACTATCCCTTCACTACTATTGAGCCAAACTTAGGCGTGTATTTTGACTACGTATTTGCAGATATTCCAGGACTTATTGAAGGTGCTTCAGAAGGGAAAGGTTTGGGTCATAAATTTTTAAAGCATATTCAAAGAACACGCGTTTTGGTTCATTTTATAGAAGCAAAAGAGAATGTTGATGAATTAGTGGTTGCATATAATGCAATTAGAAACGAACTTGGCGCATTTGATAAAAATCTTCTTGAAAAAGACGAAATGGTGGTTATAACAAAGATTGATGAACTTACCGAAGACGCTGTAAAGATTGCAAAAGAACTTGGTAAAAAAATTAAAAAAGATGTTGCAGTTCTTTCTTTATATGATGATGCTTTAGTAAAAAAAGTTTTACAGACCATTGTAAAAAGTGTGGAAGTAAAAACAATAACAGAATAAAAAAGACCGACAAGCGCAGCTTGTCGGTCTTTTTAAATACAATAATTTAAACTTCGTCATGTTTCTTATTATTTGTTGTGTCTATGAGGTGCTGGAACTTTTTTTGAGAAAATGGTCCAAAATCTTTTATGTGTAGTACAAAGATAATGATGTTGATGATAAGAAAAATGTCAACAATAGGGTTTTCAAGTATCTGTAGCATGTGTAATATGAGTTAAATTGTTTAAGGTTTATACTCAATTAATACTACCATTTTCTGTAAAAAACGCTATACTTATACACATGACAACGTATTATCCAACCATAGGTCTTGAAATTCATGCAGAATTACATACCGCATCAAAAATGTTTTGTGGATGTAAGAACGACGCAAACGAAACCGTGCCAAATACCAATGTATGTCCAGTATGTTTGGCTCATCCGGGCACATTACCCGTACCAAATAAAGAAGCCATCAAAAAAGTGATTCAGGTGGGACTGGCTGTTTCTGGAGATATTGCTGACTTTACTGAATTTGATAGAAAAAATTATTTTTACCCAGATATTCCAAAAGGTTATCAGATTTCTCAATATAAATTTCCACTCGTTTCAAATGGGTCACTGCTTGGTTTTGGGATTACGCGAATTCACTTGGAAGAAGACACGGGAACCTCTGTTCACGTTGAAGGGAAATCTTTAGTTGATTATAATCGTGCTGGAGTACCTTTGATGGAACTCGTAACTGAACCAGTACTTCATAATGCCGACGATGCTATGAGTTTTGCAAAAGAATTTAGATTACTTATGAGAGAGTTAGGTGTTTCTGAAGCAGAAATGGATAAAGGACAAATGCGTGTGGAGGTAAATATCTCTATTTCAAAAGACCCACATATTTTTGGAACAAAAGTTGAAATTAAAAACCTCAACTCTTTTTCTGTTGTTGGTAAAGCTATTGATCATGAAATAAAAAGAATGTCAGCATTATATGACGCGGGTCGCGAGTCAGAAATTGTGCAAGAAACTCGGGGGTGGAATGATGCTGATGGAACAACGTTTTCTCAAAGAACCAAAGAAAACAGTGATGATTACCGATACTTCCCAGATCCAGATATTCCAAAGTTCTATATTTCAGAATTATTTGATACTTATGAACTTAAAAAGAATTTACCAGAATTACCATGGGATTTGCGTACGCGATATGAACAATTAGGTGTTAGTTCTGAAATGGCGGAATTCTTTTTAATGGAGCCAACCTTGAGAAGATATTTTGAAATGTTTATGGAGGTATTTCCTCAAACAGATATTATTATACTGGCAGCAAATTATATTAAATCTGATTTTGTTGGAATGTCACTTTCTACAAAACTTGGTTTTGGTGATATTACATCAAAGATTACACCTGGGAAGTTAGGTGAACTTTTGTATTTATACAAAGATGGAAAATTAAGTTCTCGAGGAGTAAAAGATATTATGCCTGTCATGCTGACTGATGAAAGAAATCCTTTTGAAATTGCAACAAGTCTGGGGCTTATTCAAGTTCAAGATGAAACAGCTTTAATGATTATTATTGAAACGGTAATTTCTGAAAATACTTTACAATGGGAAGAATACAAAAATGGAAAAGATACATTGTTGCAGTTTTTAGTGGGAATGGCGATGAAAACAGCAAAGGGTTCTGGTAACCCTGCGAAGTTTAAAGAATTACTAGTATCTAAAAAAAATGCATAATATGAAAACAGGAACATTACATCCACTGACAATTATAGAACATGAAGTGTATAAAATTTTAACCGGTATGGGATTTGAAATTACTTCAGCCAGAGAATTAGAAGATGAATGGCATAATTTTGATGCACTTCGGATTGAAAAAAATCATCCCGCCCGTGATATGCAAGACACCTTTTATATCAAAGATTTGCCGGGAATGGTACTGAGAACGCACACATCAAACACTCAAATCAGAAGAATGAAACAATTAAAAGAATTAGGTCAAGAGCCACCATTCGCGTTTTGTACCGTAGGGAAAGTTTTTAGAAATGAATCAACAGATGCAACGCATGAAATGCAGTTTCATCAAGTTGAAGGATTTGTGATTGGTGAAGGAATTTCCGTCGCTCATTTAAAAGGAGTGCTTCTACGATTTATTAAAGAATTATATGGAGATACTGCAAAGATAAAATTACGTCCAAGTTTTTTTCCATTTGTGGAACCTGGATTTGAAGTAGCGGTATGGACAGGAAAAAAGTGGCTTGAGCTTTTAGGTGCTGGGATGGTACACCCAGAAGTGATAGAAAATGGAGGATATGACAGTAAAAAATATACAGGATTTGCGTTTGGTATGGGGCTTGACCGTTTGGCGGTCATTAAGTATGGAATCTCTGATATTAGACTATTTTCAAGTGGCGATGAACGCATTAATCAATTTTAATTATGAAATATTCACAACAACTACTAGAAAAAATTGGAGCAATAACACTTCCTTCAAAAGAAATACTTGATGAGTTGATTACGGATCATTTGGCTGAAGTGGAATCAATAGAAACCATCACGTCTGAAGATTATTCAACCGATCATACAATTGACATAGAAATCACGCCAAACCGTTATGGAGATTTACTTTCACATGTCGGGTTTTTGCGTGAACTTTGTATTTTTACCAAGCAACCATTTTCAAATATCTATGCAGAAATTCCAACTGGATTTACAGTAATCAAACAAAAAGGAGATTCTATTAAAACTGGTTCAAAGAGAATCGTATTTGTGAGAATCCCAGAAGTTAAAAATACGCAGTCTCCTGCGTGGATAAAAAATATTTTGGCAAGTTGTGATATGACTTCAAAATCACTACTCGTAGATATTACCAATTTGGTGATGATTATCTCGGGACAACCGGTGCATGTGTATGATGCTTCAAAATGTAGTGGAACGTTTTTAGTTGACGTAGTAGAGGAAGGTGAAATTTTTACTATGATGGGAGGGAAAGAATATATATTATCAGAAGGTGATATGGTGATTAGAGATAGTTTAAATCAAAAAATACTTTCATTGGCTGGAATAAAAGGTGGCGATCATGCCATAGTGGATGAACATACTACCGATGCAATTTTTGAACTGGGTGTGTTTGATGAAAATAATATCAGAAAAACTTCGCGTAGACTTAAACTTGTTACGGATGCTTCAAAACGATTTTCAATTCATAGGAATGGCGTCCTAATTGATGACGCTTTACATGCTCTCTATGTACTACTTGCCGAGCTCGCTCATATTGATACGGTATATATTGATGACACCAACGCTGACACGTATACTGCGCCCATAATTACTGTTTCTGAATCAGAAATTATGTCGTTACTTGGATATGGATCAGCGCTTGATCCTCTCGAGATTATAAAAATTCTAGAATTAATTGGTTGTGCTGTGGTGTATGAACATACTGATTTTAAAGTTACCGTACCAGCATACCGAGTTGATTTAAATTACGCAGTTGATGTAATTGAAGAAATTGGGAGAATTCATGGATACAGTAATATCCCAGAAGAATTACCTCGGCTTTTATTTACGCCACATAAAGATAAAAAAACACTTATTACCAGCATTTTAAGAACAGCACTTTCTGAATCTGGTTTTAATGAAGTTCGTAATCATTCATTAGTTTCATCAGGCTCACTGACGCTTTCCTCACCAGTTTCAAAAGAGCGCGTGTCGCTGCGCGACACGCTCCTTCCTGCTTTTAAGCAATCAGTAGAATCATCACGTCTTAACAAAGATTTTCTTGAAATTCAAAACGTGTGCATGTATGAAATTGGAACGGTATTTAAAGCTGATGCTTTAGAAGAATTATTATTGGTGATCTTTGATGGTTCTAAAAAAATGAAACAATTTGAAATGTTTATAGATATGATGAATGAAAAAAAATGCATGAATATGTTGGATTTAATTACAGAAGAAAGTGGATATAAAATGTATAGAATTTTACCAGAGAACATTGATGAAGAAGATTATTCGTATGAATTTATTGGTGATACATCAGAAAATAAAAAATTTGTTATGTGGGGACTGACTCCTTATTCAACGCGTGATGTTTCTTGTTTTATTCCTGAAGATGTTTCCGTACAAGAAGTGCTTAATTTATGTAAAGAAATTCCTCTGAAAAATCTCATAAAAACTCCCTATATTGCTGATGAATATACCAAAGATGATAAAACTTCTGTTTTGATACGATTCGTGTTTCAAGGAGAAAATTCAAACCTTACCGATGATGAAGTAAATATTGAAATTGAAAAGATTTACACACTTTTAAAGCAAAAGGGATGTGAAATGAGATAGCAAAAAACTATATATTGTAGTACTATACAAACATATGCAACCAATCAAAAAACTCGAACAAGAGATTACCGAAAGCCAAAATTGGCTTAAAGATGAATATATTATGATTCAAGCGGGTAGAATTACCCCAGCTACGGTAGACAGTGTTATGGTCTCTGTGTATGGAGATTTCCAACCACTTAAAGCATGCGCAACGATTGGAATTGAAGGAGCAAGAACACTCAAAATTGCACCTTGGGACAATAGTCTTTCAAAATCTGTAGAAACAGCACTGCGTGACGCCAATTTGCCTGTTTCTATTTCAGTCGATAGTTCTGGGATTCGTGTCACCGTTCCTCAAATGACAGAAGATTCAAGAAAAGAACTAGTAAAACTTATCGGTAAAAAACAAGAAGAGGCTCGCATCAAAATTCGTGGAAACCGTCAAGATTGCGATAAAGCAATTGACGAGATGAAAAAAGCAGGAGAGTTAAGTGAAGATGATGCAAAGCGTCTGAAAAAAAATATGCAAGACGCGGTTGATGCCGGAAATAGAAAACTTGATGAGTTTTTTGCAACCAAAGAGAAAGAAATCATGACCGTGTAGTCTGTGATATACTAATAACCCTATGACTATTTTGATCCCACTGATTGCAATTATTATTTTGGTAGTAATCCATGAACTTGGACACTTTTTTGCTGCCAAGGCAGTTGGGGTAAAAGTAATGGAATTTGCAGTGGGGTTTCCTCCTCGTGTAGTAAGTTTTGTAAAAAATGGTACTAAATTTTCTTTCGGTGCACTTTTACTGGGTGGATTTGTAAAGCTTAAAGGTGATGAAATTGACTCAACAGACACAGAACATGATTCTTTTAGCGGTGCTCGAGCATACCGAAAGATTATTATTTTAGTAGCTGGAGTGGTTATGAATTTCATTGCAGCATGGTTTATATTTTTGGTGTTATTTACCAAAGGTGTCAGCCTTCCTTCTGAATCACTTCCAAAAAGTCTTATAGATAATGAAACAAAAGATACACCCATTCTTTCAATTTATTCAGTTCAAACAGGTTCACCAGCAGATCTTGCCGATTTACCAGTAAAAGTAAAAATTACAGGTATTCAAAATTCATCACTTGAAAAAGAAATTTTTAATCCAACACGTGAACAATTTATTTCTGAAGCCAAAAAAGGTTTACCTCTTTCAGTTGCCTTTGAAGGTGCAGAAGAAGTAGTAATAGTAACACCAGATATTATTGATGGAGAAAATAAAATTGGAGTAGCTTTGGTTGAGGATTTAACCATTAAAAAACCATTTATTTCTGCAGTTGGTACATCACTTCAATATACCGTATTTCTCTCAGCAGAAACCATGAAAGGGTTTTTTAATGCGATTCATGCCATGGTGGTGCCAAGTGACGACAAAGGTGACATACCTTTAAAAGATTCGGTGACGGGGCCTATTGGAATTGTAAAAATGTTGGGCACTACACTTTCTGAAGGATACTCATTATTCTTGGTTTTGGTTGCTATTATATCTATTAATCTTGCGGTGTTAAATATTTTACCACTTCCCATTTTAGATGGAGGAAGAATCCTTATTGTTTTATATGAGACAATTCGTAGAAAAAAGATTTCAAAAAATGCTCAAGCAGTAATCAGTATTGTAGGAATTTTTATTATAGTTTCTTTGGCAGTTTTTGGAACCATTAATGATCTTTCATAAATAAATAATATGACGATAGAAGAATATAAAACAATACTTCTTCCCGATTCGCCAGGCGTATATCAGTTCCTTGATCAACAAGGAACTGTTTTGTATGTTGGAAAAGCCACCTCAATCAAAGAACGTACAAAAAGTTATTTTTCAAAAGATTTAATTACTGAGCGTGGTGAAAAAATCATAGAAATGGTAAAAGTTGCAACTACGGTTCAATGTATTCCTACTGATTCTGTATTAGAAGCACTGATTTTAGAAGCCAGTTTAATTAAGCAAATAAAACCATATTACAACACCAGAGAAAAAGACAACAGAAGTTACTATATGGTTATTATTACTGACGAGCCGTTTCCGCGAATATTTATGGAACGAGAACGTTCTTTGGCTACTAAATCTGATACACTGACGTATAAAATAAAATATTCATATGGACCATTTCCCAGTGGAGGATCACTGAAAGAAGCTCTTAAAATAATTAGAGGAATTTTCCCATTTCGTGATAAAACATCAAATGATCCACGTCATGAAAAGTTTTATCAAAATTTATCTTTAACACCTGATACTTCTTTAGATGATGCTCAAAAAATATATGCACAAGTTATTAAAAATATTGTTCAGTTGTTTAATGGAAAAAAGGGAGAACTTATAAATTCTCTTGAAAAGAAAATGAATGAGCATGCTAAAAAAATGGAATTTGAAGAAGCGGGGAAATGTAAGATGAAAATGTTTGCGTTATCTCATATTAATGATATTTCGCTCATTAAAAAAGATATTTCTCACCACTACGAACATCTGGCAAACTCACGCATTGAAGCATATGACATTGCTCATATGTTTGGAAAAGATATGGTGGGTGTCATGACCGTTATGCAATACGGAGAAATTGATAAAGCATCTTATAGAAAATTTATCATAACCACAAAAACAAAAGCTGATGATGCAGGGGCTTTAAAAGAAGTTCTGCGCAGAAGATTTAAACATACATCATGGCCACTGCCGATGCTGATTGTGATGGATGGAAATAATATCCAAAGAAATGCGGCACTTGAAATTTTACAGGAATATAACCTTACCATACCCGTTGTTTCTGTGGTAAAAGATGAGCATCATAAACCAAAAGATGTATTAGGTGACGCAGAATTAGTTTCAAAATATCGCGGAGATATTTTACTGGTAAATTCAGAAGCTCATCGGTTTGGACTGACATGGCATCGTCAAAAGAGAGATCAAATTAAACATAAAAAATGAGTCGAAAAGCTTTGCTTTTCGACTCATTTTTTGCCCAAAAACCTCCTCCGTGTTACAATATAATTCAGAAGCACCTTACATATTTAGGTGGATGTTATAAAGTTTTGTGATTTTCACAAGATTTCCATGGTTTGCAGTGATGCAAAAATATGGTAACATAATATCCACTATGACAGTAATTACCATTACTGTTGAGTCGGTCAGAAATGGCCGTCTTTGGGCCCTTAGCTTAGTTGGTAGAGCGCCTCATTTGCACTGAGGAGGTCAACGGTTCGAATCCGTTAGGGTCCACAAAAACAAGAAACGAAGCGACTATATTTTTGCAGGATGTCGCGCTCTGGCGACGCAACACAATAAAACCAAATACAAAACACCACACAGAATATGTGGTGTTTTGTGATAATATTTAATCATGGAAATAATTCTAAACACATCAAGTGAAATGAAATTTGCTATTGCACATGATATTTTAAAAAACTACAACATAGAATTAAAACGTGATAAGGTTGATGTTCCAGAAATACAAGCAAAAAATACTAAAGAAATAACAGAATTTTCATTAGCGTATGCATATGAACATTTTAAGAAGCCAGTAATTGTTACCGATACTGGATATTACATAACAGTGCTCAAAGGATTCCCTGGACCTTTCATAAAATTTATAAATACTTGGCTAACTGCTGAGCAAATACTTGCAATGATGGATAATATGGAAGATAGAAGTGTTGATATTATTGAATACCTTGGATAGGTTGATGAGCACGGAGAAAAACATATATTTGAGTATATTGAGCACGCAACAATTTCAAAAGAACTTTCTAAGTCCGAGCAGGGCAGTGCATTTGATAGAATAATTATCAGAGAAGGTTTTGATATTCCACAAGCAGATATGGATCCACAAGTGTTAAAAGATTTTTTTGCTCAAAAATTGTCACTTTGGCATGAACTTGGAAAGGCATTGAAAAAAGATTAGAATATTATTAAACAATACAATGAAGGAGTTTCACAATTTGTACTATACGGTCAAATCTATTGTTTAGTTTATAAGTACGTATTGGATAGGATATTGGGAAAAGAATATCAGACTATTTTTATGGTATAAAGATACTATGTTTATAAAAACACCCCAACAATCACAAAGAATTCTTCTGCGTCCTTTCGAAGAATCTAATATTTTACTGTGGAATACATGGGACAGTAGTCCTCAAATTCAAGAGTATATACCTGAACCGTTCAGACTGCTTACTGCGGAAGAACAAATAGAATATTTTGTTGCATGTCGAGAAAGCGAGGATGAGATACATGCAGCAGTTATAGATACAATAGACAATAAAACCATTGGGACTATTTCACTCACTGAGATTAGTTATTATCATGGAATCGGTGAACTAGGTATTGTAATTGGTGACACTGCATATTATGGGAAAGGTTATGGTCTTGAAGCAATGCAACTTTTTATAAACTACCTACAAAACGAAACAGATATAGTAAGAGTTTCAGCTGAATGTGAAGAAGAAAATATTCCCATGCAGAGGATTTTTGAAAAACTCGGTTTTATAAAAGAATGTGTAAAATTACAATCTCGAGTAAAGAAAGGTGTAAGAATTAATACCGTTCAATATTCAATGCTATTAAAGTAATTACCAATTTATATATTGAGAAAAGTACTAATTCTATTTAAATATTTTGCTATCTGGTTTGAAATCTCAACGTTTAAGTCCACAAATAAATATTGAAAACACCATATAGAATTGTATGGTGTTTTTTTGATTTTATAATTGACATAATATCTTTGAGTTGTTACTCTTCAGTTATGAATTTTCTCAATACAAGAACCGCGCTCAAGACGCTTATTGATATCTTTAAAGATATCAAAGAAAAAACAATTTTAGACATTGGTGCAGGAGAAGGATATATATATGATGTTGGTACTAAATCAGGTGCTTTTGTGACAGGTATTGATCCAGCACTATTGGATTCATTTTCTGTAGATTTTAAAAAAACTATTCCCATATCTTTTGAAGATTTTAACACTATATCTGACACCTATACGCACCCTCACTATTTTGACGCAGCAGTATGTATAAATACCTTTCCATTTATAAAATTTCCACGAGAAATGATTTTTAAAATGGTAGCACTTTCAGATGTTTGTATTTTTAATATATGGGGTAAAAATCATTCATGGTCTGAAAGCAGTCACATTACAACATTCACACGAGAAGAAGTTGAGGAAATTATAGAAGAAATAGAAAAAACTCATGAAGTTATTTCTTTCAATGAAATTGATGGCGAATCTGTTACTAAAAAAGATCCCCATACTAAAATCCCTTGGCATACGTTTGATGTAGTTATAAAAAAGAAATAAGTTATTCATTACCTAAAATCATACAAAACACCACACAGAAATGTGTGGTGTTTTGTGGTAGGATAATAAATATGGAATCAAATGTTCGTCAAGAATACGAAAAAAGATAGAAGAAGTTTATAAACTCCCACACCCAAGGGTGTTAATGAATGTTTGCAGTCATGGAAATGAAGTTCTGGGATTACATGTCATAGAAAAAATAAAGAATTTAAAAATAGTAAATGGGTCAATAACGTGCAATATCGCAAATGCCCAAGCAGTTTTACACAATAAAAGATTCATTGATTCAGACTTAAATAGATCATTTCCAGGTAAACAAAATGGAAATAATGAAGAACAAATTGCATTTTATATGATGTTATATATGAGTAATTTTGATTATATTATTGATGTTCATTCTACTGTGTCAGGTATTCAAAATTGTATTATCATTGAAGATGATTCAAAAGAAGTTCAGAAAATGATTTCTGTATGTGAACATGTTAAAACAATTTTATACATGACAGCAACAAAAGGCATTTCAATTTTTACCGCAACTCGGCATGAAAATAAAATTATTCCTGCAATTGCTTTTGAATATGGAGATAATAGCTTAGGAACAATAGAAAAAACATATCAGGATGTTGTTAATATTTTTTCTATGCTTGGTGTTGTTAAAAGTATTATTGATAAAAAATCTTGTAATACATCAGAGCAATTTGAATGTTATGAAATTTACTCTAAAAATGAGACCGACACGTTGAATCCAACTGTTAAAAACTATGAACTGATTCATCATGGTGATATTGTTGGTTATACTCAAGACGGTAAGCAGATAATCTCTGACTCAGATTTTTACCCCGTTTTATTTGGTGAATCACATTATAAAACAATATTTGGATTTAAAGCAAGAAAAAAACAATAAATTGTTTGACAGTCATGATCTTACATGATATGGTAAAAATACATGAAGGATATTCATACACAAAATCGTAATTATTTTACACAAACACTAGCCGCAGCGGTGGTGTCTTATTTTATGGTAAAAAAGTTTGTGTTTGGCTCTCGTTTCTCAAGTATCTCTATTTAAGACACCTATGCCAAACATAAGCTGTTTGGCTTTGTTTGGAAAAAATTAATCATTCTTTAACAACTAAATATATTAATATGGAGTCGGTAAAAAATTACCCACAGGCGGAAAGTCCGCTTTTGTATCTTCTTAAGAAGACATGGCATTATTCTTATGATGGTAAAAAGAACATAATTATTTACTGGATTTTATTTATATTTTCCAGTTCGATAGATTTATTCCTTGAACCATTCATATTGGCTGCAATCATTAAGACAGTCACTGAGTCTGGAATAACGGAAGAAACAATAGTTAAATTATTACTTCTATTAGGAGGATATTTTTTAAGTACTGTTTCGTCATGGATATTTCATGGTCCTGCGCGTGTAATGGAGCGAACTAATGCATTTAAAGTTCGAGCAAACTACAAAAAGTTTCTTATGCATGGAATTATGAATTTATCCATGAAGTGGCATGTAGATCACCATTCAGGTGACACTATTGATAAGGTAGAAAAAGGCACTGATGCAATTTACAGCTTTTCATCTTCTGTGTTCATTATTATCCGTGGATTCTTTAAGCTAATCGGGAGCTATATTGTGCTTGCATATTTTAGTTTACCTGCAGCTGTTCTTGTGGTAATTATGATTGCAATTACTTTTTGGGTGATCACGCGACTTGACACAGTAATTATTAATCAGCATCGACAACTTAATCACCATGAAAATAATATTACAGAAAACATTTTTGATACGATAAGTAATATTACAACAGTAATTATTTTAAGAGCTGAAAAAATGGTTTGTGATATTATTACTCGAAAAATTGACAAACCATATGAACTTTATAGAAAACATAGTGTTAATCTTGAGGTCAAATGGTTTGTAGTTAGTATGTGTTGTAATGTCATGATTGTTTTAGTTCTTGGGATATATTTCGTACAACATATTAATACCCCACGGGGAGTTTTGGTTGGAAGTGTCTACTTATTGATTAAATATCTTGATACCGTAAGTGAACTTTTTTATCAGTTTACAAGTTCATATGGAGATGTTATTAAAAACTCTTCAAAGCTTACAAATTCAGAAGAGCTAGTGAAAGACTTTGTAAAAGCGGATTCAATAAGTTTGTCTTTGTCAAAAGAATGGAATTGTATTTCTGTTGAAGGTCTTTCGTTTTCGTATGAAAATGAAGAAGCTTCAAAGTATCAACTTAATGATATTTCGTTTAAAATAGAAAAAGGAAAAAAAATTGCATGTATTGGTAAGACAGGAAGTGGTAAAACAACGCTTCTTAAAATTATTAGAGGCTTGTATTCGTTTCCAAAAGGTAACGTTTCTGTAGACAATATTATTCAGAAAGGTGCATTTTTAAGTATTAGTGGAGGTATTTCACTTATTCCACAAACACCCGAAATTTTTGCTACCACGGTACTTGGAAATATTACTTTTTCAAAAGAAGATGAGTATGACAAAGAGGCGGTACAAAAAGTAATGCATACAGCATGTTTTGATGAAGTATTAGAATACCTTCCGTATGGATTAGAAACATCTATGAATGAAAAGGGTGTGAATTTGAGTGGAGGACAGCAACAACGATTAGCACTTGCGCGTGGTTTGTATGCCAGTAAAGATGCTCAGATTCTACTTTTAGATGAACCAACAAGTAGTCTTGATTCAGAAACTGAACGACGTGTTTATGAAAATATTTTCCTAAACTGTTCTAAGGATCTTACAATTATCTCAACGGTTCATCGGTTACATTTATTACCACTTTTTGATGAAATAATATTTTTTGAAAAAGGCAAGATAATTGATCAGGGAAGTTACGATAAATTATTACTCAATAGAAAGTTTGTAAAATTGATAGAAAAAATGCATTTTACTCATGAGTCAAAAATTCTCGAGAGTACGTTGCATGCACATTAACAATCAAAGAGTTTAAATATAGAGTCGATCACGCGGTCGACTCTTTTTGTATCTTCATGATCTTTGCACAGTTTATATATATCCTGAAAGTCGATAATTGTGCCATGCTAAAATCAAGCTATTCATGTTCAGACATTTTCTTGCAAGACTCAAGGCATGTTTGCGATATGTCAACAACAAATATTGTGTTTCAAAGTCAGATGGAATTTGGGATAGCCAAACACAAGAACAGGCGCTAGAAGTAATGGCGTGTGTATAAACAAAAAATACAATAAATACACAGATAAAGCCATGGATATTTAATATTATCCATCGCTTTATTTTTTTTGAAAAATAGGGTATATTAGTATCACATTGCCAGATCGTCTAATGGTAGGACAACGGTTTTTGGTGCCGTTTATCTAGGTTCGAATCCTAGTCTGGCAACATTTTAGGGAAGGTGACCAAGAGGGTTAAAATAAAAAAACAGCAGAAATGCTGTTTTTTTATGAGTAAAGATACAAGAACTATTCCCGTTCTTTAAAGGGGAATAAAAAGTCATAATATATTGTTGTCTTGATATAGAAAGGTATAATAGACATCTATGGAGCATCTTTTGCAAAAAATAAACAATATCTATGGTATTAATGTTTCCTTATTTGAAAAAGTAACAAAAGGATTTTTAAGTGAAAATTATTTTCTTTCAGATGGAGAAGATAGATTTTTTCTTAAAAAATATAGATTTGATAAACCCAACAGAATTATAGAGATTCATGCTTCCAAGAAATATTTTTCTAATGGTGGAATTCCTGTTATTCTTCCAATATCATTTTTAGATGGGAAAACTTTTTTTGAACATGATCACACTTATTATGCTTTATTTCCGTTTATTGAAGGCAGGCATATTGAAAGAGGGGAATTGTCAGATACTGCAATTATTTCTTTAGGGAAGATGTTGGGAAAAATTCACCTTCTTGGTAAGAACTCAAAGCTTGTTATTGAAGATTATTTTACTATCGAAGATAAAGAAAAAATATTCAAAAAGATCGAAGATATTACGAAAAAAATATCAGAAGTTGATACGTTAAGTGAGTTTGATAAAACTGCGAATGAAAATATACAGATAAAGAAGGAACTTTTGTTAAAAAATACTATAAATTTTGAAAGCTTGGGTTTGCAATCGGATCATCTTATTCACGGTGATTATCTAGAGCATAATGTTTTATTTGATGAACATGATAACGTGAAATGGGTGTTTGATTTTGAAAAAACAGGCTATTCACCAAGGACATATGAATTATTTAGATCAATGTGTTATGGATTTCTCTCTAGTGGAGTGACGAATATCAATATTGATAATGCAAGAAAATATATAGATGCTTATGCGAGTGTTTACCCAATATCGTATGACGAGATAAAAAAAGGTTTGCAACTTTTTTATGTCAAAAGTATCAACGGTTTTTGGGTTGAAAGTGAACATTATCTAAAAGACAACACTCGCGTTGATCACTTTCTTTTTGAAGATCACAAAAGAATCAAATTTCTCTCTGAAAATTTAGATTCATTAATAGATGCTCTTACTAAATAAATACTTTTATTATGAAAAACTACCTCGATCCAGACTTTATTAAAAATTTTACTACCGCCTATAATAATCTATACAATCTTCATCCTCAGATAAATAATGATGAATTCCGTTTTAAATACCTCCGTGTTGATTGGTTTTTCCCAAACCACATTAATAATGTTTTGATCCAGATTAAGAAGATTGGTGAATCTCACTATAAAAATGAAATAGATTTTCAAGTGTGCCTCTATGCTGCTTTGTTCCATGATGCAGGACTTATTTACAAGCGTGACACGCCAGATCCAACAGGACATGAAAATCGCAGTGTTGAATATGCAAAAATCGAACTAAAAAACTTTGGTTACGATGATAACTTCATAAATGAAGTATCAGAATGTATAAAGTCAACTGAACTTGATCATAACCCAACCTCAAAAGAAGCACAGCTGCTGAGAAATGCTGACGCCTACGCACATATTATTTCGATGCACTTTTTTGGGAAAGCAAATTTTACAAAGGAGATTGATGAATTTATTGATTGGTTTGAAGATAAAGTTGAGTCAACTTTTTATAAAATAAATCTCACAGAACTTTCTGATGAAGTTGAACCATTAATTGAAAAATATCGAGAGATGATTATTAACTATAAAGAAAATAAGTTAGAAAGTGATTTTCTCGCAACGTTATTTGCTGAATATGAGTGAGTGCTCTTACTGTGTCAACCTCAGAAATCGGCTATGTCAATTCCAAGTGCTACAATAATCTTATGACCCAAACATACATTGGACTATTTTTACTCATCACGGGGCTTATTGTTGGTCATGGAGCAGTAACCGTGATTGATACCCTGGGATTTATTGCACGACGCTCTCATTATTGGACACAAACAACCATACGTGCACACAAGGTGACTAAACCACTTATTTGGCTGGGGCTGACTATTGGAACGGTAGGAGGATTTTTATTCTATTACCAAACTCCATTTTTTGGAGCACCATTTATTCATTTAGTATTTCTTGTGCTGTTAATTTTAAATGGAATATATTTAAGTTTTGTTATCAGTCCGCAGTTACTTGATTTAGAAAAGCAACATCAAGAAACAAAACTACTGAGTAAAAAAACTCAATACCACATTATTGCAAGCTTTATTATTTCATTAATTGGGTGGTGGGGAACATTGGCAACACTAGTAATTTATCTAACAAAGTTTATGTAATTCAAAAGTAGGAGTATACTTATATATATGAACAAAAACACTGCAATCTCATTGGTTTTAGTATTACTTATCGTAGGAACATTAATTTTCTTTATCACAAAAAATAAAAAAGCAAAAGAAGCATTAATAACAGAACCGCTGGTAACTGAAATGGATACATTAACAGAATTAGATGAAAATGGAAATGTGATTCCAGCAAAAGGAACCACCGTGGTAGGTGTTACTTCAATTTATGATACTGACTGGTCATGGTTGTTTACCAAAACTTCTACTGGTTCACAAATTACGTCACCTGATGGAAATAAGTTTGTGTTGAAATTTGATCAAAAAACAATGCGTGCGTACAGCACTACAGACTGTAATGGTTTGGCAGGTAGTTTAACGGCAGATGCTTCAAAAATTACTATCTCAAAAATTACTTCAACAAAAAAAGCATGTGCAGGAGAAACTCTTGAATCTGCTTATTTAGATCAACTTACAAAATCAGCATCATATATGCTCAAAGCAGATGAGCTTCACATTATGCTTTCTGATGGATCAGAAATGGTCTTCATTAGCGTAGATAGCTTTTCAGATAAATAAGTATCATAAAAAAATCCCCAATGAGGGGATTTTTTTTGTGATATGAAGCCTTGGAAAACAGGGTATTTAAAGTTACAGAAATATAAATTTTATGTATAATGTCTCTATGAATGATCACGAAATTCAAAATCTTATAGCACTTGAGTCACATCGTCAAAATGACAAGGTCAATTTGATTGCCTCAGAAAATTATGTCTCAGCAGATGTGCTTTTAGTAACGGGTTCAGTTTTAACCAATAAATATGCAGAAGGGTACTCACGTGCCAGATATTACGCAGGAAATGAATATATTGATCAGATTGAAGAACTATGCCAAAATCGTGCGCTGACTGCATTTGGCGTTTCTGCAGAAGATTGGGCAGTAAATGTACAGTCATATTCTGGTTCTCCTGCAAATATGGCAATATATCAAGCATTGGTGCCACATGGTGGGAAAATTATGGGGTTAGACCTTTCTCATGGAGGACACTTAACACATGGGTATAAGGTTTCTGTTACCGGTAAAATTTGGCATCAAGTTCCATATTTTGTTGAACAAAAAACAGAAATATTGGATTATCAACATATTGCAGAAATAGCAACTGCAGAAAAACCAGATATTATTGTAGCGGGATATACCGCGTATTCACGTGTTATTGACTGGAAAAAATTACGTGAAATTGCAGATATCTGTGGAGCTTTGTTGCACGCTGATATCTCTCATATTTCTGGTCTTATCATAACCAAAAACTTTCCGTCACCATTTGAATATGCTGATACCGTAATGACTACCACTCACAAGACGTTACGTGGTCCACGTGGCGCGCTGATTTTTTCAAAAAAAGATATACGAAATTTAGATAAAAAAATTGATAAGACTATTTTCCCTGGCATGCAAGGTGGTCCACACATGAATCAAATTGGTGCGGTTGCCGTGGCTTTGCAAGAATCTCAAACATTACAATACTTTGAATATATTTCACAGGTAATAAAAAATGCAAAGGTTATGGCGCAGACACTGCAAAATTTAGGATGGAGAATTGTGTCAGAGGGAACAGATACTCATTTATTTATTGTTGACACCTGGAATGGTGGTGCAGGAATTTCTGGAAAAACTGCCAGTGAGTTATTGGAACAACATGGAATTATTGTAAACATGAATACCATTCCTTATGACACACGCTCACCACAAGATCCATCTGGTATCCGTATTGGAACACCAGCTATCACCACACAAGGGAAAAATGAAGTTGACGCACAAAATATTGCCATTACGATAGATAAAATTTTAAGAAACAATATATGAAAATAGATGGAAAAAAATTGGCACAGGGGATTGAGGAGCGGATAAAAGCAGAGCTTTTATCCGCTCCTCAAAAACGTGTTTGTTTTGTTATTTTTGAACACTCTTTTGCGGTTGAACAATTTGTAGAAATGAAGAAAAAAGTAGCAGCAAGAATTGGTGTTCATGCACAAACTATTATTTACGAAGGAGAAAAAAATACGGCATCCGCATGTGAATTTGTGACAGAACTTACCACGCAAAACTTTGATGGGATAGTGCTACAGCTTCCTATTCCTCATTGGTGCGATACACCAACCATTGTTAATATGGTGCCCTATGACTTAGATATTGATGTACTTTCTTATGATTCATTATTGGCATTTGATGAGGGAACCACAAAGAGAATTCCACCCGTTGCCGCAGCCGTACAACATATTCTGGATTCGGTATTTTATAATATTGAAGGAGAGCATATTGTTATTGTTGGAAATGGAACATTAGTAGGTGCGCCTGTTTCACGTTATTTTGCATCAAAATCTTTGTATTATAAAATTATTACAGAAAAGACCCCACAAGATGAATATGTGGAGTCTTTAAAAAATGCGGATATTATTATTTCTGGTGTTGGGAAAACACATATCATCAAAGAAGACATGATTACTCGAGGAGTATTTTTAATTGACGGCGGAACCAGCGAACAAGAAGGAAAATTAACGGGAGATATTGATCCAGGTTGTTATAATATTGCTGGATACTACACACCAGTCCCAGGCGGTGTTGGCCCCCTTGCAGTAATAAGTGTGTTTGAAAATTTGTTACGATAACTCTTGTTTCTTTTGAAGAAATACATGAGAGATGATGCAACCCATAATGCCTCCCATCACAAAGATTTCAAGTAATGAACTGTTAGGTGAATGTTGATGGGTTTCTTCTGTTTGATGAGATTCAATATCTTGAGTCTCATTTTTATACAATGGTGCAATGATGAACATAGCACCAATACCCAAAACAACACATGTACAAATAATACTACGCAATGTTTTTTTAGTGTGTGCTTTTAATTCTTCCCACAAAAACACTCCATCAAAAATTGCATGAATGATAGAAAGTATTAACTCTTGTAATCCATATTCAAACGCATGATTGGCATGTTGCCACCATTCAAATGACATATGTATCAACAGTAGGATTAGTGTTTCGTACCCATGACGTTTATGCGAGAATATTGCAAGAATTATTCCCGTTAGGAGAATGCCGTAACTAAATAAACCATTAAATGGGATTGTTGCAACGTGGAAAATAAGTAAAAGACAATACAATACAAGAAAAATTGTAAAATATTTCTTACCATGGTTGTGAATATGCTGCTTCATAAATATAGAATTTTAAAGATTTTCATCAATCTTATATCATTTAACAATAAAATCAATTATTTAGATAAAATTTCTTGAATATATTTTAAATCTGAGCCACGTAATTTTTTAAAATCACCCGGTTGTAAAGTAGGAGATTCAAGGTTTCCAATTTTATTTCTCTTGAGTCTTTTTACGGTAAGTTTTACAGCAGCAAACATTCTACGAATTTCGTGTTTTTTACCTTCTGTTAAAATAATAGTAATTTTATCTCGTGATGGTGCAATAATTAAAGATTTTGGAGCACGATAGGTGATACCACCATAACGCAAACCTCTTTTAAGTTTTTGTTCTGCTTCGTCCAATATTCGTTCTTGAGACCACACTTCATATTCTTTCGTGGTGTGATTTTCTGGATTCAAAAGCTTGTCAACCAAACGATGATCGTCGCTGTAAATAAGCAATCCTTCTGACTCTTTATCGAGTCTTCCAATAGGGTGCATTCCTGGCATTCCTTTATGAATTCCTGTTTCTGTTCCACGAGGTTTATAAAATACAAAATATGAGAATTCAATTTTTTCTTTATCTACCGTGATAGTGTCGCCAAGTTCTAATTTTTGACCTTTTTTGGTAATGACATCATTAATTCTTACCAGTCCTTCTTCAATTAATTTGTCAGCTCCACGGCGTGAAGCCACACCACAATCAGCCAAAAAAACATTGTTATAAATAGGTTCTGTCCCTGTGTAGGTGTAGGTTTGCATAGTGTTACAACAATACCATATTTTTGCTAAAAGTAAAGAACTCATTTTACTTTTTGATATCTCCCACCAATATTTTTTATCACACCATCTAATTCCAAAAGTGTGATCTCGGAAAGCATTTCAGGAGGTGATTTTTTAAAGTGTTCACAGAGTTCTGAAAGTGAGTGAGGCAAGTCCCAAATATTAGTTGGCACACCGCTTAAAAGCGCAAGTTCCATTTGATTATTATTAAGATTCATATCCTCGACAAATGATTCAAAGCTCACCATAACTTCAGCTCCTTTTTGAATTAACTCATGACAACCCTCTGAAAGTGGCGAAAAGAACGATCCCGGAAATACATAAACAGGTTTTCCATACGACAATGCCTCATGAGCTGTAATGAGCGATCCTGATTTTGTAAGTGCCTCAATTACAATAACAACATTTGACATTGCAGCCATAAGTAAATTGCGCTGAGGAAACATTGAAGGACGTGAAGTATCCTTTTCACTAAAAGGAGAGAGGAGGAGTCCGTTATTTTTAAGAATACGATGTGCAATATTTAAATTTGTCCGTGGACCAATAACATCATCATGAAGTCCCGACCCAGGAATAGCAATCGTTGGGATATGGTATTTTAAGCTAAGTTCATGAGTAAGAGCATCTATGCCAAATGCAAGTCCAGAAATGGTAGTAATACGCCTATGATGTTTTGCAAGAACTTCAAATAATTTTTCAATAAGGAGAATTCCATAATCACTCGGTTTACGAGTTCCCACAATGGTAATTAAAAGTTCTGAGCTTAAAATATCAATATTGCCACGACAGGAAATTTCCTTGGGAAATCCTGGCAAAAATCCCGCTGTGTAATTTGGAAGTATATGTTTTGCAATATTATCAATTGGGAATTCTTTGTCCATAGTGACTATTGTAATAATATTGTGCTGTATCTGCGAGTAAAAATTTAACAACAATGTTTGTTGTTAAATTTCTGGATTGGGCCAATTGTGATATAATAATTTTTATATGTTAGACATCAAATTCATCAGAGCTCACGCTGAAATTGTAAAAAATGCAGCAATTACTAAAAAAATTAAGGTTGATATTGACAAACTCATAAAACTTGATGATGACAGATTATTGCTTCTTAAAAAGATAGAAGAGTTGCGGACCAAACAAAACGCTGTTTCTGATCTTATTACTTCAGCAAGCGACACAGAGCGTGCTGAACATATTGCTGCTATGAAAGATTTAAAAGAAGTGCTTCGCAGCCAAGAAGAACAATACAACACTATTTTGATTGCTTGGAAAGAGCTTATGTTGAAAGTTCCAAATGTTCCCGATATGTCAGTTCCAGAAGGAAATTCAGATGAAGAAAACGTTCCTATTCGGCATTGGGGAGAAGCTAAGAAATTTGAATTTGAACCACAAAATCACATTGATTTAATGATAAAACATAATATGGTTGATTTTGAAAGGGGAACAAAAGTACATGGATTCCGTGGTTATTTTATGAAAAACAGAGGAGCTCTTTTAACCTTTGCTATTTGGAATTATGCAAAAGATTTTTATCTTAAAAATGGTTTTCCAGAATTCATGATTACGCCAACCATTGTTAACAAAGAGAATTTTTTTGGAACAGGACATTTACCAAATGATGCAGAAGATCTATTTGAAACTCAAGATGGCCAAAATCTTATTGGAACGGCAGAGGTTTCTACCATGGGGTATTTTAGTGATGAAGTACTTGATGAGTCAGAATTTCCGCGTAAAATATTGGCATTTTCACCTTGTTATCGTAGAGAAGCAGGGTCACACGGTAAAGACACAAAAGGTTTAATTCGCGTTCATGAATTTTATAAATTTGAACAAATTATTTTATGTGAAGCATCTCACACAAAATCAGTTGAATATCATGAATGGATTCAACGTAATGTTGAACAATTTATTGAATCACTGGGAATTCCTTATAGAACAGTAATTAACTGCGGAGGAGATTTGGGTCAAGGACAAGTAAAGAAATATGATACAGAATTGTGGGTACCAGGAGAAGAAAAATATCGTGAAATTTCTTCAGCTTCGTATTTTCATGATTTTCAGACTCGAAGATTTAATGTTAGATACAAAGATTCAGAAGGAAAGATGAGATTTGCTCATTCACTTAACTGTACGGCTATTCCAACTCCTCGTATTTTGGTTTCACTCATTGAAAATTTTCAACAAGCAGATGGATCAATAAAAATCCCGGATGCTTTGATTCCATATTGTGGGTTTGATACTATTGTATAATTACATCATGGAGAAAGAATTACAACAGAAAAAGCATGTACAAAAAAAACAACCATCATCAGTGGTTGTTTTAATACGACATTTTTTTAGTGGAACATTGTGGGGAATTATGGGTGGAGTGATTATTATATCTGCATGTTATATCAGCATTATACGAAATGAGTCACTATCAATTCAAATAATTAATATTACGGGAAATCAGTCTCTGTCTTCTTATGAAATTGGAAAAAATGTAACAACATATATTTCACGATTTCCAGAAATAGTGATTCCATATCCGCAAAGAATTTTGCAGTCATCAAAAAATATTGAACGTTACTTAAAAAGTAAATACCCAGAAATAGCAGAAGTTGATGTGAACTACCGCAACTTTAATGAAATTTATATCGATATCAAAGAACAAGAAGCAAAAATTGTTCACTGCAATACTATTCCTTTGGAAGAAATCTCTTGTTGGCAGCGCTCACGTAACGGCAGACCTCTTCTCAAGACTCCACAAAACGATTTTGATATAAATCCAAAAGTAAATACGTCACTTATACTTACTAATAATATTTTGCCAGCATTTATTTCAGAAGAAATTTTGACTATCTATCAAATGTTTTCAAACAACAACCACAGAATTAAAGAATGTACGTATGATCCCAAAAAACCGGAGTACGTTTGTTTAATGATGACACACTCGTTTGGTGTAATACAAGTATTTGTTGACTCGGCATCTTTAACAAAAATTGCTGTTGCTAATAAACCTATTATAGATGTGGTGCTAAAAAATATACCCAAAGAAATATCTATTTTGAATTATATTGATTTACGATTTTATCCAAAGATTGTATATAAATAAAAAATACGTTACAATCGTTTCTTATGAAGTCAAGAGATTTGTGGAAAAATTTAATAGAGAAACATGGATATATTTTTGTTTGTGCACCCATGGCAGATGTAACTGATTATGCAGAGCGTGAAATGTTGGCAAAATATTCAAGAATGGGTCAAAATGATTCATCTTTACATGCTCTTTGGACAGAATTTGTTTCTGCTGATGGATTCATTCATCCTATTGGTCAAATTAGTTTAATGCGAGATTTAGAATACACCAACAGTCAAAGACCTCTTATTGCTCAGTTGTTTGGAAGTAATCCCGAAAAAATGAAAATTGCGGCAAAAAAAGTTGCAGAATTGGGGTTTGATGGAATTGATATTAACGCAGGGTGTCCTGATGATACCATTTGTAAACAAGGCGCAGGATCATGTCTTATTAAAAATCCAGATATATTAAAATCACTCATTGATGCTTGTAGAGAAGGTGCACCAGAACTTCCTATTTCTATTAAAACCAGAATTGGTTGGTCAAAATATGATGAAGACTATATAAAATCCGTTATTGATATGAAGCCAGATTTGTTAACTATCCACGCCAGAACCAAAACAGAAATGTCAAAACCAGAACCTCATTGGGATGTACTTAAAGAAATTGTAGATTTGGCCCATGGGTCAGGTGTGCCCGTTCTTGCAAATGGAAATATTACCTCATTTGAAAAAGCAGATGAAGTGAGAACTCTAACAGGTTGTGACGGTGTCATGATAGGTAAAGGGATTTTTGGAAAGCCGTGGATTTTTGATAAACAAGAACTTTTAAAACCAAAGAATTTAGAAGAATTAATTTCCATGTGTAAAGAACATGTTGATCTGTATATGTATAAAATTGGAACTACACGCCCTGCACATTATCACTGTGGTGATTTGGAATTTGATCTAGAAGGTGGGGAAGTAAAAGCAAAATCATTTGCTTTAATGGCAAAACATTTTAAAGCATATTTTTCAGAATTTCCACAGTATCATGATATTAAGCAAAGATTGGTAATGAGTAGATCTTATAAGGAATGTATGGAGATATTAAATTCAATTGAGTAGTTGCACAATTCTGAATGTATGCTATTTTATATTTGAAACTTTAAACATTAAAAAAATGTACACGGCCAAAAAATTTATCGAAGTAGTAAGTAATGTCAATGTAGTACTTAAAAATCATTCAGATTTTGAACGACAATTTTTACTTGCAAAAAAGTCTTATGTTGATTCTGATATTATATCAAGCGTTGATGGATACAATATTTTTATGTATCATCCGAGAATCTTTTTAACATCAGACGAAAAACTCGCAACGGCATTGGTTCTGCTATCTCATTGTAATCTGCAGCAAAAACAAGTTGCTACTGTGTTATTGTGCTTTAATAGTAACCCTAAGCACCAGCAAGTTATTATTGAAAAGCTGCTCAAATTTAGAGAAGCTTTCATTCATGAAGTTTTTGTTGTATTGGAAGATTCAATGTATTCAAAAAAACCTTTTGAAATAACATCACTGCATGCTGATACCTGCCGATAAAATATAAAAAATTCATTACCATTAAAACCTATAGAAATTCTGTGGGTTTTAATTTTATCTAAAAAAGGTATAATGGACGCTATGTCAGATGTATTGTATAGAAAACACCGCCCAGGACAATTTGAAGATGTTGCTGGTCAAGACCATATTGTTTCCATTCTAAAAAAACAAGTTTCAGAAAAGAATCCATCACATGCATATTTATTTGTAGGCGGACGCGGATTGGGTAAGACATCACTTGCCAGAATATTTGCAAAATCACTTGATATTGCTCCAGAAGATATTTATGAAATTGATGGAGCGAGTTATAGAAAATTAGATGACGCCAAAGAATTAAAAGAGACCATTTCAACACTTCCTATTTCATCAGAATACAAAATGTATATTATCGATGAAGCACACATGCTTACTAAAGAAGCTTGGAATTCACTTTTAAAAACAATAGAAGAACCACCAAAACATGTAATTTTTATTTTTGCTACCACAGAAAAACAAAAAGTTCTGCCAACGATTATTTCACGCTGTGTGGTGTTTGATTTTAAAACCCCTAATATTTTGGAAATACAAAAATTGGTAACCAAGGTTGCAAAGCTTGAAAATATTTCATTATCAGAAACAGATACGGTAAAAATTTCTTATCAAGCAAAAGGATCATTCAGAGACAGCCTCAGTATTTTACAGGCATATCAGTTTACAGAAAATCATGCAACAGAAAATTCTCTGTCACATGATGCGGTAAAACTTTTATCTTCGCTTGAAAATTTTGAAGACGCTTATCTGATTTTAGAATCAGTAGACATGGGAAGTTTAGAATATTTTTTTGAAATAGTAATTAATATCACCACGGTAATATTGCTAACAAGGTATGTTAAAAATTATATTGATAAAAATAATTCAATTGATCAATTAACCTTAGATGTATTACTTAAGAAAAAAGAAATTAATTCAAAGTTTTTGCAATCACTCATCACTGTTTCTGAAATATTGAACTCATCAACTCACAAAAAAGAACATGCAACTGTTTGGCTTTTAGGTGCTACCTCTGTGGAAAAATAATTGACATTACATAAAAGTACGTAATAATTAAGATGACCTCAAATCATGTTGGGTCAAAACTATCAAACGGCAAGCATACCACCATATGGTGGTATTTTTGTATGTAAATAATTTGCAAAAAAAAGTAACAAGAAAACTTGTTACTTTTTTAATGAAATATTTTTTATAAAACAGTATTCTATTTACTATGAAACAGTATCTTTTAGATTGCATTACGGCATGGATACCGCTTGGTTGTTTGACCTGGCTTATTTCGGGTCTATATGTTCATGCTAATAATCATCATGACAAAACATCACAAATTTTACTATGTATCCTCTGTATAATTTTTGTGACCACCGTTATTATTATTTCAAAGCGATTAAAGTCTTTTAAAAAATTATTCTTAATATTATTACTTTCTTTTACTGTTTTTATATCAGGTCAAAATTTTTTTCAACATAAAGAAAATATTACCGTTCGAAATCTTAATGCTCTTATGGCAAACACCTATCAAGAAAATTTAACAATAACTATTAATAAATTATTATACACATCTAAAAAATCAAGAGTATATGATATTGAAATTAATACGTTTGATCTACCAGCACGATTAACCACCTCACATATTTATCATCAAAATGATATTGTTTACATGAATGCATATGTTAGCGTAAAAAATAACAACAAAAGAATATTTGTTAATGTAAAAGAGTCATCTTTGATAAAAATAAAATCAAACATGATTGGTTTATATTCAGCTAATCTTCAAAATTATTTTTCAACGTTGTATCAAAAATACCTTAAAGATGAAACACTAGGGATTGTAGAAGGAATTGTTTTAGGAATGCAAACACATATACCATTTTGGTTTAATAATTTATTTAGAGATGTTGGAATTTCTCATATTATTGTATTGTCGGGATATAATATTGTACTGGTGTATGAAGGATTATTTTTACTCTTAGGGAGATTTATTTCTAAAAATCCCATTACTATAATATCACTGCTATTTGCATATATGTTGGTAATGGTCGCAGGAAACTCTCAAGCATCACAGCGAGCATATCAGTCAATTATGATTCATGAAGGTTTACGAGTTCTTAAAATTTTACCTTCCATTGAAAAAACAATTTTATATATTGTAACAGCGGTAGTAGTTGCAACAGGAGAAATATTGATATCTCACGTAGGGCTTTTACTTTCTTGTGGTGCAACACTTGGGATTGTTATCTGTATGAAATTATTTAATCATTTGAAACGCATCTACAATTATTCAAGGGTTGCCACATTTATTGGAAGCATCCTGGTAACCACCGTTGGTGCTTGGTGTGGAACGCTTTCATTGGTAATTGCATTCTTTGGAGTTGCAACACCATCTGGAATGATCATGTCAATTCTTGTCATGCCCCTGGTATTTTTATACACCGTACTTGGAATTGGATTTTTATTGCTTGCGATGTTTGAACAGTCTGTCCCATTTATTCATACAATTCTTTTATTGCTGGCATGGTGTTTTACCAAAACAACCAACATAATTATGTTGGTTGCTGTTTCTGTCCGCTATCATATTGAAAGTATTTCAGTAAGTGGCTATTTATCACTCATTATTTCTCTATCTATGGTGATCATGTTTTGTATAATGAGTTATATTACATTACCGCACAATTTATTTAAACCGCTTTTCAATAATTCCAAAATTTAACGCACTAAATATTTTCTCAACATATGCAGCGCGTCCGGTAATACCAAAATCAAGAATAAATGAATGCTCCCAACAATCAATTCCCAAAATATGATCAGCACCCACAAGTTGACCAATATGCTGTTCATCAACCCAGCTGTTAAATAGAGAATTTGTTTTTGCATCATGCCACAGTATTGCCCATCCAACACCGCGAGTTTTTGAAAGAGTCATAAATTCTTCTTTCCACGCGTCATATGATCCCCATGTTAAAACAATAGCTTCATATAGTAATGACGATGGATTGAGTGGGGAAGTATTACCTGTCAGTGTTTCAAAGAAATATTCATGGTTTTTTGCTCCACTATATTCAAAAGAAAATCTTCTCATCATTTCTTGTTTTTCAGCGGGCTCAAAATTTCCAGACTGCAGTTTTTTAACTATAGTGTTTGCTTCATCTACATATTTCTCATACAAAGCAATATGTCCTTTTATAGCATTAATCGAAATAGGAATTTCATTATGGAATTCAAATATGTGTTTTGTTAACATATTATTATACAACCGCAGGCTTATTAATCAGTGACATTATTTCTTCTGGTTTAAAACCATATACTGGAGTTCCATTTACTACAATCAGTGGTACACCTTGCGCATGATATGTTTGAACAGCTTCATTTCTTCTATCTTCATCTTCTTCAATATTATATTCAGTAAATGCGATATTATTATCTTTCATAAAATTTTTTGCGATTGTGCAAAATGCACAGTGAGACCCCGTGGTGTAAATTTCTACCATAAACATACATAGTTACTTATATACTGTAATAATAATTGACTTAATCAAAATAATCAATCAGTGCAGATGAAGATGAAAAGCGTTATACTGTCTTTATGAAATTTGCGCTTGCGGTTACTATTTGTTTATGGGCAGGTTTGGTGGCTCCACTATGGTTTTTGATACCATTTTCTGTGCTTATGGTACTAACCACACCCTTTGAAGAATCATCAATTTCCGGATTTTTAGTACTCATCATTATGAGTTCTTTGCCGTTGTGGAATCAAGTAATATTTACCGTCCTTCTTTTAGGGATATTTTATGGACTTTCTTCTCTTAAAAATTCTCTCAAGATTCCACAATTTGCTTTTTAATATGAAATTTTTTACACCTAAGAAAAAGGGAATTTATAAAAGAATAGACTCAAAACTATCCTACAAAAATCTAGAAGAAGTATTTATTGATGGAGAAAATATATCAGGACTTGATATTGATAATTTACAAAATGTTATGAGTAAAAAACTTCCAGAATTTCCTCGAACCATTGTGGTGGGACTTATGATTTCTTTTTTGTTATTAATTTCTCTTAAGCTATACAATCTCCAAGTTAAAGATGGTTCACGTTTTATGAAAATTGCAGAAGATAATCGTCTCTCATCTGCGCCACTTTGGGGACAGCGTGGGAATATTGTAGATAGGAATGGAAAACTTTTGGTGTGGAATGACACTAAAACAGAAGCAGACTTTCCTAAGCGAACCTATATTTCTGAACCAGGGTTTTCACTACTGGGATATGTAGAATATCCCAAGAAAGATAAAAGTGGTCAACTATGGCAAAAAGAACTCAAAGGATATGTTGGTCTGGAAAAGTCATTTAATGAACTCCTTAAAGGAACAAATGGTTCTATTTTTCAAGAAGTTAATTCAAACGGTAAAAAAATTGGGACACAAACGGTATCTGCTCCACAAAATGGAAGTAATGTCACCGTTTCAATTGATGCCACCATACAAACAGATTTATTTAACACCCTTTCATCTTCCATGGATGAGGGTGGATATATTGGTGCTGCTGGAGTTATTATGAATATTGAAACAGGAGAAATTATTACCATGGTCAGTGCTCCAGAATTTTCACCACAAATTTTTTCTGATAGAAAAGATTCACAAGCAATTAAAGATTATTTTAATGATAAACGAAAACCATTTCTTAATCGAGTTACATCTGGTTTATATTCACCAGGATCAACAATTAAACCATTTATTGCCATTGCAGCTTTAAATGAAGGGACCGTAACAGAATTTACTACGGTTGATTCTACGGGAACTATTGAAATCCCTAACAAATATAATCCAGACAAGCCCTCAATTTATAAAGATTGGAAAAAGGGAGGCCACGGTACTACAAATGTTACAAAAGCGCTGGCTCAGTCGGTAAATACCTATTTTTATGCTATTGGTGGAGGGTATAAGAATATAAAAGGAATTGGAATAAAAAATATTGAAAAATATACTGCGTCTTTTGGACTTGCCTCAGAAACGGGGATTTCTTTTATGGATGAAAAAAAAGGCAATTTACCAACACCCAGCTGGAAACAGCGTTTATTTAAAGAAGGTTGGTGGTTGGGCGATACTTACAATACATCAATTGGACAATATGGATTTCAAGTAACGCCTATTCAGTTAGCACGTGGTATTGGGGCAATTGCTAATAGTGGAACATTAGTTTCTCCCGTTATTTTAAAAAGTGAGCAAGGAATCACTCAACAAGTTCTTCCGATTAGTGAATCATCATATGAAATTATCAGAAAAGGAATGAGAGAAACTGTTTTGAATGGAACTGCGTGGGTACTCAATCTTTCTGAAATAAATATTGCAGCCAAAACAGGAACCGCTCAGGTGGGGGCAGACAAAACAAGAATCAATTCTTGGGTAACTGGTTTTTTCCCCTACGACAAGCCAAAATATTCATTTGCAATAGTACTTGAAAGTGCACCAAAAACCACCACGATTACGGGTTCTTGGGCAATGCGTCAGTTTCTTAAAAAATCTTTTGCAAATTCATATGAATTTTGGGGAACTAAAAAACCCAAGATAGATATCACTGCTGACGAACCCGTGAAAGAAGATATTGTCCCTCCCTTACCGGCGTTTGAACTGATTCAGCCAGAAGTTTTACCATAATCCACCGTTTTTAAAATAATATAATTGTGGTATTATGCAAGTATAATAATAGATATAACACGGTATATATGAGCCTTTTACTTACTCTCAAAGAACACATGAAAGACGCAATGCGCGCAAAAGAATCAGAAAAATTAATGGTAATCCGTGGAATTCTTTCTGCTATTACCACAGAATTAGTACATCTTAAACGAGGTCCAGACGGACTTCTATCAGAAGAAGAAACTGTTTTCGTAATAAGAAGAGAATCTAAAAAAAGAAAAGATTCTATTGAAGAATTCAGTAAAGCTGGACGAGAAGACCTTGCTGACGCTGAAAAATTTGAACTTACGGTCCTTGAAGCATACCTTCCAAAACTTATGGAAAAAGATGAAATTATGAAAGTAGTACAAGAGAAAATAGCAGCTGCAACTGACACCATTTCAAAAGGCCCTTTTGTGGGAAGTATCATGAAAGATTTAGCTGGTAAAGCTGATGGTGCTTTGGTGAAAGAAGTCGTGGATGAGTTACTGGGGTAATACCATGAAAAGATTTTTTGAAGTAGTACTGTTATCACTTGGATTGTACGGAATTGATTATATTATTACCGGAGTTTCAATGGGTGATCAGATTTACTACTATATAATTGGTGGGGTTTTACTTACTATTTTATTTGAACTTATTAAACCTGTTCTTTCGCTGGTACTTTTACCGCTAAATTTCTTGACACTTGGCTTTGCGGGAACACTGGTGATGTTTATTGTAATATTTTTAGTTGCACAGTTCAGCGGTGTTGTTTCTTATGACAATGCTCTTATGCTTGCTTTTTTTAGTATTACCACAGGAATTTATTCTTCAGTGGTGACTACTATTTTGTAATTATGAAAATAATAGCAACACACGATGGAGCGTTTCATACCGATGAAGTATGTGCAGTGGCTCTACTGCAACTCTATCTTGAATCAAAAAATATTCAGTATCAGGTTGTGCGAACCAGAGACAAGGAAATTCGTGAACAAGCGGATTTTGTGTTGGATATGGGTGGCGTCTTCGACGCCACCCTCTGCCGTTTTGATCACCATCAACATGGCGGTGCAGGGAAACATCCACTTTCAGACACTGATTATGCCACCTGTGGCTTAATATGGGCTACGTATGGCATGGAGCTTTGTGGAAATAATCAAGAAACATGGGACTATATCGAGTCAAAAATTTGCATCCCAGTAGATGCATTTGATAATGGAATTATTTTAAATAAAGACCAAGGAATTTTTCCTCAAATAACATTGGGTGAAATTATTTCTGGATTTAATAGAAAAGAAATTGATGAAAATGATCATTTATTTGCTAATGCAGTAACGTATGCAAAACAAGTTTTTAGCAATATCATTGAGACAGGGAAATATCAAATGCACTGCAAAGAAGTTGCTCGTGAAATTGTTTCAGAGCATCCAGATGACAGTATTATCATCATTGATGAGTATTTGGATTTAGTAGATGAGCTTATTATTTATCCTTGGGTAACCATATTTGTGTATCCTAAAGGAAACCGTTGGCGCGCAAAGTGTGTGAGATCTTCACAAAATGGGTTTGCAACAAGAGTATTATTTCCAGAAAAATGGTATGGACTGCGTGACGAGTATTTAGAAGAAGCTTCTGGTATAAAAGATTTAGTATTTTGCCACCGAGCGGGGTTTACTATTGCAGCAAGGACCAAAGAGGCCATCTTAGAAGCGATTAAATTTGCAAAGTAGCAAAACAATGTCCGTCACTGCGTCACAAGCGCAGTCCAGCTGGATCCCGCTAGTGGCGGGATGACAAAAGGAAGATATACTATTTGACATTTAGAACCTTAGTTGCTATTATTGAAAGCATGTTAAAGATTAGATTACACAGAATTGGACGCAGAAATGAACCTCACTACAAGGTGGTTGTTACTGACGCTCGAAAAGGCCCAAAATCAGCTAAATTTGTTGAAGAAATTGGTCACTATACACCAAAACCAGGAACCGTTTCAATTAATAAGGAACGTTCACTTTACTGGATAGGAGTTGGTGCTCAACCTTCAGATACTGTTTTTAACTTTTTAGTATCACAAGGAATAGTAGAAGCTCGCAAGAGAAATGCGCTTCCTACCAAAAAACCAACAGCTAAACGCTCAGAAGTTAAAAAGAAATAAAAACCAGGAAACTGGTTTTTATTTTGCTTTTATTTTTTTAAATTTGTGATATTATAGTAACACTAAGGGTGTGTAGCTCAGGTGGTTAGAGCGCGTCACTGATAATGACGAGGTCCCAGGTTCGAGTCCTGGTACACCCACAAGAAAATATGAATACCAAATTATTGAAAGTACGAAAAGAAAGATTTTTGCTCTTGTGGACTGAGTTAAAAAAACTCTATCCACAAGATCGCCTTACGGAACTGAATTGGAATACACCATGGGAATTGGTGGTTGCAGTGGCATTGTCTGCACAATGTACCGACAAAAAAGTAAACGAAGTAACACCAGTGTTGTTTGAGGCATATCCAAACGCTGCGACGCTTGCTGCTGCAAATATTGAAGATATTAAAAAAATTATTTTTCGAACAGGTTTTTATAAAGCAAAGGCTAAAAATATTGTGGGCCTTTCACAATTGTTAGTTGAAAAATTTGGTGGTGTGGTGCCTACAGAAATAGAAGATCTTATACAACTTCCTGGGGTTGGTAGAAAGACCGCACAAGTCACCCGCGCGTACGCATTTAACTTATGTGATGGTATCCCCGTGGATACCCACGTAAAGAGATTTGCTATTCGGTATAATTTAACTGACAATACAGTTGTTGAAAAAATAGAACAAGATTTATGTGAAGTTATTCCACGAGATTTATGGATAGAGGTACCATCAAAATTCATAGCTTATGGCCGCAGACTTGCACCGGCCAAAAAATATGACACATCCATTGACCCATTGGTTAAGGTATATCCACCAGCGGGGAATATATTTAGGGTAAACTAAAACGCATCAAACTAGTTGATGCGTTTTTACTATTACGTTCTTGATTTTTTAAGCTCAACAAAGAATTTCTTGCATGTCTCAAACATAACGGGAAGTTCAAGATAATCAATTACAATAGCAACAATGGCAAGCCAAGACGGAAGAATGGTTCCTGCTTGGGTGGTGGTGTTGATAACAAATTCGTCAGTAATCCAAAAGATGTGAAGAAGTTGAATGACAATAAAGAAAAAGTAGAGAATATCTTTAAATTTTTTATGTTTGCGATATTCGTGGATATATATAAGTGAAGAAGTTATGATTGCTGGAATTTCTGTATAATCAAACGCAATCAGAAGTTTTTGGAAACTATCAGAAACGGTAAATAATTGATATCCAAACAGTTTAAGCCACAGTACTTCACCAAACAACCAAATAAGATGACCAAGTTGAAGTATAAAAAGAACGGCTGCAATTCCAATTTGGATTTTGTACGTTCGTTCGTACCATGCAGAAATTTTTGTGAATATTGACATAAGTTTCGAGATTATATCAGATCTCGTAATTATTTACAATAATCTGATTATATCGTATTATATGACCATGAATAAAAACGGAAAACTTTCAATTGTTGCAACACCTATTGGAAATTTAGGAGACATGACTCCACGAGGGATAGAAACTCTTAAAACCTGTGATGTTATTTTTGCAGAAGATACACGCAATAGTAAAAAATTATTAATGCATTTTGATATCACCACATCGTGTCATTCATGTCATGAGTATTCTGATAGAAAAGTTTTTGATGAAATTGTGGGACGCCTACAAAAAGGGGAACATGTTTCATATATTTCTGATGCGGGAACTCCAGGAGTATCTGATCCAGGAGGATTTTTGGTTAATTTCACGCGCAAAATGGCACCAGATGCAACCATTGAACCAATCCCGGGTGTTTCTGCACTTGCTGCGCAGATGTCAATTTCTGGCATCATTGGAGAACAGCCAGTAGTATTTATGGGATTCCTACCCAAGAAAAAAGGGCGCCAAACCATACTTAAAAAAATAGAAACACTACTAACAGAATTTGAATATCACATTATTATATATGAAAGCCCCTATGGAATCATAAAGCTACTTGATGACTGCGCAAAGCTTTCTTGTACCTTGGTTATCGGAAGAGAGCTTACCAAAATGTTTGAAACTGTTTATGTGGGAACACCTATTGAGATTAAAGAACAACTATTACAAGAATTCAAAAATAACACTCCAAAAGGAGAATTTGTCATTACTGTTTCTCCTGTTTAGGTTTGATATACTAATAGGTATGAATGGATGGATTATCAAAATAATAGCAACCACCTGCACGCTACTGCTGGTTATTTTATTACTTGGATTTTCATATCAAACTACTATACTACTGGAAATCATAGGCATAACAATTATACTTTCTAGTTGTGCAGCTTTGTACCAAATATCTCAAAAAAATTCTTATCATCTAAATACCAAGCCTATTACAAAAAAAACCGTTGAAATATTTACATCGCAAGATACTTCAACGGCTCATAGTAATATTCACACCGAAACAATCACTGTTTCTCAAACCTCTGATACACCACAAATAGTAGAAACATCTATTCCTCAAATAGTAGTTAATGAACCCGTAATTGCATTACCTGATATAGCTGCTTCATCATCACGATTCAAAGATATGTTTTCTTCATATCCAGTTTTTTCTGCATTACTGAATGATGATGAAGATCCACCACAAATTTCTCAAACATACACTGAAACCGTTACCACTATCACCACATCAGAAGAGTTGATTAAAACAGAATCAGAAAACCCCATTAATAAACTGCCTCAAAATATTGAGACCACCATGCAGTCAGAGCCATCGCCTCAAGGTAATTTAATACCCACGAGAAGAAAAATTATTAAAAATATTGAGCAAACATCAAATAACATCGAACCTTCAAAACAGTTTAATAACAACACTTACAATCGCTATGAAATCCTTGATTAAATATTCATTTACCATATTAGAATCAATTCTTTTGATTGTTATTATTATAGGTTCTTCGAGATATCTTACGGTAACAAAAAACTTTTCAGAAGAATCTTCTTCTTTTTCAAATATTGTAAGCGCCCAAGAAACACCTACCAATATTTATAAATCTTTTAAAATTTCTGATCTTAAAGAAAACTCAATGATACTCACAAAACAAACTGATGTTTCAATTTTACAAAAAGAAGAGCCAGTGTTACCACCAGAGCCAGTATATGATTTACCCGATTCAAATAATATTAAAGCGATCTACATGACATCATGGGTTGGCTCAACCACGCAAAAAAGAAGTGAAGTTATTTCTGTGGTAGAAAAATCACCCATTTTAAATAGTATTATCATAGATTTAAAAGATGAGACAGGAGTTATATCTATTCCTGTACCAGAAGATTCACCACTGTATCCGTATGCCCAAAAGAATAAATTCACGAGAATCAAAGACATTCAAAATCTGGTTAAAACACTACATGGAAAAGGAATATATGTTATTGGCCGCATAGCAGTATTTCAGGATAATTTATACACCCAAAAACATCCAGAAAGTGCCATTATAAACAGTTCAACAAAAAAACCCTGGAAAGATAAAAAGGGTGTTTCTTGGATTGATCCTGGATATACACCAACATGGGATTATGTTTTGGAGATTGCAAAGCTTGCAGATTCATATGGATTTGATGAAATCAACTTTGATTATGTAAGATATCCAACAGATACCAACAGTTCATACGCTTTAGTGTATCCTTCATCAAAATCAAAAACAAAAGTTCAAGTTATAGAAACATTTTTCAAATATATTTCAAAGGGATTAAAAGAAAAAGAAATTACTTCATCGGTTGATATTTTTGGATTACTGACTACACAAGATGATGTAGGAATTGGACAAAATCTTTCTATTGCATTAGATAATTTTGATTATGTGTGCCCGATGATTTATCCTTCCCACTACACCAGTGGGGCAGTGGGTGTAAAAGACCCAGAAAAACATCCCTATGAAACTATTGTAAAAGTTATGGAAGGCGCCTACAGCAGGTCTCAACTTTCTAAACACGATTTTAAAAAGATTCGCCCATGGGTTCAAGATTTTAGCCTTAAAGAAACATACGGTGTAAAAGAAATTCAAGATCAACTGCGAGGATTATCTATTCATGACACTCAAGGATTTATGGTGTGGAGTCCTAATAATTCATACACCAAAAACGCCTATACAAAATATGGAAAAGATTTACTTCCACCACAGTAATTCACACCCAAATAATTTAACAAAGATGATATACTTAATAACATGAAATACAAAGTACCTTCGTCAGTTTTTATTGGATCGTCGGCAGTGTCACTGCTTGCTATTATGTTTTTTATTGGAGTAAAAGTGGGTTCTACTCACGACATTAAAGGGATTAAAAAAGTACAAGAAGTGTCAAATATTACAGTACCACCGTCAGTTTCAGCTGATTTTGGAGAATTTTGGCAAGTGTGGAATCTTCTCCAAGAAAAATATCCATTTAAACAACCTCAAAACCAAGATAAAGTATACGATGCCATAAAAGGATTAACTGCATCATATGGTGACCCGTTTACCATGTACTTTTCACCAAAAGAAGCAGAATTATTTGCACAAGAAATCCAAGGTGAGTTTGGAGGCATTGGAGCAGAAATAGAATCTATTAGTGGCGTTTTGACCGTCATTTCACCACTCAAAGGGTCTCCTGCAGAACGTGCAGGTATTTTACCAAAAGATATTATGGTTAAAATTGATGGTGAGGATTCTTCAACTATTACTATTTCACAAGCACTTTCAAAGATACGAGGAAAAGAAGGTACTGCTGTTACCTTAACCATTTTACGAGAAGGAAAAGATCTTTTTGATGTCACCATAGAACGAGAAATTATCAAAGTTCCTATTATTACTGAAAAGCAACTTGATAATGGTATTTATGAAATCCAACTTGCCAGTTTTTCTACTGATTCTGCAGCATTATTTAAAAAAGCACTTAACAATGCACTTGCCACTAAACCAAAGGGTCTCATTATAGATCTGCGAGGAAACCCGGGTGGACTTTTGACTTCCGCAATTGATATTTCAAGCCATTTTCTTCCTAAAAATGCCGTGATCGTAAAAGAAGATTTTGGTGGAAAAAAGAAAAATATTTCTCATTTGTCTATGGGTTATGAAACTATTGGTAAAAATGTACCCGTAGTACTATTGGTAGACGGAGGATCAGCTTCTGCTTCAGAAATCCTCGCAGGAGCACTTCGTGAAAACGACCGTGCTACTTTAGTAGGAACTACTACTTTTGGTAAAGGATCTGTTCAAGAGCTTATGGAAGTAGGAGAAGGCTCAGCCATAAAAATCACCATTGCACAGTGGTTAACACCTGACGACCACCAAATTTCAAAAAAGGGTATTATTCCAGACTTTATCGTAACAAGAACCGAACAAGAAATTAAAGATAAAAAAGTTGATACTCAGCTTCAAAAAGCAATTGAGATTATTAATACAAAGAAATAGAAATTATCATAAGAGATATACCGTGTTTTTTTGTTTATACATGAGGTTATTTGACATTTTTACTCTTTAATGATATTATTACCAGCATTGGGATATTAGCTATTTTGCCTGTGTTTCAATACTAGGCCGGTTTTACAACAAGTTCGGTATTTTTTAAAGGATACATGTTACTTTTTCTACATTGGTCAATTATATTAGCTGTAACACAGGTGTGGTAATTTTATACTCTATAAATTATTGGGAAATTATCAACACCTCTATAAACATATTTATGTCATTTAGAGATAGACAACGAGGACGCTCAAATAATCCTCAACAAGCAAAACCAAAAGGATGGGCACAAAAGAAAAGAATGATGCGTGGAGGAATTGATATTTCAAAATTCATTAACAAGGCAGAGCCTGTTGAAAACGAAGTAGCATACGTTCCAACTCACACATTTTCTGATTTTGGATTAAATCCATTATTGGCTGCAACTATTGCACAAAAAAATTACGTTAACCCAAGTCCTATTCAAGACAAATCAATTCCATTTATCATGGAAGGAATGGACGTTGTAGGTATTGCAAACACCGGTACTGGTAAAACAGCTGCGTTTTTGATTCCTATGGTTCATAAAATTCTTGCTGATGATTCACAAACTTTGTTAGTGATGACACCAACACGTGAACTTGCCATTCAAATTCACAAAGAATTAGACCAATTTACACGAGGTATCAATCTTTTCAGTGCAATTTGTGTTGGAGGAACCTCAATGTACAACCAAGTTCAAAATCTACGAAAAGGAGTTCACGTTATTATTGGAACTCCAGGACGTTTAATGGATTTATGTGCACGAGGGGAAATTGACCTTTCTCAAGTTAAAAATGTAGTTCTCGATGAAGCAGATAAAATGCTTGATATGGGATTTGTTGATGACATCACCGCAATGCTTGCAGAAATGCCAGAAGAAAGACAAAGTCTTTTCTTCTCAGCTACGTTTCCTAAGAAAATTGAAAACCTAGTAAACAACTTCATGAAAGCTCCAAAAATTATTACCGTTAAAACACGTGACACTTCTAAAAATATTGACCAAGACGTGATTTATACGGAAGATTTTCCAACCAAAATGGATGGACTTGAACTTATTCTTGCAAAAGATGAGTGTAAAAAAACTATCATCTTTGCTGGTATGAAGTATGTTGTTCATGATTTGGCTGTAGAGCTTGAAAAACGAGGCTACAAGGCTGGATCTATCCACGGAGACAAACGACACGTTGAACGTCAACGTACTCTAACAGCGTTTAAAAACAATGATATTAATATCCTCGTTGCAACAGATGTTGCGGCACGTGGACTTGATATCCCAGAAGTTACTCACGTAGTTAATTATGAAATCCCACAGACATATGACACCTATGTTCACCGAATTGGTAGAACAGGACGAGCAGATAAAAAAGGATTCGCAATTACGTTTGTTTAATATTTCTCTAACAATATTATAAAAGGGCCCGACGCATAGCGTCGGGCCCTTTTGACTGCATGCGTTTTAAAATGTATGATGGATACATATGAAAGTACGTCTTCTACAGAATATTAAAGGAATGGGTCAAAAAGGCGACATCAAAGAGGTAAGTGAGGGACAAGCACGCAACATGCTGTTTCCAAAACAACTGGCTGAACCAGCCACAGAGCAAGTATTGCATGAAAAAATTCATCATGATAAAAAAGTTGCACAGTTAAAGCAAGAAGAAGTCACGACCAAAAGAAAACGTTACGATATTTTGAATAATCACACCGTAATTATTAAATCTGATAAAACTCCTCAAGGAACATTATATAAATCGGTAACTAAAAAAATAATCAGTGAAGAAATTTTAAAAACATTCAAAATTCTTGTTAAAGAAATTGACATTGAATTAGAAGATTCCATTCACAAAATAGGGGATTATAAGATTTCAATCACTTGTGCAGATGGTTTAATTGCAAAAGTTATAATAACTATTCAGTAGACATAAAAAATACCCGTAAGGGTATTTTTTATGAAGTTTATTTTTGAACTGATACAGTTTTTTTAACTTTTACCGTTCCATCAAAGTGTGTTACTCGTTTGGTTCCGTAAACAACAAATCCTTCTGTAGTAGCGTAGATAGTATGATCTGAACCAATATCCACATTCGTTCCTGGCATGATTTTTGTACCGCGTTGACGAATAATGATATTTCCAGATTGTACTTTTTCTCCTCCGTATTTTTTGGTTCCAAGGTATTGAGGGTTTGAATCTCTAAAACTCCTTGCTGTTCCTCCTGCTTTCCTATGTGCCATAATGGTGAAAAATATTGATTAATGTTTTCATACAATACCATATTTAGTGATTTTCTGCAACACAAGTAAAAATCCACCAAAACACTTCTCCTTAAACATGCTTGCGGGACTTATAAAAGAAGTATGAATAGGAACGCTTGCGTCCGGATGGAGTTTAGAGAGAAGTGTTTTGGTGAGATTTTGAATTTTTACTAATAATTAAAAAGAATGTAGTGGTGGAGTAATTTTTCTTACTATCATAAATATAATTCTATCTTTTGCAAAACGATTGCAAAAGATAGAATGAAGTATGGTTATACACAGCCTTATCTATTGTATGAACCTCAATTTATTCATACAATATCTATACATGAAATGTAAATGCTTGTATCGACCATTTATGTTATTCATGCGGTCGACCCTAACCAATCACTAACAATAATATTTATCTCATTTTATTTATTATTCGTTTTTCAACACTAAGTACACGTATGGCTATCGCAAAAAAGGCTGTTAAAAAAGTTGCTCCTAAAAAAGCAATTAAAAAAGCAGTAAAGAAAGTTGTTAAAAAGGCTGTTAAAAAAGTCGCTCCTAAAAAAGCAGTAAAGAAAGCAGTTAAAAAAGCAACTAAAAAGGTTTCAAAAAAATAATCTTTTCATAAAAATCACATATTAGTATGTGATTTTTATGTAGAGAATTTTACACAATATAAAAATACGCGTAAGCGTATTTTTATATAAGTTTTGAATTTGTAATTATTCCTCAACTTCAGAGAATCCATCCATTTCTTCAATGTCTTCTTCATCTTCATCACCAACCAAAGGGTCAACGTCGTCGTCTCCCTCTGCTGTGCCACCATCTTTGTTGTCTTCATCAACAAGTTCAAATGGGTTTATTTTTTTCTTTGGAGCGTCTTCGTCATATAAAGAAGGGCTTTCTTCTTCATCAACCTCATCGTCATCTTCTCCAAGTGAAATTCTTGATGATGAGAATGAAATTACCATTAATTGTTCAAGGTCAAGTGTTGTCATGCTTATACTTAATTAGATTATAAATATCAGCTATTTATCATTAAACTGATTGAGTGCATTATTACAAATTCCACAATAATTGCAAGGGGAGAGTATTCAAGCTGTGGATTACTTTTTTTGACATACATCATAATAATATTATTTATTGACATATATTTTATATAATGTACTATAATTAACATCATCTTATTTAAATTATAAAAATGAAGAATATTATCAAAGTATTTTCTCAAGTACCCGCTGCTATTTATATTTTAGTATTTGGGGTTCTTGCTCCATTTATTTCTGAAATCTTTTCAAAGAAATTATATAATTTTTTTTGGAATTCATTTACAAAAATGATGGCAGGTGATCCTCATACCCAACACTATCCTGACATTATTGTCATGTTGTATACGGGTGTTTGCATAGGGCTTGTAATAAGTATGGTGGTGTGGCTGATTGAAAAAGTGTCTCTAGCTGGCTATCGATCAAAAAAGAAAAAAATCTATGAATTATTATCTGTTAGTGGAAAGACTAGTGTTCATGAAGTAAGCAGTGGGGTAATTGCCGGATTCTTTGTCATGCTTGAATTGTGCAGTATATACTTTACATACTTACGATTTGGGTAATATGTGGTGTATCAATTACACGTAATTTGATATTTTTACTTAGTTAACAATAAATAACTCAGAAATTTTCTGGGTTATTTTTTTAAATAGGTAATTGTTATAAAAAATATTCAACTGTGGATAACATAATTGTTTTAAAGATATATCAATGTCGTACAATATATCTTTTGCGACAAAGAAAGATTATAAACCATAGTTTATTGTGGTTTTTAGAATACTATAACTTCAGACTTTAAACATAGTTTGCTGATCATTATTATGCAGTTAATATTCACCTTATACACACTAGCGCACACAATGTCACACCTATCTTTTGTATATTTTTCATAAAGCCTACTTTTATCTTTTGTAAGTTAATGTCGCACAATATGTTTGACATTGATAGATAAAAAATGTATCTTAAAGAAGAATTTATTTAAAAAACTTAATCTAACTCAAGATATGGCAAAAATTATTTATAACTCCTCCCTTGATGTTGAATCTTTCGGATTCACTGACTCACTCTATGAACTACTGACCGCCGGTCTTACGTTTGATGATAAATCATCAGAAAGTATTGAAAGTATCCTTGGTATATTTAAACACCTATTACCTAAAGAAAAAAAGCAGCTTCTTAATAAGATAAAATATTTAAAAAGCTTTGAAGTTGCTTTACCTCCTTTGTATTTTGAAAATGTTGTACATATTGCAAATTTTTCTCCTACCATAATAAGAAGTGGCAAGGATCTTTTAGATGCATACTTACTTCAAATTTCTGATGTTTTTAATCTTATTTCGCATGAAGATAATAAAATTATTGGAGTAAAGTCTGCATATGCGTTTGGATTACTTTCTCATGAATTAGCAGTATTCAAACCAAATCATGATTTTCCCTATTATTATCGAGTAGGAATCTTAACAGAAACATATATTAACGAGGAAACTCCGCTGGATTTTTTTTCAGAATATTTCTTTCCTGTCAAAAATATCTATAACTATCTTAAAGATGCTTCATATAAAAAAGGAATGATTTCTTCTCAAGTACTTGAAGCCGTTGTAAATACTCAAAAAAATAATGTTTTTATGTCAATACAAGGAAAAGAAGCAGTTTGTGCAAATATTATTCATAACCATAATCCTCTTTTATATTTTTCAAATGCTTGTCCTTGCTGCATGACGGATTATACCCTTCAGCAAATTATTCAAGCTACTTCTGCTGCACCTCAAGAAATCTTGGTCAGTTTTACCGAAGTAGAGCATGACGTATCTGAAACTGAACATATTTATCAACGTCTATCGATGATAAGCATCTGTTCTTCATTTTCAAAAAGTATACTTGATTTTATCAAAGACGAGAGAATATTCTATGATCCAGATTGCATGAGAAATTATAACAAGCTCAGCTTAAGTAAAATTCCTAAAGTACTATGGAAAGCACAGTAACTATTTATCTCACCGATTATAAAAAACCGCTGCATTGTGCAGCGGTTTTTTTATTTTCCTAAATCAAGTGTTTCATCTATTCTTATTTTTGCAATAAATTCTGGAACGTGAGAAACAACAATCATGGCTCCTTGGAATTTACTCAGCGCTTCTGCAATTACGGGAATGTGACGGAAGTTAATATGGTTGGTTGGTTCATCTAATACCAAAAGTCCTGGTTTTTCTATTACTAATCTGGCAAATGCGATTAATCCTTTTTGCCCTTCTGAAAGTGATCCGATCTTGTTATGAATCATATCCCCTACGATTAAAAATTGAGCCGCTGTGGCACGAATCTTTTCTTCATTGATTTCTTTATCAGTGGTAAGCATTGCTTCTGATAGGACTTGATATGAAGATTTATCAAAATCAATGTTTGAGAAATCTTGGCGGTAATATCCAATACGAATATCTGATGAAACCTTAATACCATCTTCTTCATTTTTGGTAATTCTTTCTAATAATGTTGATTTTCCTATTCCATTTGGCCCAATTAAATGAAGGTGGGTACTTTTTTTCATCGCGAGGTTTACTTTTTTTTGAGTAGGAATATGATTTTTAAATACTGTTAAACTATTAATAGTAATTAAATCTCCGCTCAAATTTTCTTGGGTAGGAATAAAAAAAGGTCGAATAGTTTTATCCTCTTTACGGACATCTACCATTTCATCTTCTAATTCTTCTGCTTTTTCTCTCATGCGTTTTGCCACCATACGCATTTGACCTCCTTTAAAGGCAAACTGATTTGCTTTCTCTTTGTTGGAAATAATTTCTTTTTTCAACTGAGCGTTCTTCATATTTTCTTTTTCAACTCTGGCAGTAATATCTTTTAATACATCAGTATAGTTTCCGGTGTATTGTTCAATCTTTTTGGTGTATACATCAAGATATAACACCCCATGAGTAAATTGATTTAAAAATTCCGCATCGTGAGAAATTACCAGTACTGTTTTTTTATATTCTTTCAAAAAATTTGTAAGATGCTCAATTCCAATATGATCTAAATTGTTGGTTGGTTCATCAAGAAGCAAAATATCTGGTTCAGCAATTAAGGCAGAAGCAAGCAACAACCGTGCTTGTTGACCACCAGAAAATGTTTTGATTTGTCTGTCGTATGGTGTTTCAAATGACACTACTTCAAGCACGCCTTTAATGCGTGGGTCAATATCGTAAATCTTTTCATTGAAAGATTTTTCAAAAAACTCTCGTACGGTTAAATCCATCCAATCTCGCGGAATTACCTGACGCGCAATGGCAATGGTTGCACCATGCTCGGTAAGCACTCGTCCCTCAATAGGTAAAAGAGTTTTAGTAATAAGTCCAAACAAAGTACTCTTTCCTGCCCCATTTTGCCCCATGAGAGCAATTTTTGAACGTGTTCGCACACCAAATGACACATCGTCAAGGGTTTGCTTGTGAGGACCGTAATCAAACGAAACGTTTTCAAAACGTATAATAGTTGAGTCTTTTGCCATAGTGGGTATCATGTTACCCTATTTTTGACAAAAATGCAAAGATGTGTGGTTAATACTCACAAATAACAGGATCTTCATCAATTAATTCGCGCAAATAGTCTTTTGCTTCATAAAATCCACCAATTTGATCAATTAAACCTATTTCAAGAGCCTTTTGACCAAGAACCGTGGTTCCGTCAGAAAATTGCATCACAATATCTCTGGCAATATTTCTATTTTTTGAAACAGCATCCATGAAATTTTCATGAATAATTTTTACGTCACGTAAAATAATATTCTTTTCGTCATCGGTTAATGGTTTATCTGGATTACCATAATCTTTGTATTTACCACTGGAAATTTCTATAAATTTTTGATCAGGATGTTTATTTTCTAAATAAGATGATGTCACGCCAATACTTCCAATGTCAGAATTTTTTGAAGCAATTATGTGGTTACTGCTGCTCACCGCCCAGTATGCCGCTGATGTCCCAACTGACCGTATCAAAGAAACAACAGGTAATCCAGCGTGTTGCACTGCTTGATCTATTTCTTCTGCAGGAACTGGCACACCTCCCGGAGAATCTATATTCAAAAGAATAGCAGAAATGGTGTCATCTTTTTTAATTTTTTCTAAACTGGCAATAATATTTTCACTACTCACAGCATCATACATAGGTATTTCATTTCCATCTTCGTCATATTCTACTGGTGGTAAATATGGAAGAATAACTCCTCTAATATTTATCTGAGCAACGTTACATTCTTCAGAAACATCATCATTTATTACAGAAAGTATTTCATGATGCTTACTACTTTTACTTGCAATAATTGCAACCACAAAAAATACCGTCAATATCACAATACCAATGGAAACTTTTTTAGTATGGTGAATATCTTTTGTTGTTTTTTTCTTAATCATAGTAAAAGTATATCATCTTTAAGAAGTTATTTACACAATTTTGTTGTTGCTAAAAATTCTTGTGTTAATACTGGAGATATAATATTCCATGGTACCAAAATCTCTGGCTCTCCAGAAGAGTACGGAGCAATTTGATATGCACCAAACACAAAGATAATTCCTTTTTCTGAAACTTTAAATGTATTGAAATTGTCTAACCATGTATCTGACTTAAGAAGCTGATCTTCTAGTGTTTTTTTATTGTAATATTCAGAGTTTCCCCCATACACATCAGCAAGTTGAGTTATAATAGTGGGAATAATAGTAGAAGAAATGACTGTTTTAAATAACTCTGGTGAAGTAACAATAGTTGGGAAATTTAATGCTACTCCAGATGATATTGGAATAATAAATGTTTGATACGATGTTATACCATGAGCACCTCCTGTGTAGTTATATACATGTAATGAATAGTTGATGATGTTTTTATAAACATAAAATTCGCCCGTTATTACCTGTTCATGGATAGATGCTGACATGGCAAGATCTTCTTGAGTAAGAGTATTGGTGCTAGTAATAAATTCTTGCATTATGGTATTTATTTTCTGAGTAAGCATTTGTGATATTTCAATATCTTGTGGTAATTCAACATCTACAGAAACTTTATATGTATCTGTTTTTTGATTAATAGTATATTTATCTTTACTCAATAGTTGTTCTTTAGTAGAACATATCTTCATAGTTGGTATGTCTTTAACGATCATTTTTTTCTTCAAGTATTCCTTAGTGGTAAAGATTGCCACCATCAAAATAATTACAATAGCTACCGCAAAAATGGTTTTAGTGTTTTTTTTCATATGTGTTATGCGAGAAAATAATAAGAAATAATAAAAATAAATGCACAAATACCAAGGAATAAAATACCTTTACCCATCAGTTCTTTTCCTTCATCTTCCCCTTTGGTGTAGTATTCACCCAAGTGTATATATTTAACATAACCATAGACAAATACCACAAAAGAAAATCCTGCAACTACTCCTATAAATGGTAATAATATATAACTGGTAAAAAATCCCAGCGCACTGTTTGCAAATTCAGGAGTTTTGAGAATAAGATCAAACAACATATATCTATTTACTTATCGAAAGAATTCCTGTTTTTAAAACACCCACCAACCCCGCTGCCGCCACCATAATAAAAATTCCAAGAATCCCCCATACCAATACTCCTCCGCGACCATCTTTCCAACCAAAGGAATCACTCTTGCCTTGTTCCCAAATTACTCTGCGAACAATTGAATAGAAAAAATAAACCATACCTACTACAAACATGAGTTTAATAGCAGGATTAATAATTCCCGTAAATAATTTATTAATGACTTTGTTTGCACCCGCTGCTGCAGTTTGCGCCTCTGCTGACAGAGTAATAGTTTGAAGAAAATCAATCATCATATATAAATTATACACCAAACAAAAAACAGCATTTCTGCTGTTTTTAAAAAAGAGATATTCACTTTATGGAAATGGAACGCGTGGCAAATCTATTGGTGCTCCTCCAACTCCAATTCCAAGAGTTTTTGAGATTACGGCAATAATTCCCCAAATTGCAAGAATGATAAATAGTCCTCCAATACTCCATGCAAGTTGTTTTCCTGCTGCAGCATTATCAACTTTGCCTTCTTTTGCTCCAATGATAAATCGGATAATATTTACTATCAATATAATAACCGCAACGGTTACCAAAATTGGAATAAGATTATTCATGATATAGGTAAGAATTGGTGCTCCAATCTGCCATATCGATTGCCCTCCTGGAATAACCTGAGCATGTGCAAAGGTTGGCAAAAGCCAAACCGATGACATCAGATAGATTCCTATTTTTTGTAAAGTCTTCATAGTTCGTAATTAAATATCCAGTAATTAATTGATACTTCATCATTATACACCTTTGGTGTACCTCATGATTATTTAAACTGTGGAATAGTAATATCTCCTCCTATTCCGATTCCCGTAGATGAAGAAATAACATTGATAATTCCCCAAATAGACAGCATCACAAAAATGGCACCCAGCCCCCATATCATATAATATTTATTTTTTGCAATGGTTTCTGGATTGGTTTCATAAATAAACGTTTTGATAACACCAAAGAAGAAAATAATTACGGCGCCAGAAATAAGAACAGGAATTGCTGTGTCTTTTATAAGAGAAATCACAAAATTTACCGCATCACCAAAAGACTTAATTGATCCTGCTGCATAAGCAGTGCTGACCCCTAGAACACTTTGTAGATACATCAATGTCTGTTCCATATTAATTAATGATATCACCTACCGTGGCAGTGATTACTTTAGTGATAACAAATGATCCCAAGATAAGAGCCGCGCCAATCAATGTATATTTTGCAGTTCTATGAGCTTCTGTTAATTTTCCAGGATTACCTTGAGCCAAAACATACTTAAGCCCTGTCCAAATAAAGGCAATAGCTACAATAGGTGTCCCTGCATCAACAATAAATTTTAAAATCATATTTATAAAATCAGGCAATGAGTCAAACGCACATACTTTAGTACTATCCGGACACAACATATTTCCGAGTTTTGGCATCGTGAATTGTGGAGGCAACGTTGATTGTGCATGTGCAACTGATACACCAAGCAACAATTTTGCAAAAAATACAATACTGTTCATGAATATAGTATACCTTATGATTTTAAGTAATTTTCTACCATATCTGCTGTTATAGTGGCTTGTTCTTTGGTGATTAAATTTTTTATCGTTACGGTAGCAGATCGCATTTCATTTTCACCAATAATAACCATATGTGTTGCCTGTTTTGATAATGAATACATTAGAACTGATTTTGCATCAACGGCATCAGCCACGTACATTTCTATGCTGTCGTCTTTTGATAATATTTTTGAAATATTTAAAAGTGTTAAATAAGTGTATTTTTTTGCTGTTTCGTCTAGACACCCAATCACTATTTTTTTATCGTGGGTGCTTTTTACCGATACACCAAGTTCAGATAACACCAAAAGAATTCTATCAATTCCAAAAGATATCCCTGTTGCGGGGAAATTCTGTGGAGAGAATTTTTCTGTTAAATTGTCGTAACGTCCACCTCCTAATACTGAAAAAGAGAATCCCTCTACTTTCATTTCACATACCATGCCCGTGTAATACCCAAATCCTCGTGCAATCATGGGATTAAAAACATATTTTGTTACGGCATCTTGATTGTCTAGTGCGTCTTTAACGGCAGTAAATTCTTCAAGAAGATCTGTGTAAAGAGAACTTGTTTTAACAGTATCAAGCATCATAGCAAATTCTGACGTTGGAATAATTTCAAGTAGCTTTATACAAATTTCTTGACTATTACTATCAGTGACCAACATTGCAAGCTCTGAAGTAAACTCTTCTTTAGTAATTTTTTCTGATTTATCAAAAAGTTTTACCAGTTCCGTTAATTTTTCTGAGGCAATACCAAGAACTTCTTGCAGTGCCGTAAAGAAATTTCTTGAGTTAATATGAAATGTTGAAATAATTCCAAGGTTGATTTGATCAAACGTGCTACGAGCCAACATAAAAAGTCCAATATCCGCATCAATATTTTTCGTTCCTACAATATCCAGATCAAATTGTGTAAAGTGACGATATCTGCCCTTTTGTGGCTTTTCTCCCCTAAACACTTCTCCATACTGATATCGCTTAAAAGGTTTTGGGAGTTCTGGCCAATACTTTGTAACAATTCGAGCAAGAGGAACCGTAAGGTCATATCGAAGTCCCGTATCCCACGCGTCATCAGCACCCGTTAATGCATAAAAAATCCTAAAGTCACTTTCCGCAGATTTTAATGTTTCTATATTTTCTAAAATAGGAGTTTCGATGTAGTCAAACCCATGATGATTGGCAACTTGCGAAATAGTATCGATAAGTTGTTTTTTGAGACGAGCAGAAGAAACCAATATATCTTGCGTTCCTGCTGCTCCATCAGAGCTTGCTGTTTTCATATACAATTACTATATCACATTTGCTATTTTTTGATATACTTACTTTTATGACAACCTCTCTTGATCAAACTCAAAACCCAAAAGATGTTTTAGTGGTATCTGTTTTAGAAGAACTTCTTTTAAAATATTGGGATAAAACCTATACTAATGAAGAAAAAGTACTTCTTGAAAAAGCCATATCCACCGCGATTATCTATCATGATGGCCAGATGAGAAACAGTGGTGAACCATATGTATTTCATGTTTTTGAAACGGCTTGTAATGTGGTGAGATTTGGAATGGGGGCAACCACCGTTGCAGCAGCATTACTTCATGACACACTTGAAGATACCACCATTACCGAAGATGAAATTAAAAATGAGTTTGGCATAGAAATTTTGCAACTTATTGAAGGGGTTACCAAATTAGGTAAATTAAAGTATAAAGGTCACGAACGTCATGTTGAATCTCTGCGAAAATTTTTTATTGCATCAGCAAAAGATTTACGTGTGGTGGTTATTAAATTATGTGACCGGCTTCACAACCTCTCAACACTAGAAGGTGTGCGCCCTGACAAACGTAAAAGAATTGCGATGGAAAGTATTGAAATTTATGCGCCATTGGCGGGACGTCTTGGTATGGGAAAGCTTTCAGGAGAAATTCAAGATGCCGCGTTTCCTTTTGCGTATCCACAAGAATATGAATCTCTCATGAAAGTTTTGGAATCAAAACAAACCAGACATGAAGAAATTATTGAAAAACTTTTCAAGAAACTAAAAAGAATCCTCAGTGACAATGGTATTGAAAATTCCACCACACATAGAATTAAGGGAATATTTTCATTATATAAAAAGATGGTACGCAAAGGATATTCAATTTCTGAAGTTTCAGATATTATTGCCCTGCGTGTTTTAGTAGACACCACAGCAGATTGCTATAAAGCATTGGGAATTATCCACAGTCATTTAAAACCAGTTCCCGGAAGAATCAAAGATTTTATTGCCATACCAAAACCAAATGGATATCAATCACTACACACTACCGTATTTACGGGTGATGGGATTTGCGCTGAAATTCAAATCAGAACTCATGAAATGAACCGCCAGTCTGAATTTGGAGTCACTGCCCACTTTGCTTATAAAAATGCATTAATTGCAAAAGATACCAAAAAAGAAAAGTTCCATGCACTTTCTTGGCTTACCGAACTTTCAGAAATTGAAGATGGCGTAAAAAATCCAGAATCTTATATTAAAGATTTAAAGAGTGATTTTTTTGAAGATAGAATATTTATATTTACCCCAAAGGGAGACGTAATTGATTTACCTCACGGATCAACCGGAATTGATTTTGCCTATGCGGTACACACTGACATTGGTGACCATGCACACGCAATGAATGTTAATGGAAAGTATTCTTCATTAAAAAATGAGCTTCATTCAAATGATGTTGTTTCAATAGAAACAAATGATAAAACTAAACCAAATTATAAAATGTTAGAATTTGCAAAAACTAACTTCGCTAAAAGAAATATTAGAAACAAAACAAAAGGTGTCACATTATTTACCAAATTCTTTGGATAATAGAAAATCGCAGATAGTATCTGCGATTTTCTTATGGAAGATAATTTTTAAGTTCTTTATTATGGAGTTTGTAGTCCGGGTCAGCTATGGCAACTAAATCCCAAAATCTTTTTGAGTGATTCATTTCTTTTAAATGACACAACTCATGAACAATCACATATCTCATTAAATGGAGTGGTAGTTTTGAAATATTAAAATTAAGTGAAAGTGATTTATTACTGGAACAACTTCCCCATCTTGTTTTTTGTTTCTTGATAGAAATATTTTCATAGACAAAATTATAATACATATTTTCTCTTTCAACATGATATCTGAAAAATTCATGGACGTCATCTTTTGTTTTTTTATATTCCTCATGTGTTGTTTCAAGTTTAATTTGTGGACGCTTGCGAGCTTTTTCTAAAAGTTTTGTTACTACTTGAATATTTTTGCTCATCAAATCTTGCAGTTGAATATAAGTAATATGCTTTGGTTTTCTAACGGAAACCAAAAAGTCTCCACTAATATGAATGGAAACTTTTTTTGCTTTTTCGCTTGGAATTACCGAATACGAAATATTTGAATTTTTTATTTGGAAATTTTTGTGCATATAAGCAGCCTGGATCCCGTTCTTCAACGGGATGACGGACTAAACTGAAAACGTAATCGTTGGGTCTTCATCATCTTCTTTTTTATCCGCCACCGGAGTTTGTGTTGCATATGATCCAAAGTCAGATGCATCTGGTGGAGTTTCCAAAACTGACCCTCCAAACACGGAATAATCCCCTTCATCAGCATAAGAAAAATCATCATAGTTAATTTCTTTTTTTGGTTCTTCAACAACTTCTGGCTCTGGCGTAACAACGGGTGCTGCACTTTTAAAGGCATCTCCTCCTAAACTCATTTGACGCCTATTGAATCCATCTAAAGAATCTGAAAGTTGGTTTTTAAGAAGCTCTGCACCAGGTAATGTCCCTAATGATTCTAAGGCTTTCATAATTTGTTCAATATCTTCTTCTGACATAACTTCTATACTTAACCGTCCACCTTGTCCGCGATGTTTTTCTACCGTAACGCGTGCACCAATTCTTTTTGAAACTTCTTGTTCACGTTTTTCAAGATTTAAATCTCTTGGAACAGGAGAACTCATACGAACGCGTTCAACCGCAATTCCGCGAGCTATTTTTTCTGCATCACGCACGGTGAGTTTTTTAATAACGATTTCATGATACAACGTCATTTGTTCTTCTGTACGTCCATGGAGCATTAACAGCGGCCTACAGTGCCCTTCAGGAAGCCTTCTTGATGAAACTGCTTGTCTGATTTCTTCGGGAAGCATTAAAAGCCGCAACGTATTTGAAACATATTCACGAGACTTTCCCATTCTCTTTCCTACTTGTGCATGAGTCAAACCAAACTCAGAGGTAAGACGTTCAAATGCAATTGCACGATCAATAGCATTTAAGTCTTCTCGTTGAAGATTTTCTATAATAGCAAGTTCAAATTTTGCTTTGTTGTCTTCATTTTTTCTAATAATTACGGGAACTTGATACAGTCCTGCTAATTTTGAAGCACGCAATCTGCGTTCTCCCGCAATGAGTTCATAATGAACATTCATGCCTCCTTCTGGATTTATATCTTCAACCCGAGTAACCACCAGCGGCTGCAAAATCCCATATTGACGTATTGAATCAGCCAAATCAAGCAGTGCTGATTCGTCAAATTCTTTTCGCGGTTGAAACGGGTTTGGTTCAATTTGATCAACTTCTATCCAATAAATTGCGTCTTTATACAGTGATGACATAATGGTAGTAGTATAGCAAATTTCTTATAAAGAAAAAAGTTTTATTGATACGATTTTGCTTGTAAATTAAATAATCTGGAGTATTCACCGTGAAGTTTCATAAGCTGTTCATGACTTCCTTGCTCCGCAATGGTTCCATCTTGTACTAACATAATTCTGTCTGCTCGGCGGATGGTTGAGAATCGGTGTGACACAAAAATAAGAGTAGTGTCACCTGACAAATCATGCAGATTATTAAAAATTGCTTCTTCTGCTTCTGCGTCAACTGCTGATGTTGGTTCATCTAAAATCAAAACTTTTGGCTGTCTATATAATGCACGGGCAATTGCTATTTTTTGCCATTGACCAATAGAAAAATTATGACCATTTTTAAACTGCTTGCCTAATTGAGTTTTGTATCCTAACGGTAGCTCCATAATAGTTTCATGAACTTGCGCTAATTGTGCACATTGCATTACCAATTCAGCATCAAATTCACTGTTTGAACCAATAGCAATTGACTCTTCTACGGTAAAGCTGTAGTTGGTATATTCCTGAGAAAGCACTCCAAGGTGGTTATACCACCACGACGTTGAAAGATCTTCCAATAAATGTTCATCGATATGAATACTTCCAGAATTTGGATTATAGATTTTTGTCAGCATTTTAATAAGTGTTGTTTTACCGGCACCATTCAGCCCAACCACGGCAATTTTTTCCCCTGGTTTTATAGTACAAGAAATATTTTTAAGTACATCTTTTTCTGGATAAGAAAAATATAAATTTTTAATCGTTATAACCGGCGGATGAATTAAATTTTCTGGTTCAATTCCTTCTTCTTTGGTAGAAATATCAAGATCAAGAAAATCAACGTATTCTTTGAGTTTCAAAACATTTTGATAATTTGCTCCAATTTTTGAAATAAGTGATGAAAAAGAATTATTAAGAGCAAAAATACTTGAAATATAAAATGTAATTTTTCCAATTGAAACCTCTCCATTGATTGCCATTTGAGTTAAAATATAAAATACCACAATATAGCCCAGTATCGAAATCAATGCAGATATCCCAAAATATGGTAAAAACTTTTCTTGTATTACAAAAATCTTTTTTTCAACAATTTCTATTTTATCCGTATTCCATTTTTGAATGAGTTTTTTTGCCACTTGAAAGAATTTTATCTCAGCGAGTGATTTTTCTGAAGAAAAAACTCCTGATAAATAACTTAAATGTTTGCGAGCAGCTGTTTCATGAAGCCATCTTTTCCAGTCGGCGTTGTTTTCAAGATAATTAATTACAGCATTTGGGATAGTAGTGATTAAAATAACAACAAGCGCAACCCAAGAAAAATTTGCAACAATAATAATCGCTGCAATCAAACTAAAAAACTGCCTTATAATACTATTTTGAAAATATATGGTGCTGTGGATTTGACCTTGCGCCTCTGTTGCTTTTTGTATCATTGACCATGTTTCACTGTTATCATAATCTGCAACACTTAACTGACTTTTTTTGTCTAATAATAATTTTTCTGTGGTAGTTGCAAGTTTTATTCCAAATCTTCTATCAAAAAAATCATACAAAATATCTGCAATTTTTAATACAAAGTAAACCCCACCAAATATCAAAATTGATATATATACGGGCTGTAAAGTACCACCAACTTTTGTATATTCAATAATTTTATCAATAAATGCACCTTGAAAATATGAAAATGCATAGGGTGAAACTGCAGAGAAAAGTGTAATAAGTAAAAGTGTAATAAGTATTTCTTTATAATTTTTAAATGCAATGATATTTATTTTTTTAAGTGTTTGCGGGATAGTATTTACATTCTTCATCAAAAAATTATACCACAACACCCATGTTACAATATGTTTATATATGTGGTTTAATCTCCCTCTTCAAATCAAAAGATACGTCACTTCACAATTAACCGTGGCACCCACAGTGGTGGAATTTGGTGTATTTACGTCATACGGTCATCCACCTCTTATTTTTGAAGCACTGCAAACAGGTGAACATTATATTGGTGTTACTCATAATTTTGAACAATTTGAAAAGTTTACTAAAGAATACAAAGATAATCATAATATATCAATTACCTACTTATCAAACCCACGGATTTTTGGTACCAACATTTTATCAGAATCAGCTGATTTGGTGGTGTTTTCTAACTCGTTTCATAAATTTATCAATGAACAGAGTTTACTTTCTGAAGTTCATAGAATTTTAAAACCAAACGGAACTATTGCGATTGCTCGGTTTTCTGCTATTACAGAAACAGTTCATCATTTCAGTAATCATAAAGAGGTTTCAAAATATGAACATTCCATTCTTCCGTTTGAAGAATCTTTAGGGGTTTCTGTTGAGTTATATAAGAAGGTGTAACTATCCGTCATACCGTTGTATAACGGTATCCAGTTTGTGTCTATCTTTCCGCCCTAGATCCCGCTTTTCAGCGAGATGACGGAAGAAGTACAGCGGAATAACAAACGATCGTAGCGAAATGACAAAAACAATTAATTTTTACTAAAATACTCAAGCGGGTCAATATATGCACTGCGCGGTGCACGTGGTTGAACTAAAATACTTCCTTTACACATCGTGCTTTGTTTGCCTTCTACGTTTACAATTTTTTCTCCTTGTTCATTATATGTAGCATAAAATCCCAAATGAAGATGTGGCCCCGTGGTGCGGCCCGTATTTCCCGTAACTCCCAAAATATTTCCAGTTTTCACTTTATCTCCCCTTGAAACAAATACTTTTGAAAGATGTCCATATACGGCAGAAATTCCTTCTGGGTATTCAATCAATATCCATTTCCCAAACGAAGATTTATTACAGGCCAAATCAGTATCACCTACCGCTATTACTACACCATTTCCAACCGAATACAAATTATCATATTTTGCTCTAAAATCTACGCCACTGTGACTACCAGAGAGATACAAACGCTTTGAATCTTTTGTTTTTCCAAATTTTTGAGTGATATAAACATCTTTTAATGGCCATGCATATTTGGTTCCCTTTTCTGGTAATTTATTTACTGAATTATTTTTTTCATTCTCTATATTATCAAGTTCCCACTCATCATGTAATGCTTCATAGTTTTTTTCTTCGGATCCAATCTTTTTGTCAACATCGTGAATATCATCAAAAAACAAATCAGCATTTTTACTATCTACTGCTATTATTTGAAGTAACTCTTTATTTCTAAAATCATAAATCTCTTCAAGCTTTGTTTTATTAACAACAGAAATTGCATTTGAATTTTTTACTGCATACAATGTTGACTGCATTTCTTTATAATTTTCTAAATTACCTGTTAGGTTTTTTACAAGATGTTGATAAGAAGTATTACTTTGTTCAAGTAATGTTTTCTTTGAAAGCATTAGTAATAATCTATTTTGAGTTTGATACATATTAATTTTGCGAATAAGATTTTTAAGTGATCGTTCCCCAGTAATAATTTGGCGTGTCAGCGCAAGTTCTGTTGCACTACCACGGTTTATCACTTCTTGCTCTTGTGCAATCTGTAATAGTGTTTCTTCTTTATTTAATTCATTTTGTTTAAGAATATTTTTTGTTTGCTCTACTTTTTTTGTTGCCGCATCGTATTCTGTTAAAAGTAATTGTTTTTTCTTTTGTAATTCAATAATTGTTTGCTGAGACTTTTTTAATTCTTTTTCGGTATTTGCAAACACCAGCAGTGGCATCAGCAAAAAAAACACTGCAGTAACAAGCAGTGTTTTTTTATTGTTCAAAATACCGTTTAGCATGAATAGTATTATACCACTTCTATTATTCTTTATAATGTTCTTTGGCAACGGTTATAAGTAAATCTGCAATAGTTTTAGCAGCATGTCGGTGGAGTTTTAATGACGGAAATGTTTGTGCAGATTGTTTATACCGTATATCTGTTTCAATTTCATATAATTCCTTAAGAAATATTTGCGTAGACAAATTTGATTCTTCTATTACAATCCCCGCACCAGTAGCTGCAAATGCAAACGCATTTTTTCTTGCATGATCACGATTTGAAACCGTAAATGGCACTACAATACAAGGAAGTTCCATACATGCAAGTTCAAAGAGTGTTGATCCGGCCCGCGTTAATGCAGCATCTGCAGCAGACGCCAGTTTTTTAAACATTACCTCATCAACATAATCAAAAATAATATAGGAACTTTTGTAAGGATTATTTGCCAATAGTGAATCCATTAATTTTTTTTGAGCTTCATAATTTTTTGTTCCCGTAATATGTAAAATATTATGTGTTTCTAAGAGCTCTGGCGCTAACCCTGCAACTAAGTCATTAAATAAAGCGGCACCTTGACTGCCTCCAATAACTAAAAGAGTTTTTTTGTTTCTATCTACTCCTTCATATGCAAATTCTTCTGAGGCGCGCGCTTGCAGCGCGCGCCTCATTGGCTGCCCGGTATGTATCAAAATTTCTTTATTATCAAAATATTCAAATGCTTCTGCATATGAAGTGCAAACAAACGTAGCAAACTTTGCACATAAAGAATTTGAACGTCCTGGTGCTACATCTGATTCATGAATCACTACAGGAATTCCTAACATCCACGCTGCAAACACCGTTGGAAAACTGGCGTATCCACCCTTTCCAAATACTACATCAGGCATAATTGCATATAAACGAATTGATGCAATAATAATTCCATATAATGTTTTAAAGATATCAATAAAATTTTGAAATGATGGATAAAGGCGTAACTTACCTGCTGGTATATGTACATATTCTATAAAATTTTTCTGGAGCAAAAATTTATCATACGGAGAGTTTGAAAAAAAATAAATACCTTGATCAACAAACTTCCCTGTTTCATATACGTCTAACAATTCTTCATTCACCGCAATAATTGGGTACATATGTCCGCCCGTGCCTCCGCCTGTATACGCTATTTTCATAGGAATATTATAGCATTTGGTCTCATGTCCGTCATCCCGCTGAAAAGCGAGATGACGTAAACAACAGTTGAATGACGGAAACAATATTGAGATAACAAAAGCAACATAGGAATGACGCAAAAATAGTGAGGTAACAAATGGCAATTGCGGGATGACGAATGGTAATAATTAAAAAAATTATAGTATTTTTTACAGAGATTAAGTTTTTTATTGACAATCTATTTTTATTTGGTAACATAATTAGTACAAATGCCTTCGGGTTTTCAGCAGAGCAATCTGCCGGGGAAAATGATTACAGTAATTTTTTAATTGCTGTTTTTATTTGCTTAAATTTTTCAATTTCTATTGTATCAAATTTTTCTCTTAGTATCATACAATCGCAACTGAGAAATTATTACCGATCGAATTCCTTCCTTAGTATCAATCTTATGATAGTATTTATTTTGGTCTTTAATTTTTGTTGAAAGTGAACATCCCCAAAATATATTATTGTTAAATTTTTTTATAACTAATATTGGTCTTTCAAACAAAGCTCCTTTACCATCTTCTTCATCACCTATATTCAACCCTAATGAAATCCACCAAATCTCTCGCTCATGACAAAATACTTTGATTATTTCTCTATCTTTTTCATCATACTTTTTTTTGATTATATTCCACGCATCAAAATCTTTCATTTAGAAATCGTAGCATAAATTCAGAAAATTATTATAAAAAATCTAACAAGTTTTATTGTTAGCCGCCTGGTTCCCGTTGTTCAACGGGATGATGGAAAAAACATTGAGATAACCACTGGCAGTTGCGGGATGACGGAAAAAATAATCTCATTATTGACAAAATTCCCCACATTTTTGTGGGGAATTTATTATAGAGTTATTTCTGGAGCTGGGTCGGTTACGGGAGGTTCTGGTATGGGATCTGGCACAGGAGGTAATTGATCTGCTGCTGGTGGGATAATTTCTGGATTTTCTTCTGGTGCTGGATCTGGGGTTGGCTCTGGTACAGGTGCTGGTGGTGGGATAATAGTTTGAGTTGATGGAACTTCTCCACATACGCCTTGCTCTGTGGTGGTGGTTCCATTTGCAACAAACATACACACTGGCTGTCCCGTCACGCGGTCATAAATGGTGATACCTGATTTTGTTTTATCATCAGGATTAATCGTAATTGCTTTGGTTTCAATATTCTTTGCTTTAAAGGTATTGGCAATCACGGTATCAATTCCATTATTCACATTTGCAAGCCACGCTACTAAATTTGTTTTGAATGAATCAGAAATATTAGTAATAGATGAAATAGCCTCTACCACATAGGGAGCAAATCCCATATAGTTTACTGATTTAAGACCAGTTACTGGGTCAGTGGCAACTAAATCTGGGAACAATTGCTCAACTTCTTGTGCAATAAATCCTGAATGTTTTGTTGCACCATTTGATTCTGAATTCCAATTATATGTCACAGGAGTAAGACCTTCGATCTTCTGTAGCACTGTTTGGTTATGTTCATTTAACGCAGTGTTTAAGTTAAATGGAGTATTGTCGCGCATGTTGGTAATATTTTTTTTCAAACGAATATCAGATGAACAAGAAAGAGAAGTTGTTGTTGGGTTAATAGTACAGTTACCAACATTATTAGTAAATCTTGCAGCTGTTGTAGCGGTTGTTATTACGTCGAGCGGAATACCTGTCGAATCAACACCTGCGTTAGTTATAGACACGGTTCCGGTTTCACCAGTAATCTTCATAACTTCTTGTAAACTACCTCCTCCTGCACCTGAAGTTCTAAATGACATATTACTATACCCCCCTAGGCTTGGTGCAGCAATCATTGTTTCATAGTCACCTCCTCCAAGGTTAGTATTTAGTATTTGAGTAGAAGCGAGCCCAGCGGTAGGGCTACCTGATTTATAACCTATACGAACTTGTTCTGAAGTAGCGTCTCGCACGACAAATCCTTCGTATACTGCTGATGCAGCTGCACCTTTAATATCAAGAAGTTGAAGAGGGTTTGTATTTCCAACTCCAAGATATCCTGAAGAATCAATAGTCATCCGTACTAAAGAATTTGTTCCAAACTGCAAATTTGAATTTTTATAATTTACCAAGTGCATTGTGTCAGCCCCAGTTGAACCATAACCAATGTAACCATAGTCACTACCTTCTGCTCTGAAGTTTAAGAATGGTCTACCGTTTACTCCAGATGTTTCAAGATTTAGTACGTTTTGAGATGTTACAGCACTTTTAATAACGTGCAAACTAGTAGTTGGTGCCGAAGTTCCAATTCCTATATTTCCACTTGAAAGTATTCTCATTTTTTCAACACCATTTGTGCTAAACAATAGTGGATTTACAGAACTTGTACCAACCTCAAGTGTTGATGAGCTCGCTTGAATACCTCCAATGTATGTATTATTTACTCCTAAATCAAGATAGGCATTTGAACCCGTTGCACTATTTACTGAAAGAGCTGATTGCCCAGTAGATGAAATACCAACAATCTTACCGGTGTATCCACGACTAAACACATCAGGTACAATAGTTCCAATTCCTATATTTCCATTTGCGAGCATTCTCATTTTTTCATTGTTACCGGCATCTTTGAAGATAATACCTGTTGCATCACCTGCGTGTATTTCTGTTCCAATCCCAGATCCAGCAGCTATGATTAGCTTATTTGAGAGAGAATTCTCTCGTAATTCACCAGTAAAACTTATACCACCTGCCACGCCAAGTTTGTTTAATAGTGACGTCATACCAATTCCAACATTACCAGTATTTGATAATCTCATAACTTCTGATTCTACTCCAGCATTGAAGTTATAGAATACTAAACTTGAGTCTTCACTTCCTGCTGTTGGGTCTACGATGAGTGCATCAATTGCACCGTAAGTTTGATTATTTGCTGATGAATCTCTTGCGGAAAAAGTAAGACGTGCTGAATCATTTATAGTAGCACCGTCTGATGTTAAGTTTAGTATTGAAGCAGAACCAGCACCGTTTATTCCTGTTCGTTTAAGCGTTGTATGACCGCTAGCATCTATATTTATTCTCTGATTTCCATCACCATCTGCAATGATGATGTTGTTTGCAAGTGCAGCATTCAAGCCAGTAACATTAGCACCAATGATAGTATTTGATCCTCCTGTGGTAATACCACGCCCTGAATTATAACCAAGAAATGTATTTTTTGAGCCAGAAATTGAATCATAACCAGAAAATGAACCAAGTCCTGTGTTTTGTCCTCCGGTTGTATTTGAATAGAAGGATTCGATTCCTAATACATTATTTGCTATTCCAGAAGTATTTGAGTATAAAGCCCTAAATCCACTAGCATTATTACTATCTCCAGTTGTATTACTATAAAGCGCGTCCCTGCCTGCTGCAGTGTTTTGATAACCAGTCGTATTGTTTTTAAGTGATTCTAATCCATACGCACTGTTACTAAAACCAGTGGTGTTTGACGATAATGAGTAATATCCGGTAGCGGTGTTATTATCCCCTGTCGTATTCAAATATAATGCTTGAAATCCACTTGCTATGTTGTTTGAACCTGTTGTGTTTGAAAGCATTGCACTTTGTCCAACTGCTACGTTAAAGCTTCCTGTGGTGTTAGTGGAAAGAGCCGTCTGACCAATTGCGGTGTTGTTTAATCCTGTTGTATTTGAATACAAAACACTATCTCCAACGGCTACGTTATTTACACCTGTTGTATTACTTAACAGCGCTGTATTTCCTACTGCAGTATTACGTGTTCCCGTAGTGTTACTATAAAGTGCAGTATTTCCGAGAGCAGTATTATATGAACCTGTTGTATTACTTCGTATAGAGCTCTTACCAATAGCCGTATTGTAACTACCAGTAGTATTGTAGTAAAGACTGTCAGTCCCTGATGCAATATTATCTACACCTGTTGTATTTGAATACATTGAACCATAACCAGAAGCAACGTTGTCATTACCGGTGGTGTTGGTATACAGTGCTGCAAGTCCAGTTGCAACATTTCTTGATCCAGTTGTATTTCCACGAAGTGCTTGGTAACCACTGGCAACATTGTTTGCACCCGTTGTGTTGCTATACAATGCTTCAAATCCTGTTGCGGTGTTAAGTGACCCAGTGGTGTTACTAAAAAGCGCATTTGACCCAAGTGCTGTGTTACTGATACCGGTAGTATTTGCATAGAGTGCCTGTCTACCCATGGCAACATTGTCCGTTCCAATAGTGTTACTGGTAAGTGCGTTCACTCCATACGCAGAGTTAAGAGAACCGGTGGTATTGGCGCTCATAGCATTGTAACCAGTGGCAGTATTTTGGAAACCTGTGGTGTTTGCAAAGAGTGCATTTGATCCAAGGGCAACGTTATAATTACCTGTTGTATTTGCGTTCAATGCTGCATATCCAGTAGCAGTATTTTGCTCTCCGGTGGTGTTGGTATACAGTGCATTGCCTCCTGATGCAACGTTATAATTACCTGTTGTATTTGAATACAGTGAATTCACACCATTTGCCGTATTGTATGTACCAGTTGTATTTGATCTCAATGAACTAATTCCAGTTGCTGTGTTTTCTGAACCAGTTGTATTAAACCGCAAACTACTTTGACCAATTGCAACATTTTCAACTCCGGTTGTGTTAGTAGTTAATGAAGCTACACCTACGGCAACATTACTACTTCCGGTAGTATTCGCAGCTAACGCTAAGGCGCCTACGGCAACATTACTAAATCCAGTAGTGTTTACTTGGAGTGAATTTGCTCCAATTCCCGTATTGAAACTTCCTTGACTGCCAGCACTACCAGTCATCGTAAAGTTACCTGAATTGGTTCCCATAAATGTATTAGAACCAGACGTTCCAGCAAGGGTAAAGTCATGCAAAAATCTATCTGTTCCTTTGTAAATTACACCTGTTGTTGATGATGTAGTATGAGGAAATGCAAATGAATTTGAAAGCTCTAGTTGTTGAGTTGGAACACTTATTCCTAAACCTATATTACCAGTTGAACTAATTCTCATTGATTCAGTAATAGTTTGATTATCAGCATTTGCTCCTAAAACTCTTCCAAAAACCAAAGCTGGAGCCGCAATATTTGTAACGTCACCCAAAATTACGGTACCTGGTATGCCTCTTGTTTTATAAGTATTAACAGCAGCTCCTGCATCGGCGTTAAATGCTAAATATGATGAACCATTTGATGAAAAATGCCCAAGAGTGCTGGCATATCCTCCTTGATTTAAATGTCCAAATTCAAAATCATTGCCATATGTACTGCGAGCAGATATGAGTGTTGCTGATTGTGCATAAGAAGAACCCGTATCACTAATTTCAAGTTTGGCGTTCGGTGATGCTGTTCCAATTCCTACATTACCATTCGAAAGAATGCGCATTTGCTCAGCAATGTCGTTTGTTCCACCATCAGCACGGGTAAAGAATTGCAGCGCTGATCCACGATTATTAGCAGTAGCACCTGAGAGACTTGCACGAATAAGTGCGGTACGTATACTTGCAGCTCCTGTTTGAGATGAAGCACTAAATGCAAGGTCTCCAATTGGTTGAGCATCAGCATCGGTGCGGTTTGCAAGTTCTAATACTCCTTGAAGGGTCGTTCCAGTTTTATTTTGAATGGTTAACATTCCACCAGTATTTGAATACCCATGTAAATTTGGTGTGATGGTACCAATTCCAACATTTCCACCATTTGGGTTAATTGCAAGGTTATAGTTAGTTCCATACCCACCACTGTCACGAGGTTGAATCCACGCATGAGGTGTTCCTCCACCCGCTGCACCAAAATCAAATGCAAGACTACTACCTGTTGGGGTAAGTCTCATAATTCCGTCTGCAGTAACACCAGTAGTAAGCGCAGCACCATTGGTGCCGGTAATTGAAACTTTTTGTACTGGTGTCGTAGTTCCAATTCCAAGATTACCATTTGCTAAAATATTTATTCTTTGATTTCCGTCTCCATCGGCAATGATTATGTTATTTGCAAGTGCTGCAGCAAGACCGGTTACGTTTGCTCCGATAATTGTGTTACTTGATCCTGTTGTAATGCCACGGCCAGTATTATAACCAAAATAAGTATTTTTTGATCCAGTACTATTGTCATATCCTGCTTGCACACCAGACGCTGTGTTATTATCACCTAACGTATTAAATGCAAGTGCATTTGTTCCAAATGCACTATTTTGAATACCCGTAGTATTGCCCGTCAAAGCAGTGAATCCTGATGCGGTGTTTGAGTAACCTGTAGTGTTAAAATACAATGATTGATACCCATTTGCCGTGTTGTAATTACCTGTAGTATTGCTTCTTAATCCATATGCACCAGTTGCCGTATTGTTTATTCCTGTCGTATTAATAGATAAAGTACTTGTACCGAGTCCAGTATTATTACTCGCGGTAGTATTCGATTGTAAAGACCCTACTCCAAATGCTACATTTTGAGATCCTGTTGTGTTTGCATTCAATACATTATATCCCATACCTGTGTTACTACCACCTGTAGTGTTAGTCACAAAAGAGTTATTACCTGCTAACGTATTGAAACTTCCCGTTGTAGTAGCAACTGATGAATTATATCCAAGTGCAATACTGTGTATAGATGTCGTACTATTACCTAGTGCTGAAGTACCTATAGCAATATTTGCTGTTCCTGTTGTATTCGTAGCTAAGGCACTTGTGCCAATAGCTATATTTTGCGTTCCCGTAGTATTAGCAGCAAGAGTATTATACCCTAGTGCTGCGTTATTAAAACCGGTAGTATTTACTGAGAGAGCGCTTACTCCAAATGCTACATTTTGAGATCCTGTAGTGTTGATAAGGAGTGCATGGTATCCAGTCGCTGTATTGTTGCCACCTGAACCTGTTAAGTTACCACTATTTCCAAAGTAATAGTTATTGAGTGATGTTTGCGCAGTGATGACATTGTTGCCATTGTATTTATACGCATAGGTGCTCGCAACATTGGCGTCACCATTGATATCGAGTTTGTATGCAGGTGTAACACCGATACCGAAACCTGTAGCTGTGAGACGGGCCTTTTCTGCACCACCTGTAGTAAATCCAATACTGTCAGATCCTGGACGATACAATCCCGTATCAGTATCTGCAGAAAACGCAAGTCCTGGAGCTGGAGCAGATCCGTCACCAATTTTAAGAGCACCAGAAAGTGTCATTCCAACAAATGTTGGTGAACCGGTTGTTTGCAGTGCTGCAAGCTGTGCGCTTCCTGATGTTAAATTTCCATGTTGAGTTGCTGTGAGGTGGTAATACTCACCTGCAGTTCCTCCTTGAAGACCCACTAGTGCCGTATGGTTTACTGATGATGAAATTGAAACCCATGATGTACCATTAAAGTTGTAAGGCTGTGAACTTCCCGATACAAAGGATGTCGTTCCATTAGTTGGCGTTGTACAGTTCCACATGGTGCCATCCCATGAAGTAATATCATTAGTTACACAAGTACCAAATCCAGTATGCCCTGCTTGAAGGATATAACGATCACCAACAGCAGGTGCACCAGGTGCAGCACTGTTTGTAAGTGTTGCTACAGGAGCTTGCCATAACACACTTGATGCAAAAGCTGCATCAACATAGGATTTATTTACCGCATCGGTTCCAGCTGAAGGAAAACCAAGATCAGTGATTTTTGTTGAGTTCATTGAAATACCTGCATTAAATACTGACGCCAGAGCAACATTGAGTCCTCCACTATAGGTGCTCGTGCCCGTACCTAAAATAGTATAACTTGGATTGGTTACCACATTTCCAAGAGTAATATTTTCTGATCCGTTAGTAGTGGTTACTGCAAAATATTTATTTGCTCCTTCTCTAATGTTAAGAACACTTCCAACATTATCAGCAATATTAATAATGGCCCCTCCTCCTGTTGTGGTTGCGCCAGTATTAAAGATAAGCCCTGTACTACCGGTGGTATTACCCATGGTGATTGTTTTTGCATTTGCACCAGTTCCCAGATTTACTGCACCTGTTGTACCTGAATCAAGATTTAAGTTAGTCGCAGCACCTGAATTTATTGTAAATTGTCCACCTGCAGTTACGGTTGATCCTAATGACGATCCAATATTGATAGCTGTTGCAACACCTCCAAGATTAATGGTTGTTGCTGCTGTGTTTAATAAATTAGCGGTTGTTGAGGTTGTCGTGATATCTCCACCGTTAACAGCTAAATCACCAGTATTGGTTTGATCTCCCACTACAGCAAGTGTTCCACCCACTGATGCATTATTAGTTACGGAAAGTCCCGTACCGGCAGATGACAACGTTAAGAGATTAGAAAGAGTTTTAGCGCCCGCAACTGTTTGAGCAGTGGTAAGGTCTACAAAGTTTTGTGTAACTGATCCAGTACCTCCATTTGCAATTGGCAATATTCCGGTTACTTTTGTAGTGAGGTCAATAGTTGCTGCTGCTATATCAGCATTAAGGATTGTTCCATCAAGAATCTTTGCAGTCGTAACAGCATCCGCAATAATTTTTGCAGTAGTAATTGCGTTATTGGCAACTGTCAAAACACCCCCATTGGTAATAGTCGCATCACCTGAGAGATTCACTGCTGTGGCAATGTTTGAACCATTTCCTACGTATAACATGGCAGAGTTAAG
>JAYVHO010000007.1:0-25292 GCA_043771175.1 bacterium | reverse complement strand
TGTTTGTGGTGTTGCAATGTTTGAAGCATTTCCGATGAGGATTGATCCATTTGAAAGTGTTGAGGTGAGTACATCAGCCCACGTAAATCCATTTGCTGTAGCGTTTACCGTGAGTGATTGATTGGCAGTACCTATTGATTGTTTAATCCAATTGGTTCCATCAAAGTACATGATATCCCCTGTTGCTTCAGATGAAAGTGAAATCTTGGTTCCGTCTACTGAATTATTAGCGAGATCAGTGGTGGTGATAGAAAGATCTACAATCTTTGAAGAATTCACAGAATCTGTTGCTAAGTCGGCAGCTAGAATTGACGCATCTATAATTTTTGATGAGTTAACCGAGTCAGATGCCATGTCTCCTAAAATAACAGAACCGGCAAGATTAAGTTTGGTGTAAGCAATAGCTGCAGTTGTTGCAATGTCAGCGTTGATAATCGTAGTGTCTACTATTTTTGCTGAAGTAATTGATGAGTCAGCCAAATCAGCAGTAATAATAGAAGTATCGAGAATTTTTGATGAATTAACCGCGTCAGTAGCAAGCTTAGCAAGGGTTACGGCAGAGTTTGAAATAGTAAGAGCGCCCGTGTTTGAAAGTGAGGCATCTCCAGAAAGTGACACCGAGGTGGCAATATTTGAAGCGTTACCAATAAGGAGTGCACCTGAAGAAAGTGTTGTAGTCAAAGCATCAGTCCAAATTACTCCGTTTGATGTTCCATTTATGGTAAGTACTTTACCAGCGTTTGAAGTGTATGCAGGCACATCAAGATCAGTAATCTTTGCTCCCGTTTTTGAAATCTTTACCCAATCAATAGCAGCAGATCCGTTTATGTCTGCATTAATAATACTTCCATCTACAATCTTTGAACTATCTACGGAGTTTGCAGCAAGCTTAGCAAGGGTAACGTTTGCATCAAGGATCTTTACCGTAGTAACTGCGTCAGCTGCGAGCTTGGCAGCATCAACCGCAAGTGCTGCGAGTTTAGCAGTGGTGATAGAAAGATCAGAAAGATCAGCGGTAGCAATAGAAAGATCAGTAATTTTTAAACTGTTCACTGAATCAGTTGCAAGTTTAGCAAGCGTTACTGAAGAATCTGCAATTTTACCAGTAACAACAGCCAAGTCGGCAAGATCGGCAGTGGCTACAGAAAGGTCAGTTATTTTTGAAGAATCCACCGCATCAACGGCAAGTTTATTTGCGGTAACCGCAAGGTCATTAATCTTTGCTGTGATAACAGAAAAATCCGCAAGGTCATTTGACCCTACGGATAAATCAGTAATTTTTGACGAATCAACTGCATCACTGGCAATTTTTGCAAGAGTAACTGCAGTGTCAGCAATTTTAACAGTAGTCACTGCCAAGTCATTAATCTTTGCCGTAGTAATAGCTGCTGCTATTATCTTTGCTGTAGTAACAGCATCAGCTCCAAGTTTAAGAGTATTTACAGAATCATTGGCAAGCTTAGAAGTAGTAACGGAACCATCACCGATAACTGCTGTGTTACCTACATTGGTCCACCCTGATGCATTATAAATTTCAAGCAATCCAGAAACTGCATTTAAATATACTGAACCAAGTTGAGGGTTTAAAGGTGCCGTGGAAGAATTCATCACACCATACGTAGTGTGTGAATATGGGACAATCTTAAGCGACTGACGTGGTGTCATGGTAACTCCATCAATGATCACTTCTGCATAAATTTTTTGTGAGAATGATAATGTTTGAATGACTGACTCATTAATATCAATATTAAAATTTCCATTAGTAATTTGATAAGAAGGATATAATTGTGAGCCAAGCAATGAACCTGCCGTCAAATCATCGTAAAGTTTTATGTGCAGATCATGTAACCCAGTTACTGGTGTTCCTTGGAAATATAAAAATCCTTGAAATGAGATGGTCTTTGCTGGAAGTATTTGAGCGGATACCGACACCACGCTATAAAAATTTGTGACTAACAAAAATACTACTAAAAAAAGTAGCGTGATAATTTTGTGAAGTAAACTTTTAGACCACAAAGCGAGATTCATTATATATATTGTATCACTTGAAGAGACTCTATATTATAGATAAACTCATTGTGTGGATTGCGAATCCATCATGATATTATAAATGTATGAATCCTGATCTCGAAAAAATAATTTCACATATCACCACACCAAAAAGAGAAATTTTTACTCAAATTTTCTTGGTGTTTATTACGCCGATTCTTTTAATTAAATTAAATATTCTTTCTATTCAATATAGAATACCTGTTTTAATTGCACTGGTTGTGTTACTTATGGTAATTTTAATTCGTGAAAAATGGACATGGGAAATGTTAGGATTTTCAAAAAAACATATAAAACATTATCTTGCACCATATGCCATGTTTACATTTTTAGGTGTAGCGTTTATTGTGTTTACTCATGAAATTGCTGGGTTCAGCATTGCTCATACTTGGTGGCAACAAAAACATTTTTTATATATGTTTTTAATTCTTTCATTTTTACAAGAAGTTGCATACAGGGGCTATCTCATGCCAGCGCTGGGTAAAATCACCAATAATCCATACTGGATTATTGGGCTTAATACCGTCTTGTTTACCTTTCTTCATATTATCTACCCCAATCTTGCAGTTGGTATCCCTGTGGCATTAGTTGGTGGTCTTGGATTTTCTTTGATGTATTACAAATACCCTAATTTACCTCTTATTACCATCAGTCATAGCGTACTTAATTTTTGTGCGGTATTATACGGATTCTTTGTCATTTCTCATTAAATATCAGTTTACATTTGTACAACATATTTTGTTGTGAATTTTTATATAGGAAAAGTGTGAATTGACTATTACAATACTATTGACTATGACACATTTTACGCCAGATTATCCCATTGCTTCTATTAACCGTCTTACCAAACAGCATGCTGAAGGCCTTCGTAAACTTAAGATTTTTACCATTAAAGATTTACTGTATCACTTTCCTTCTCGCTATGTTTCTATTACCGAAATGCAAAGCAGTGGTGGCGTAACGGATGGTCAGCATGTTTCTTTGATGGGTGAAATCATCAAAATTGAAGCCAAAAAAACATGGACTTCAAAAGTTCCCGCATCACAAGGAACATTGAAAACGATAGACGGCAAACGAGTTTCAATGACATGGCTTCATCAACCATATATTGCAAAAATGTATCCTGCGGGAACTCTGGTAAAAATTTCTGGCGTGGTAAAAGTTTCTGAAAAAGGAGCGGCTTCAATATTCAACCCTAATATAGAAAAAACAGAAGTAATGTCTGTTGATACCCATGACAGTTTATTTGGTACTGATGGTGAAGGTTTTGGAGGGACTATGTATCCAGAAACAAAAGGAGTTTCTTCTACATACCTTTCTTCTCTTATTAAAAAAGTACTGAGCCTCAAAATCCATGAACAATTAGAAGATCCAATCCCTGTCAACGTTCGCACCAAACTAAACTTACCACCTCTGCAAAATTCTTTAGTATGGATTCATCTCCCAGAAAAAACAGAACATGCTCAGCGAGCTCGCAAACGATTTGCATTTGAGCAAATTTTTCTTATTCAGATTCATAACTTTTACCAAAAAAAACATTATGAATCTAACAAATCAATTGTGGTAAATTATGACAAAAAAGTAGTTAGTAATTTTATTAAAAAACTCCCCTTCAAACTCACTGATACCCAAGTAAGTATTGTTGATGGGCTTTTAAAAAATATCTCCAGTGACACCCCTATGTCACGCCTTCTAGAAGGTGACGTTGGGTCAGGAAAAACCATCATTGCGGCAATTTTATCACTTGCGATATTTTCTGCACGCACACCTGCGAGACCTCTTCAAATTGGATATATGGCGCCAACAGAAGTTCTGGCAACTCAACTGTTTGATACTTTCACTAAACTATTTGCTGACGTTCCCATGATTTCAATTGGCCTCATGACCAGTTCTGGATGTAAAAAATTTCCTTCAAAAACCAGCTATCTAAAAAATAATGTTACGCAAGTTTCTGCGGGACAAATTACTAAATGGTCACAAGATGGAACGCTAGGAATTTTAATTGGAACGCATTCATTGGTAGGTAAAAAATTTTTACCAAAAGACTTGGCTTTGGTTATCATTGATGAACAACATAGATTTGGTGTTAATCAACGCATGAAATTAGTTCATACTAAAAACTCTGTTCCTCACTTTTTGTCCATGTCAGCAACCCCTATCCCTCGAACGCTGGCACTAACATTATTCGGAGATTTAGATCTTTCCGTACTTGATGAAGTTCCACCAGGAAGAAAACCTGTCACCACACAACTTATCGGAAGCCAAAAAGAACGAGAAGATTTTTACGTTCATTTAAAAGAACGTCTTGCAGAAGGGCGTCAAGCATATGTGATTTGTCCTCGGATTTCTGCACCGGATGAAGAAGATGAAACAAAACTCCAAACCAAATCAGTAGAATCAGAAACAAATGGGCTGCGCAAAATCTTGGGACCAAAAATTATCATTGCATCTTTGCACGGTAAACTTTCCAAGAAAGAAACGGAACGGATTATGGAAGAATTTAACGAAGGTAAAATTCATATCTTGGTTGCAACATCAGTTATTGAAGTGGGTGTTAACGTTCCCAACTCAACCACCATTTTAATAGAAGGAGCAGATAGGTTTGGTTTGGCACAATTACACCAGTTGCGTGGACGCGTTATGCGCGGATCACATCAGCCGTATTGTTTTTTGGCATTCACCAGCACCAGTGAAAAAACACAAGAACGTTTGAAAGTTTTCATTGAAGCAAAAAATGGATTTGAACTGGCAGAACATGATCTTTCTTTGCGTGGCATTGGAGAACTTTCTGGAGGAAAACAGTGGGGTGTTTCTGATCTTGCCATGGAGGCACTTAAAAACCCAAAGCTGGTTGAATACGCGCGTGAAGAAGCCAGAGGAATTATTGATGCAGATATGGAATTAACCTCACACCCATTACTGCGTGAGTTATGTGTGACCAATGAAAACAGAGTTCATTTGGAATAAAAAAGACATCATAACTGATGTCTTTTTACATTACAAATTTTCTCGTAACCATAGATCCAATCCATCATGTTCGTGTCGTGGAACAATGTGCATATGAAAATGAAATACAGACTGTTGTGCATCTTTCCCAGAAGCGTGCAATAAATTTATACCCGTTGCATTATTTTTTAATGATATTTGTTTACTTAAATTTTGTGCTACCTCAATAATATTTTTTAAAATTTCTGTATCAATATCAAAAATATTCTCATAATGTTTTCTTGGTACTACCAGCGTATGGCCTTTTGAAATCTGATCAATGGGAGTGAAAGCCACCACATCATCATTTTCAAAAACAATGTTCGCAGGTGCTTCTTTGTTATTGATACGACAAAAAATACAATCACTATTTGATTCCTTCACCACCACGGCACAAACCCTTTTTGAATCATCTTTATCCATGTGGGTGCAGCAGGATTCGAACCTGCGACCACCGAGGTATAAGCTCGGAGCTCTAACCAACTGAGCTATGCACCCGTAACCGTGTTATTGTACACGGTTTTTTTCTAAAATTCTAGTTTTTGACAAATACCAAAAAGTAGTCTTTTTTACCCTTTTTCAATAATGACGTTTCTGCAATTTGCGTAGTTGCATCAGTTACTATTTCATTATTAATTGACAAACCTTTTGAGTCTACCAACTGTAAAACTTCTCGCTTAGAAGAAATAGTGCCCGATTCCGTCAATAAAGAAACTAACGTTTGGTTTGGTTCTATTTCAATCATTGGTATTACCTTTTGTAATATTTCAATATCTTGTGACGAAATTTTATTCAGAGTAGTTCCCCCAAATAAAAGCTCGGAAGCTCTTTGTGATTCTATGGCATCTTGTTCGGTATGAAAAATACACAATGCACCATATGCCAGCGTATGTTGTGCAATTCTTTTTGAAGGATCCACCTCATGTTGCTGCATAATATCTGCAATTTCATCTTCGGTTTTGTCAGTAAAAATATTCAGTTGCAGTGCAGTGTCTTCATCACTAATTTGCAAGAAAAATTGATACATGGTGTATGGTGTTGCTTTTTCTCTGTCCAACCAAATAGCATTTCCTTCTGACTTACCAAATTTCTTTCCCGTTTTTGAATCAACCAGCAGTGGTGTAGCCAAAGCAAATGCTTGTTTGCCAAACATTTTTTTACTGAAATCTGTTCCCATTAACATATTTCCCCATTGATCACCTCCTCCAACTTGTACGGAACAATTATGATACTCTGCCAAGTAAGCAAAGTCATATCCTTGTAACAGTGAATATGAAAGTTCCGTATACGAGAAAAAGTTTTCAGATTGAAGACGTATTTCTACCGACTCTCTTTTTAACAGTGAATGAACAGACACTAATTTTCCAATGTCACGCAAAAATGAAAGTGAATTCATATTTTTATACCAATCATAATTATTAACATAAATTACCGAATCATCTTTTAAAATATTTTTTATTTGCTGGGTCACGATCACGGCATTTTTTTGTATGGTTTCTTCACTCATCATGACACGCTCTTCACTGCGGCCGCTGGGATCACCAATCATTCCAGTGGCTCCACCTGCAAGAATAATAACCGTATGTCCAGCTTTTGAAAGATGACGAAGCACCGCCAAAGGAACAGCGTGACCAACATGTAAAGAATCTGCCGTTGGGTCAAATCCATAATAGATAGTTCTTGGGGCTTCATGCAACCACGCGTCTAGTTCACCTTGTTCACCAGAAACGTCAGCTATTAAACCTCTTTGTTTCATATATGCAATAATATTGTGAGAATTTTTCATTTTTTTATTATAACAATTTTCATACTAATTGCAAAAACCCACCATAATTTGGTGGGTTTTTAACTATTCGGTGATTATAATATTTTGAATATTTGGTTGTATGAGTGTTATTAAATCTGAAGCTTTCAGTGACACTGTTTTTTCAAAAGATCCTGGCGTTATATAACACCAATCAATCTGTGCAACTGATTCATCAAATACCGTAACCACCTGTTCATAAAACATTGAAAACGGAGATACGGTTCCAACAACCGTAAACGTAGATTGCAACACTTCTTCTGGTGTTGCCATACTCAGTTTTCCTTCTAAACCAAGCGCATCCAATAAAGCTTGTTTGTTAAGTTTTTTTGAAACGGGCAATACTGCTAAAATCATCATATTATGGTTTTTAAATAATAGCGATTTTAACGCATTGTTGACGGTTACTCCTTCTACAAACGACATAGCTTCTTCTGTTGAAGAAAATTTTGGATGATCAAATTCTTGATATTCAATATTTTTTTCTATTAAAAGACTTATAACCTGTTCAAAGTGATTCATAAAATTTGTTTAATTAGCCGTCAATATATGATGAATAATATACTGAATTCTTTCTGGCAGCAATACCGTATTTTCAAATTTATAACTGGTATGTTTTTCATACATTCGGACAATTGATTCCAAATGCTTAACCGCGCCACACAAATGTTTGTCACCTGTTTTTAAAATAGCACCCTCAAAAATATCAGAAATATTTACATCTAAAGAAAGTGGAATTCGTGTTTCATACGGAGTGATAATATATGGTGATGCCTTGGGGCGAGAGATATCAAACGTTCTGCCAGGTTTGGTATAAATAAAGAAATGATCTTCACCCGTAATCCTGATATATTCACGGTCAAATAATCGCTCGTCAAAACCAATCCCTGTTTCACTTCCTTGGATAATCCATCCCAATTTACTGTACACGTTTTTCTTTTGTTTATAATACGCAATGTCGGTCATTTCTTTAATTACATAATCATGCATGGCTGATTGCTTTTTAAAGTATTGATATTTTTCTTGATAAAATTTATCATCTTCAATTTCAGAAGCCAACACCACTTCAAATCCTTCCAGTTGTAAATTTTTACAAATCGTAAGAATTTTTTCTTTGGTTGATTGCGCCAATATATCAACCTTTCTTGCATCAATAAACGTATTAGTTTTAGCATGAGAATCAGCAATGTGATGAATTACATTTTTTAAGCCTAACGATTTTTTAATTCCATCTGCTACAAATAACATTCCCAGCACATCAAACGGCAATCCTAAAGATTCTGAGGTTGGCGTAGAAAGCCCCGTTCCGTAATACAGTGAAGTTCCTTCAAACCCCCCCCTATAAGTTTCAAGAGATTCAAGTGTTGGAATTTGTTCAATAAGAGCATTGTTTATAATGAAATTTTTTACTGGTTGTTTGTCATTATTCATGAGCATCATTGCATCATATCACTTTTTTTGGATTTTAATATGTCCTCTTGCCACACAATAAATCATCTTGAGAATACCCAAGCTCTTTTAATGCATCACTAGTGGTTGCAAAGAACATATTTTTTTCTTTCATGTAATCATATACTTCAGATTTTGAAATCATTTCCATTACTCCGTTATGAGCACTTGAACACAAAACTTTCACCCCCTGTGATTCTAATTCTTTAATAATTTCAGAAAACGCTCGTAGTCCATCAATATCGATCAGTGCAAGTTCACGAAGGCGAAGAACTACATTATGAGAATGTGGAACACGCGTCATGATACGTTCTTTATGTTCGTCGGCGTTGATATAAATTAACGATCCTTTGAATGAATATACCGTGGTATTTGATTCTTTAACATGTGAAATTTCCGCATCGTCATATGCACGGCATGTCAGTGCATGGTCGTCATTATTGGTGGTTAATTCAAACTGAGCTTTTGCCATATTTTTCACCATAGAAAGCAACACGATCACCACCCCAACCATCAGCCCCACAATAGTATCAATAGTAAACATCAAAACCGCTACACCAATAGCAATAATAAAATCTTTTTTACTTCGTTCATAGAGATACTGAAGTTCATGCATTTCAACCATCTTAATAGCCGCATAGATTAGAATTCCTGCCACCACACACAAAGGAATATAAATAAATACTTTAAAAAGCAATAATCCAATTGCGGCAACAAATAGTGCATTTAAAATTTGTGAGGTTTTATGAGTAGCGTTTGATTTAATATTTAAACCTGTACGTACAAACACCCCCGTTGCAGGAAGTCCTCCAAAAATCCCAGAAATTATATTTGCCAGAGAAAGACCGAGCAGTTCCTTTCTTGAATTAAATTTAGTTCTAGTAGCAATATCTCCCATTTTTGCAGAGATTAATGTTTCTAGTATTGCAATAAATGCTACAGAAATTGCAGTCACAATAATTTTTTCAGAGATAGCAAATTGCGGAATAGCAATCAGTTTAAGTGGTGTATTTCCAAATTTATCCAACAATGTTACAAAATCCAGTGGAATAAGATTATTATGCGATAAATATCCTAATAAAATTCCAACGGGTGCCACAATAATAACTCCTGGAACTTTTTTAAGATGTTTTGAAAAAATTAAAAGAAGAGACGCCACAATAACCGTTATCATGAGTGCAGGAACATAGGTCATATTAAGGTGTTTAAAGACTTCAATAATATTTTTAATGAACTCTTCATGTTTTGGAATATCGCTGATCTGAAGAGCATTTTGAAGCTGTCCCGCACCAATAATTAGTCCAACACCTAATGAAAACCCAAACATGATGGTTTTTGGAATAAGAACCAAATATTGTTCGAGTTTAAAGAAATATGCCATTAAAACAAAGAGTCCAGTAAAGAGCGCAACCATAGGTAACAACGCCGGCCCCGCACCCATAGCAAACGCCGCCAAGATTCCCGATAAGGCTCCAGCTGGTCCTATAATATTGTAATTACTTCCCCCGAAGATTCCCGCCATCAACCCCGCCCATACCGCTGTAATAATTCCCATTACCGGCGTTGCACCTGATGCCACTCCTAGCGAGATTGAAAGTGGTAAAGAAATAAGTGCGACAGAAAGTCCTGAACGCCAGTTTTGTTGTAGTTTTTGAAGGATTAGTTTCATATAAAATTCATAGTTGAAATGGTATTGTACTCTTTGTAAATTTTTATTCAAGATGATTTATTAAAATTCTACTCAAGTTCTAAGCTCGCTGTTTTTCTGTCACTTTTAAAATAGATTTTATTTTTTTACCGCTTCAAACACAATTCCATATTGTGACAACAATGCTTCATATTCTTCTTGTTCAAGTGTTTCTTTATCCAAAAGCTCATTGGCAATAATATCAAGAATATTTTTATACTGTTTGATCAATTCTTCTGCTTTTATTAATGATTCTTTCATAATTCTTGAAACTTCTCCATCAATCAATTCAAGTGTTTTTTGAGAGTACATAATTTCTTTATACCCAGAATACATTGAATGCGACGAACTAGTATCAAATGAAATGGGACCAATAGCATCACTCATACCAAATCGTGTTACCAATGCACGTGCTACGGCGGTTGAATTTTCAAGATCTGACGATGGCCCCGTAGTAACATCACCAAACACCATATTTTCTGCAACATATCCACCTAAAGACATCACAATGTCATCTAAATATTCGCCGCGTGTACGCAATTTTTTTTCTGAAAGTGGAAGTTTCAATGTATATCCTCCTGCGTTACCTCGCGCCACAATTGATACACGGTGAACGGGGTCAGCATTTTTAAGCACGCTGGCTAACAGTGCATGTCCTGCTTCATGATATGCCACCAATTTGCGTTCATGTTCGGTATGTAAATGATTTAACCGTTCTGGCCCAATTAATACCTTATCAACAGACGACAAAATATCTTCCAGAGCCACTTTGTCACGGTTTTCTCGCGCCGCTTTTATAGCTGCTTCATTCATAAGAGATTCAAGATCTGCACCAGAAAATCCCGATGTCCTGCGAGCAACTACTTCCAGATCTATGCCACCATCAATAAATGGTTTGTTTTTTCCGTGGATTGCCAAAATATCAGCGCGATCTTTTCTATCAGGAAGATCAATGAATACTCGTCTATCAAAACGTCCTGGACGAAGTAGTGCAGAATCCAAAACATCTTCTCGGTTAGTTGCTGCAATTACCACAATCTTTTCTTTATCTTCAAATCCATCCATTTCAACTAAAATCTGATTAAGAGTTTGTTCTCGCTCATCATTTCCTCCACCAATTCCAACTCCACGCGATCGCCCTACCGCATCAATCTCATCTATAAAAATAATTGCAGGTGAAGTCTTGCGCGCCATTTCAAACAAATCACGCACACGTGATGCTCCAACTCCTACAAACATCTCAACAAATTCAGAACCAGAAAGATGATAAAATGCCACACCTGCTTCTCCTGCTACCGCTTTTGCCAGTAATGTTTTACCTGTTCCAGGTGGTCCTACTAACAGAAGTCCTTTTGGAATTTTTGCACCCAATTTAAAAAACTTTTCTGGAGTTTTTAAAAACTCAACAATTTCCATGAGTTCATTTTTTGCTGTTTGATTCCCTGCCACTTCACTAAAGGTAATTTTCTTATCTTTTTCTTCAGCAAGTTTTGCTTTACTTTGTCCAAAAGAAAATGCTTTCATCCCACCTCCTCCTTGCATATTTTTACTTAAAAACCACATCAACAGTAAAAAAAGTATAAGTGGAGAAAGCATTGGCAAAATCTTAACTAATGTCCCACCAAATGTTTTAGTACTTTTAATAGTAATATCCATGGCAGATAACTCTTCTGCTGTTACGCCAAATCGTGAAATACTTTCAGTAAAAGAATTGGCAGTTTCTTTTGTGGCGGTAAGTTTTTTCTTTTCTATGGTGGTAATGGTCAATGTTTCTCCATCTACTAATACTGATGTCACCTTTTGTTCTTTAATTAATGTTGCCACTTGCGCCAGAGAAGCTTTTTCAGGTTTATTCAAAAGAGTGCTTCTATTGGCAAAAAGTGTGATTACTAAAGAGAATAGAAGTGCCCAGCCAATATATACCCAAAATTCTGTGGTGCTGTTTTTGCTGCCTTTTTTCATGTCGTTAAGTATATCAAAGATTCAAACTTGTGCGAATATATAAAAAGCCACACACCTGCGGTGTGTGGCTTTATTTATATTATTCTTTATTATTTTTTTTTGATTCTCCCCACTCATATCCCTTTTTTTGTACAAATTCCAAAAGTTCATACAATTGTTTTCTCCCAAAACTTCTTATTTTTAAAAATTCTTTTGGATCCTTTTCTTTAAGCAAATCACCCAACGTAGTATATCCAGATCTCATCAGCTTATTTTTAATAGGCTGAGAAAGATCTAAATCTTTCATTAATAACTCATAATCATTGGGTAAAAAATCTGGCAAAACATTGGAATTACCTTCATTAAATTCTTTATTTTTCATGTTCACTTCTTCAATCTGAAAAGTAAGTTTCCTTATTTCAATCTTTAGTGCTTCTGCCTCTTTCAAAAGCTCGCTATTTACTTTTAAACCACTACAAAATTTTTTTAACTTTTTGAGGGCTTTTAAATAAATGGTTCTTACCATTTCAGAAGACAACTCATGATTTGGTGCAATTTCACCAAAAGTTTTGCCTGATGAAAGATAGTCCAGCAAAATGGAAGATTCTTTATATGAAAACAGTGAATCAATATGGACCATCGCCTCTTTTAGTATTTCTACTATGTCGTCGTATTTTCTTGAATTTGTCATTTTTGTATATTTAAATGTAGATTCATTTATAATACGTAGCAAAACCATGCAATGTATTAGCAATGAGAGTATTTTCTAATAAAATTAATACATTACAATTAAGGCTTGATTCGGGCGGCGTTACCAAACGTTGTGATGTGAAAAAATGCAGCGAAATATGCTCTGTTCGTGGATTTTGCCCCAAGAGTAGCTCTATACTGATTTTACTTGTAATGTATTCTTTTGCAGCTTGAAATGTCATCTTTTTAGTAGGTTGATTGACAACATCAGATTCTGACAAAATTTCTACGGAAAATAATTCGGTTGTTTGAAAAATTTGCATTTTATTATTTTTTTAGTTGTAAATTTATTTTATCTAAAAATACCACATATTATAAAAAGAGTCAATTATTGATTCATACCTTCCAGTGATGCCCAAATCTCTTGCTGAATAGTTTCAAAATCAGGCAGACCACTGGTTTGTGCAACGCCAACAGAACGCAAAAACTCACCCGTAGGTATTAAAAATGTTCCGTCTTCAGTTTTGTGCTCTTCAACCAAACCTCTCATAAGTAATAATCTCACAATAAATTTTGAAGAAACTCCGCGCAAATAATCCAGTTGTGCCCGTGTGATTCTGTCACCATAAGCAATTAAAGAAAGTGTTTCTGCCTGAGCAGGAGTCAGTGCTGCACCTTCTTCATCTTCAATAACTTTTGAAATTTGTTTTCCAAATTGTGGATCGGTCGTCAGTGAAATATCTTTTTTTGAGACAAGAAGTGAAAGCCCCGTACCAATAATGTGTTTGGTAATAGTTTCTGCGATTTCTTTAAATGATTCGTCGGATAATAAAAATATTTTTTGCAACTTTTCAATATTATAAGGACGTGCTTGCACAAATAAAAACGCGGTGACAATTTGCGACTGTTCGTGAAGTGAAGGTTGTTCCATTACTACATTATAACATCCGATCTCTGTCACTGCGCCGCTAGCGCAGTCCAGCTAGACCCCGCTAGTGGCGGGGTGACGAAAAGAATTTGCCTGGATACCGTTATATAACGATATGACGAACCCATTTAAGCATTACGAACAATAACATATTCCCCATCAATAAGTTCCAAATCAAAATCACCATGACGAACTTCTTCTAGAATTGAAACAAAGGAAACCGCAACATGTTTTTTTTGAACTTCTTTGCTGTAATGATCTGGATGAAGTAGTGTTTCTTGGAGTTTTGCAAATACTTCAGAAAATGAAAGTCGTTTTCTGTTTTCAAATAAAAAGCTTGTTGCCATTAAAATAGTTCTTTTAATATCTGCGGTTGACGCTGCTTTTTTTACGATAACTTTTCTATGAACAATTTCTTCTCGCTCTTGCTTTACTTCACCGGTTAAAACATTTTTTACCAAAAGCGTCATATATCCAACGTGCATCGCAAGGTCTGGCTTAAAACTCGCCTCAAGCTTTTGAGGATACTTTGGTAAAAATACTTTATTATGTTTTGACATTCTTTGTATTAGATATACCGTTTTTCTCATTTGAGAAAGTATTTCAAGTTTTTGCGTTATGATCTGAAGTTCTTCATCTTCTTCAGATGAAAGACCTAATAAAAAAGATGACTTTGCCAAAATTAAAAGAGAAAGTACATACATCAGTGAAAGCAACTCATCATGTGAAATATACTCAACTTCATGTATGTATATCGCAAAATCATCAACTAAATCTTTCAGAGAAATTGTTGAAATGGAAAGTTTCTTTTTCTCAAATAAATCCAAAAGGGCATCCAGTGGACCTTCAAAATCGGATGACTTTGCAATAAATGTTGCGCTAGAATATTGAGAAGACATATTTGTATTATATAGTAAAAAGAATAAGTGTTTTGTGGGATTTTTGAAAACTACAAATTAAATCAAAAAGCCTGGGCACCATTATGTAACAGGGTGACGGGCAATTTAAAAATCAATTTCAGGATAATCATTTGCAGAAAAGAGTTGTGTTGGTGCGGGAGTGATTCCTAAAGCTCGTTCTAATGTGCGTAACCAATCTGTTTCATCGCGATCTGTTGCTTTTAATTTTTCATCATATAACCATTGTAAATAACGTTTATCCTCAACTGCCACATCAAGAACTTTTCTTCCTTTATACTTTCCAAAGTTTATCATTTCTATCATTACTGGTTTATGAGTCAGCACCAACATTTCAGCAATTGCCTCATCTTCAGTTTTTCCTTCTTGTTCCATGATAATATCACGTAGTTTTATAAATATTTTCTCAAGAATAATTACGTCGCCTTCTGCACTGTGTGGTGTTGCTTCTGAAATAGAAATCTCAATGCCAAAAAAATATCGCAAGTATTGCAGCCCTACTCGTTCTGCATTGTGGTATTTTTTGGTATGAGTAGCCACCTTGCACGTATCTAACCACGTTGCGGTATTAATACCATCATTTTGTAAAATCTTTACATCAAACGGAGCATTATGTGCCACGGCAATAATTTCAGGATTTTCAAACATTGATTTAATATTTTGATAAGCAGGATTGTCTTTAAATGCTGGTTCATTGTCTACCATCTTTTGGGTAATATGGTGAGTCGCCATGGCTTCAAATGGAATCGGAAATTCGGGATTTGCATACACAATGGTGATTTCTTTTTCTCCTAATGTTTTATACGCTAATTGACAAAGTAAATCTTTTGGACCGCTTCCGGTGGTTTCCGTGTCAAAAATAATGATGTTGTTCATATTCATATAATATCACGTATGTGTGTCACCTCGCTACCAAAGGGGTCCAGTTGGTAGCAATATAGTAAAATAAAAAAACACAAATTTCTTTGTGTTTTTTTAAATTATCTAGTCAACGAGACTTAACAAAAGTTTATCAATCTTTGCATGGAGTTTATCCATTTGTGTTACAAGATTATCAATTCTGGTGTCACGCACAGCTGAAGCAGCTGGTGCTGCAAACGAACGCTCTTGTGGTCTTGCATATTCTTGACGTGGTGCGCCATATGATTGTTGTCCATACGACTGTTGTCGCGGTTGAGCTTCTCGTCCTGATGTTTTATCAAAACATGGGCTGCAAAATACTGGCTTTTCTCCATTTGGTCTAAATGGAACTTCGCAAGAATTACCACAGTTTGAACAGGTTGCTTGGAACATTTCTGTTCTTCCTGTTGATCGCCCTCCTCCTCCAAATTTGTTAAAACTTGGTCTTCCAAATGATGGTCGCCCACCACCAAATCCTCCTTTGTTTCCTCCTCCAGATCTTCTAAAATCAGCCATAAATATTCTTTATATAGTTCTATTATTACCACAGCACCATACCACATAAAGACAAAGTGCACAAGATCAATTTATTTATTTTCTGTAATCGAAGATTTTTTCATAATCTAAAGTTTTTTTGTAGTATCAAATTTTACACCAACTATCACTTTATTTGTAAAAAATTTGATCTCATGTCATCAATCTTATGTCATCAAGTAATATATCTGACATATATTAGTTATCATAAATAATTGAGTCATCCATAAAAAAACAGTATACCTTTTTAGATATACTGTCAAACACTTTGTCATTAATTAGCTCCGTAGACAACTTATCTTTTAAAATTATCCCTCTTTTGATTAAAAAAGCAAATTATTTATTTTCCTGTATAATTGCCCTATGAACATCCTACTTATTATCCTTATCATTCTTGCCGTTATTATTTTAATCGGCGTTTTTATACTTATTAAAAAGCTTGGCCAGCCGCAAGACTTTGGTCAAAAAACCCTCACAGAAAATTTAGAAGCCACTCGCCTTCTTCATCAGGAACTCTCACGAACGCGTGATTCATTAGGGGACAGAATTTCAAAAACTCAAGAATCAGCTAGTGAATCTATTGAACGTCAACTTCGTCATCAAATGACCGAAGTACAAAAGATGACGGAAGAATTAGTCCGCGTACAAGAAGGAACCAAGAAAATTGAAGGCTTTGCAGCGCAGCTGCAAAGCCTTCAAGACATTTTAAAAAATTCAAAACAGCGAGGCAACTTGGGGGAATACTATTTGGAATCAGGACTTGCTAATGTGTTATCTTCAAAAAATTATCAAATGCAATATCAATTTACTGATGGGAAAGTTGTTGATGCGGTTATTTTTGTAAAAGATAAAATCATTCCTATTGACTCAAAATTCTCGCTTGAAAATTATGAACGTATTATTACCGCAAACAATGAAGATTCAAAAGATCAATACATTAAAGCATTCAAAGAAGACTTTAAACGTCGCATTGATGAAACATCAAAGTACGTTCGTCCAGAAGAAAAAACCATGGACTTTGCATTCATGTTTATCCCAAGTGAAGCCATCTATTATGATGTGTTGATTGCAGAAATTGGAGCTGTAAAAGTAAATACACAAGACCTTATTGAATATGCGTTTAAAAAACGAGTCCTGATTGTTTCCCCTACTACCCTTTTGGCATTTCTTCAAACCGTTTTACAAGGACTTAAAATGCTACAGATTGAAGAACGTGCACAAGAGATTCAACAAGAAGTTCACAAACTCACTAAACATTTCAATGCATTTTCTGAAGTCATGCAAAAACTTGGCAAAACATTGCAAACTACCTTAAATCATTTTGATACCGCAGAAAAAGAATATAAAAAAATAGGAAAAGATATGCTGCGTATCACCGGTGATGAAATTGTTATACTTGAAGCTGAAGTTGTTATTGAAAAAGAATAAAAAAAACGTCACCAGTGGTGACGTTTTTAAAATACACTAAACTACTATAATAAATTTTCCGTGGTGACTAATTCACCACACATGACAATAATAATATTAAATCCTTGTGTCAAATTTTCATCAACATCATCAAAATCTCTCAGTTCTGCCATCTCGGGTTTTGGAACAATATCACTGACACCGAGTGATGAAATAATAATTTCTCCTCTTTTTTTACCAATCAGATAAAATTTATCTTGATCAGTATCATACGCACGAGTCAAAAATAATTTAACATTTTTTTCTGGAATAATTTTACATATTTGAAGAGCTTCTTCCAGTGTTGGAAGTAATACCAAATTTTTAACTTGATTAAAAACTTGTGTATCCAATATGTCAGGATTTTGAACGTGCTTAGTAGTACGATTCAATTCAATTTTTGATAAAAACATTTCAAGTAAAGAAATCTTCATTTTAAAGGTTGCATCATTTTTTTGAACAAATCTACTAATTCTTTTTAATGCGTCTATTATTGAAAACAAACTCGCATCAAGATTTAAAAAGAATCCATCAGACTCTCTGATTTTATTCTTCTTAAACCCTCCCATTATTTGATAAAAACTATCATGTTCTGGTGATTCTTGTTTTATCCAAGAAAGTGATGTGCCTTTTTGATAAATGCTTTGCAACTTCTTAATATCTCTCTCATTAAATAATGAGTGTTTTCTGTGAGTGCTTTTTAACTCAATTGCTTTTATTTCACGTAAGTTTGATTCTGCCATGCTGTTATTTTTTATTTAATTGTCTAAAAATCAGTTAGGTAAATATAGTAACACATATTTTAAATATAGGCAAATTATAAAATTGAATTATCCTTATTTTGTGATACAGTCTATGTATTGGCTCTATCGTCTATCGGTTAGGACACAGGATTCTCATTCCTGGAAGCGGAGTTCGATTCTCCGTAGAGTCACAAAACAATTTGTAATAATACATATCAGCCAGTAATTCCCCTCCCACGTGGTGCATCACCTTCATGAAGTACTGCATTCGAATGTAAAAGTTTTACCGCTTTTGCAGAACCTTCAACTTTTGAAGATACTCTTTCTAACATATCATTTTCAAATTTGGTAAGCACGGCGTTTCGAATACCAATGTCTCGCCAATGCAAACCTTTGCCACACTCTACAAAAATTCTACGAGCAAGCATAAGCGCATCCAGTAGTGCCTGATTGGCACCTTGGCCTTTAAACGGACTCATTGGGTGTGCTGCATCACCAATAAGTGTAATGTTTTTATGTTCTTGTAGTAGATTTTGGTCAAGCAACTGTCTATCATAAACAGGATATCCGGTGATATGATCATATGGTGTTACTTCTAAAATTTCAGGAATTGGACTGTGCCACTGGAATCTTTTTATTACCTCATCTTTCATTGTCTGTGGGCCTTTTGAGCTCAATTCTTTTGCATCTATTTCTGATAGAGGAAAACTTATTTGCCACATAATTGAATCTTTATTGTACGGCATAACATATATTCGTTCATATCCATTCACTGTTTGAAACACCGTTGCACTGTCAAATAAATCACTTTTGCAATGCGTAAGTGACTCACGTGTACAAATACCCAATATCACCATACAGCCAAGATATTGAAGCGGGTTTCTCTCTTCTTCTAGGGTAAGCTCTCGTACCTTACTGCGAATACCGTCAGCTCCTACTACAAGATCTACCTGCACGGTTTCTCTGTTTTTACCAATTTTAAATGTTAGGTTGGTAATTTTATTATCATCAGAAATATCAATTAAAGTATGTCCCCACTTAACAAATTCGCAGTTAGCTAATTTTTCAAACAAAAGAGATCTCAATGTTTGTCGTGCGATGTGGACGTTTTTACGTTTCGTGCTATTTTCAATATATTGTTTTTTCCATTTTCGAAGACCCCATTCACCAATAACTTTTCCACTCGCGTTATATACAATATGCCTTGTTGAGGTAACTCCTTCGTCAAGATTGGCAATCCCAAAACCTGCAATTGCATTACTCGCTTGCTGCAGAGTAAGCCCATATCCCTGGGAGCGTGCACTAAAACTCTCATCTCGTTCGTATAAAGTAAAAGGAATTCCTCTTTGCAAACATGCAACCGCAAGCGCAGCACCACCTATACCACCACCAATAATGGCAATTTTAGGATAATTCTCATAATCTGGTTTTATACCGTCCGCAGAGCAAACCAAACCAGAACCTCCACAATCAAAACAAACATCTAAATTTTCTTGTGGCTGTTCTGGCGCTTTACCTTGTTTATTATTTTTTTCAAATGCTAAAATCGCTTCTTGAAAAAGTCGACGTCTTTTGTTTGAAGGGCCTCGAAATATCTTTCCACTACTTTTACAAATATGACATGGAACCCAATATAGTTCTTCATTTTTTTTATGAATATGGTCTATCATATTTATATTATAAAAGGTCGGCGCTCTCATTCTTTATTATAGAAAGAAAACAGCCGACCTCTATTAAATATTATTGATTAAGTTCTGCTCGTGTTTGTGGACCTACAATTCCATCAACCATAAGTTTATGCTTCTTTTGATAAGCTCGAACGGCAGCACGAGTTCTGTATCCAAAGAGTCCATCAATTTTAAACTTGTAAAACCCTTCAGCGGAAAGAACTTTTTGAAGTTCTTTCACTTCACTACCAATTGCCCCTGCTTGCAAAAATAATCTAAAACGATAACTACCAACTCCCAAAACTTGTGGTGCAGCAGATGGCGTTGATGTGTTTACGATTTGATTAATACTTGCAATGTATGGATTTTGTGAGATTAAAAACCCCGATGATCCACCACCTGAACCCGATGAAGGTGGCGTTGGTGGTGTATTTAATGTTGTCAATCCTGCATCAATAAACCATGGATTAGTAGTTACCGTTCCCGTAACATTAGTTGGTGAAAAATCAGGTTGAGCGCTTCCAAAATAATTATTAGTTGCATTGAGAGCTCGAACAGTATCAAGGTTTTTAATACGTGGTGTATCAAAACTATTATGATCCAAAGTTACTTGTGATGCGTTTGCAACATTGCTTGAATTACACCAATCAAGACTAAACCCAAATGCATCTCCAGTTGAGCTGAAAATGTCAGAAATAGTGTTGTATTGAATAGTAACACCTTGTGGCACGGTAGTACTGGCACATGTTGGAGTTACTTCAATTCCTCTGGCCCATCCCGCTGAATGAATGGTCATAATTTTATTATGATCAACCGTAACATTACTTACTACGCCTTGTACCATAATTCCATAGGCTCCTTTTACTGAACTATTTGTAATTGGTGAAATAACATTATTTGAAATCGTAATTCCAGAGATAAGTGTTGAGTCACTATAAATTTGAATACCTTTAATTGAACTTCCATATGCAAGTGCAGGAAGTGTTATTAAAAATCCTTTAAAAGTTACGTTACCTGAAGTGATAAGTACTTGCCCGGTAATAATTGCTTCAGGAACACGTGAACCAATTCCAAAAACAGCTTGATTAGGACCGGTTATATTTACTGCTTTATTGATGGTAACATTTGCAGGATAATTTCCTGCTCGAACAACAACGTTTCCTCCAGGAATTACTGCGGCAAGTCCATCAGTTATATTAGTAAATGGATTCTGTGAAGTACCCATATCATAATTAGGATTTGCAACAGCACCCGCTTCTACATACACCGTTCCAAATTGTGGTGACGCAAATGCTTTATTTACCACCGTTGCATTATTATTTGCAGCGGAAATTGCTGATACATCAGTGTAGTTATTGGGAGCCCCTGGAATAAATGCAAAATCTACTGCATTATTTGAACCGGTATTCCCGGTAATAGTAATATCTGCATTTGCAACAATCACCCATCCCTTGGTGCCAGTTACCGTATTATTAGTGATAGATCCCATTGAATCGTCAAAATATCCCGGTTGGCGAAGGTTAGTAACCGTGTTGCCGGTAATATTAAACCCCGTAACACCAGGACTTACCACCATCGCTCTGGTAACTTCTGCATCACCTATAACAAACTGACCAATAAAGGTATTGTTTGAAATAGTGGTGTTGTTTCCTTGAATTCCAATAATATTTTGACTCGTCAGGTCATCGGTTTTAGTAAAGGTAAGATCTTGAATGGTTACCCCAGCAGCCGTAATGGTAAAAATCTGATCAACACCGCTGGTTTGAATAGATCCACCATTTACGCCTTTAATAGTAATTATTTTATTAATAACCGTTGTTGCGGTAAGAGTTTCTATAGTTCCGTCAACAATAATAGTATCTCCGTCAATAGCTGCAGTATATGCATCTGAAAACTGATCATACGGATCTGCTTGTATTCCGGTACCCGGAGCGATAGCAGGATTACCAACATAAATGTCAGTGGCAGCCGATGCATGTGCAGCAGGGATTCCTACTGACAATGCAACAAGTGCGATAAAGAAAACTGATTTTATAGAGTATGTTTTCATATAACAACAATGGTTATTAGTATTAACAATCGAAGTATCTCACAAAGTGCCCAACATGAAATCTTGACAAATATAAAAATTGATACGCAACCTCTCATAAAAATATGTCGTATAAACGACATATTATGTTAATTGCTTCTGTATTTTTTTATAATTTTACGAAACACTCCATACAACCAAACACTACATACCACCGCTACAACACTTATAATTATTATTGGTATAGCTTTTTCACCAAACAATGTAACTAACAACGTACCGCCAAACACTCCCGTCACTGCCCATACATATGAACCCACAAGTACATAAAAAACATATTTCTTTTTAGAAATACCCCGAGCACCAGCAAAGAGTGAAGGCATAGACCGTACCACAGGAAGTAATTTACCAAAGATGATAAGTAGCGCCATATGTCTATCAAAAAATTCCCATTTTGCAACATGGTGCTCTTGTTCTAAAAAGTTTTTTATACGTTTTATTTTTTTTAATTGTTTTCCAAAGAAAAAACCCGTAATATCGCCTAAAAAACTCCCAATTGCAATAAGGTGAATTGCCCACCATGGTGAAATAAAAGATTCTTTTGCAAGGCTTCCTATTAAAATAGCAACGGTACCGCCTGGTACAAATGACCCTATAACGGGCAAACCTTCTGCATATGAAAGTATAAAAATAATAGTATCTCGCCAAAATGGCATAAGAGTTAAAAGAGTATTCGAAACAAAATCGTGAAGCCACTGCATGATCATAAGTATACCTTAGTTTCATGATTTTTGACTAAACTAGTACGAAGAGGTACCCTATCTATTATGAATATTATAATTCTTGCAGTAGGAAAAAAGAAAACACCTTATGATGAACAAATTTTTGAATATCAAAAAAGAATAGTAGTCCCATTTAATCTCACCTTTGAAATCATAGATCCCAGTGGCCATGAACTGCGTGAAGTATGTAGGGCAAAAGAATCACAAATGTTGTTAAGTAAGATAAAGAGCGACGACGCAGTCGTCGCTCTGGATGAATTTGGAAAAAACTTTAACACCGTCAAGTTTTCAGAATTCTTGCAAAAAGAACTCATCGATTCTAAAAAAAGAATAGTGTTTATTATTGGTGGTGCGTATGGTTTTGACGAAACCATCAAAAATCGAGCAAATCTGATACTGCAACTCAGCAGTTTTACGCTGCCTCATGAAATGGTTCGCCTTATTATCTGCGAACAACTCTATCGAGCTACCAATTACCTCTTGGGAGGAAAGTATCATCACGCGTAAATCTGGCATTTTTTTGAATTTCGCGTATACTACATGCACACTATTAATAGATTTTAACTCATATGGCAAAAAGAAACACCACCCTTGGTCCAAAAGTGAAATCAAAACACTCACCAAAAACCAAAAAAAGACTCGCTATCAAGCATGAAATGCTGGCAGCACGAGCAGCTAAAAAGAAATAAGTTGCCAGACAAAAACCACCCATACGGGTGGTTTTTGTCTGGCACAATCCGAGGTATTATATAACTATGCCATATTTTGTATATATTCTAGAATGCTCTGACACCACATTATATATTGGTTCAACCAATGATCTTCAAAAAAGACTTCACCACCATAACAACACCAAGCAAGGTGCAAAATATACTCGCGCCAGACGTCCCGTAATTTTAAAATATTCTGAAGCATATGAAAGTTACACCGAGGCAAGAAAACGGGAACCTGAGCTCAAAAAACTTTCTCGCACAGAAAAACTAGCATTTATTTCAAAAAACCCTATTTTATAACGTATCTTCATGATACAATTTGTTTATAATAATAATTATATGTATTCTATGAAAAAAGCTATTGCACATTTTTCAGCACAAAAGATCAATACGGGTCTTCTCATTTTAAGAATTGGAACAGGTCTTATTCTTGGTTTTGCTGGTCTTACAAAATTAATGAACCTCCAAATGACCATTGGATACTTTGGAAGTATGGGACTTGCTCCTTTTTGGGCATACGCAGTTGCTATTCTTGAATTCCTGGGAGGTGTTCTAATACTTGTTGGTGGACTTGGTAAATATGCGGCTGCTACCCTTTCAGTGATTATGCTTGTTGCTACTATCTTGGTTGCTCAGCAAGATCCTATGATGGCCATGAACCCTGCTGCGATTTTCTTTGCAACTCTTGCACTTACATTTACCGGAACAGGAAAATACAGTGTTAAGTCTTGGTGTTAATAAATTTGGTTTGTTTAAAAAGGACTGCATGCAGTCCTTTTTAAATTCCCTTTCTATTTTTTATTGACAAAGTTTCTGTATTGCAATACGAGCAGACTCTGGTGTCCACATACCATAATTTCTGCCATTAAATCCTGCATCTTTCAGCTCATAACTATTTGATAATTGAAAGTTATTAATAGCGTTTACTAAATCCTCATCATAATCTGAATTCACCTCTTCGTTTAAATATCCCATTTGTGATAAAATCCATTTTAATTTATTGGTATCTTCGCCATCGTTGCCTACCGCAACAGATGTTGGAATTCTCACCTCACATGACTGACTTATAGCAATATTTATATCATTGACTGGTGTAACTAATTTTTCATTAAAACCATGTAAATACCCTGTTGAAGCTGAATAAATTCTACTTCTGATTCCATCACGATATGACACGGTGGTTATTTTTTTAGAAAGTGGTTTTGCAAGTTCCAAAACAATATATGAACCAACCACCTGTGCATTAGTTACCGTGTTCAGAACCCCACTATCCATAACGCTAAACTGTGATGTTAATAGAGAATTAGTATTTAAGATAGCATCAGGAAGTAGTATGTATATGTTATTGTCATTACTATATGTTTGTATAATTTCTTTATTAAGAATAAGATTTTCATTATTTTGTGCAGACGCCATGGTGCTTCCCATACCTGGCCCATCAGATTGTATACCGTTCATGTATGAAAAAACGCTTCCTACAACACCGCCAACAATAAGTATTGCAACTACATATGCAATATTGTGACGATTATTATCTGAAGCGTTTTTCTTTTTCATGTGTATAGTATACAGCATGAATTTTTATAGATTTGTGGATTATTTATTCAACTCTGCGCGAGTTTTTACTCCAATAAATCCTGAAACTGGTTCAATACCATATAACTTTTGATACGCTTTTACCGCAAGAAATGTTTGATAGGTATAAAGACCATGTATCTTTCCTTTATATAGTTTTTCTCGCTTCAAAACTTTTTGAAGTTCCGTAACATCATTATTATCACATACAATTTTTCTCTTGTAAGAAATATCGCAGGTAAATTTAAAGGTAGCAACTCCCAATACTTCTGGTGTAGTAGTTGAACCTCCATCAATCTTTGGCAGTGGAATAATCAATAATGATCCACTACTTCCTCCACCTGATGAAATCGGAGCATTTACTACAACAGTTCTGGTAACTTCTGCTGCTGTGTTTAAAGATGCATCTGCGGCATTATATCGCACAGTATAGGTTCCAGGTACCGTAGTATT
>JAYVHO010000006.1:0-77613 GCA_043771175.1 bacterium | reverse complement strand
CGGCGCGAAGCGCCGGCTCTTTTGTATACACTTTTTATTGTCTCATTGTATAACGGGAACCAGACGTTTATAATAAAAAAATGAAAACCATAACCACCGGAAATCCACAAGAGGCTTCAGAATTTGTTTTTGAAGAAATCTCAAAAATACTTCACAAAAAACATTCATGCATTGTGGCATTGTCAGGTGGTTTAGGTGCTGGTAAAACAACCTTGGTACAGTGGTTATGTAAAAAGTTTAATATCCATGAAACCATCACGAGCCCCACTTTCCCTATTCTGAATATTTATGAAGGTGAATTTGATGCAAAAAAATGCATGGTGTATCACTTTGATTGGTATCGATTAGAATCAGAAGATGGCTTGGGGGTAATTAATTTAGATAAAATATTTAGCCATAAAGGGTTATTCTTGATTGAATGGCCAGAACAATTACCAAAAGTGCTTGAAAAATATGATCATGTAACTCTTATGATCACAGAAGACGGTGATATTAGAACATATAATTTTGAGGGGTCAGGCACTCAAGTTTTATAAAAAGTGTCAAGTGTTGACAAAAAATAGAAAATGTCAGTGCCTGACCCCTTGGTCCTTTTTTTAATATTGATATACTGTATTCATGAAATCTTCCCCTATTGTTCTGATTGACGCATATGCACTGCTTCATCGTGGATATCATGCATTTCCACATCTTTCTACACCTGAAGGATTTCCAACGGGGGCATTATATGGATTTACTGCCATGATTATGAGAATCATAGAAAAATATGATCCTCAAGATGTTTTGGTGTGTTTTGATATGCCCGAACAAACATTCAGACATATTGCCTATGATCAATATAAAGCGGGCCGTAGCGAGACTGATGAATCACTTAAGGTACAACTCATAGAAGCACATAATCTCTCAAGAGCGTTTGGTTTTAAGGTCTATGAGGCACCTTCTTTTGAAGCAGATGATTTGTTGGGTACTTTGGCACACCAACTAAAAACTTCTCATGATGGACAGATAATTATTGCCACCGGCGATAAAGATGCGCTTCAATTAATTGAAGGAGAAAAAGTAGTGGTGTATACCTATAAAAAAACCACCAAAGATACCATTTTGTATAATGAAAAAACCGTCAAAGAAGATTTTGGCTATACTCCGGCGCAGGTTCCTGATTATAAAGGACTAGCAGGTGATTCTTCTGATAATATTCCTGGAATTAAAGGAATTGGAGAAAAAACTGCATTAAAATTACTTGATCAATTTGGAAGCATAGAAAACATGTATCGTGTTTTGGAATCAGAAGGAGATGAGCAATTTATTTTAATTGGTGTAAAAGGTGCAACTTTGGAAAAGATAAAAAATGGTAAAGACGATGCAGAATTTTCAAAAGTACTTGCAACCATACGCAGAGATGCCCCCGTGAGCTATGAAGAATCAATGTCATGGAAGGATCGTGCGCATCCGCAAGAAGTATTTAGTTATTTAGGAAAATACTATTTTAAATCATTGTTAACTCAGTTTAAAAAATACTTTAAGGTAGAAGCAGAAACATTATTTGATGAACAACCAGTTAACCAAGATCTTTTTAAAAAAGCACAAATTGCCATGTGGCTTATTGACTCAAGTGTTTCAAACCCATCTATTTTAGATTTACAATTTTATACTCACCAGCAAACCATTGATGAAATTTTAATAGTACTTGAACAAAAACTCCATGAGCTTGAACTATTTGAAGTGTATAACGAAATTGAAATTCCTCTTATTCCAATTCTTGCAAAAATGAAACAACGAGGAATTATGATTGATAAAAAGCATTTTGAAAATTTGGCGATAGAATATGAGAAAAAAATAAAAGACCTTGAACAACAGATTCAATGTTTTACACCAGACCGAGAAATCAATGTTCGTTCACCAAAGCAAGTAGGGGAATTACTGTTTGATATTTTACAATTGCCGGCAAAATACATTAAAAAAACTGCTAAAGGTGACCGCTCTACCAATGAAAAAGAATTATTAAAAATGAAAGATGTTCATCCGGTGGTGGCACTGCTTTTGGAATATCGATTTGTTGAAAAAATGCGTTCAACATACATAGAAGCCCTTCCCGTGTTTGCTGACGAATATAACACTATTCACTGCGATTTAATTCAAACAGGTGCATCAACAGGAAGATTTTCAAGTGCCAACCCAAATCTTCAAAATATTCCTATTAAAAATGATTCAGCAAAAATTATTAGAAAAGGGTTTGTGGCGCGCTCAGGATATACGTTTATGGCGTGTGATTATTCTCAAATTGAACTTCGTATTGCAGCAATGCTGTCAGGTGACGCTGATATGGTTACTATTTTTAAAAATGGAGAAGATATTCACACGGGAGTAGCGTCAAGAGTATTTAATAAACCCACTAAAGAAATCACTGCGGACGAGCGAAGAAAAGCAAAGGTAATTAACTTTGGTATTGTATATGGAATGGGTGTGACAGCGCTGACAGAAAATTTAGGAACCACTCGTGCAGAAGCTCAGCTTTTTTATGATCAATACAAATCAACGTTTGGAGGACTTATGCAGTTTATACAAGAAACAAAAGATTTTGCGGAAAAAAATGGATACACCACTACCTATTTTGGACGACGATGTAACTTTAAGGATATTCATTCATCAATTCCATTTGTTAAAGCAATGGCACAAAGAATGGCAGCAAACGCACCCATTCAAGGAACCGCAACTGCAGATTTAATCAAACTGGCACTGCGTTTTGTATGGGAAAAAGTAGTAATAAAATATGGAGAAGATATCTGTATGCCACTGCTTCAAATTCATGATGAATTATTATTTGAAGTTAAAAAAGGACACGAAAAAGAAATATCCGTGGCGGTAAAAGAGGTTATGGAACATGTATTTGAACTATCTTATAAAAAGAAAAAGGCGCAGGTTCCTATTTTGATAGAGACCCACTTTGGTGATTCATGGGATCAGTTAAAATAATATGATTGTTTTTTATAATGACAGAAATGTATTAACTGGCAAGAAAACTATCCCTAGTAATACTAAAAACTTTGATATGGATGCTGATATCTTTCAAATTATTGCGTCAATTCAAGAAATTGATATCTTTGGTGAACCACTTTTGTTTGATATTTCACTTGATTTTTCAAAAATAAAAGATGAGGTTGAAATAATAGATAATCTTTTAATGAAGACACCTCATCATATTTGGTGGCATAGTTCAAAAAAACCTCAAATTAAAACATCTTTTGATTGGTTTGAGTCAAGTAAAGAAATCCCTCAATATAATATTTTTGATGCGGTTGATTTATTAGCGGCAAAAAATAAAAAAGATTTGTGGATTTATTATCAGCAACACTTAAAAGACCAAGATATTCAGGATATTGTTCCAAGTTTTTTGTGGGGAATTAAAAGTATGATATTGGTAGTAACTCTTCAAACAGAAGGTATGAGTCCTTTTGTTATTAATAAGATGAAAAAAAATATCCCATTATGGGATAAAGAATCACTTTTAAACATTCAATTTGCATTAATTGAAATTTACGAGGGCGAAATAACAGGACAACATGCACATGGCATGCTTGAGCAATTGATACTTTCGTTATAGTATTTCCGTCACCGCGTTGTATGACGGGGGCTAGGTTTTTTCAAGAAAAAAAGCTTGAGGATCAGTCAAGCGTTTTTTATAAAATGGATATATCTTCTAACAGGAGTTTATGTAGCGCATGCTACTCGTCATGTTGGTATTCAATTGTATAAAAAACTAAAAATCAAAACGTAACTAAACGGGAACTGAACAATAAAGAGCTAAAGCTTTGTAAAAGAATCAAATAATATAAGGCATAAACATTGCCATTGTTATTCTTTATCTAAACTTGCTTCCTAAAGAGTATAGCAGATTTGTTTTGAATAATTTGTTGTGGATATCTGAATATGAATTTTAAAATTCAAACGAATAATTTAATAACCTAAATGAAAATACTCTTTTAACGTTTTTTCCCATGTTGGATGAAGGGTAACCATAATAGCCATAGCAGGAACTACTACGATAGAAAGTACAATAAATACCAGTAATTTCCACACAAATAAGAGTCCTGCAAATAATGGGTTTTCTGGTGCTTTGTCTGCCATAATGCATTCATTATATATCAAAGAGCCGGTACAAAACAATCGCCCCTGCAATAGAAACATTTAAAGATTCTTTTTCTCCCTTTTGAGGCAATTCCAAAACTGTATTACATATATCAAGAAATTCTTTTGAAACTCCCACAACTTCTGCACCCAGAACAACAGCGCAGTTTTGAGGCGGATGAAATGATTTATAATCAATAGATTTTTCTGATTGCTCAACACAAACAAGAGAATAGTTAAAAGGTTTAATTGCTTCAAGAAATTCAGTAATTGTTGCAAAATAATATGTTTGCACGGATATTTGTGCCCCCAGTGCAACTTTTGAAAAATCACTGCGATATCTGTTATATCTATCAGTTGGTGTTGGGGTTGTTCCAATAATACACGCGGTAAAAATTCCCAAACAATCCATAGTGCGGTATAAAGATGCGGTATTGTACACACTACGCAAATTGTCAAAAACAACAATGGGGCCGTGGGGGTTGAAATTCATATATAAATGTTGTATAGTATTGTTCGACGTTAGTCAATGTCCTTATAGCTCAGCTGGTAGAGCAGCGGCCTTTTAAGCCGACGGTCGAAGGTTCGATCCCTTCTGAGGACACACAATAAAACCCCAATCGCGTAATTGCGAGAGGGGTTTTGTGTATATTAGTTTTTTAACAACGCCTTGTATAAAATACACTCATTGACTCTGCTTTTGACTCTGATAGACTTCATACATCTTACAATAAGGACGACGAGACCATTCTACTGGTTTTGTCGTCCTTATTTTTGGTTTAAAGACATAGTATAGATCTTTTGGGAGGTATATATTATCATTATAAATTTATTTTATATCATCATATGAAATTATATACTACAAAATCCCTTGCATTTTTACAATTAATTGCGATGGTTGGTATGCCATTCATGGTACATGCCGAAGAATTATCAACATCAGTAATTCCACCAACGGTATTAACGGAATCAACAGCACCAGACACACAGGTGCTAGAAACCGAACCTGAAGAAGACGACGCAGATCTTGATCTTGGAGACGACACAGCGGAAAATGATTCAAAAAAAGATTTTACTGCCGTTGTACGACAATCAAAAGACTATTATTGCGGTCCGGCATCGTTGGCAACCCTGCTTACACAATTGGGTGATGATATTTCTGAAAGTGAAGTACTTGCCCTTATCGCATCAGAAAATCTCAATAGTGAAAAAGGAACAAATTTATTTGCTCTTAAACAAGCTGCTTCACAACTTACTTCACAAAAAGTTTTCTTAAAAAAATGGAACTCGAACGAAATCCTTTCATATATAAGTGAAACTAGTGACCCCGTATTAATTCACGATGAAAAAAAAGAAGTCGGAGGACACTTTTCAGTAATTCGCGAATATAATTCTGTGAAAGGAATTGTTGAACTATCAGATACAGAAGCGGGAAATATTAAATATTCCGTAAAAGATTTTGAACATATATATACAGGCTCTGCACTCGTGGTTTCTGATACAAACCCACAAGGTTTTGATATATCAGACGAAGAAGCAATGACCATATGGGGGAAGTATGTTCCTGTATACATTGCAGCAATTTCCGTAGATGGATCTGATGCTTCAACTCAAAATATAGTTAATGCTTTTAAAGTATGTATTGCATCAGCAATGAAAATAACAACACTGACAACACGTAATACTGCACGAGCGGCGTGTTATACAAAATTGGGAAATGGTTTGAAGACTCCACTAGCACTTACTCAAGAAAAAACACTTGATAGTATCGTTGATGTAACCGCAAAAACAGACAAAGATAACCAAGGTGCTGTCGGTACTGTTGATATCTTAAAAAGTCTTAATGAAATAGCCAGAAATCAATCTTTGTATATACAAGCCATTTCTAATTTGCAAGCCTTGCTTACAGAAGGTGGTGGATCTCTTTCTAGTATTGCTACGTACAAATCTCAATTAGATGCAATTAATACAAAAATAACGGCATATAATTCTGATCTTTCTGTTTTAAATTCTTCTCTTGCTACCAAACAAGCGTCTGCAACAGATTTAAACAATAAAATTAATAGTGGATCATTCATTCAAAATGGAGTTACTTACTCATTAGGTGCGGTTGGATCACAAGTAACTGCATCATCCGCAACGGTTTCAAAGCTATCTGCAAATCTGAACGCAAAATTATCGAGTCTGGATTCTCAAATTGCTAATATCAGTAAATCAATTAGTTCAGCAAATAATAATGTAGCAACATATACCAATCAAGCAAATTCATATACCGCTCAAGCATCAGCGGCCTTAAATAATTACAATACCTACAAAAATAAAAAAGGATATACTGCTATATCAAATAATTATTACAATTCATATATAAGTTTCACTAATCAAGCATCTACTGCCAAATCCAATGTTACCTATTGGAACAACCAAATAAATTCTTATCAATCGCAAATAAATTCACTTAATAATCAAAAAACAGACGCAAAAGCAGAAGTATCAAATGCCTCTGCAGATTTTGCTAAAGCACAGAAACTAAAAGCATTTGGAGATACAGAAATACAAAGACTTAAGTCATTATTGGCCACACTTACTACTGATATTTCAAGCATTAAATCTCAAATAACTGCAAAGACAAACGTATTATCTACGTATAAAACCAATAATCAAATAACAATAAACACACTCACCTATAAAATTAGTAAATTAAAAAGTGCTGAAATACAAGACGCTGTAATAAAAACAGCAAAGATGGCTATCGACACGGAAAAGGCTCGTTTTGGGTTTACGACTATAACATATACGAATACAAGTGAAACTCAATCCCTTATTGATTCTGAAATTTCCCTTGCCCGAGCATTCGACAAAATTTCAGAAGATCTTGCTGTTTCTGATTTCCGTACGCAGTTATCTCAATCAAAAGCAGAGACAAAGGCAGAATTCACCAGTATCGGAAGTATAGTAACAATGGCAGGAGCAACGGTTATACTTGTAGGGGGGTCAGCGGCTATATGTTTTTATTCGGCCGGGGTGGGATGTCCTGCTGCGGTGACTTATTCTCTTGGGACTCTTGGAGCAATAGGTACTGTGGTATCAGTAAATCAAATCAAAATAGCATATACTGGATCTAATGTATTTGGTGTACCTGCGACAGACAAAGAATGGATTGATGCGTATGTCATGAGATATCCAAATATTGCCCTTACTGCACTTGACCTTTCTTTATTCAAAGCAGCTACTATGGCTAAATTTGGGTCTAATGCCGATAATTTAATAAAAGCAGCAAGTGAAGGTAATAGTGAGGTAAAGGCGATCGTAAATAATACTCTAAAAGAGGTTTCAATAGTTACACAAATACCACTTAAACCATTAGGCTTAGGATCGACAGCAACCCAAAAAACGTGGTCAATAGCACTAAAAACTAATGAATCTTATATTGAGGCGAAGAATGTTGCTGAAAAATTAGCTATGGATGAAATACTTTCAAATCCTAATCTAAATAGCGCAACTATAATTACTTCATTAAATGATTCAAGGTGGCTAGGCTGGAGTAAATTATCCTATTCAAGAAAAGTTATTGATAGAGGTGTTGAGTACTTGGTCGAAATTCATTTTAATGCAAAAAAAATTAATGGAACTATAACCTTAGTAGATGATTTTAAATTTATAGTAAAATAAATATATGAAAGTTAAACTAAAAAATACAAATATTGATTATTCACAGAAAGATAGTGAAATGGTTTTTGATGTTGCATTTCTGTATCTTCTTACTAGTGGTGAGTTTACTTTTGGTGTTATAATTGATAAATCAATTATTTGTTTGGATTTAAAGTATCTAGTATTTATTAACAATGAATTAAACAAAGATTGGAAAATTAGATTTATTGAGAGCAATGAGAGTGATTATAATAATTTTAAATTGATTATTGGTCCTGATTTGGTTATACAGAAAGGCAATCTTTATGAAATTGTTCAAAAAGATACAATAGCGGGTCAGCATTTAAATAACAAATTATTAGAAAATGTGTATGATGAAAAATCATAGTCTACATTAACAACCAGGAAAAATTAACTATGAATTATTAAAAAATGCCGAGTATATACCTTTTTGGTCAGAATTAGTTAATCAAGTTTATAATCAAAATTAATAATATGAATCAAGCAAATAAAGAAAAACTTAAAAAGTGTATGGTGATCTCGCTGAAAGCGTGGTTGTTTGCTATTTCACCATTGATGATTTTAAATTCCTTGAGAATATAACCCAATAATTTATGAAAATTAAAGCAATTAGAAATGAAATTACTGAGTCGGAAGCACTTATATACATAGGTAATAAGGATTTACAAAGAACAAATGAGCGTATTAAAATAGGAGAAATTAAAGAAGTTTGGTTTATTGTCGTTTCAAAACCATTTAAGCATAGTGAAAAATCTTTTGATTTAGGTAGTATTTCGTATGCCGACGAAAATGGTTTTACGGAGTTTTCTATTTATTTTGAAATAATAGATAATTCAATTCCAGAAAACTGGATAATAATAGAGCCAACTAGACCTTGGCCAGAAATAAAATTAATTATAGGCCCTCGTGAATTATTTGAAAATGATCCACAACAAATGCTAAACGATATTATAGGACAAGAAGGCGACTTTAAAAAATTTTATGACTATGTTATAAAAACAAAAAAAGCACGTGGAGAAAACCCGTGGACTGTTTTGAAAGAAAATATCCAACCATAACAGAAATCAAAGCATAGAAACTCACTCTTGCGAGTTTTTAAGATACGCTTAATTAAAGAATAAACTCATAGCTTCCTCACCTCTTTTACTTCAATTATTCTCCTTGATTATCATACTCATCAGATAACTCAATATACAACACTTGACCTGTCTTTAATAAAAGCAGCAAGTGAAGGAATAGTGAGGTAAAGGCGATCGTAAATAATACTCTAAAAGAGGTTTCAATAGCTACACAAATACCACTTAAACCATTAGGCTTAGGATCGACGGGTCGAAATGTTGCTAATACGCTCCAAGAGGAATTAGTAATGAAAGAAATTCTTGCAAATCCGAAAGGTCTTGGTATAAAACTGAAAATGCCAACACTAACAGATACTCGTTGGCTAGGCTGGAATAAATTTGCTTATAGTAAAGAGCTTTCAGACGGTATTAAAATTGAAATCCATTTTAATGCACTACTTGATGAATTTGGAAATTTTAAAGCGGTCGATGATTTTAAATTTATTGGATTAATAAAATAAACCTATGAGTAATATTAAATTAAATGGTCTTGATTCATCAATTATTTTTTCAGAATTTAAGTTATATGATAGAAACATTGAATGTGTTTGGCAAATAGAAAATTCTCAATTTAGCGGTAAATCAAACTTCAATTTTTATAAAGATGAATTAAGCTCAAAATTAAATCTAAAAATATTTGAGTTTAATGATTATGATTCTGATCAATACTTTAATCTCATTAAATTAGACAATCTGGGACACTATAAGGTTGTTCTAAGAATTGGAGCAGGATATACTGGCAAAAGTTTATTAACTTATTTTATGACTGATTTAGTTTCTATTGAAAACTTTATTAAAAGTTTGGAAGCAGAATTTAATTTATAGATAATGGATACACCAAAGAATTTGATGTAAATCCTAAACTCCCAAACGGGTGTGAAGAAGAACGTTTTATTCGCGGTTTAAATGGCGATATCTTGTGCCCATGGGTGGAATCGAACCACCATCAAATCCTTAGGACGGACCTATTCTATCCATTGAACTACAGGGGCAATATGAGAAGCATAGCAGAAAATATAAGAAAATCATTCTTGTTCGTCATCCCGCCACGGCGGGATCCAGCTGGACTGCGCTAGCGGCGCAGTGACGGGGGGGTGATGTATATTTATTTCTTATGTGAAAGGTTTTTAATTCCTTCACGAATAACCGTTGAAAGTGTGGCATTGGTATTAAAATCAAGTTTTGAAAGAACATCTTTTACCAAATGGTCATCATAACCCAGTGAAACCAGTGCTTCAAAGGCCTCGTGGTAGAGAGGATTTTTAACCTCGTCAGTAATAACGTCTTGGTGGTCTTGCGCAAACGAGAATAGCTCTATAATGGTTTTTTCTGCGGTCTTTTTACCAATCCCTGGAGTTTTAGCCAGCGACGTGGCATCTTTTGAAATCAGTGCATTAAAGAGTCCAGAGATTCCAAGATTGGAAAGTATGGAAAGTGCAGATTTTGGACCAAGCCCAGAAACACTCAATAATTTTTTAAACACACTGCGTTCAAATGGGGCCGTAAAGCCATATAAATCATGAGCATCTTCTTTGATTACCTCGTGAATATATACATAAATATTTGAAGGAATGGTCACGGTGGTGATTTCTTTAGTGGTAGAAACTCCATATGTAATCCCCGACGGTGTTTCTATACAAATTTTTGCCGTAAAGTCTGAATCAACCACCATACCTGAAATTCTATCTATCATGGAAATAGTATATCAAGTCCACGCCGGTGAGTATATAAAAACCTTTACAATGAAACCAAAATAGCGTACTATGGTCAGGTTAGACGTGTTATAAGTAGTCTGTCTCAGGACATTTATAATGTAGCTACATTATGAACCAATAGAACTATTTTAATTTATTACACTATGCCAATTCTTGATTCAGGAAAAAAAAGAGCTCGACAAGCAATAAAGCGAAGACAATTGAATGATAATCGCAGACGTGCTATGCGTGAAGCAGTTAAAGAAGTAAAAGATCTTGTAAAAAAGACTGATACTGCAACTGCAATAACAAAACTTCCAAAAGCATTCCAAACCATTGATAAAGCCGCTAAAAAAGGAATTATCAACAAAAAGGCAGCTGCAAGAAAGAAGTCACGACTTGCTAAGAAAATTGCAACTACTGCAAAATAAGCAAACAAAAAACACCAGAAATGGTGTTTTTTTATGTGCTCTTGCCAGGAATCGAACCTGGATCATAGGTACCGCAAACCTACGTTCTATCCATTGAACTACAAAAGCGTGCCGTTACTATACCACATGTTTGATTTTTTTCAACAAAGAATCAATATCCTAATCTCTCTAAAAAAATAGTTACTGCTGATTCTTTTATCTCTTCCATAGGTAAATAATCAGATAATATATGCGCAATTTCTTCAGGGTCTATTTCTGGCGCAATAGGAACAATTCCAATATGATCAAACTCAAGAGGAGTTTTAAGGAGTAAGTGATGAATGCCGTGTGATGTGGTGATCATCCAGAAATGATCAATTTTTCCATAAGGGAATGCTTCTTCGCCACAACGAATTCCTTTGTCAGAAATTGAAATAGTTACCATAGCTGGTTTTTTTTGAGAAAAGTACGCAAACAATCCACCAACCAACACACAGATTATTGCAAAGAGTGGGTTGTCTAATACCAAAGAAAGAACCACTCCAGCTACGGTAATAGCACCCAAACCAATGAACCATTCTTTAGGACTTTCAATATAGGTGAACTCTTCCGTTTGGTATTGTAGATAAATAGTCTCGTGTTGCATAAGTGATAATATTTGTTATAGTGTATCATGTAATTTGTACGTCAATCGAATGGATAATTACACAAATACGGAGGAGTGGCAGAGTGGTCGATTGCACCTGTCTTGAAAACAGGAGACTGGGGAACCGGTCCGTGAGTTCGAATCTCACCTCCTCCGCAGAGTTGTGATATTACGAGATGTTTATTTCTTGGATATTCATAAATTTAGAATTCTAAAAAATTATTAATACCACTATTTGTTGAAACTTACGTGTTCATTTCAGAAGTGATCGCATCTTTTTTTGTAACTGATAGATATATTACCGTAGAGAGAATTGCTGTGAGAAATAGAGCACTGGTAATAACTGTTCCTAACCCTAAACCACCACTTGTTTGATTTTGGGATACATAATCTCCAATAGATGCACCGAGCGGTCGGGTGAGGATGTATGCAATCCAGAAAGCAAGTATTGGGTTGAGGTTAAACTTCTTATATGCCACATATGTCAGAGCTATTCCGCCTGCAAATATGATTGCTGAGAGTAAATAACCAACACTAAGCGTTTCTGCCAGCAAGTCTCCTGATGCTGTACCAAGAGCAAACGTAAAGAGGATAGTTAACCAATAGAATAATTCTCTTTTTTGTGTGAAAATTGAGTGAATAGATAGCGTTCCTTCTTTTTTATACCAAGCAATAAAAGTTGCAATAAGAGCGACACTAAAAACGATAGTTGTTAACACAAGTGATATTCCAAAGTTATCAGTTAGATTATCTGTTATAAGTGTTCCGACAATACTAATAAATACAACAGAAAGCCAGTAAATACTTGGTGTATATTTCTTTGTCTTAAATTGGTAAATAAGAACAATAATGAGAAGTACACCCATAATGAGTGATGTTCCAGTCAAACCAAGATTGAGGTTTGTGTTGAGAAAGTCTGCTGCGGTTTCTCCAACCGTTGTACAGAGGATTTTAATGATCCAAAACCACAATGTGACCTCGGGAACTTTATTTAATAGTTGGTGACCTATTGATTGATTTTTCATATAATTATTCTTTAGAAGTTAATGTTTTTACTGCAATAAAAGCAGCAAATATATGGGTAAGCATCAGTATGATAACTATGGGAATTGTGACACCAACATCATCGGGCTCTGGATTCATATACATTGCTATATCAGGAATAAGTGACAGCATAAGCGCTACAATAGAAACCCAGGTAAATATTTTATGATAGTTTGGTGTTAATTTTTTTATAATCAAATACACTAAACCTGCTCCCATTACACCCAAAGCCGTATACAGTGCAATAAAACTATAAAAAAAGGGACTAAATGTTGGTGGTGTATGTATAAAAAGTTTTACGATGAATATAAAAAAAAGATTTACGGTAACTGCACAAATTACTGCATATGTTGTTTTTTTAAAAATGTTTAATAATGATGATTCCATAAATAATTGTGGGTAATTAGTAATAGCAATCAGTATGAATTTTATATATGAGTTTTTCATGAAGTTATACCATTAGTTATTTGTAGTAAAAACAGATATAGACTATTTTCATGTGAGTACTATGGCATTAGATCATAGTAAAAACCCAACATGTTGGGTTTTTACTATGCATAACATAAAGATATTTATTGTGTTTTAATATCAATTGATGTAGTGGAATCAGGCATCATCGTTGGTTCTGCGGGCATTTCTGGAGTAGTTTCCATTATAGGTGTTTCATTCATCATGTTTTGACTATTGTTGTTTCTTCCAAAAACAGCGTAACAAATACCAATAACAGCAACAATTCCAAGCACTACTGCAAGCGTAGTGTAGGTGGTAGTGTTAGGGTTAACTTCAATTTTTGTGGTGGTATTGGTTTCTCGTGGTTCCATATAGTTATAAGATATATTAATCGTACTAAGTATGATGATAAAGACTGATTACCATCTATATACAGTATACTATCTTTTATAGTATGAGGCTGTTATTTATTACCAGGTGTGATATAACTAACCCATGACACTTATTGCACTTGATATTGGAAAATATAAATCAGGAATTGCTATTACTGATGAATCAGAATCAATGGCATTTCCAAAAGGAATTTTTGAAACTAAAAATTTGCAAAAAACACTTGAAAAATTTATTACGGAATATCAACCTCGTGTGATAGTTTTGGGACATTCATTATACGAAGGGGAAGATAACGACATTATGAAATTAGTATTTGAAGTAAGGGAACTGGTAAGAAGTAATTTTAGAGAAGTTGCCACAACCTTGCAAGATGAGTCGTTTACGTCTATGGAATCAAGAAAGCTCTTTACATATAATGAAGGAATGAAACGTGGAGTGGTGGCAAAAAAAAGAAAATCATTTGATGAGCACATTGACGATACAGCTGCGATGCTTATTTTGGAAAGATATTTAGCAAAAAACAAAAAGAATGTATAATGAGAATATGGAAATAATAACCTTTGATGAATGGAAAAAAGTTGATATTAGAGTTGGGACAATTATTCAAGTTGATGAAGTTGAAAAATCAGAAAAATTATATAAATGTACGGTCTCTTTTGGTGAAATAGGAACCCGTGTGATTGTTTCTGGAATTCGTCCATATATTGATAAATCAGAAATTGTAGGTAAAAAAGTTCTTTACTTACTTAATTTGGAACCTCGCATGATTATGGGTATTGAATCACAAGGGATGTTGGTGGCGGTGGGTGGTAGTAATGGAGACACGTTTTCATTTTTAGTACCAGAAGTTGGTGGCGTTGAAGAAGGGGCTCCTGTTTATTAGCATATGATGAAAAAAACAAAACAGTGGATTTTATATGTTACAAATTCTCCTTATGCTTTGTGGTGGATTGGATTTATTGCGTGTATTGAATCTATTTTCTTTCCAATTCCACCGGATGTTTTTATTGTGCCACTTGTTGCGCAGAAAAAATACACCTGGGTACGCGTAGGAACCGTTGCTACCATTGGTGCTACTGTTGGGGCTTTAGTTGCATATGGAATTGGATACTTTTTTTACGCACAGTTTTCTGGGTTTATTTTAGGAGATAACGGTTCTGGTTTGCTTGACCAAGTTTCATCTATTTATAATAAATATGGATTACTTGCTATTGCGCTCGCGGCGTTTACACCCGTGCCCGATAAGCTATTTACCTTTGGTTCTGGATTTTTAAAGTTTGCACTATTTCCTTACACAATTGCGTTTGCGATTGGTAAGGGAGCGCGTATGTTTTTATTTGCCTATATCGGTGAGCAGTATGGACAGGCAATTGCAGAAAAATCAATGAAAAAAATTACATATATTAGCATTGCAGTTGTTGTTATTATTGGTCTTATTTTTTTTGCTGGTACACTTTTTAAATAACATTGTATAATAAAGTGTCGCTCGGTTTCTGTAATTATCATTAATATATTATCTTTATGTTAAAATTTTTAGGAACGTATGTTATCACCAAGCTTCTTGGTGGTGGAATTATTCTCGCATTAATTATCTATTTTTTATTTGTTCGGTAAATAATATATTCCATAAGAAAAACCTCAATGATATATTGAGGTTTTTCTTTAAATAGTGCTCTCGCATGGAATCGAACCATGATCAAAGGCTTAGAAGTCCCCTATTCTATCCATTGAACTACAAGAGCATGAAACTGCAAGCATTGCCCGCCTTCTAAGTGGATGCAGTATACAATATTTTGCTATTTTTTCAAGACATAAGAAAAACCGTACATTGCTGTATGGTTTTTCTTGGTGGGCGATAGAGGACTCGAACCTCTGACCTTCTCGGTGTAAACGAGTTGCTCTACCAACTGAGCTAATCGCCCGTAAAAAAGAGGTTATGACACAACAGATATCCTTAAAATAAGTGTCTGTTGGTTTTAAAACATGTCACCCTCTTTGTTCAAAGAGTATATCCCATTGATTTATCTTTGACAAGAGGGGAATCATCGCTATACTGCATGGTATGAATATAGAAACTATTTTTGAATGTGATGACTTTTTGGTGGTTAATAAACCATCGGGTATTTTAGTGCACGGTGATGGTAGAAGTACGGAAAAATCACTCTGTGATTATTTATTAGAAAAATATCCAGAAGTACAAGGGGTTGGTGAAGAATCTACCGTAGAAATTAACGGAGTAAAAATCCCTATTGAAAGAAGCGGGGTGGTACATAGATTGGATGGGGAAACATCAGGAATATTAATTTGGGCAAAAAATCAAAAGGCGTATGAGATTTTTAAGGATCATTTTCAAAACCATACCATCGCTAAACACTATAAAGCCTTTGTATATGGTCATTTATCTGCTGAAAGAGGCTTGATTGACCGTCCTATTGGGCGCAGTGCCAGCCAGTTTAAGAATTGGTCTGCCACGCGCGGAGCGCGTGGCCTCCTTCGTGAAGCAAAAACCAGATATAATGTACTAAAAAAGGGATATGCTATAAGTCCTTGGGGAGAAGAGAAAATCACGTATCTTACCCTTCAATTATTAACAGGAAGAACTCATCAAATTCGTGTTCATATGAAGGCACTTAATCACCCAGTAGTAGCAGATACTCAATATTCAGGAGCCCTAGCAAAAGAAGAAAGCGGAGCATTTTCTCTTGGATTTAAACGAGTTGCTTTGCATGCCCACACTTTGTCATTTACCTATGATGAAAAGCCATATGAATTTGAGGCACCGCTGCCAGAAGACTTTATATTCGCATTAAAAAACATCAAAGATGAGGCGCTGTAATTTTCTTGCAAAAAACATATCACTATGATATAGTAACCACACTTTTATGAACACCAAGACACTCGAAAACCAACTCATGCACATCGCGCCAGCGTTTCGTGCTCGTCAAAATCTTGATATGAAATCAGGAGATACTGTACGTGTACACGTTAAAATTAAAGAAGGTAAAGATAAACAAGGAAAAGATAAATTCCGTATCCAGATGTTTGAAGGATTGGTACTTGCCAGAAAACACGGACGAGAAGCCGGAGCAACCTTTACGGTTCGCAAAGTTTCTAACGGATTTGGTGTTGAACGTGTATTCCCACTTTATTCTCCAAACATTGAACTTATTGAAGTAATTCGCCGTTCAAATGCAGGACGATCTAAGCTTTACTATATCCGAACACGTGTATCTCGAGATATTCGCAGAAAGATCAGAAGTTTGGTTCAATTTTTCTCAACTTCAAAAGATTTAGTTATTGAAGAAGATAAGCTTCCAGAAATAGAAGAAGTTATCGAAGAAACTCCAGTAATTGAAGCCCAAGAAGAAGTTTCAATGCCAGTTGTTGAAGAAGTAACACCAGCGGAAGAAATTCCAGAAGTTGTTGAAACTCCTACTGTAGAAGAAATTCCAGCAGAAATAGTTGAAGTTCCTGTTGAAGAAGTTGTTATTGAAACAGCCGAAGCCTCAGAAGAAACTCCTGAAGAAAAAAAGGAAGAATAATTCTTAAATAAAAAATCACTCACAGAAATGTGGGTGATTTTTTTTGCATTTTTCTCTAAATTTTGTATACTGTTCATATGAGGAGTGCCGCAAGGTAGCCTCACAATGCCCAGGTGGCGAAACTGGTAGACGCACTACCTTGAGGTGGTAACGCCTGTAACGGGCATGGAGGTTCAAGTCCTCTCTTGGGCACAAAAAATATCCTTTCGAGGGTGTTTTTTTATAGTGATATACTTATGACATATTCGTAATACTCACAAATTATATGAAAGGATTTATATCAAATATAGAAGACATAACAGAAGAAAATAATAACTTTAGAAAAATTTTATATACAACACAGGGGATGCAGCTGGTGGTGATGAGTCTTTTACCTCATGAAGATATTGGACTTGAAACTCATGAAGATGTGGATCAATTTTTCAGAGTAGAAGAAGGGAAAGGTAAATTTATGATTGGTGAAGAAACTTATGATATTGAAGATGATTCTGCTTTTATTGTGCCACGAGGAACTCAACATAATGTAATAAATACCGGAGATAAGACTATGAAGTTATACACTATATATGCAGGGCCACATCATAAAGATGGAATTATTCATCCTACAAAAGCTGATGCTATGATAGAAGAGCATTTTGATGGAGTTACTACAGAATAGTAAAAATAATTAGTGTATAATAAAACTGATATGGTTGATCAAGCAGTAATAGACTTCATACAAAATCAAAGAGAAGAGGGAATTAATGACGATGAAATATTCAGAGCGTTAAACGTAATTGGTGGATGGGATAAATCTGACTTTGATGATGCCATCAGAGAAATAGATGGTGGTGTAAAAAACTCAATACTGGTAATTGATAAAAATCCATTTTCTGAAATGGTGTCACCAGTACAAAATATACCTACTGTTTCTGGGGAGTTGGAACCAGAGCAACAAATCATTATAGGAGAAGAATCAATAGATACGAAACCTTTTGAAACAACATTCACGCCTGAATTTCAAATGTCAGCACCAGCACCAGTAGTACCTATTCAAACTCCTGTTCTTGCATCATTATCAACTTTGACACCTCTTTCTTATGAGCCAATGCTACAAAAACCTCCAATTTCCGTTACGTTACCGGTAGTAAACCAATCAACACAAGACCACCCAACCTTTGCCGTGTCGCTTGCACAACTTTCTGCTCAAAATAAACCGGGGTATGTTCAACCTCAATCGGCATATGATATGACTCCTGTTGTAGAACCTGTTGCACAGTTTGTTGATATGGGTATTTCTGACAATGCAAATCCTTTTCAGCAGCACGCACCCATATCTGCAGAAAGCATGAATCAGCAAATTCTACAGCCACTTCCTGTATCATTACAAGAACAAGTGGTACCAATTGAACAATCAGCAGTAGTGAATAGTTCTCCATTTAATCAAAGTATGCCCATCATGCCGGCATATCAAACACCTGCACAGGTAGCTACTTCTCAACCACAATCATATTCTGCACCAATGCCAGTATTTGCCGTACCTATTCCTAGTCCACAACCACTAGTAAATACAATAGATCCAACGCGTTCACGAAACCAAAAAATGATTACGTTCTTTTTGTTTATTATTTTTCTTGCTGCGGCTGGATACTTATTCATTCAATCTCAAAAAGGGTTGGCAAGTGAAGTTATTAATAAGCTTTCATTTTTAAATAAAAAAGATAAAGAAATCTTACACGATGTTGCCTATTCAAAGTTATTTTCAAAATATCCAGGGCTTACCTTAAAAACAAAATTCACTGGAACATTGACGCTTAAAACTCCCTTAAAAGAATCATTTTCAATGTTGTTGGGCGTTCCTATTCAAGAACTTAAAGATGAAGAAAAAATATCATATAGCGCAGAACGTGATTTAATAAAATTTGGCTCAACGTACCATGAACGTTCAAAGGGTGAGCTTTCAATTGGAAAAACTACTATTCCTTTTGAAATGATAGTTATAGATCCCGTTATTTATATAAGAAGAGTTGATGGTCAATCGTTGGGACAAACCAGAGGAATAGAAGGTGCTCCTTCAAATATATGGTTTATGATAGATCCTCGACATCTTGATGAGCTTCAATATGATTCAGTAAAAATGGCATCATTTTCTGGAGAGTCAGCACCACTTCTCTTCAAAAAAATACTTCGTCAGTTTGATAAGCAAAAAGATCTAGTAAATGTTGCTAAAAGCGATGCAAACGCACAGCGGCTTCAATTTGTGTATGATGATGTTCTAAATACTTCAGTGAGTAAATTTAATTTTGGCAATTGGGTTGATGAAATATTTGGATCTCAGTTTAACCCCAGCCTTACCAAAGGATTTACTGATTTATTATTTAATCAAAAAATTTCAAAAGTTGATGTTGGGATAGATAAAGAAACAAAAGATCCCATAACATTGGGATATCATCTTTCATTAACGGGTTCTCAGGCGCTGGGAGATTTAATTAAGTTGGAAGGAAATATGCAGTATGTGGTGTCATCTCGCCTGCAAGGAACCGGTGCTGTTATTGCTGAACCAGGTACACCAATACCAGAAAATGATGAAATTCTTTATCAATTATTTGGTAGTTTGGGTGAAAATGAAGGAATCATAAGCAATAGGGTAAATGAAACAGTTGATAAACTAGAAACATTATCCGCAGAAAATCCAGGTGAGTTGGTGGTAGACGTAATTGGTGCATTTACCAGAAATCGCCAGATTGATTTAGATAACCAAATAAAAACAAATCTTACTAAATTATTAGGACTTCTAAAATCTCATAATAAAGAAAAGAAAACGTATGAAGGGGCATGTGATAGCGACCCAGGTATTAAACTGGTGATAAGTGATACGAAAAATATGAGTGATTCTTTAGTTTGTGAGGATAACGATAAAGAGTACCGAATTGTTGTTCAGTCGGTAAGTCAAGCAAATAATTTATATTGTATTAGTAATGAGTCTTCAAAAGTGCAAAATATAGTATCACCAGAAGAGCAGTATGCATTGCAGTGTAAAACCCAAAATAATAATTTTGACGCAATGCCAAAAATATAGTATATTTTACCAGCTGGTGGCTATGGTGTAACGGTTAGCACAGGGGTTTGTGGTGCCCCTAGCGAGGGTTCGATTCCCTCTAGTCACCCAACATACACAAAAACACTCTTAAAAGGAGTGTTTTTGTGTGGATTGATGGGTGATTCTTTGAAATGCACCACCAAGGAAGTATACTTACTTACATATGAAACAACATGAAGAAAATGTAGCACCACGTACATGGCATAGAAAACATTCTGACACCAGAACAAGAGGAGAAATCATATCAGATATTGTTGCGGGTGGTATGGGGTCGTGGAAGTTTATTATTATTCAAACAGTGATTGTTATTATTTGGATGATTTTAAATATTATTGGATTTATATACCATTGGGATCCGTATCCATTTATTCTTTTGAATCTGTTATTTTCTACCCAAGCAGCGTACGCAGCACCAATTATTATGATGGCTCAAAATCGTCAAGAAGACCGAGATCGTGTTCAGGCACTTGAAGATTATATGGTAAATAAAAAAGCAAAAGAAGAAATTGAATCAATCCAAATTGATTTAACGAGAATTGAAGACGAAAAACTCAATAAAATTATAGCCATGTTGCAAGAACTTAAAAACAAACAAAACTAAGAGAGTATAATACTATTAATATGTCATATTACGAGACTTTAAAGCGTGTCACCATTAATCCTAAATTTTTCTTATATCTTTTACTAGGTGCCGCATTTTCAATGTTTTTGGCGTCATTGACCACCATTACTCCTCATTCATTAGGCCTCCTTCATAAAAATATATTATTGGCGTGGATTCCACTTCTTGCGGCATTGTTTGGAAGAAGTATTAAAGAGACTGCAATTGTGGGTTATCCTCTGTGGCTTATTTCCTTGTCAGTATGGATTTTCTTTCTCCCTAATGCGTTCTACATTGTCACGGACTTTATTCACCTAGGAGAAGGTCCAGGAGTATTATTTTGGCTTAAAAACTTAACATTATACCTTTCTGCAACTATTTCTTTACTTGCTGGTGTATATTCTATTGAATTAGTTCGTCCGCAACTATTTTCTTTCCAAAAACTCCATATGTGGTGGTTATTTAACATTATTATTTCATTATTGGTGGGGATTGGGGTATATTTTGGGCGTTTTTCACGCCTTAACAGTTGGGATGTTCTGGAACCGTCAAAAATTGCAGATTCGGTAAGAACACTACTGGATCAGCATTTAGTAATTACCGAGTGGGGATTTGTCTTGGTGTTTTCGTTTATGACCCTTATTTTCATTAATATTTTTCATGCTCTTATTTCAAGAACCATTGGCGATTAACATGTATTTAAATACTGTACATATTGACATTTTTGTAAAATAGTATATTATGTATTAGAAAACTATTTACTAACTGCTCACGTATATTCTCTATATGTTGAAGCAAAAAACTTAAAAAGATGAAAAAATTTTGCACAATCTTGATTACGTTTCTTTCGGTTTCCTTTGCTGAGTGCAGCAATAAGCCGACTCACAGACCAATTCAGCAAGAATTTTACCGTCAACGCTGGACTCAGGATTATCTTGAAAAAAGCCAATTTGCTGGCATAAAAACTGGTGAAGATGGAAGAAAATATATTCCATTTAATACCAAAGTATATTGGGGTTCAAAAGACTCCAAAGAAACCATGAATATTTCTTTTTTGAAAAAAGTCATTAAAGAAAATTTCATGAAATTGGCATTATTTGGCAAGGATACCAGTATGACACCAATTTACTTTGTCGCTCTGAAAATGGCAGCAAGTAATGGTGGTACGTCATATCAGACAGTTAATGGTTTAAATCATTTTAATATTTCATATGAATTTATGAAAAAAAACATGATGGAAGACTCATCTCTACTGAAAAGGTATAAAGTTCAAATAACACCAGAAGAAGAAAGTTTTTATGTATTTGATTCTGAGGTTGAAGCAAAAATTATCATGGGGATTATTTATCACAACCTTAAAAATCTTCAAAATGACGGAAATGGTGAAGCTATGCTTAATGGCACTTTTTGCCAAATGAGTATTGAAAACTTTCCAAAGCGTTTGGAATTTTATACCAAAATTGCAAGACAAGTTTGGAAAGAATTTGAAGATGATAATAATGATGATGAAGATATCGTTGTTATTGCTTCCCCTACAAAACCAAAAAAGGAAGTTTCTGTAAAAAAACAAATTACCGCAAATACTAACGAAAGATTAGAAGAAGGTATTGAGTTGGCAAAAAAATATGCAGATGGTCTTCATGGAAGAATTCCACCAAGTGTTTTTTTAACCTTATGGACACAAGAAACTTCTCAGGGTAGAAAAGGAGTTGGTGCTGCTTACCATAATAATTTCAACATAAAATGTTGGAAGCACATAAAAATGGCAAAACGCAATAACAACAGAAATATTGAAACTAATGGGTGTTGTGTAAATATTCACGACAACTCAAAATGGGATCATTTTAGAATATATTCTAATATGGATGAGTCATTTTCAGCATTTTCTGTATTTTTACGAATAAATCGCAGATACCGAAAAGCTTTCAGAGAAACTGAAGGTGAAGATTTCCTTAAAGCCATTGCAAAAGCAGGGTATGCAACTGATGAAAAATATCAAGAGCATATTTTGAATGTCATGGAAGATCATGGTTTTAAAAAATATGACAAAGAAGAATCCTTTTTAGGAAAACTTCTTGCCAAAAAACAAGATTAAAAAATGTAGTAAAAAAACCTCAGAAATTTCTGAGGTTTTTTATTTGAAACTAAGAATTATTCAACTCTTAGTTTTTTTACGTGCAGCATTTGTTTAATGCTAATGGTGGTAAAAAATTTAATCAAGTATATTTGGAACTTGATAAATTTTTTTCGGAAAGCAGAAATCAATTTTGTGAGCCACAAAAATGATTTTTTGAGAAATGTTGATGTTGATTCTTTTTTTAAAAAATCAAAAACTTCTTGAGACGATACCTTGGTCGTTGTTCCAAACTTATCAATAAGAGAGGATCGTAAATTGGTGACATGAGCCACATCTGCTGGTTCGTAAAAACTACGTACCGACTCAACTCTTCGCCTATCAAGAACGTGATGTTCTTTTGGTTGAGTAAGAGCCATAAATAGTGCCTTGAAAAACGAAGATGAAAAATGCATTTCACTTAAACTGACCATGGGGGCGGGGACTGTTTGAATGTTCATTTTTTTAACGGGTTTAAATTGTTTGTTAGGAACCATTTTTAAGGAAACGAGTTTCAGTGTACTACAATAGTAAATTTGTGCAAGTCTTCTGGTGTAAATAAAATAGTCTTTCAACATGCAAATCAGTGGCATAATATGGTAAATTTTGCTATAGTTGAGTAACTATGAAATACGGCACATCAATGAAACATCTGTTTACTAAAACAAAAAAAGAAGCACCTTCTGATGAAGTTTCAAAAAATGCACAACTATTAATCCGTGGTGGATATATTTCAAAAGAAGCTGCGGGAGTTTATGCATATTTACCTCTTGGATTAAAAGTGATGAATAATATTATTGAAATCATTAGAGAAGAGATGAACAATTTGGGTGCGCAAGAGCTTTCTATGACAGCACTGCAAACCAAAGAAACATGGGAAACAACTGGGCGATTTAATGATGAGGTGGTAGACGTATGGTTTAAAACCAACTTAAAATCAGGCACACAAATGGGGCTTTCTTTTACCCACGAAGAACCAATTACTCAAATGCTGAAACAATACATATCTTCATATCGTGACTTACCATTTTCTGTATATCAATTTCAAACAAAGTTTAGAAATGAAACTCGTGCAAAATCTGGAATTATGCGTTGTCGAGAATTTATCATGAAAGACCTGTATTCTTTTTGTTCAACAGTAGAAGAGCATGAAACTTTTTATGAAAAAGCAAAACAAGCATATATAACTATTTTTAATAGATTAGGTATTGGGGAATCAACGCTTCTTACCTTTGCTTCCGGAGGGAGTTTCTCAAGGTTTTCTCATGAATTTCAAACAATTACAGATGCCGGAGAAGATATTGTCTATTATGATCCTATTAAAAAAATTGCTATCAATGAAGAAGTAAATAATTCAGAAGTTATTGAAATGTTGGGGCTTAATAAGGACACATTGATTGAATATAAAACATCAGAGTCAGGAAATATTTTTTCACTGGGAACTAAATTTTCTGATGCATTTGAACTTTTATATACTGCAGAAGATGGAACAAAAAAACCTGTTATTATGGGTTCCTATGGAATTGGTCCAGGGCGCGTGATGGGAATTATTGCAGAAACTCTTTCAGATGAAAAAGGACTTGTTTGGCCAATTCAGATTGCGCCATATAAAGTTCATATTTGCGTATTGGGCAATGATGAAGAGGTTATAAAAATGACAAAAGAACTTACGGAAACTCTTGAAAATAATGCAGTTACTTATATTGTTGATGATAGGACAGATGTTTCTACTGGTTCAAAACTTAACGACGCAGATTTGATGGGTATGCCGCACAGAATGGTGGTGAGTCAAAAATCAATCGCAGCCGGTGGAGTAGAACACACAAGCCGATCACTAAAAGAAACCAAAATCATAGCAATTGAGGATGTAATGTCTTTTATAAAATAATTATGGATTTTGCGGAGATTTTGCAACATCACGAATTACGTGCCACAGAAAAACGATTAAAATTGTTTGAGTTTTTATATTACAGTAGTAAGCCCGTAACTATTGAAATGATTTTCAAGAAACTTAAAAAGTTTATGGATAAAGTTACGATCTATAGAAATTTAGATGAATTTGTGCATTGCGGATTAGTTCAAAAATCTGACTTTTTGCATGGTGCTTCATATTTTGAATTTAAGGAAGATGGAAAGCAGAATTATCATATTACCTGCAAAGGGTGTGGAACCGTAAGTCATTTTTATGATGAAAAATTAGAAAAGATTTTGGCATCTATTCAGAAAGTAAGAGGTTATAAAGAAATTTTAGGACACAGTTGTGAATTTTTTGGTATTTGTTCTAAATGTAAGAAATAGTTTGAAATCTACGATATAATTATTTTATGAAGCCAAGCAATAAAACACTTTTTACGATATTTTTTGTAGTGTTTTTAGATTTACTAGGACTCACTATTGCCATACCCGTAATCACACCACTTTTCATTGATCACTCTTTTGGATTATTTGGAACAGATATTTCTTTTAAGATGAGAACATTTTTATTGGGTTGTATTGTAGCACTGTATCCACTGATGCAGTTATTTGGTGCACCGTTAATTGGCCGTTGGTCAGATAAAGTAGGGAGAAAAAAGGCACTCATATTCTCATTGGTTGGTACATTTTTAGGTCATATTATGTTTGCGGTAGGAGTAATGATGCGAAACATTCCTATGATCTTTGCATCGCGGGCAATTGACGGAGTTACTGCAGGAAATATTTCCGTAGTTCAGTCAATCATCGCTGATGTAAGTAGCCCTGAAGATAAGGTAAAAAACTTTGGAATCGTAGGAGTAGGGATTGGACTTGGGTTGGTACTTGGGCCAGCACTTGGAGGGGTATTATCTGATAGCACCTTGGTTCCATGGTTTGGGCCAGCACTTCCGTTTATCGTTGCGTCACTTCTTGCGGTGTTAAATGTGTGGTTTGTAGAAAAATATATATCAGAAACATTGCACCACAAACCCACCAAAACGCTCCTTCCAGAACTTAATTTTAAAGCAAGTTTAAAAGCCGTATTTTCTAATACCGCCGTTCGTTCTCTGTATGTCACTACCTTTTTATTCATGTCAGGATTTACCTTTTACACACAGTTTTTCCAAGTATTTGCCATAGACAGGCTTTCTTTATCACAAAGTAGCATAGGGTACGTTTTTGCCTTTGTAGGGGTATGTATTGTACTTGTTCAAGGAGTGGTGGTACGGCTGCTTCCTAAGAAATGGAAAATATACAATATCCCATTTTCAACACTGCTACTTCTTGGTTTGGTACTTATTGTGATGTCCTCTTCGACTGAGTTATGGCATATTCTTATGTTAGTGCCATTTATTTCAGTGGGTATTGGAATGAGTATGCCAAATATTAAAGCAATGCTCTCAAATGCAGCGCAAAAGGGTATACAAGGTGAAGTTTTGGGAATAGAACAGTCGCTGAATTCTTTGGCAAACATCTTTCCACCCATCATCGCAGGAGTGATTGCAGGGATAAATCCTAATTTACCTATGATTGCAGCGGGTGTTGTGGTGTTACTTGCATGGATGAGTTATGTGCGGTCTCGCAGATTATACTTGGAAAGATATTTGCATAATTAATATTTATATGGTATTTTAGTAACACTATGGCAAAAGAATGCGCAATCACAGGAAAATCAAGTATTATGGGAGGAGGGTACTCTAACCGTACTCGTGCTACTAAATTTAACCCAACGGGAATGAAACGCAAATTTGCGAATCTCCACAAAAAAACTATCTTAATCCCAGAATTAGGAGAAACTATCACACTATTAGTTTCTGCGAAGGGACTAAGAACTATCACCAAAAAAGGAGCTCTTGCAGCCCTTAAGGATTCTGGAGTAATTAGTTTTAAATAAAACCACGAAAGTGGTTTTATTTTTTTGAAAAAAATAAATAGCGTGATGATATACTTGACTCATGAATGGTATTCCCATGAAACAAAATTTTATACCAAACCCTCCGTCACACGAACAGCTTCCTGACCATATCAAACAAGAACTTGAATATTATAGAAATCATGAAGCATTTAAAAAACCTGAATTTGCGGCAGTTCCCATGAAGCAGCAAATAGAAGTTTCAAAAACCGTAATGACCACGGCACCACAAGCGACAGAAATAATACCACTTGCAGAACAACAAAATCAACAACTCTTTGAAGAAGTAAGAAGAATATTAACGCCAGAATCACATGATGAAAACATGGCGGTTGTTTTTTCTTTTATGCAGTTGCATGGTGTTGCCAAGACACTTTCTTTAATTGAAGGACTGCACAATCCTCATATTGAAGATGATTTTCATAGGTTTTTAGTTCAGTATGTACAAACATACTTAAAGCAAAATGGTGCAGAACCAATTATTGAAAAACGTTTTTTTGAACCAACTCACAAATCACTTCTAGAAATTACCATTCAGCCAGATCATCAGGGAGAAAAAATAAATCATAAAAGTTTGGCAGCAACTATGGAGCAGATATATTCTTCATTTTCATCAATACTGGATGATGAAACAAGTATTAGTTTTGAAATCTCTTTTTTACCATCGCGTGGACAGATTGTCTTTTTTATAGCGGTACCAAAAGATAAAAAAGTTGCGGTAGAAAAATCAATCGTGGGATTTTTCCCCACTATACAAATTAAAGAATTGTTTGATGACACTAATATGTTTATGGAATCAGGATTTTTAAGTGCTGCAGAAGTAACGTTAAAAGAACACAGTGCATACACCTTGCCATCATATAATGATTATGAGACAGACCCGCTGCAAGTGATTGTTAATATGTTGTCGCGTCTTGAAAAAGATAAAGAAGGTGCAACCATTCAAATCACCTTTTCAAAAGAACATAAAGAAGACAGAAAAGAATTAGAAGAGGTAAATAAGCTTTTATTGAAAGGTTCAAAAATGAAACATGCTGTGTCTGAGGCTTCAAAACATGTTGTTACCAAAGCACTAACATCATTATTTATGGGAAGTGAAAAAACAGAAGAAGTAACCAAAAGTCATGATGATACTGAGCGTCAATCATTGTTACAGAAAAAACTTTCTCATCATTTGTTTAGAGTTTCTGTGGGTATTATAGTCTGCGGTCAAACCAAGCAAAAATCAGATTCTTTAATAACTGAAATTGGTGGGTCTATTATGCAAATGAGACATCCATCAGGAAATTCGTATATTGCAAAACGTATTGAAGATAAACATTTAGATGAATTTATCACACAATTTATTTTTAGAGAATCAAAGGGAAATGAGGATTTTATTTTAGGAACAGAAGAGCTTGCTACATTGTTTCATTTTCCTCAACTAAATCAAAATCTTTTGCCTGAAGTTAAATTTAATGAAGCAAAAACAGCACCCGCACCATTGGAGCTTCTGCAAGAAGGAATACTCCTGGGAATTAATGTTCATGGCGGAAAAGAAACAAATATTCATTATCCCAAAGAAGACCGAGTACGACATTTTTATGCTATTGGGCAAACTGGTACCGGTAAAACAGGAGCCCTGATGACACTGATTGAACAAGATATTAAAAATGGAGAAGGAGTGGCATATTTTGATCCGCACGGGAACGACATCCAATCTATACTTTCTATGATTCCTCCAGAACGTATGGATGACGTTATTTATTTTGACCCAGCAAATATTGAACGCCCTATGGGTTTAAATATGTTGGAATATGATCCACTGTATCCTGAACAAAAAACATTAGTGATAGATGAGCTGATGGTTATTTTTAATAAATTATTTGATCTAAAAGCAACTGCCGGCCCTGCGTTTGAACAATATTTTAAAAACTCTGCCATGTTGGTTATGGAAGATCCGCAGTCAGGAAGCACCCTTCTTGAAATCACTCGCGTATTAGGTGATGAGGAATTCAGAAATATGAAACTTTCAAAATGTAAAAATCCTATTATTAATCAATTCTTTGAAAATGCCAAAAAAGCCACCGGTGATCAAAAGATGGAAAATTTTGTGCCATATGTGTCACGGTTCTTTGACCCGTTTATTACCAATGAGTTTTTACGTCCCATAATTTTGCAACAAAAATCTTCCATTAATATTCGTGAAATTATGGATCAAGGAAAAATTTTATTGGTTAACCTTTCAAAAGGGCGACTCGGTGAAATTAATTCAAGTTTAATTGGGCTTTTACTGGTGAATAAAATCCAAATGGCGGCACTGGGGCGAGCGGGGGCAGCTCATGGTACCAAGCATAGAGATTTTTATTTATATTTAGATGAGTTTCAAAATATTACCACACCGTCTATTGCTTCTATTTTGTCAGAAGCTCGTAAATATAGACTTTCTTTAAATGTGGCTCATCAATACTTGCGTCAGCTTGATGACAATATTAAAAATGCGGTATTTGGAAATGTGGGAACCATTGCTGTTTTTAGAGTAGATCCTGACGATGCCGAACAGCTTCAAAAACGTCTTGAACCAGTGTTTACCAAAGAGGATATTATCAAACAGAAAAATCAAACGGCGTATATTTCTATGCTTTCTGGTGGAGTCCCACAGCGTGCATTTAATATTAAGACTCTACGTTTGAAAGAGGGTAATTTTGATCAAATTGAAAAACTTAAACAACTTTCACAACTTAAATATGGAACACCACGAGCAGAAGTTGAAGCAGAGATTTTTTCACGGTTTAAGAAATAGGGGTATATTAATTGGTTTTTTCTCTATGGTATTAAATATTCATATTTTTTTCATAAATCCTCAGATAAAATAACAAACATTATTAGTTATACTATTTTATATGAAAGACATCGAGCAAGGAAAACTTATTATCACCGTGGCAGTTTCAACCCTGCTTTCTTCTCTTATTACTACCGCAATTATTACAAGATATATTGATTATCGTTCAATCAGTATTGCTCCTGAAATTATTTCTTCAAATAAAAACTATTCAAAAAATGAATTAAATACCGTTGCTATTGTAAAAAAAGCAAATGAATCCGTGGTTTCAATTATTATTTCAAAAGAAGTTCCCAAACTGGAGCGTGTGCAAAATAATATGAACATACAAGATCCTTTTGGAATGTTTGGGTTTGGACAATTTGGAAATCTGTTTCCACAATATGTACAAAATGGAACAGAAGAAAAAGAAATAGGTGGAGGAAGTGGCTTTTTTGTGAGTAGTTCTGGAATGATAATTACCAATAATCATGTAGTGGCTGACAAGAACGCCACATATGTTGCAGTATTAAACAATGGTAAAAAATATGATGTAGAAGTGGTGGGGGGTGATCCTGTGGTGGATATTGCAGTGCTTAAGATTAAGAATAAAGGATCTGATACATTTGTGCCTCTGGCGTTTGGAAGTTCACGCACTATTGAACTGGGGCAAGACGTTATTGCTATTGGTAATGCACTGGGTGAATTTAAAAACTCGGTAACAAAAGGAATTGTAAGTGGTTTAACACGCAGTATCACGGCATCAGACATGCAGGGTAATGCAGAATCACTCGACAAACTTATTCAAACAGATGCTGCTATTAACTCAGGAAATTCTGGAGGACCACTTTTAGATAGTGGTGGGTTTGTGATTGGGGTAAATGTTGCGGTAGCACAAGGTTCACAAAATATTGGGTTTGCGGTACCATCTGATGTGGTAAAAGATATTGTTGATTCTGTTTCAAAAACAGGAAAAGTCGTACGTCCATTTTTGGGAGTACGATATATTCCTATTGATGATACTATCAAAAAAGCTAATAATTTAAAATATGATTATGGCGTATTGGTACAGCGTAGTGGGCAGCCAGGTGAAGTGGCGGTAATACCTGGGTCTCCTGCAAATAAAGCGGGGATTGTTGAAAATGACATTATTTTAGAAATAGATGGAGAGAAAATAACTGACAAAAATACTCTTTCTTCTATTGTGAGAAGCAAAAAAATCGGAGTTTCTATGAGTATCAAAATAAATCATGAGGGAAAAGAAATGTTAAAAACTCTTATTCTGGATAAAGCACCAGACGAAAATTAAATTCTGTGGTATTCTCAAATAATGGAAGAAATTGATATTGAAAAATCAAGAGTTCAAATAATTCGTACTATAAACATGGAACATACTGGTCCTGTTATTTACTGGATGGACCGTGATATGCGTTTTACCTATAATCACGCATTTGATCGAGCTCTTGAAATTGCAAAACAGAAAAATAGAGTTTGTGAAGTATGGTTTAATTATGATCCAGATTTTTTGGGCGGCAGCGGACGCCAACAATGGTTTAAAAAAGGAATTTTAACTGATTTGGTAAAACAAGCAGAAGACAAAAATATTTGTTTTAAAATTTTTGTCTCGTCGGATGCAATTACTGAAATGATTTCTCTTTTTAAAAAGCTTCATGTATGTCATGTGGTAACAGATTTTTCTCCTTTAAAAACTCAACGAGCATGGAAAGAGTCAGTATGCCAAGGTGGAAATTATGGATTTGAAATAGTTGATACTCATAATATTATTCCGGTATGGGTTACGAGTATCAAACAGGAATTTGCTGCACGCACGATTCGCCCTAAGATTCATAAATATATGAATATTGTAAAAAAATATGATAAAAAAAATCATAAAGAATTATTATCATTTCAAAAACAATTTTTTAGTAAAGATTTATTGGTTAAAACTCAAAACATTATTAATACTATAGTGATAGGTGATTTAAAGGGTGGGGTTTTGGAATTGTTCCCTAAAAATAACATCAATGAACCATATACACTACTTAAAAAACTTATTGGTCATAATAACTATGATACTACTCGTAACAACGCCAACGAACAAGGTGTTTCTGGGCTTTCTCCCTATTTACATTATGGAGTTATTGCCGCACAAGAAATATTTGAATTGGTTGCTGGTGAAATGATTGGTACCAGTAAAGATTCATTTTTAGAAGAATTAATCGTTCGTCGTGAACTTTCTGATAATTTTTGTTACTATAATAAAAATTACGATTCATTAAAAGGTGCTGCCCCATGGGCACTTCAAACATTAGATGATCATAGAACTGATATTCGAGAATATATTTATACCAAAAAGGAATTTGAAGAAGCAAAAACTCATGATGAATTATGGAACGCATGTCAAAACGAAATGATACAAACAGGGAAAATGCATGGTTATATGCGTATGTATTGGGCAAAAAAAATACTAGAATGGACGCAAACACCAGAACAAGCTCTTAAAGTTGCAATATATTTAAACGATACCTATGAATTTGATGGGCGAGACCCAAATGGCTATGTTGGATGTTTGTGGAGTATTGCGGGACTACATGATCGTCCGTGGTTTACAAGACCTATTTTTGGACTGGTTCGATATATGGCACGCAGTGGGGTAGAGAAAAAAAGTGATGTAAAACAATACATTATACGATGGGTGCGTAATAATGATAATTCCCGTACGTTATACTAAGTACATATGAACAAAACAGAAACCTACAAACAATTTCTTTTTGCCAGTGGAGGGGTATTCCTTTCTATTGCCGCAATTATTATCCTTATTACTGGAATCACCTTTACCAAGCAACAAGGTTCCGTTAATGATGCTCAAAACACCATTACCGTTACCGGAAATGCGGAAGTTAACACCAAGCCTGATATTGCCGTGATTACGTATTCACTTCGCGGGGAAGGTAAGACTTCAAAAGAGGCAGAAGATGTTATTAAGGCAGATATTGAAAAGCTTTCAAATGATTTAAAATCAGCGGGAATTAAGGATGACGACATCAAAACACAGTCACACACCGTGAACCCAAAATATGAGTATACTCAACCAAAATGTACACAATACAATTGTCCACCCGGAGAAAGTAAATTAGTGGGATATGAAGTGTTTCATAATGAAACTATAAAAGTTCGTGATCTTGCAAAATCTTCTGATTTTATGGGAATCATTACTGCTGCAAAAGTATATTCAGTAAACGGACCAGATATGAAAATAGAAGATCCTATTAAACAAAAAACAGAAGCTCGTGAAAAAGCAATTGCTCAGGCTCGCGAAAGCGCAAAAAAGTTAGCAAAATCACTTGATGTACGATTGGGTAAGATTGTTTCATTCAGCGAAAATGGTGATGGTGGATACCCTCAACCGATGTACTATGCAAAGGCGGAAATGGCATCTATGGACAGTGTGTCAGCAGCACCTTCTGCACCAATTAACATTGGAACAGAAACCACAACAGCTACCGTAACTATTGTGTATAGAATTAAATAAGGTTATTAAAAAGAGGGGCGCCGTAGGTGCCCCTCTTTTTAATTAAATTCAGGAGTAGTAAGTGGAAGATCTTCGTCGGTTATTTCTTTTTTTGATGGTTTTTGAGACTCATTAAAATCATGTTCAGAAGGAGTGTAATTTGAATCATTGAAACTATTTTCTTGAATAATTTGAGCATCAAGAATTTCTACCGGTTTACCAAGTAGTGGTTGGGTGCCGGGGGTCTGTTGAACCACGGGAATAACGGTATTTTCTTTCTGAAAAAATATCTTCCACACAAAAAAGAATATACCCAGTGAAATTATTACAACAAGACTTTTAAATACAAAAGGTTTCATATGTTAATAGTATATCAAATATGGTATAGTAATATTCATATGAAGACAAAAATATTAATTGCGGTAATTTTAACGATAGTTATAGCAGGAGTTTTACTAACGCTTAAAAAAGATACACCAAGTTTGGGTGGCAATGGCCCTATTGATGATACTCAAATAAAAGATGATGTAGCTACAAATACTGGTGAAAATATTGCTGCGGGAACATATACCATTACACCAGGTCAAACAATTGGATGGAATGCCAAAAAGAGAGTTGGAGGTGGACATAATGGTACGGTAGAAATTTCAAAGGCAACCTTTGAAACAGATGGGGCAGTTATCCTCAAAGCTGATCTGGAATTTGCGCTAGATACTATTACCGCACTTGATCTTGAATTAGGCAAAGGAAAAGAAAAGCTTGAAAATGATTTAAAAGGAAAAGATTTCTTTAATGTAGAAACTTATAAGACTGGAACATTTGTACTGACATCTTCTGCTGCGCTGGTGGGTGGTACCGCACTGTTAACAGGTGATTTAACCATTAAAGGTAAGACTCAAGAAATTTCAATCCCCGTAGTAGTAAGAAATGATTCAGGAATGGTAACTATTACCGGAACCTTTAGCTTTAATAGAACAAAGTTTAATATTAACTATGCTTCAGCTTCAATTCCTGGTGCCGTAAAGGATGTTATTATTGAAGATGAGGTTGGAATAACTATTGCAAACACTTTTAAAAAAGATTAGTTGACAAAAGATTAAAATCATTGCATTCTTTGACTTTTAGTCCCAAATATGCTATTATAGAGACGTACTGATAAAGTAATTTACGGTGCGTTTTTTGTAAAAACGTAAGCTTTTATAAAAATCTTCTACCACCCAAGGAATGTTACGAGGGAGCACAAATCCTCATTTATGGATTTATTTACAAATAAAGTTCGTCGTTTTGCGGTAGTGCTACTTAATATAGCTGGAGTCATGTCTATGGGCCTCTTTCCAGCATCAGTTAGCGCACAAGTACTCGAAACGACAATGATTGGTGGTGAAGCTATAGTGTCTTCTCAAGTTTTAGTTTCTCCTGAGAAATCAAAACCAAAAGAAGATCCTCGTGTTTTGAAGATCCGAGCATTCTTTGATGCTCGTTCATTACCTGCGGCAGATTATGCGGAGGAATTCGTATTTTATGCTGACAAGTATGATATTGACTGGCGGTTAGTTCCGTCGATTGCTATGATTGAATCTACTGGATTCAAACAAGCATGTAAGAAAGCAACATTCAGTGGATTAGGATGGGGTTCTTGTAAGATTAATTTTAGTTCTTTTGAACATGGAATTGATATTGTTGCAAAAAACCTGTCTGGAAATAATCCAAAAACTGAATCTTACTACGCTGACAAGTCAGTCACTGAAATTCTCAATGCCTATAACCCACCTACTATTCGACCGGACTATGTTACAATCGTAACTCGCACAATGCGAAATATAGAAAACCAATCAATTGAACTTCTCAAAGCATAGACAATATTGTTAATACAAAGAACCCTTATCGTTTAGTCCCGATGAGGGTTTTTTGTTTGCCCGCCATAGCTCGTGACCCTCGTAGTCTTGGCGAAGTAGGTTTAGTGAAGGCGGGTTTTCATACTATTAATATATTTTATCTAAACTTGATAAACTTCATAATTTCCCATATAATGAGATCTAATTTAAATATTTTAAAAAATGAATATAATTTCGAACATTCGCCCAGGAATCATGGGGTTGATTTCAGGTAAATTGCATGGTGCGCTTATGGAGATTGACGCTACTGATTTTTCAATTGAAAAGACTGTAGTACCAAAATTACTAAAAGGTGTTGGGTTACCTACGGACGATGAATTCATCAATGATGGCTTTGAGGCATATAAGCAATATATGGCAATAGCTTTAATTGATTCAAAAAACATGCATGCAGTTTCAGATGTAGTTGATCCCTTTTGGCACGCCCACATCTTATGTACTCAAAAGTATAATAAATTTTGTTTTGATGTATTTGGGAGATTCCTTCATCATCATCCAATTGAAACCGAAATTGAAAGAGATCAGGTTGAAGTCTTATATGACTACACAAGAAGGATATATGACAAAGTTTTCTTGCATTTTGAACCATGGACATTTAAGCCTCTAACAAGAGATCAGCTCATTTGTTTTCATAATTGTGATCGTTATGATGCACCGACAGAAGAATCAACAGGTATATTTAGTATTGACTATACCTTACCAAGAATGGCATGTGCAGCTTAAGACTTTTGACACAAAAGAATTTATTTAAAAAACCAGAGTGCATTACTCTGGTTTTTTAGTTAGTTCAACTTCTGTAATTTTAGTTTTCGATACAGGTAAGGTATGTGAATCATTTGAATATTCTTGAGATTCTTTCGCTTTTGAAAAACCATGTTTTTCATAAAATTTTATAGCTCTAAAGTTTTCTTTTGCAACTTGAACAATGGTTTTGTTGTTTTTGTTAAAAAATGTGGTTATGTAAGACATTGTTTTTCCTCCAACCCCCTTATTTGTATATTCAGGCAAAAGATAAAATGATTGTATTTGGTTATAATCTGAAAATATTCTTACACGACAAATTCCAATTGGAGCTTGCTTATCAAAAACAAAAAGTGTAATATCATTTGGATTATCATTAAATATCCTCTTTTCAAGAGAGTTAGAAAAGCCTGCAAAACTTTTAACACTGAAGAGTTCTTCAAAATCCTCAGCTACTGCACCTTTTACCTGATCGAGATACGTGGAGAAGTAAGACTTCTTATAGATGTCAAAAATAGAAGGAATAAATTCTAGGCTTGCTTTTTCTATTCGAATCATAATAAATTTATGCTAGCATAGTAATTATCTAATGTAAATTTATGTGTTAAGTATTTGAGTTTTTGTTCTTAAATACTATGAAAAAATAATGATGCAGTTACCCTAAAAAAGTAAGTTTCAAAAGTATTTAAAATCCCCTCCAAAAATTTATTAAAAAATGAGCAAAACCTCTTTTCGAACCACGTGGCATATCGCAATACGCGCAACAGTGTTATTTGATTGCCAAACGAGAGTCTAGTACGCTATAATTAGCCCATTATGTCAGATAACAAAGGTTTATGGATTATCATCGTTCTTTCAATTATTGTGATACTTGGAGGAATATTTATTGGTATTAAAAATAACCTCACCACAAAAACAACTATGAACACAGAAGAACAAAAAGAAACACCAGCACCGGTGGTTCCTGTTGCACAAATTACTAAAGCAGTATTTGCAACTAATTATGGAACATTTACCCTTGAATTATTTGGAGATAAAACGCCAAAGACTGTTCAAAATTTTACTAATTTGGTAAAAAATGGTTTTTACACCAATACTAAATTCCATCGTGTTATTAAAGGATTTATGATTCAAGGAGGAGATCCACTTTCAAAAGACGATTCTCAACAATCAATGTGGGGAACAGGTGGCCCTGGATATCAATTTGAAGATGAATTTGTACAAGGTCTTTCAAATGTTGTAGGAACTATTTCTATGGCAAATGCAGGGCCAGGAACCAACGGAAGTCAGTTTTTTATCAACGTTGCCGATAATACCTTTTTGGATGGTAAACACACCGTATTTGGGAAAGTTATAGAAGGAATGGATGTGATATATGCTATTGCAACCACCGCAACACAAGGATCAGATAGGCCTGTTAATCCCGTTGAAATAACTTCAATTGAAATTTTAGAATAATATTAATAATAAAAACCCACAGAAATGTGGGTTTTTATTTAGTATTCTTTTTCAGTTTCACCCTCAACGACTACTTTTTCTATAATAAATAGATCATTTTCAAAAGAAGCTTGTGTGATGTTTGTTCGTTTACCTTCTGTATTTACAAAGAAGATTCCTGGCCAGCCGTCATAGGCGCGGAATTTACGCCATATTTCAAGATGATTATCTTTTTCAATATCAATCAAGCCATCATCTTTTTCTATTTTGGTGCAGTGGGTGATACCATGTGAACCTTGTGGCAATAACGTAATGTCATTATTTAAATACTCTGGAATGGTGTCAATTAAAAGTTCACATCCAATTTCTGACAAAATATCCCACAAATCACGCTTAAATTCTGTGCCATCTAGGGGGATTTTTGCCGCAGATATAATGTCTCCAGCGTCCAATTCAAACACCATTTTTTGAATGGTTACTCCGCCTTCTTCATCCCCTGATAAAATAGTGGCTTCTGTTGGAGACGCACCTCGGTGACGAGGAAGTAAAGAATAATGAACATTTAAGGTTCCGTGTTCTGGTAAATCTATGAGCGGCTGCTTGAGAATCTTTCCAAATGCAATGAGGATTGAAAGATCAAACGGACCCATGGCTTTTACTGATTCTATAAATTCTGGTGTGAGTTTTTCTGGTTGAAGACAGGGAATATCATGAGCCAAAGCCCACACTTTTACGGGTGGTGGGGTAATAATTTGTTTGCGGCCCACTGGTTTGTCAGGCGCTGTGATAATAAGGCTGGGGGTAAAACCAACGCTGTGAAGAGCATCCAAATATGGCACACATAGTTGCGGGGTTCCATAGAATATAAGTTTGAGGGAATTCATATTAATATATTGGTGTTATTTTATAATCTTCTGCTTCAAAATCAGCGATTTCTTGTTCCGAGAGTTTTTTGAGATTATCTGCATGGCTGTTAAAAAGAATTCCATGAAGATGGTCTATCTCATGCTGAAAAATTTGAGCAAGTAATCCGGTGCCACGTTTTTCAAAAATAGTACCATCACGCCGCTGTGCGCGAACGGTTGCCATGATGGAGCGTTTGGTTTTTCCAAAAACATAGGGAACAGAAAGACAACCTTCTTCCATCATGCTGGTGTCTTTTGAAGCTGATGTAATTTGAGGGTTAATGTACACTAGTTCATGGGCATCTGGGTGGCTGAATATATGAGGAGTAATAATGAATATTTGTTTGGCAATGCCAACTTGTGGTGCTGCCAGTGCTACTCCGTCTTTTTTAATTTCAAGAAGGTTGAACATGTCAGATATTTCCTTCTCAAGCATAGGTGTTCCAAATTCTTCTTTTGAAACTACAGATGCTGATGTATGCAAAATGGGTGAAGATTCTTCGATGAGTGAAATCATGCCAAAATTATACTGATTTTTAAATATTACGCAAATATTATTTTTGATCACAATCATAAAAACCCTCAATACCTTCTTGAAAAATTCCACCGACGACCCGAAGCGCTTAAATGGCTTTCAAAGCGCGTAGGGCGCTTGCGTCCGGATGGAATTTGGAGAGAAGTGTATTGAGGGTTTTTTTATTTCAATAATAATAGGATGTTATTTCAAAGATTTTAAAAGTTTAACTAAATCTTTCACTTTTACTGCAACCTGTGAACGGGTTTTCATGGTGCGTACCAATACCGTGCCATCTATTGCTTCTTTTTGACCAAAGATCAAAACATAAGGAATTTTATTGGCTTCTACGGCTTCGAGTTGTTTCGAAAGAGAATCTTCCGTGATTGACTGAAGTACGGAAATATTTGAGGTGCGAAGTTCTTCAAGAATTGGTAAGCTTTTAAGTTTTGCATCAATACCACATTGAATAAAATAGAATTTAGCAGATGGTGCAATACGTGAACGAATTTCTCCCCAGTCTGGCTGCATGAGAATAGTGTCGATGCAAATTTGCACCCCTACAGAAGGAATTTCCTTGGCGATGCCATATTGTTTAAGTCCTTCTCCGTAGCGGTATCCACGTGCCAAAACGTTTCCTGTTTCATTGTGAACTACTTCAAAAATAGTGTGATACACCAAAGGGTCACCAAACGTGTATGTTGGATTAAACTCATACGCAATTTTGGTTTCTTCAAGATATTCAATAAGGTTTTTAAAGAAGTGTTTTGCAGAAGGAGAAAGCGTGTTCATAGTGTCAGGGATATGTTTTAAAATTTCTTTTGTTTTTTCATGTTCAGAAAAAAGAATTGAAAGTGGGGAAATCTTATACAAGTCTTTATCTTTTGGATCTATTTTTGAAAGACTTTTTTTAAGGAATGATTTGATTTCTTTTTCATGTGCAATTTTTGAATCTTTGTCACCCACGGTACCAATACGTAAGTTAATATTGTTTAATTGAAGAGATTCCAGAAGTTTCATGGTTGTACCAATAATAATGGCGTCAGAAACTGGTTTAGAAGAGTTGTGGATATCAAATCGAATATCAAAAGAAGAAACAATCGTTCCGTCTTCTATGGAAATTTTAGGCAAAAGAGAAAAGGTATACAGAGGATTTTTTGGCTCAATGAGAACGCTTTTCATAGAAAGTAGAGAAAGGGTTGCGTCAGTGGTGAATTGATAATCTTTTTGTTTACCAAGAGATAATGAATAATTTGATTGCTTTTCACGAGACAATGACATTGGTTCTATACTGGGAAGGATAGTTGTTTCAAAACCATAAAATAATGCTATTTCATGAGCTTTTTCAAGAATGGCTTGAGTTTCTATAAGCCTGTTTTTAGCATTAGCTATTGAAGCAAGGGGAATTGAAGTTTTTTTTGGAGTGGTTGTCTTGCTGGTCATACAGTAAATAAATGATACTAATTGGTTGGCTCTGTATCTTGATAAATGGTTTTACCAGGAAATACTGAAGCTCTACTGAGTGGCAACAGTCGAAACAGTGTTTTTCCAATGATAAGATTTTTCTCTACTGGTCCCCATACACGAGAGTCAGAACTCTGTGGACGATTGTCTCCCATTACAAAATATTCATCTTCTCCTAAAGAAAGTTCCGTGGTTCCGGTAGTCGTATCAGAAATATATGGTTCTGACAGTGTTGCTATGGTGGTTTTGTCAGCTGATGAAATAGTTACTATGCCATTTTTAACAAGAACTGATTCTGTTGGAAGCCCAATGATACGTTTAATAAAATAGCGAGTTGGATCTTTGGGATATTTAAACACCACTACATCACCACGTTGTACGTCATGAAGTTTGTAGCTTATCTTGTCAACGATAAGATATTGTTTGTCCTCAAAAGTTGGTACCATTGATTCTCCACTTACGACAAACGGCCAAAAAACAAAGATTCGAAGTGGTAGTGCCACCAACATAATAATAAAGATAAATCTCATGAATGAGTCATCTGAAGAGGCTTTTTCTGTGTTCATGTTACATATTATAATACGTAGTTCGTAACTTGCACAACTATATATAAAATATCAAATAATGATGTATTACAATTAAAGATAATGGATGATGTACCTATCAAAAATAACAACAATAACCCTACCGTTTTGCGAATATTTTTTTATGGTGGTGTTGTAACGTCGCTCTTTTTAGGTGTTTTAACATTCTATTTAACCAGCAAAGAATCTTTCAAAAATAAATCAACCACTATGCAGGTGGTAGTGGGTTTGCCAATAAATAATGAAATCTCTCGGTCAATAACGGACGGAGTAGAGCTTTCTATCGGACAAAACACTATGATTAATGGAAAAAGAGTTGAAATAGTGTCCATTGATACGGGCAATACCGAGGGGATTCCTGTGGTTTCTAAAGAAATTAACGCCGCAAAACAGTCTGCTGAGAATGAAAATGTAGTTGCATATATTGGGCCGTTAACCGCAGGGGCAGCGGATGTGGTTATTCCAGAACTTAATAAAGGGTATTTATTTAATATTATGCCGATTGCCAGTGCATCATATGTTACAAAAAGTGGGTATAGAAACGGGTATCCTCGATTATTATATCCAACAAATTTTAGATCATTGGCACGAGTTTCCCCGAGTGTTGATATGTCTGTTCGTGGTGTATATGAATTTGCAGAGAGTATTTCGTCTAAAAAAACACTTATAATACGAAGTAATGGGTCTTCTGATCTTCAAGCTCAAAAAAATAACGAATTATTAGATGCTGATATGGTTACCGATGCTGAGTTTGTTCAAAAAATGGGATTATCACAATATAATGTAATAGTAGTAATAACCGAGTTTGGCTCACCATTGGGAACTGATATTTTTCATAAATTGCTAACCTTTAAAAAACAGCAAAATATATCAGTAATATTTAACCAAACCTATGATGATACAAACGAAATTATAGAATTTTCTAAAATATTTGAGGGAACGACCTATGTAGTGTCTTCATTTTTAGATGCAAGTTTGATAAAAGAATATAAAACAGATTTTTATAATGCGTTTATCGATGTCTATGGGTATGATCCTGATAAATATGCCTACGCAGGATATGATAGTGCACAGTTAGTGCTTGAGGTCCTTTCTAAAACTTCTTTGCCATCTCGAGGTTCTTATTTGCGTACTTTGTCATCACTGCGTATGTTCAATGGTGCAACAGGAGTAGTTCCTATAAATGAGTTTGGAGATCTGCGAAATAATAAAATTATGGTCTATAAAATAATCAGCGGAGTAAAATATCTTGAAAAAGAATATCTGTATGAACAATAATTCACCTAAAAACACCTTAATACGACAGTTGGGTTTACCGTTTTTATTCTCAGTAGCCTGTGTTATTGTGGTACTTTTTGTGTTGACTCTGCGTTCTTTTATTCAAAATAGAGATGTTATCAGACAAACTCCTTTTGTTCTCGTAAATAAAACAACAGAACTTTTGACAGAAAAAATAACCAACATTGAAGAGCAGGTTTCTTTTGTTGGTTCTTATTTAAGTGTAGCAAAAATAGATGAGCGTGATACTTACGCAAAGTCATTTCTTATTAATCAAGGCTCATTCTTGGGTATTGAACTTGTTGATAATTTGGGTGCTGTCCAATACGAAGCACATAATTCATTATTTGAAACCAATACAGACAACGCTAATCAATTGCGAAGTATTATTACAGAACAAGCAATTAAAACAAAAAAAACAATTATTGTTGACCCGATTATGTCAGAAATTGGATATGAATATATTACGCTGGCAACACCGGTAATTTCTACAAATGGTGAAATTGCTCATATTACTATTGCCTATATTGATGCTGGATCACTGTGGGGGATTATTCCATCTCTTAAACAAACAAATAATGAACATATTATCGTGGCAAGTTCTACCTTAGATATTCTGGCGTCATCAGAAATATTAAGTAAAACAGAAAAGGAAGCGTTAAAAAGTTTTGAGGTGTCAACAAAAATCAAAAATAATAAAGGTAAGATTTTTAATTTGAACTACGATGATACCAAATATCTGGCATCTTCGAATACTATAGGTTCAACGTCATGGTTTGTTATTGGAATGGTTAATACCAAAACATTATTCACATCATTTACCAACAATTTTTTAGTGGGACTTACATGTCTTTCTTTGCTACTTACTATTTTTATTTACGAAATCATGATTATTAGAAAAGTACTCATAAAACCACTTAATACCATTATTGGAGGACTTAGTTCTATTGAAAAAGGCGACTTTAAGATTCAGGTTGAAGGATCTTCTACTGTTGAGTTTCAGAGAATTGCTTCTATGTTCAATAAAATGACTGAATCACTGTATTCTTCTTATTCAATGTTGGAATATAAGGTTGCCGAGAAAACTCAAGAATTAACCAGCACTTTGTCAAAAATTGAAGTGTTAAACAAGCAATTATTGCGTCAAAAAGCAAATGATGATGCGTTGATTTCATCACTGGGTGACATTATGTGTGTTATAGATAAGCAAGGTGCGGTGGTTCGTTCTAATAAAAAGTTTAATGAGTTATTTAATGGTATGGAAAATCCTCTATATAAAGAGGTCTTTGGCATTTCAAAAACTGATGACGTAGAGTTTTCTTTTGAAAAAGTGTTATCATCACAAAATAAATATACCTACTATTCTTTAGAATATCCGTTGGTTTTGGATGGTAAAAATAATCAGATTTCAATTAATATTGCTCTTTCTTGTGCGCCGATATTTGCACTCGGGGAGTATTTAGGTGCGGTGCTTTTAATGACTGATATTACCGAAGAGGCTCAAACAGAGAAAAAGAAAGGAGAATTCTTTATGTTTGCGTCACATCAATTACGTACCCCTATGACAGCAATACGTTGGGCATCAGAAGCTCTGTTGAGTAAACAAATAGAACCTGAAGTTAAAGAACAGATTTCACTGATTCAAACAACTAATCAAGGTATGATTGATATGGTTAATATGCTATTGAATGTTTCAAAGTTGGAGCTAGGTGTGTTGACGCCAATTATTATGCCAACAAATTTGGTAGCAGTAAGAGATAATGTTTTACAAGAATTTAAAGCGATGATGAATGAAAAAAAGATTTTCCTTCAAGTTTCAAATAATAATCAGGTTACGGTTAAAACTGACGAAAAACTCTTAAAAATGGTATTACAAAATCTTATTGCAAACGCCGTGAAGTATTCTCCTTTAGGTGGAACTATAGAAATCATTATTAACGATGATATAGATCAGGTAAAACTTATGGTAAAAGATGATGGGCCAGGGATTCCACCAGAAGACAAAGACCATATTTTTGAAAAGTTCTACCGTGCAGCGAATGTGAAAAATTCATATACGGGAAATGGTTTGGGTCTTTATATGTCAAAGCAAATTGCTGATGCTATGGGGCATGACGTAGTTTTTGAAAATAAATTACCAGGTCAGTTAGGGGTTATATTCACCGTGTCATTTAAGAAATAAAAGATTGCTTAAATATGTGCGTTATAATATTTGCACGATATGTATTTATATATAATCATAGGGGCAATTTTAGTACTGTATAAAGAAGTTTTTGCACTGCTAACTCATATAATCCCTTTTCTTTATAAGGGCGTTATATTTATTTTTAAACTTGTGTTTACGAATAGTGCAAAGGGTGCTTGGTATATGGTTAAAAAATCACACCAAGTAACCTATCAAAAATTCCATGATGTTGACAGGTATATGATGAACAGAAGATGGCAAAAATAAATAAGTTTTTGGTATACTTATCATATGAATTCATTTATCATCATGTGGGCACGGGTTTTTACCGGGAGAATCAATAGAATGCAGTATTTTAAAAGCATGCTTTTTATTGGATATATATTTGGGGCTTTTACCCTTGTTTATTTACTGCTTGTTGTACGCATTGAAATTCCATATACCATCATAGAAATGCAAAAGACACTTTCTGGTATAGGAAATCTGTGGGCGCTGTTTCCCCTTTATTTTTTACAAGCAATATTTTCTGTGGGTCTGGGAGTAAGAAGGTTAAAAGATATGAATATAAACCCGATGTTTATATTGGTTTCATTTTTACCATATATTGGTATTCCTTTTTTTATCATGCTTGTGGTTAAAAAAGGTGACAATTACAGTAATCAGTACGGCGTGACTCCTCAAAATAAAAGAGATATTATTGCGGTCATTTTAAACAAGTAGTAGATGCTATACTGTGATCATATGATGTTTGCTGATATTTTGTGGTGGGTAATGATGGCTGCTGCCATGCTTGGTTTTGTTGCTGCGGTAGTGGAATGTATTATTGTGCTCGAGTTTATTCATACAGGGAGAATCCCTCATGTATTTGCACAAGAATACAAAGTATCCACATCGGTATTTATTGGCGTTAATATTTTGCAAATAATAGCACTTTTATTATTCTTTCTATTTCCGCAATTTCTTAATATTCTCTATGAAACAAGAACATTCTTAGTATGGATGTATGTTTCAGTATTGAATGCACTGCTTATTGTGTCATATTCATTACCTGTCCTACGAGACCTTCGGTCACTTTTGGGTATGCCTCATAAAGTAGAAGAATCAAAAATTGAAGCAAAAACAAGAACAATGTATGTTTCTTATGTTGGTATGATGGTTGCACACAGTACTGTTTTGCTGATTTCATTTTTTAAGATTTTTGACCAGATTCCATCACCACACATTCTTGCGTTTCTCTTAACAATTACGATGTTAAGTGGTGTGATGATGCCATTTTTGTATAGACTTCGTGTTTCTCTTAAAAATAATTTATAATACATAACATACTAGTAGAATCTATATTTTATGTTATTAGAGATTATGCAAAAGGCACCAGCTTTTAGTTTGTTTGACCATAAAGGGGTTAAGCATTCACTTTCCGACTACAAAGATTCTTTTGTTCTGCTCTATTTCTACCCAAAAGACTTTACGCCTGGGTGTACGGCAGAGGCATGTTCTTTGAGAGATGTGAATAAAGAGCTTAAAAAAGCAGGTGTAGTGGTTTTAGGTGTTTCATTGGACGATATGGATTCTCATAAAAAATTTGTGAAAGAATATAAATTACCATTTGCGGTGCTGACTGATGAAAAACTAAAGATGTCTGAGGCTTATGGCGCTTTGGTTACCAAGGATAATGGTAAAAAGATAACCCATTCTTTAACTCGCATTTCATATTTAATTGATCCAAAAGGCAAGATTGTTAAAGTGTATGCAAAGGTAAATCCCGCAAAGCATGCAGATCAAATTTTAAAGGATATTACCAAGATTAACGAAGACATAAAACTAGAAGAAATGGCAAAACGATTAATTGAAAAAGAAAAGCTCGCTAAAAAAGCAGTTAAAGATAAAGCTGCGGCAGCAAAAGAAAAAATTCAAAAAGATCCCAAAAAACCAGCAAAGAAAATGATAGAGAAAAAAACTCCCGTAAAGAAAGCTGTGATTGCCAAAAAAATAGTAAAGTCAGAAATAGTTATAAATAAACCTCAAGAGGTGATAGTTCAAGAGATTGTGGAAATAACTGATGAAAGTGGAAATACAGAGATATTTATAGAAGAAGAGAGTATTAATATCTAACATAACAAAAACCCCGTGATGGGGTTTTTGTTATGTTTGTCCGTTATACATATATATGTATGTCCATTAGTAATACTTATGTCCGATAAAGAATATGATACATAATATAATATGTCCGATATAAAAACACCTTTGTATAAAAGGTGTTTTTAATGGACAGATAAATAAATTAGTTGAGATAGTCGTAAATTATTGAGTTTGGTACTAATACTTCATAGTAAGGAGTATTTCGTAATGTTTCTGGTAAAAGTGCTGTTGGCATAATAACTATAAGCCCATTTGATGCAATTCGGTATGTTTTATCGCGTAATGCATCTTTGGCAAGCTTATCACCAACTGTAAGGTCAACACCAAAGTCAGCTGAAAGCTTTCCTTTTACGGTATCAATTACTACTCCTTCAAATCCAGGTCTGAGGAGTTTTTCTGGATTTACTTCACCTTTTTCATCAAAAATAAGCGTTTTAACTATTGCAGTATTTTGTGAAGTTAAGGTAAGGAAGATTAATTCTTTAAAGGCTCTTACTTCTGAGGTAAATACGGTATCTTCTGAAATGGTTGTAAGTGATTTTGCATAGTTGCCTACACTATCCATAATTGCACTATCAAGCTTTTCATCAGTACCTGAAGTCCAATAATTAACCGTTACGGTCTTTCCCGCTTGATTTGAAGGTGCTGTGAAAATCTGTGGAACAAAGGTGGCTGGGTCATAATCATTTTCCATAAGTGATTTTGCTGACGGGTCAAGTAAATAAATGTGTTTTTTTTGTTGAATTCCAACAATGTTTTTTGGTGAAATAAAATCAATAATACATATAATAATGGCACATAAAACAACCGTTGCTGCAATAGCAATTCCAACACTTTTGGTAATTTTTATGCGCTTAATAAAACTTAATAATGTGGTAAGAATGCTTTTTGTTTTATTCATATACAAAATAGTATAACACCGTAGTGTGGGAAATTACTAGATTTGCCCATAAATCTTGCAGGTGAAAATAAATAGGTGATATACTTTCAGTATTACAAGTAATTCGTGAATCTTAGATTATTAAATTATTATGATTTCAGTTAAATCAGTAACATGGAGAGAATATGCGGTTGAGTTTTTAATGGCATATCTTGTTTCATTGATTACCATTATTGCATTATTTAGAGCTCCTTCGGTATTTGTTCATGTCATATCAGCAACTATCTTTGGAATTTTATATTTTGCCTTTAAAAAATATGTTGTTTCTTTTGGCCACCCAGTAATTAACATTGCAAATATTGCTGTTAAAAAAGTAAGCCTTGGACTTGGTGCTGCACTTTTAGCAATTGAATTTGCCGCAGCAGCACTTGCGGGATTTACCTCATGGTTGATTATTGATAAAATCGCAGAACGCCTTAAGGGTATAACTGGATTTGCAAAATTATCATTTGAATCAGGGCTTGCAGAATTTATCGGAGGATTCATTTTGGTGCTTGGAATTTCTAGCTATTTGGCACACACAAAAAATAGTGATACCAATGCTATGATTCCATTTATTTTTACCATCTACGGTGCAATGATTGTTTCTGCGCTGTTTGGTTCACTTGGGTTTATTAATCCAAACTTTGCATTAGCAGTAGGTCTGTACAGTAATATTGTGTACATGTTAGTACCAGTTATTGGGGGAATTGTTGGAGCTTTGGTATATAATATTTTTGGTGAAGGTAAAACATTTGCACAAATTTATAAAACTAATGTATAATATTTTTATGGAAAAAATAAAGCAACACAAAAAAATTATTGCAATTGTTCTGGGAGTTATTATCCTTGCCATTGTTATCGTTCTTATCGTAACTAAAAAGCAAGGTGGATTAACGCCACAAACTCTTCAAGAGCAAATTGAATCATCGAAAGAATTAAAAGAGGTGGTAACATCACCACGTAACAACTTTAAATCAGGAAATCTTAGTTTAGATAAATCTGCTTCAAAGATTGATTGGTCATACGGAACAGAGTCAGGAACCATATCAATGGGGAATGGTGATCTTTCAGTTTTAGCTACCGGAAGAATCGAAGGATTTGATGTTAATTTTAATCTCAATGATTTAACCTCAACGGGAACTCCAGTAAAATCAATCATTCAAAAATTCTTGAGCGGCGATTCTAAGGGAAATTTCAAAGCAAGTTTGGTTTTACCAAACACTGTTGACGATGCATTTACAATTTCTTACACCATTAATGCCGGAGGAAAAACTGTTTCATTGGCATCTGGAATGTATGTAGAAAAAGTTAATGAAAACAACATTAAAGTTTCTGGAGAGATAAATATTGATCCAAAAACTTCACTTGCAATGCCTGACGCAAAAGATACATTGAAATTTACACCAGTATTTGTATTTAAATAAAATTATAATTGACTGTCATCCTGTTATATAACTGGATCCAGATTTTTAAAAACACCACAGCAATGTGGTGTTTTTAAATGTTGATGCGTAATTAAGCCTGCGCTTTCTCAAAACACTTTCATGGACAGCGGGTCTACCGCCCTAGGCTCGGACTCGATTAGTATAAAAAATGCTTAGCTTGTCAGCTGCATTTTTTATGAATCTCGCCTATGCACTGTCTATAAAAGTGTTTTGTTCCAGCTTGGTATATTGTGATTAATTTGTATTCAAAAACATGGTGATAACAAAAACTAATTAGGATGAAGCTTTTCAAAAAAGAATTAGTTAGAGCGGTTAATCTGATAAATAAATTATTTCTAACGGACAAGATGTTGTTAAAAAATTTTATGCAAATGAGTAATAAAAGAGAAAATTTAAAATGCAAATCATTTGAAAAATATCACTTATCAACATGGTGATTTATGAATTTTATATGAATAGATTGTATTCAAAATGTTACAATATATGCACATCGTTGTAGATGTAATTATTTATTAAACTATTTATAAATCACTTTATAAAACAACATTATTATGAATTCATTCTTTAAAGTTTTTCAATCAAGTACCAAAAGTATCCGTGGTAAAAAGACTACCACTACTTCTGCGTCTACCTTAACCAAGGTACTTTCTACCGTACTTGCGGTAAGTTTTTTGGTTACTTCTTTTTTACCCGTTGTCGAAGTTTACGCACAAGAAGCTGCTGCTCCATCTGCAGACACCTCTTCAGTTGATAACGGACAAGATGCAACATTAAATGCTGCACCACAAACAATAGAGACTGTTCCATCTGCTGAGGCTCCTGCTGCGGTTGCAACCACTCCTGACGCAACACCTGCGGACAATACTTCTTCTTCAGAAGTTGTAGTTCCTGCCACTAATCCTGTAACAGAAACTTCTGCAGACCAGTCGGTCACGGGTTCAGAACCGAATGCGCCACCATTGGATATTCCCGCCAATGTCCCTGCTGACACCACTACACCTACAACACCACCAACTGACACACCTGTTGTGCCAGAAGTTACACCAGAAAACACTGATGTATCAATTCTTGATTCAGTAATCAATCCACAACCAGTATCAGTAATTGCTGATAACCAAATCAAAATAAAAATCGCAGATTTTGACTTCGTTGGTAAAAATGAAGGTGACAAGCTTTCTGACACCGAAGCATTTGCAACCATTCTTGGAATCACTACCACCAAGAAAGAAATCAATACCCCAAACCCAGAAGCTAATTCTGGAATTTCTGGTGCTATTGGAAATATTTTAAACACTAACACAGAAGTTGACCCTTCTGATTACTCTGACATTGGCACCGATACCGCAAAGGTAAATGCAATAGCAGATGACCTTATCAATGACTCAAATGACATTGGTAAATTTATTACCCTTACAGCAACTCAAAAAGAAGTTGCTCCAGAAGCTGTAGATGGAGAAACTGCACCAGTTGCACCAACTACTGCACCTCAAATCATCACCATTCCAGCAGAAGATATTTCATTTGAAGTAGGTTCTGTAATTATGGCGTTTCCACTTCGCGATGCAGCACCTGGTACCTATACCATTGCTGGATCAATTTTAAATCCTATTACCGGCGAAGTTGAAACATTTTCACAAGATTTTACCTGGGGAGTTCTTTCAATGAACCTTGATCAAAATACCTATACGGTAGGTGAAACGGGAAATATATCAATTGGTGTACTTGATGATGCAGGAGCACCAGTGTGCGAAGCAACTAATTCGCTTTCAATCACTACACCTGCAGGAACAACTGAAACCGTTACTCCTATTGATACTGGTAAATGTGTAACCTTTGACTCAAACAATACGGTTGCAGATTATACCTATGACTATATTTTTGGACAATCAGGTACCTATATTTTTAACCTTACCACTGATAACGGAAGCGGAGCAAAAACTCTTACCAAAACCGTAGTAGTTGCAGAATCTGCAAAAGCAACCATTGAAAGAATCATTGCAACACGTCTGTATCCTATCGGTAAGTCACCAGCAAGCGTGACAGTACGTTTTGGAGAAGACTTTACGGGTTCTATTAAGGAGCTTGCACCTGCTGATTTTGACATAGAAGGTGTTACTGCAGTAATTTCTCGTGCATCTACTCCTGAAGTGGTAGCACCTGCAGAAACTACAGCACCAGAAGTTACCCTTCCTGCAATTATTGAACAAATCCCAGCTGGAGAAACCGTAGTTATTACACCTGAAGCTCCATCTGTAACTACCGAAACAACTTCTTCAACTGAAGTTGCCCCTGCAACCGTAGAAGCTCCTGTGGCTAGTAGTGAAGTTACTTTTCCTGAAGTTGCACCAGAAACAGTAGAAGCACCAACCGTAATTGAGCAAATTCAAAATGTTATTGAAAATATTTTCTCAGGCACCGAAGAGGTAAGTGCTGACGATACAACACTTTCAACAGAAATTTCAACAGAAAATAACGGAAAGGTAATCACCGTTAAAGATGTTGCTGCACAAGCGGGTGATATTCTTACGATTTCATACACCTATGATGCACCAGATGTTTCGCCAATGTATTACACCATCGGAGGGCTTTCTTTTGTTAATACAGATGGAATTGAAGTGTTTAATGAAGGACGAACATGGGGAATTGCAAACGATAACCCTGTTGAAGTACCTGATGCTAATCTTGTTGGATGGTGGAGAGCTGATAAAGACACCTATACCGATGCCGGAGGAACCACACCTACAACCAATGGATCAGCAGTATATACATGGAAAGATGCTTCAATTTTAGAAAATACAGTACAACACCCTACGTTATCAAGTAGACCTCTATATCGTGATGCAACTACTTCTGAAGCGGTTAATTATCATCCAACTCTTGATTTTGACGGAGATGATCTTTTGTATCGTACTAATACAATATTTCCAACCGCAACTTCTGCTGGATCACTCTTTGTTGTTGGAAAACACGACACATCGACATCTAGTTGGGATAGTGCTGTAGAGCTTGGAAATGATACTCTTATACTTGGAACATTAGCAGAACGTCCTGCAATGTTTTCAAATGTTTCTACTCCAAACCCTACCTATGGATATCCAATGATGGTTCCGGGTGCTGGAATGCTTCAGTCATGGGACTGGAATGGTGGAACAGATTCAACGGTAAATATGCGAACCAACGGATTCAATTCTGTTTCTACCGTGTGGGATATGACCAGTATGAACACCAGTAATTTTCATATTGGAGGTAATAATGATACTTGGCTTGGTTCAATTTCAGAAATGATTGTGTATAAAGAGCAACTTTCACAATCAAATCGAGAACGAATTGAATCATATTTGGCAATTAAGTATGGTATTACCCTTGCTCAGCAAGGAACCAACTTTGCAAGTAACGCATACAATAACACTACTACATCAGCTACAAATACCGGTTCTATTGGACAAACCTTTACCGCTGATTATTCTGGAACGGTAAATTCAGTAAGTTTTACAGTATCAACGTCTAACTCTGCACCATCTGCAACTGTATATTTATGTGATGCATCAGTTTCAGCAACTGCTACAACATGTACTGCAGGAAACCCTGGAGTTGGAAAAACAAACAAAGTAGCAACCCTTCCAACTAATCCATCAATTAACACTACGGCTACTGTTCAATTTGACGCTGGATTTGCGGTAACTGCTGGAACCACTTATGTAATTCATGTTAAACCTGCAAGCGGAACATTAGTGCTTAATAGTGATACTACTAATAACCACTACGCAAATGGAACCATGATCAACCAAGATACGGTTGCAGCCGCTACTGATATGGACTTTTCAGTTGATGGATACCGCACCGGAGGACGTGATTACGTTTCATCAGGAAATCAAGTTGTGTTTGATGCTTCAGAAGGAATTGACATCAGCGCAAATACATCAAACGTAGTTGATGCAAATATTGCAACAACCGCAAGTGATGACTATGTATATAACGTTCATGCAATTGCAAAAGACAATGCACTCCTTTTGACCAATACAAAATCAAAAGCAGAAGGTGAAGCTGTTTCTTTCCTTACCACAGAAGCAGAAAGCACCGGACTTCTTGACGATAAAGAATTTATGTTTGTTGGATCAACCAACGCACCAGCTGCAACTATTGTTGTAACTGATATGCCAGCTACCGGAATCCCAACAGCTACCAACTCTCGTACATCGCGTGAATGGAGAGTCCAAAAAAATGCAATTGTAAACAATGTAGTTACGGTTGATCCTGCAATGGGAACATTTAAGCTTACTTTTGATTTGGATGCAATGAATATTTCTCCTGCAAATGTTTCTGGATTTAGATTAGTTGTTGATGATAATGGAAACTTTGCCAGTGGAACACAAACGGTATATCCAACCTCAGGAGAACCTACTTATAATTCAACTGACAACAGTGTAAGTTTTACTGGTGTGTCATTGGTTGATGGACAATACTTTACTATGGTATTACCTCGAACCGCACCAGGAGGAGTAACATCTGGACTTCGTGCATGGTATAAGGCTGACGCAGGGACATTTACAACAACTGCAAACACTACCGTTGCAACTGATGGAGCTTCTATGGCTTCTTGGAAAGACCAATCAGGAAATGGGTTCAACTTGACTACACAACAAGCAAATCCAGAATTCCGCTCTGCAACCAATACACTTGCGATTAACTATAACCCAGTTGTAGATTTTGAAGATGCAGAAAACGATATACTTACAACTACTGCAACTAACTTGCTTCCAACAGGAACAACACTTTCAAACTGGGAAACATATAACGTTGCCTCACAAGAAACACAAGGTACTGTTTCTCACTCAGGGCTTTGGGGAGGACAAGGAACAAATTTCATTCTTTCGTTAAGTAACACAACGTTATATCATGATTCCGGTACAACTGTTTCAGTACCACACACGACACTTGGTACAGTGCTTGGTCAACCATATCTTTACAATACTGCTGATTATTCAACAGGATCATTTATTGGACAACAAATTCAACAAAATGGAAAAACTGTTGCACAAAATGCTTCATATAGTCCGATTACACCAAGTACTGCAGCGATGAACTTTGGTTCATATACAACCAGCGAACAAAATTTTGATGGTGCTGTTGGTGAAATGGTATTTTATAACTCTCAACATACAGCAGCGGAAATAAATAAAATTAACTCATATTTGGCATTTAAATACGGAATTACTCAAGTGGGAGGAGAATTGCAACTTACTAATAATCAAGATGCGCTGGTAAGCACCTCAGTAGGACAAGTATTTACGGCAAAAACCAATGCTGCAATTACTAATGTGAGTTTTATGACACGTTCTGCGACTGCCAACTCATCAAACCTTAATCTCTATATTTGTACTGGTGCTATCGTTTCAAACCCAAATGCAACAAATGTTGCGGCATGTATTGCTTCACCTGCATATTCACAAGCGGTTGGAACCGTAACGTATGGTGCTGGGCTTTCAGGACTACTCAGCGTTGTTCCTGTAAGTACTAAATTTACTATTTCTATAACAACACCATACACTGTTGCTGCTGGGACTTCATATGCTTTGGTTCTTGGAGATACAACGGCTGCTGGAAAGACAGTAGCACTTCGCTCTAATTCAACTGATATTTATCCAGGAACAGGAAATACTGCATTTAATGCAGCGGGATCATTGTCACCTAATGATTTATATTTTGAATACACAACGAATTCTCCAACATACTTTGCATCTAATGGGTCAACAATGATGTGGAATAAGGATCTATCAGGTGCTTCAACTCATAATCTTGGTATTGCTGGAGTTGGACGTGATGATGTTTCTGGACTTTTGAAATATAAAACAACATCACAATCTGTGACCGGTTCACCAATTATTGAAGTAGTAAACCAAAACAGCACTACGGTTGCTGATATGGAATTCTTGTCAGTAGGAGGTGACAGTGCTGCAGTTGGCGTTCAAAATTCTGAACTTCCGGCAGCTGGTCTTCCTGTGTATACGAATGGGCGAATTGTCCGTGAATGGCAAGTTCAAAAAATAGGAGATGTTGGAACGGTGAATGTTTCACTTGATCTTGCTGCACACAACGCTGGAGCAACTGATATGTCACAAGTTCGACTTTTGATAGATGCTGATGCAAACTTTGCAGCGGGTGCCACGATATCACCAATCACACCAACTGTTTCTGGAACTGTTATAACATTCTCTGGTGTTGCATTTGCAAACGGTGATTATTTTACTATTGCACTTCCAAATAACGCACAAGCTCCAGGAGGAGTGGCTTCAGGTCTTAAATTGTGGCTACGTGCAGACAAGGATGTATATACCGACACACTTGGAACCACTGCTGCAACTGCAGGAACTGATGTTGCTTTAATTAAAGATCAATCAGGAAACGGAAATAACTTCTCAGATGGTCTTTCTGGAGGAATTCCAAGATTGATAGTTGACGCTAATGCTAACTACCAACAAACACTCCAATTTTGTGGAGTAAACGCCAGTACTAACTTTGTATTTGGTAATAATACCTGTGCTGCAGAATCAGACAACCTTTACGATGCAAACGGAATTTTGGGAACAGGAACAACATATACCAACTCATCAAAGTACTTCTTCTACATGTCAGATGAACAAGGAACCAATGACTGGTTGCTTTCAGAAAATACGACTCTTTCTGCTGACGGATTTGCAACCATTGCTCTTCAAACAGGACCAAACTACTATTCACGTCTTGGAGATGCAACAACCAATGAAGTAATTGTTTCTGCTGCGAATATTGGAATGAGCGATCACACTTATTACTTAACATCAGAAGTTGGATCAACTACTAATGATGGTGATGGAACTATTGGACAACGTGTTAAAAAAGATGGACGTGTATTTACGAACTCACTCGATGCAACACAGGTGTCATTTGCTGGAACAGGGACACAAATGGTACTTGGTGCTACTGCAAGTAATACTTCATCAATGACTGGACGCATTGGAGAAGTAATTACCTATGCGCAAGGATCTATACAAACTGCTGCAGAAACACAACGTATTGAATCATACATGGCGCTTAAATACGGAAAGACACTTTCAAATGTAGATACCCTTTCTTCCATTGATGAAGGAAAGTATATTCTTTCTGATGGAACCACCACCGTATGGGATGGATCATTAACCGGAGGAATCGCAGGTGCTGATGCGGCGTTCCATTATAACGTTGCAGGATTGGTGCGTGATGATATTTCTGCACTCGATCAGCGTATTGCGCGTTCTATCAATAATGACAACACAATGTCTATTGCGCTTGATAATAACTTTACTGCTGCAAACAGTGATACTGTTGCACGTCCTACGCAACTTGCAACAAATAAACAAGCTATTATGTGGGGACACAATGGTGGTACACAATATTTTGACACTGCGGTAACGACTACTAATACCAACACACGCATGAATCGTGTATGGAAAGTTAAGATGACGGGACTTGCTTCAAGAGCAGTAAATATTCAGTTCAGTAATCCAAGCGTAATGCGTCTTAAGAACGGACAACAATATGTAATTCTTGAATCTGCAACTGCTAATATGGCGTCACCTACGGAACTTGCAACTGCAACCGCTGTAGCATCTGGAACAACTAGTTTAGTTACCTTTGCTGGCGTAACTCTTACTACTGCTAAATTCTACTCACTTGCAACTAAAATGATTGCACCAGGAGGAGTAACCAGTAAAGTAATTAATGGTGTTCGTTCACAAATTTACATTGATAACACATGGAGTGATTCATTTGTTTCACCAACCAACTGGTACGCTAATGATGCACTTGCACTTGAAAACGTAGGAACAGGAACAAGTTTTGCTGCTCCTATTATGACCAGTTATGCTGATCATATTCAGGGTACAAATCTAGGAAGTGTTGCTAATGGTCAATGGGACGATAACTATGCGGAAGAATTTAATGGATACATTGTAATTCCAACCACCGGTACTGGATATACCTTTACCTTGGACGCTGGTTCAGCTACTGGAAACGTAGATGATGCTGCACAATTGTGGGTGGATATTAACGCAGATGGACTATTAGATGATACTGAACGAATTATAAATATTGGTTCTGTTAGTACCGCAACATCAGCATCACTGACACTTACTACACCAAGCGCAGGACTGATGAGATTCCGTTTGCGTCACAAAGAAAATGCAACGACTGATTCAATTGGTATATCATGGACCAAAACAGGTACTGGTGCATTTGCACGAACGGCACTGGACAGTGATGACTTCCGTGTAGAAGCACCTCTGGCTATGTGGTTTAAGGCTGATGCTGGAGCATATGACGATTACTGGACCACAAAAGCTGACCCTGCTGTAGATAACGATAAAGTTAACACCTGGGAAAACAGCGCACTGGTACCTAATAATGATCTTGTAGATGCAGTTACGTTTGTTGATGGTACAGGAGCAAATTATAACAGCGCGACAGGAGCTTCAGGTATAAACTTTAACCCATCACTTAATGTCACAAGTGCATCACTAGGAATTTTTACCAATGCTCGTAATACCAATGCAACCAACGGTAACCAAGATGCAAATGACTACTTTGGATGGACTAACGGTTTGGCATATATGGGAGGAGCGAATACTAGTTTTGTTGTTGGAATGGACCCAACCGTTACAGCTTCTTCAGAAATGTTCTATTCATATGGATATGACAATGGAGCAGGAGCAACCAACACAAGTACAACTACTTTTGGACGAGAACTAACTTCTGGTCAGCTTGAAATTGGGCAATCAAGCAGTAATACTGCAAACAGTTATACGGGAGTTATTCAATCAAATGTTCCATTTATGTTCACAGGAACAACTGCTGCGGTAACTAACCCTGTTGGAGCAGTTGACAGTACCGTTCAAACTACTTATGGATACGGACTTCAGCGTGGTACTGGGACAAACACTCAACGTTTGCACCTTGGAGTATCAACACGGTTGTATGAAGTTGGAGATTATGCGGATTTTGGTGGACATAACTTCAATGGAAATATTTCAGAAATTATTCATTACCCAGCACAACTTTCTGGTACTGAACGATACAAGGTTGAATCATACTTGGCGATGAAGTATGGTACAACACTATTGCCATTTGATCGTGCTAATGGAATTGAAACCGTAGTAGAAGGAGATTACCTCAGTTCTACAGGAGCTGTAGTATGGGATGGAAATGATACATCTGTTGCAGCTACATCATTTACTGGCGGACATACTAAGGCACTCAATACTGAAAATACTCAAATGAGTGATGTGAGGTTTAATACCGTAACAACTGCTGGCTGTCCTTCACTTGGGTCATGTATGTATACTTCAGGAACCACAACTTCTGGAAAAGTATATCAATATACACTTTCTACTCCTTACGTTGTGTCTACAGCAGTATATGCATCTAAACAATTCACCGTAAATGCAGAAGTAGCCACTCCAACTGCACTTGCCTTTAGTAATGATGGAACCAAAATGTATGTAGCAGGAGCAGTAGGGGTTGTATATCAATATACTTTGACGACTGCATTTGATGTTTCAACCGCTCAAACATATGCCGCATCTGGTTCAAAGAGTCTTACCATTCCAAGTACTACAAGTGTTGGAATGACATTCAATAACGATGGAACTAAAATATTTGTGCTTCAAGGTGGTAACGACTTTGTGTATCAATTTAATTTAGCAACAGCATATGATATCAGTACTGGTGTTAATAGTGGAATAACTTTTGATGCTAGTAATCAAGATTCAAACACTAACGGACTAGCTTTTGATGCCACAGGAACACGAATGTATATTGTTGGGTATACCAATGATTTCGTTCATCAATATGTTTTGACCACGGCATTTGATATTTCAACTGCTATTCAAGTTGCACGATTCGCTGTGGGTACACAAGACGGACAAATGGCTGGAATTGCTTTTAACCCATCTGGATCTATCATGGTGCTTGTTGGAAACCTCTCAACAACAGCTGTTTATGATTATGATATTCCGTTAGTATCAATTGGGGTAAATGCACTTTATAGTAATGAAGTTACGGCTATTGCACAAGATAATGCTTCAGGACTTCTCCAATTAAAATCTAAGTCACAAATGAAGAATGGTATGATAACCATTGGAACACCATCGAGCCTTGGTGATGGAGACTTCCTAATTGTTGGAAACAATGGACAAGACGCTTCGACATTTATATCAACCGGTGCATACGATGGACTTGGTACTGCTACTGGATATCAACGACTTAATCGATCATGGAAGACACAAGTTACGAGTACTCCTGGAACAGTTAAAATTGAAGTAGATACTAATGACACCGACTTGGATTTACCAAATATTACGGGACCAGATGGAAAGTTATATCTTCTCGGCGATATTACTGCAACTGGAAACGGATTTGCCGATGAAACACCTGTGGTTATGTATGACGATGGAACCAATGGTGATACAAGTGCAAATGATAATGTATGGACTGCACAAACCGTAACACTGGTTAACACAGAAGTATTTACCTTTGGGCAAAAAACTCCGGCAGCACCAGGAGGAGTTTCAACAGGACTTAACCTTTGGGTGAATGCAGGAAGTAAAGTATATTCTGATACTGGTTCAACACTTACAACCAATGGTCAATCAGTACGACAGTGGAATGACCTTTCTGGAAATAGTAACAATATGAGTCAATCAACCGTTGGGCAACGACCAATATTTGCAGGATCAACATCTGCAAATGCCATTAACTTCCAACCATCACTTACTTTTGATGCAGTAGATGATAACTTGCAACTTGCTGGGTCAACATCAATATTGAGCAATGTTACAAACGGACGGATATTCTCAATGGTAACTAAACCAAACCTTACTGGTACGTGGACATCACTCTTTGAACAAGGTGCTGGAAACACCAATGATCCAATGTTTGGAATCTATGATACAGATCCCGTTTGGTATGACAACAGTGCAAGTAATCGAACATCATCAATTCCAATGCCAGCAGCAAATACACCATTTATGCTTGGATTTAAGTGGAATACACCAGGTGTTGGTGTTGGAGTTACTGCCAGTGTAAACGGTATCAGTGAAACACTTGCTGGATTTAATAACACCTTTGGTGCAGGGCCTACTAAGATTGGATCAGAAAACACTGAAACATGGGATGGAAATATTGCTGAAATAATGTCATATAACGTTGAACCATCAGTGACTGAGGTGAAAAAGATAAGAAGTTACATGGCATTTAAATATGGAACCACATGGTTACAACCAGGTGATGCTCAGATTTTAAATAACGTAAATATGACCATTGCTGCAGATCAAGGTCAACAAATTACTGCACCATCTACTGGTTATATTAATGAAATAACCCTTAAAACAGGTATAACAACTGCCAATGGTGCAACAGGAACACTTTCAATCTGTGCCGGAGCAGTACTTGCATCTGCATGTGCCGCTGCACCTGCATATTCTCAATCCGTTACCAATATCCCAACAGCAGTTTCAACGGTATTTACTATTCCTCTTAATACAGCATTCCCTATAACTGCAGCAAGTTTGTATACATTTGTACTTTCTACTACATCAGGAACCAATATTAACTTGATTGCTCAAAATACTAATGCATATGCTGGTGGAACGGCAACCTTTGCTTCTTCAGTGTTTGCCGGAGACCTCTTCTTTACGTATTCAATGACATCACCAGATTATCTTGCATCAAACGGAACCACCAAAATGTGGGATACAACGGTAGCAGGTACCTACAATCAAGACATTGCTGGATTTGGAAAAGACACTGGATCAGACCTTTTGACCACAAAGTCAAAACAACAATCAATAAATGGTATTGTAACCATTGCGGCAAACGTACCTGCGGACCTTGCAGATCTTGAATTTGTATCAATTTCTAACAAAAACAGTGGATTTACTACCGGTTGGACAACCACTGCAGCACCATCTGGATATCAAAGAATTGGTACTTCAGCGGGGCAACGTGAATGGTTCTATCAAGAAAATGGAGACGGAGTAACTACACTTAACCTTTCAGTAGACACTACTGACACCGATTCAAATATTTCTGAAGTAAATGGAACTGATGGAAAGCTTTACTTCTTGTATGACCAAAATAATGACAATGATCTTTTGGATGCAACAGATCTTGCACCAATGTACGACGATGGAACTAATGGAGATACGACCAATGGTGATGGTATTTATAACATACAGATCAACCTTGCAACTGCAACTGAATTTACCTTTGCGCAAATTACTCCAGCGGCACCAGGAGGAGTATCCGGAAATCTACGAGCATGGTATGCGGCAGATCAAGATGTCACAACAGTATCTGATAACGATTCGAACTCTCTCTTGGATGTTAATTACTGGAAAGATCAGTCTGGAAACCAGATTGATATGGGAATGAGCACCGTTTCGGCATATCCAGACCTTTATACAGGAGCATCAGCGGGTGCATATAACTACAACCCAACACTTTTGTTTGATGGTTCTAATGACCGACTACAAGATATGGATGGCGACGGACCAATTGGACTTATTTCAAATGCGGAATCATTTGGAGCAGATAATTTGGATACCTATACATATATCGTCTCACAAACAAATTCAACAGTATCATCAACCCTTTTCCATCAAGGTCTTTCAGGTGGGAAAAAGTATCAAGCTGATTCTATTGTGTCGGGTAGAGAATATCTATTCTCAGGTAATGCCACATGTTCAAATGCAGCATCTTCAGGCTGTATGTATGTGAATTACTATGATTCAGGAAATGTTCTTCAGCGACCGTATATAAGTACATATGGTACTCAAACAACTAACGCTACGGGTAAGTTTATCCGTAAGAATGGTAAGGTAATGATTTCAAATAGTACTGATGAAATAGGAAAAAATGTAAATGATACTACCGCAATTTCTGGAACATCTGATGATTTTGAAATTGGTGCGGCTGAAGGTACACAATATTTCCAAGGACGAATTGCAGAAATGGTATTCTATGTTGGAAACAATTCTGGACAAACCGACCTTGAACAAACTAAGATTCAATCATATCTTGCACTTAAATATGGAATGACACTTTCAAATGTTGATCCATCTGGAAACGGTGCAGCGGGATCTAATGATAACGACCTTTTTGCTGGAGGATTTGGAGAAGGAGATTATATTCTTTCTGATGGAACCACATCAGTTTGGAATGGGCACACTGATGGTGATGATACCGGAGACAGTGTGGGTGCTGAACAAGCAACTATTGTTGGAGGTGTTGCCGTTTCATATCACAACGATGTTGCGGGAATTGGACGAGATGATGCTGGAGGGTTAAACCGAAAGATTGCACATGGTGTAAACGATGATGATATTGTAACCATGGCACTTGATAATCACTTTTTCATCGCTAATAATGATCCTACTCGTACACAAATGAATGCCAACAAGACATGGCTTGTGTGGGGTAATGATAACGGATCAAGATTCTTTGATACTCCAATTACTCATGGGTCAGTAAACCTTCGTATTGGACGAACTTGGAAAACCAAAACTACGGGAACTATTACCACTAACCCATATGTACGTATAGGTGGATCTTCTGCACGTGCTATAGATTTGATTCCTGGACAAACATACACCCTTTTGACCGATGCTGACGGTGTATTTGACAGTGGTTCAACAGCGATTGCTACTGCAATTCCACAATTTAAAACTGCAGCAGATGTGTCTACCTTGTACCTTGATTTTGGACAAGTAAACTTCAGTACCAATGCATACTTTACAGTTGCTACCTATCAATCAGCACCAGGAGGAGTAGTGGCTGACTATATGCCTGGACTTCGTGTTGAAGCATATAACGAATTCCCAAGTGGAAACACATCAGCTACTGATAATGAAAACTCAATCGGTAAGGATTCACCGTATTCTGTACCTCACATGATGTGGTATACCAGTGACTTTGCAAATATTGATGATGCTAGTATTAGTAATATTGGACTTTCAAATGAGGAAGGATCAATGGAAGTATATGGACAAATGAATATGACGGATACTACTCAAAAAGTATTCAATTATACGGGAACTACTAATGACATGTTTAGTTTGTGGATTGATGATCAACCAATTATCACGGGTGTTGCAACAGCAAACAGTGAAGGAGTATATACCCCAACATCAACAGGATGGAAAAACGTGCGGGTGAAATGGTCAAACCGTGGTGGAACAGGAGACTTTAACCTCACCTGGAAGAACAACGCCTCAACTTGTTCTGGGTCTTGTATAAATATTCCTAATAATTTGCTCCGTGTATATGCACCACAAACGGCGTGGTATAAAGCAGGAACAAAGATGTTTACTGATACTACAGGAGCTGCAGCAACCACCACCGATGGAACACATATTATACGATGGGATTCTGTATCACCGATTATAAACGCTGCAGGACGTACTGATGGAGGAAACACCTATGAGAATGATTCGGTAAACCTTGTTAACGGTAATCCAATTATTAATAATAATTCTGATAAGTTCTTGGTTGGAACAAATGTATCTTCAAGCCTTGAATCTACACGTACTATTTATACATGGGGGCTTCCAATGATGAACGCTGCGCGTACTCTGTATTCTGCGGTAACTGCAGCTACGCCTACAGCTACTCAATTCCTCTTTACCTATGGAGATGACGTAACACCAACCGCGCGATACCCATACGGTACAGAAAACGCTGCGGGAGAAATTCGTGTTCGTGATCACCAAATTAATAACATGGAAGTAACACCTGGTACGATTGAGCAACAATCTGCTAACACTCCATTTACTATGGGTGCAAGTTACAGTGGAGGTGATTCAGCTGCAACTACCACAAATACAAACTCAATTTGGGGTAATGGAAAGCGAACCGCATATTTGACAACAAATATTTCGATGCAAACAAATGATCAATTAGAATTGCGTATTAACGGTAGTAATTATGATACCGCTGACTGGACAGGACGTGTTGGAGAACACATTTTGTATCCATGGGAATTAACTTCTGTTCAACGTCAAAAGGTTGATACGTACTTGTCACTAAAATATGGAACAACCTATATTGGAGGAGAGGATCAACTGAGTCTTAATGCCACCAACACGGCATCAACAAATGTGGGACAAGTAATTACTGCGTCAGTAACGGGAGGAATTAATAATATTACTCTTCAAACAGGAGCAACTGCAAATGCAGCTGGTGGAACACTTCATATTTGTACCGGAGCGGTGGCAATGGCTACCTGTATTGCAAGTCCTATCAGTGCAACTCACTATTCACAAGTACTTACCACTATACCTACGGCTCTTAACACTAACTTTACCATTCCGCTTACGACACCATATGAAGTAATCGCGGGAACACAGTACACATTCCTTATTACTGCACCAACAAATGTATTCCTCCGTATTCAAAGCTCTGATGTATATCTTGGTGGTAACCAAGCAGGATTTGGAACACAAGATTTGTACTTTGATGTAGATATTAAACCTGATCTTGTAAACGGAAGTGGAACCACTATTTGGAGCTATGATACATATCACAATTATGTAACGGGTATTATGAAAGATAATGCCTCAGCTCTTGAACAATTGTCATCACTTTCAACTGCTAATACTTCAACTCTTGGAAATGGAGGAATTGTAAGAATCAGTAAAGCTACTCTTGCTAATAATGATGCACTTATTATTGGAGACAATAATGGATCTGCAACAACCTGGACTTCAAGCGCTACTATTCCATCTGGATATATGCGTCCAGGAACTGCGTCTTCTGTAATTGAATGGCGTGCACGAGAAATTGGAACCGCAGCAAATAATTACACCATTGCGGTAAACCTTGAAAATACTCAAGGAACAGGATCACGCAACCTTCCTGATGTTACGGCACTTAATAATACCCTTTATACTATCTTTGATAGTAATGAAGATGGACTTTTGACGGATGAAGTATTGGGTACTGGAATCTTGGCAATGAATGATGATGGAATCAACGGTGATACCACCGCAAACGACAGAATCTATTCACTTTCAAATGTTGCACTGGACGACACTAATAAATTTACCTTTGCACAAAATACCTTACCAACTCCAGGTGCGGTTTCAACCGGAATCATGGCGTGGTATAAGGCAAACAAAGGTGTATATAGTGATGTAAACGGAACAACACCAGCAGTTGATGGAAATAGTATGAACCGTTGGAACGATATGTCAGGAAATGACAAGTGGATGCAAATGTACAGCACTGCGCCAACATACCGTACCACTACCGCCGCAAATCCTTCAACTACTACCAATACCGCTATTAACTTTAACCCAGTAATGTATGCATCAGGTGATGGTTATGCCATGCAGGTACCAGGGGCACGAGGAGGAGTCCTTGGAACCAATACCTATAACGACGTGTATGCATATGTGGTAGTGAATAATTTAGATCTTTCTGGTAATGAAGATATCTATAATCATGCAAACACCGGTACGGCACTTAATTTCCGATTGGGAGTAAGTAATACCACTACACGTCTTACCAATAGTGCTGGAACAACACTGGATTCAACCAACGCAAACGCTGGTACAAACACATTAACTCCATATATCTGGAAAACTCAGGTTAAAACCACCGGTGGAAATAGAATGTCTATTGCACGCAACGGTGCAGAACTCACTAGTAGTGCATCTGGCTCTGCGGTTACTGGTAACAACGGCGTATCATACCTTGGAGTAAGTAATGGATGGTATAACGGAGGTATTGCAGAAGCAATCTACTATGGTGCTGATCAATCATCTGGTACATCTCAACAAAAAATTGAATCATACCTCGCAATTAAATATGGTATTACGTTAAACAAAGGTATCGATCAAAACCTACAGAATGATTCTAACGGTGGTTCGGGTCAAACCGTTGGGTGGGGGCAGACGTTCACCGCAAGTGCGACTGGTCAAATAGGCTCTATCACCTTGCAGACCAATAGTTCTGGTACCCAAAATAGTGGACCTGGAACGTTATACCTATGTAATGGAGCATCTGCTACATCAGGAACGTGTATTGCATCGCCTGTATATACTCAAGCATTTACTGCACCAACTACAGCCAGTACGGTATATACCGTTCAACTTACTACGCCATTTAATGTTACATCTGGATCCGCATATACCATGGTATTTGGCCAGACAACAGGATCGTTCTATAATAGGTTCCAGTCAACGAGTACCTATTCTGGCGGTACATTATTAACTAGTGTAGGAACACAACCGACACAAGATATTTATTTTGCTGCTAATTACCTTGCAAATGATTACGTTCTTTCAAACGGAACATCAAAAGTATATACCGCACTTAATAATGCATATTCACAGAGTATTACCGCAATTGCGCGCGATGATGCGGCAGATCTTTCACAACTTAAATCACGATCAGTAAATGCAACTGCTATTTGGACACTTGGAAACGGAAATAATCTTTCAACCCCAAGTACCTTTAGTGCGGATCTTTCTGGAGCTTCAATTGCCAGCAATGGTGCTGATGCACGCGTATGGACAACTACCGGTGCACCAACAGGCAAACAAGTTATTACACGTAACTGGAAGTTTGAAAAAACAGGAACCGTAGGAACGGTAACCCTTGCAATAAATACTGAAAATACCAACAGCAGTAATATTTCTGATATTCCAACCATCTCATCAGCAAACGGAATCCTTTACCTTGTAGTAGATGATGAAGCAGCAGCTACGGCTAACTTCACTGATGAAACAGGTGGAACGGTAATCCCAATGTTTGATGATGGAACCAATGGTGACCAAACAGCAGGTGATAAAGTGTATACGATTAATAATCTTACGCTTGCATCTGGTCAATACTTCACCGTAGCACAAAATATTCCACCAGCACCAGGAGGATATTCAACAGGAATGAAAGCATGGTATAAGGCTGATACGGGAGTGTATTCTGATACTGGAGCAACCGTACCAGCAGTACAAGGAACCAACCAGGCAGTACGATGGCTTGACCTTTCTGGAAACAACAAAACTCTTGTTGCAGCCAATATACCTGATTACCAAAACGCAACGTCTTCACAAGCGATTAACTTTAACGCTGCAGTAGACTTTGTAGGTGGTAATAACGAATACATGGATGTTCCAGCTTCAATTGGAGGAATTTTGAACGCGGACACCTATAATGACCTGCACCTCTATATGGTATCTGCTGCTGATAGCAGTGGTGAAAACAATGAAATGTTGAACCAAACAGGAATGAATGGTTCTGGATACTTTGGAATCCGAGGAATTTCACAAGGTGGTGCAAATCATTATATTTATGGAACTTCTGCACAATCAGTAAACTTCGGCAATGCTGGAACCACCTTCCCATCTACTCACATGTGGCACATGTATAACAAGACCACTGGGCCAGATGAAGTTTCTCTACTTCGTGATAATAAGGTAATGATTACCTACCCAGTTGCCTCACCAATGACGTCAACGAACGCCTACACACGACTTGGAGGAGGACAATTTGCATACTCAGATCAAAAAATGGGAGAAATCATTGTTTATGCAGGTGACAACACAAGTGGTGATATTAACCAACGTATTGAGTCATATTTGGCACTTAAATATGGACTGGTAATGGATCAAACGGTACCTACTGACTATATTGCATCTGACTCAACCACCAAGATGTGGAGTAGTGATAGTTTGGTAACAGAAGCTACGTATGTTAACGACATCTTTGGAATTGGACGTGATGATGCTTCTGGTCTTTCACAGGTGAAATCAAAGTCACGCTCACAAGCAGACACAGGTATTATTACGCTTTCAACTACCAGTGGAACTATTCCAACTGATAAGTCATTTATGACGATGGCAGATAATGGTGGATCAGCAAGCTTTGTAACGGGACAAGCACCAACCGGATATCAAATTCTTGGAAAGCGCTGGCAAGTACAACAACCATCAAGTGATATTGGAAACGTAACGCTTCAAATTGATGTAAATGATTCACAATTTAATATCGCAAATGCATCAAACTTCTCTTTGATGATTGATACCGATAATAACGGAACATACTTTAATGAATCTGTAAGTAATGGAGGAGTGTATCCACTGTACGATGATGGAACTAATGGTGACGTTACGGCAAATGACTCAGTGTGGACAATACAAAATGTTGATTTCCAAACACTTACGAATGCTCAAGAAAAATTCACCATAGGAACACGTGTACAAGGTCCAGGAGGAGTAACTACTAATCTTGTGATGTGGTTGAACGCTTCAGATGTTGATGCTGATGGGTTAACCAATGACAACCCAATTGACGGTGCGAACATGAACACTAACATTACAAATGGTATAACCAGCAATGGTAGTTATTGGACAGATCGATCATCAAGCGCAAATAACATAACGAACCAACCGGGTAGTGGTTATAAATACGAATCTGACGCAACATCACAAGCAGTATTTGGAGGTAATCCATATTATCGTGCAAATGATGCAAATGCATACATGAATATTGCGTCAAATAGTTCACTCAAGAGTGGAACAGCATATTTCATGTATCAACAGACATCATCTAATACCAATCTCGACTATATCGCCACATCATATAGTAATGATTTGGGTCTATATCAGATGCTTGGAACTTCGAACTTTAATGCAGGAGCATACCTAACATTACAAACAAATAATGGTAATAATTCTAATTATGATAACTGTGGAGGTACTTGTTCTGCAGATAATACCTATTACAGTACTAGTGTTTCGAGTGTTCAACAAGCACCATCTATTGTTATGTATGATAGACCAACTGACGGTGATGAAATCATGATAATGGAGGCGCATACTATTAAATCACTGACACCAGCACGCACATCAGCAGTGGTCGGCGTACAAGGAAATTCAATGTTGCCGTTTGGATATTTTGGTAACAATTCTGGTCAGCAATTGTTCGGTGGACAATATTCAACAGCACCACGATTTGATTTCGGTGAAATCATCTATTATGGTTGTACAACAACGGGTTGTGCAGCAGGTAAATCTGCCGCAGAAAAAGTTAAGATTGAATCATATCTTGCAATGAAGTATGGTACAACCTTGCGCACCACCACTGCAGGTACGGCAATGGATTATAAAGATTCTGGAAACACCACCGTATGGAACGCAACCACTGCAGGGGACTATAAAAACCGAATAGCATTCATTGGACGCGATGATACTTCTGCATGGAGTAAAACAACATCAGCGATTATTGACTTCAATAATAATGAAATCTTGAAACTTACCAATCCTTCAGACCTTGAAGACCGTGAATTTGCATCTATTGCTGATGATAACGGACAAAAAACAACCGCATCATCTTCTGGTGCTCCGGCTGGATTCCAGCAACGATTGGTACGAACATGGAAGTATCAAACCGTAGGGGGAGACGGAGTTGGAACCGTTGATCTGCAATTTAACCTTAATAACCAAACAGCTCTCGGCACTGCACTTTCACCAACATCATACAAAGTTTTGTTTGATGCTGATGGAGACTTTACCTCAGGTGCAACCATATCAAACATTGTGCCAACCGTATCTGCAGGAATAGTAACATTTGCTGCGGTACCACAAGCAACTCTTGCTAACGGTACCCATATTGCTATTGGTAATCCAGGTGCGTCACTTACCTACAGCGCAATAGCGTGGAACGAAGCGTCTGCAAATAATGGAACCATTGATACTACCACTCCAGTAACTATCACCTTAACCGGTGACACCTGGCCAGCTGCGGCAACCAATGGAACCAATCTTGTTCAAGGAACTCACTACAGTTTGAGCAATCTTCCTGGAGGGCTTTCAGTGAACCTCAGAAAAGACAGCGCAACGATACTTACCGTTTTGGTAACCGGAGCAGCAAGTAGTCACTTAAATGCAAATGACATTGCTAACTTTGGAATTACCTTCACCAATGCTGCGTTTACGAGTTCAGCACTTGCTGCGTATGTTGTTGATTACAACAAATCAGATCTTGCATTTAACTTTGCCGATCCAAACGGGGCAGTAATTGAATTCTCTGCAGCAGCAGCGTCATCAACTACTGAATCAACGGCAAATAACTTCCCAAGCATCTTGATAAATGGAACACTTGTTTCAAACCAAACAGTTAACGTAGTAGTAACAGGAGGAACTGCAACGGGTAACGGAGTAGACTTTACGTTTGGAACACTTAATGTTCTACAAGTTACTATTCCAGCAGGTGTATATGACGGAACACCAGCTACTGCAATTGCTATTACTGTACCAACACTTAATAACGATACATTAGGAGAAGCAGGTGGAGAAACCATTATCCTTGGATTTAGTACGCTTTCATCAGGACTTTCACAAGGTGATGCAAACCTCGATACTACTGCAACGCCAGTATCAACCTATACCATCACTGATGATGACAAATCTATCTCATTCACATCAGCTACTGTTACTGAAGCAGCTACCAACGTTGGTGCGATTACTGCAACACTTCCATTTGTACTTTCTGGAGCAACCTTTGCAACCGTAGGAGTATTAACCAATAATACACACTATACTCGTGCCAATGTTCCAGCAGGACTTACAATGGTAGTAACAACAACCAGTTCAACAACAGGAACCGTTACCTTCACAGGAAACGCAACAACACATACCAATGCTGCTGATATTAATAATCTCACCATTACATTCTTGAACGCTGCAATTACGGGAGGAAACGCTTCAACGATTGCTGGATACACCAAGAATGATCTTGTGATTGACTTTATTGATCAAACGGTGACATATATTGGATCAGGATTTACCGAAACTTCAACAAACACCGGAGGAGTAACCGGAAGTATTTCCGCTTCTGTTTCTGGAGCAACATTTATTAATCCTTCAGGAACACTTACGATTGGAACTGATGTAACCCTTGGAAACATTCCAGCAGGATTTACACCAACTGTTTCAGTTGATGCAACAGGAACACTTGCAACCCTTACCTTTACGGGAAACGCAACGACACATACCAATGCCGTTGATGTTGCAAATATTACCTGGAACTTTGCAAACTCTGCATTCACCGGAGGTGCCGTAGCAGCCAATATTACGGGTGCTACTGGACCAGCTAGCTCTAATCTTGGGGTAGACTTTAAAGATATTGCACTTGCATATGGAACTTCAACCTTCCCAGAAGTTGCAGCAAATGATGGAACAATTACTACTACATCATCACTCACACTTACCGGGGACACATTCACCATCTCAACCAACGGAGCACTCTTTACGGCAGCAACACACTATAATGTTTCAAACATGCCAGCAGGACTTACCTTGGTAATTACTGCCAACAGTGCAACTACGGCAACGGTTTCAATTACTGGTACCGCAACAGCACATGCTAATGCAAATGATATTTCAAACCTTACTATCACCTGGCTTAACGCAGCATTTACCACCACGCCAGCGGCAAATATTACTGATCACGCCAAAGCAGACTTTATTATTAATTTCAATGATCAAGCATCAATTGTGTGGGCAGGAAACTTTGCAGAAGCAATTGCAAATGATGGTGCCGTAGCTGGATCACGTACTGCAACACTTTCTAATGACACCTATGCAACAGCAATTGTTAATGGAACAGGATTCACACCAGCTACACACTACAGTGTTGCGAATGTTCCAGCAGGATTAACTGCAGTACTTACTAAAACTTCAGGCACCGTTGCAACACTTACGTTATCGGGAACTGCAACAACACCAACGAATGCAAATGATGTAGCAAACCTTACGATAGTATTTATGAATGGAGCGTTCCAAAATACTGCTCTTGCTACTAATGTAGGAAGCCACAGTGATGCAACAGGAGTTGTTGACTTCCGCGATGTATCAATTGCGTACGGATCATCATCATTCACCGAAGCAACTGCACTTAATGGAACTATCGGAAGTACGGTAACTGTAACACTTACGGGTGACACGCTTACCTCAGCTTCAGGAACCATGGTTTCAGGTACTGATTTTACTCCATCAAATGTTCCATCAGGACTTACGATGGTAGTAACACGAACCAGTACTACTACTGCAATGATTAGTTTGACAGGAACAGCAGCAGCACATGCAAATGGAAACGATATTGCAAATCTTGGAATTGCATTTACTAATACTGCCTTCACCACAACTCCAGCTGCAGGAATTACCAATAGTAGTAAATCAAACTTTACTGTTGATTTTGGAGATGCGGTGATCACCTATACTGGAACTGGATTTACTGAACTTGCTAATAATACGGGAGCCGTAATTGGATCAGTTATTGCAACCCTCACCAGCGGTGGAGCACCTACGTTTGCTAATCCAAGTGGAACACTTACTCCAGGAGTAGATGTGTCATTTACCGGAATTCCAGCGGGACTTACACCAGTTATGTCTGTTGATGTAACCGGAATGATAGCAACACTTACCCTTACCGGTGCTGCAGCAACCCATACCAATGCGGTTGATGTGGCTGATATTACCTTCACCTTTACCAACACTGCATTTACTAATTCACTTTTGGCATCTGCAGTTTCTGGAGCAATTGCAGCATCATCAGCAAAGGGAATTGACTTCAAAGATGTAACGCTAACCTACGCAACGACAACCTTCCCAGAAGTAATTGCAAATAATGGCTCAACCACCACCACGTCTGCTCTTACCCTTGCTGGCGATACCTTCACCCTTACCACCAATGGCGCACTCTATACTGCAGGAACTCACTTTAATGTGACAAACCTTCCAGTAGGAATGACCATGGTAATTACCGCAAATAGTGCAACAACTGCTACCGTATCAATTACAGGATCAGCTGCGGCTCATGCAAACGCACAAGATGTTACCAACCTTACTATTACGTGGCTTGCTGCAGCATTTGCAAATGTTGCACCTATAAATATCACCAATTCTACTAAGAGCGACTTCATCGTTGACTTCAATGATCAAGCATCAATTGCTTGGGTTGGAAACTTTGCTGAAGCACTTGCTAATAATGGAATGGTTACCGGAAGTCGAGTTGGAACCTTAACGGGCGATACTCTTACTTCATCACTGGTAAACGGAACTACCATGACCGCGGCTACTCACTACACAACAGCAAACGTACCAGCAGGACTCACGGCTGTTGTTACCAAGACCTCACCAACCGTAGTAACACTTACCTTAACAGGAACGGCTACTGCTCATGCTAATGCGCAAGATATTGCAAACCTTACGATTACACTCTTAAACGGAGTATTCACTAATACGGGGGCGGCATCAAACGTAACAGGTTATAGCGATAATACAGGAGTTGTTGACTTTAATGACCAACCTACGATTATATACGCTGGAAGCTTTACGGAAACCATTGCAAATAACGGAGCGTTAAACGGATCACGAATCGCAACACTTACGGGCGACACTTATGCACCAGTACTTACGGAAGGAATTCAATTCACCATTGCAAACAAACCAGCAGGAATGACGGCGGTAATGACACGAACATCAGCAACCGTTGCAACGCTTACTCTCTCTGGAAATGCTGCAACTCACACCAATGCACAAGATATTGCCAACCTTGGTATTACATGGCTTGATGGAGCATTCACCACCACGTCACTTGCTAGCAGCGTTACTGGATACACAGACGCAGCGGGAGTTATTGACTTCAAAAATACCGGAAGTGGAACCATTACGTATGCTTCAGGTACCTTTAATGAATCGTCACTTAACAACGGTACAATCACCAATACACTCAGTCTTTCACTTGCCGGAGAAGTATTTGTACCAGTACTTACTCTTGGAACTGATATATCAATCACCAATATCCCAACAGGACTCACCGCGGTATTTACACGAACCAGTAACACGACCGCAACGATTTCGCTTTCAGGAACTGCAACATCTCATGCTAATGCAAATGATGTAGCAAATATTGGAGTTGTATTTGCAGATAGTGCGTTCAATGAACTTACTGCATCACTGGTGGTAAATAGTACCAAGACTGATATTGCCATTGATTACATTGATATTACGGTTGCATACGGAAGCTCAACTTTCCAAGAAGTAGCTGCTAATAACGGAACTATCTCTGCAACTTCATCAATTACACTTACGGGAGATACCTTCGTAAACGCTTCAGGAATACTTACTTCTGGAGTTCACTATAATGTCGCAAATGTTCCAGCAGGAATGACACTGGTGATTACTCTTGCGTCAAACACATCAGGAACGGTAGCACTCACGGGAACTGCAACAAGTCATAGCAATGCTGATGATATTGCAAACCTTACGATTGCATTTGTAAATGGAGCATTCAGTACCGCACCTGCTGCAAACATTACAGGATCAACCAAGTCTGACTTTATTGTTGACTTTGCTGATCAAGCATCACTTGCATATTCAGGTAACTTTGCTGAACCAGTAACAAATAATGCTACGGTTTCAGGTGTACGAAGCATTACGCTGACGGGAGACACCTTTGCAGTAACACTTACTGAAGGAGTTCATTACTCACTCACAAATAAACCAGCCGGACTTACCGCTGTAATGACACGCGTAAGCCCAACGAGTGCACAGTTAACATTCACCGGAACTGCAACAACACCTACTAACGCAAATGATGTAAGCAACCTTACGATCGCATGGTTAAATGGTGCGTTCGCAACGACCACTACGGCAGCAAACGTTACTGGTTATACCAACAACACTGGAACCGTTGATTTCCATGATGTATCACTTACATACACTTCATCTTCATTCGCAGAAGCTGCAGCGCTTAACGGATCAATCGGAAACACCGTAGGAATTACCATTACGGGTGATACCTTTACCGCAGCCTCAGGTGCTATGATTTCTGCTACTGACTATACACCAAGTAATGTTCCAGCTGGACTTACTATGGTAGTAACACGAACATCAACTACAACTGCGATTCTTGCACTTACGGGAACAGCAACTAATCATGCCAATGTAGATGATATTTCAAACGTAGGAATTACTTTTACAAACACAGCATTTAGCAACTCACTTGCATTATTTGTAACAGGATATGCAAAGACCGACTTCAATGTTGACTTTGGAGATGCTTCAATCACCTACGGTGGAACTGGATTTACGGAAAGTGCGATTAATGATGGAACCGTAACAGGATCAATCACGGCTACTATTGCAGGAGATACATGGAATGCAGGAATTACTGCGGCGGACGTAACCTTTGGAAATATTCCAGCGGGACTTACCCCAGTACTTGCACTTACATCACCTACCGTAGTAACCATAACCTTAACGGGTACGGCTACTTCACCACTTAATGCCAATGATGTTACTAATATCACCTTTGTATTTGCAAACAATGCATTTACCTCAGTTACTCAAGCAGTAACCGCAGGTGCAGGAATCACCGGTGTGTCAGTTGCTTCTTCAGGATTAGGTGTTAACTTCTTCGATGTAACTCTTACTTATGGAACAACTACGTTCCCAGAAGTTGTAACAAATAACGGTACTATCACAACAACCAGTACCATAACACTTACCGGCGGAACGTTCTCAAATAATGTAGGTCTGTTTACTTCAGGAGTACACTACAATACTTCAAATGTTCCAGCAGGAATGACACTTACCATTACGCTCTCATCTAACACAACAGGAACACTTGCTCTTACTGGGACAGCATCAGCTCATGCACAAGCAAATGATGTAGCAAACCTTGGAATTACCTTCCTTGATGCAGCATTCACCGGTGGAATACTTGCTTCAACCGTAGTAAATGGTGCCAAATCAGACTTTGTAGTTGACTTTAATGATCAACCAGCAATAACCTGGGCAGGAAACTTTGCAGAAGCAGGAGCAAATGATGGATCAGTAACAGGAACTAGAACTGCTACGCTTTCTGGAGATACCTATACTGCATCTGTGGTAAACGGTTCAGCACTTACGTCAGGTGTACATTACACTATTGCAAATGTTCCAGCAGGACTTACGGCTTCTGTGATTAAAACAACTCCAACACTTACCACACTTACACTTTCAGGAAACGCAACAACACACGCTAATGCACAAGATGTATCAAATCTTACTGTAGTATTTATTGACGGAGTATTTACTACGGTGCCTGTTGCTGCAAATGTAACTGGATCAAGTAATAGCGCTGGTGGAATTGACTTCAATGATCAACCATCAATTGTATACGCTGGATCATTCACAGAATATTACACAGGAAACGGAACCGTAACAGGAGGTAGAACATCAACACTTACCGGAGACACATTCATTGCTGGTGGACTGGTAGAAGGAACTCACTATAGTCTTACTAACAAGCCAGCTGGTCTGACTGCGGTAATGACACGCACTACACCAACCGTTGCAACATTAACCTTTACAGGAGTTGCAACCAATAACGCAAATTCAAATGACCTCTCAAATCTTGGAATCACCTGGATATCAGGAGCGTTTGCAAATACCACATTTGCAACCAATCTAACAGGAACTACTGATTCAACGGGTGTTATTGACTTTATCGATATTGGATCTGGAAGCATTACCTATGATGCAACAACATTTAATGAAGCATTCCTTAATAATGGAACCATTGCAAACGTACTCACTATCACGGTTGCAACTGACACATGGGCAAATATTCTCACCGTTGGAACAAACGTTACCGTAAATAATCTTCCAGCTGGACTTACTGCAAATATTACTCGTGTATCAAATACCGTAGCAACACTGGCACTTTCAGGAAACGCAACATCACATGCAAATGCACACGATGTAGCAAATCTTGAAGTAGTGTTTGCAGATGCTGCATTCTCAGCACTTCCAGCTGCGAACATCACCAACTCAACAAAGAGTAACCTTGTTATTAACTTCAATGACAACCCAACCGCTGCGCTTACATACAGCACCTCAACCTTTACCGAAGCACTCGCAAATAACGGATCAATTGGAAACACCTCAGTAGTAACAATTACTGGTGCGGGTACATACGCAGCAACTCTTACCGCAGGAACAGACGTAGTATTTACTAACGTTCCAGCAGGACTTACCGGAACCGTTACTCGAAACTCTTCAACTTCTGCAACTCTAGGATTCACCGGTTCTGCGTCAGCTCATTCAAATACTGCAGATATAGCAAATGTCACTGCAACATGGGCTAATAGTGCATTCACTGGAGTTCTTGCGTCTGATGTAACAGGATCAACCAAATCTGACTTTGCTGCTGACTTTAATGATCAAGCATCAATTGTCTACGGTGGAACTGGATTTACCGAAAGCACAAACAATACGGGAGCAGTAACAGGATCAATTACCGCAACCATAACAGGAGACACGTTTGTTACTCCACTTGGAGCTGGGGTACACGTATTCATAAGTAATGTACCAGCAGGATTAACTGCAACCATTACTCGTACAACACCTACCGTTGCAACACTTACTCTTATCGGAAACGCAACAGCAAATGGTAATACACAAGACATCTCAAATGTAACCATGGCATGGCAAGATGGAGCATTCACTAATACTACTCTTGCATCAAATGTAACCAATGGAACATTTAGCGCCGGAGTTGTAGACTTTGCAGATGTAACACTTGCATACGCAACTACTACCTTCCTAGAAGCTGTAGTAAATGATGGATCAACCACAATTACCTCAGCAATTACCTTAACGGGAGATACCTTCACCCTTGCTCTTGGAAACTTCACACAAGGAGTACACTACAATGTTTCAAATCTTCCAGCAGGAATGACCATGAACATTGCAGCAACAAGCAACACTACGGCGACCGTATCAATCACCGGAAATGCTACTACTCATGCAAATGCACAAGATGTAGCAAACCTTACGATTACATGGCTCTCTGCTGCATTCACGAATGCTACAGCAAATACGGTTATTAATTATGCTAAGAATGACTTTGCTATCGACTTCGTTGACCAACCATCAATTGTTTGGGCAGGAAACTTTACAGAATCACTTGCAAATAATGGATCAGT
>JAYVHO010000005.1:0-3710 GCA_043771175.1 bacterium | reverse complement strand
TGATGGTATCGTTGGAAAAATCTCAGGAAAAGGAATCGCTAACTGCGAACCTATGGACTCAGAAGAAACCGATGACACTACCGACACTACTACTACTCCTCCAGATACTACTACTTCAACAACCATCACTGGTCCAGAAGGAAACCTATCAAACATCACTAAACTTGGTTCATACAACAATACTAAAGTTTCAGAATCTAATGCAGATGTGAAAGTTTACGGTCTTGAAGTAACAGCTAAGGATGGAGATCAAAAGATTGATGGAATTACTCTTGCTTTCAAGAATACTGGAACAGGAAGTACTAAGATCACGAAGTACGCTTCAGAAATCTCAATCTGGTTGGACGGAAAAGAAATTGGACGCAAAGTAGCAGCTGCTTACTCAGATGATACTAGCGACATTTATACTTACCGTTTCTCAGGAATGAATGGAATTGTTAAGAAGGACATGAAATCACAACTTGTAGTTGCAGTTTCAGGAGTTTCTTCAATGGATTCAACTGATGCAACTGGCGAAATTTGGATGGTAGAAGCTGGAACAGTAGTTTCAGGAACAAATACCAACTATCTTTCAGCTATGTCAGCTAATGGACGATTCCGTGACTTTGGAGGTGATCTTTCAACTTCAACCATTGACTTCCAAAAAGCTGGAGGATCTTCTTCAGATCAAAAGTTTAAAGTAACCGTTTCTACAACTAACCCTGTAGCTCAAAACGTTCAAGTTTCATCAACAGCAGATACATCTGATAAGATGCTTCTTGCGTTTGACATCAAGGCTGAAAATGGAGCAATGAAAGTTCAAAAACTTCCTGTAACTCTTTCAGTTGTAGATGGTACTACTGACGGAACAGCGCCTTATACTAATGCGCTTGTTAAGTCACTTAAGCTTTATGCTAATGGAATCAAGATCGCTGATGAATCAGTACCACAAGATGGACTTGACTCAGCTCTTGAAACTATTATCTTTGGAAACTCTTCAAAACTTCAATACAAGATTGATGCTAACACAACAGTTAAGTTTGAAGTACGAGCAGATTTCAATGATACAGAAAACAATCTCTATGCATCTTCAACATGTTTAGTAGGTACTAATAACCCTTACCTTGGTTGTACTGGTGTAGGAACAGGAACTCCAACCGTTGGAAGCCCTGCTATTGACTTTGATAACGGAGATGGTGTTGTAGCTAACTATAGTTCAGCAAATGTTCTTGCTTCAACTGTAGAACTTGATAACTTCAACCAAGATACTGTATCTAACCGATCAGGATCTGCAACTGGAGAACTTCAAACACTTCGATCAAACGGAGCTGTTGCAACTATGGGAACAGTTACTACGACTTACACAGGACCTTCATACTCAGGTGACGTAAGTAACAAGGCTATTTTCAATATCCCTGTTACCGTAACTGCTTTTGAAGATACCATTTACGTAGGACAATCTCTTCAAGCTGTTGCTGCTGCTGGTATCACTGGAACAAACGCTTTCTCATTCACATTGAATGATTCAGCTACTCCAACTACCCAATCAACAACAACTGCTACTGGAACTGTAACCACGACAATTTCTTCAAATGCTACAACCTCAGGTTCAGCATGGATTTTGCCAGCTGGTCAATCTAAGACATTTACGATCCAAGTAATTGTTACCGGTGCAACTGCCGCTAAGAATTACCGAGTTCAATTAAATGACCTTAAGTTCTTTACTGATGCTGCTCTTACTCAGAACGCAACAGTACAAAACTTGGTTCCAATGTCTACATTCCAGACAGTTTACTCACCAGTGTTCTAATCTCACGATTAGAACCTACTGATAGTAGGAAAAAACCACCCGCAAGGGTGGTTTTTGTGTTGAGAAAAAGGGGTCAGGCACCGGCACTTTCCAAAAATCTGTCAAGAGGTAAATTATATAAAAAGTAACAAACAAACTTGTTAGTTTTTATGTTGTCTTTATAGTAAAAGAATTTATGATAAGTACATGCCAAGAAAACCAAGAGCAGAAGAGTTAAATACTATATATCACATTTTAAACAGAGCAAACGCAAGAATGAAAATATGCTTTACTTGCGAAGATTATGAAATGATAGAAAATACTCTTTTTGAAGCAAAAATAAAATTTGATATAAATATTTACACATACTGTATTATGTCAAATCATTTTCATCTATTACTTTCTGGAAATAAAGAAGGTGAGATTCAGAAATTTATGCACTGGTTTACCTCTATACAAACTCAAAGATGGCATAAAATTCACAATACATCAGGTACGGGGCATTTATATCAAGGAAGATACAAAATGTTCAAAGTTGATAATGAAAAATATTTTTTTACGGTACTGCGTTATATAGAACAAAACCCCATAAAAGCAAAAATTACTCAAACAATTGGAGAATGGAAGTATAGTGCATCTCATTTATTACTAAATAGTAATATTGAAATTCAAAAAACTATAACATTTCTAGATGGTATGAATAAAGATTATTATATAAGACTTTGTTCTTTATCTGTTTCTGAAAATGAAATTCTTATGATTTCAGACTATTTTGATAATCAAGAGTTTTTATAAAAGGGAAGATGAGAAATACCTCTTGACAGATTTTAGAAAGTGCCGGTGCCTGACCCCTGCTTATGATATACTTACAATAGTTCATCTTTCACAATTTAATGTATAATCACTATGAAAAATCAAAAGAAACCAAGATTGTTGTTGTTTCTGGTAATATGTTTGGGATTTGTATGGTCAGGTGATGTATTTGCTCAACGACGTGGAAATTATCCCGTCAGAAGAGTGGCTCGTAACGGGTGTCAAACGTCATTCAGAATTATGTATCCACAGTATTATGTTCAACCGTATCCGCGATATATACCAAATCAGCGTATGTATGCAAGGTATGGGTGTAATAATGTATGTTCACCATATTATGGTGGGAGGGATATACAAATAGCAATATATGGATATAGAAGATTTTAAGTTTTGTGGTGAGATTATGTAAAAGCACTTCCGTTTGAGAGGTGCTTTTTATTGATATTTCTGTAAAAGTATGCTATTTTTTGGTAAATAAATTATTTCTTACCAAAAAACAAATAGAACTATGGATATCTTTTTAACTAACTTACTAGAATGGCTTGTAATAGCGGTGTTGGTTATGGTTGTGGTGTATATTGCCTACACAACAGCCAGCACCATAAAGGAAATTAAAAAATTAGTAGAAAAAACTGAAGTGACTCACGGTGAAATAATTACTCTCTTTATGGTACAAAGAAAAGAAATTACTAAATTTTCTGCTGAAGTCTTTATAGAATGTGGTGAGATTTTAAATACCAAAACTACTAAATACCATAATTGGTATAAAGATTCCATGGAAATGGCAGAAAATTATTTTAACCAAATGGCACTGAGAAAGTCAAAAATTTATCTTATCTATATATTGAACGAGCAAGGTAGGCAGATGAAAGATTTTGAGGATGTATTAAAAATTTTTTCACAAAAGAATCAAAAGATGGTGATGGATTATAAAATATCACTACTAAAAGAACATTTTGAAAAAAATAAATAATTTACGGATAGTGGGTTTTGCGAGTCTGTACATATTTAAAAAGTATGATATTATAAATTTAGACAAATTATTTATCATAATTTAAACGTGCCAACTATGAAAAAAGGAATTTTAATGGGTCTGGCTGCTGTTGCCGTTGGAGTTGTTATATATACT
>JAYVHO010000004.1:0-30890 GCA_043771175.1 bacterium | reverse complement strand
GTATTACATAATCATAATTTTAAAAACTTCCCTATCTCATCAGCAAGCACATCAGAACCTTTTTGATAAATATGATCCGCTCCAGGAATAATTACTACCTGTGAATCTTCACGAGTAAGTGCAGATCTATAAATTTTTGCATCTGCAATGATTGAGTTAATACCAATATCATCATACTGCCCAAAAGTAATCAATAGTGGAATATTTACTCGCGAAAGCTGATCAAGCTTACCTTCATGGTAAACGGGAAATACATTTAAAGATTTATAGTTATCAAAAAAATCAATATAAGATTCTGCTGAAATTTTATACCATGCCCATACAGGTGTTGTTAATATTTCTTTTGGCTTATTTGCTTTTATAAACTTCTTTGCTTCCTTGTGGTGTGCTTTATGAGTAGCCAGCTCACTTTGCTTTTCAACAAGACCAATTATGTCTGGTGGAGATAATAAAATAATTTTTTTAATAGTGCTTTTATCTTTAAGACCAACATAATAAAGCATTACTTTAACGCACCCTAATGAATGGCCTTGCAAAACCACTTTTTTAATTCCTTGAGAAATAAGAAAATCTACCCATGCAGCAACATCAATATGTGCCTCGGTAAGTTTTTCATACACCTGGCCAATTCGTTTAAATTTTTCACGTTTACCAACAAGTTCAAAATCTGTAATAAATCCAGCACCACGTGTATTCACGCTACAAAAATATGCGCCAGATGCTGTTATTGCTTTTGAAATACTGTCAGTAAATTTATTCTCATAGAAATTGCCTCCCATACCATGTACATGCAGCACCGCAACTGAATCACCTTTCCAGTGAACAGTAGGTTCATATAATATTCCATCAAGTCTCAACCCATCTAATGTGACTGTTCTTACGATTTCTCCTTTCATGTTAATATTGTATCATTTACCGTAAGTAAATATTTACATTTGCCATATGACCTTTGCCATCAGCCGCATAGTGAATATTGCCACGTGCGTCATGTAAATAAAATAGATAATTTGTTTTTATAGGATTTAGTGCAGCTCTAATAGTTGCCAGCCCTGGGTTATTGATTGGTGCTGGTGGTAAACCCTTATTTCTATATGTATTAAATGGTGTGTCAGTATTTAAATCATCTTTTGTAATATCTTTAGAGGCCTTACCCAGTGTATATAAAAATGGTGCATCAACTTGCAGCGGTTTTCCAATTCTTATACGTTCCCATAAAATTCCCGCAATAACATTACGTTCTTTTCCTGCATTAGCCTCTTTCTCAACTATTGATGCCATAATAATGATATCTTCACGAGAAAACTTTGAACGTTTAAATTCTGCTTCAAGAGTTTTTATTTTCTCATCAAAATTTTCTCTCATCTGAGTAGCCACGTCAGAAGCGGTTGCAGCTGGTAAAAAATTATACGTGTCAGGAAATAAATAGCCTTCTTGACCTTTGGTAATTCTCATAAACTCAACTTTTTTAAAGTTTGGAAGTTTACCTTCTAACTGATTTGCAATTTGTTCACGGTGCATCCCTTCTGGAAACGTAATTCTAATTCTATCTCCAAACAACCCAAACCGTAGTCGTTCCAATAGTTCCCCCAGTGGCAATTGTTTTTCAATAACATAACTTCCTGAAACAATATTTCTATCCACTCCCATTAATCTGGCAAACCACACAAAAACTTGTTCTGAGCTAATGATTGATTTATCTTGAAGCATTTTTGCAACCTCATAAATATTATCGCCTTTTTTGACCGTTATCACTGAATTGTCTTTAAAATCTTTTGGCGCCAAAGCCAAAGTACGCACCATTACCGTATTAAAAATAAGAGCTACTAAAACAATCAATCCTGTGATATACCACCAAATTTTTTTGATACCTTTTTTTTCTTTTTTATATAAATTCTTGGCGTCTGAATTTGTTTGATTTATACGGAACGGTTCGTTCATAATGATAAATACAGTATAGCAAACTAAATATCGAGTTCTGCAAGTTTTGCATTTGTCTGTATAAATGCCTTACGAGGAGCAACGTCACTTCCCATTAAAATATCAAAAATCCTTTCAGAATCTTGTATATCAATGACAGAAACCTGTTTCAAAATACGAGTTTCTGGGTTCATAGTAGTAGACCATAATTCATCTGCATTCATTTCTCCAAGCCCTTTGTATCGTTGTAGAGAAACTTTTTTTGCTTTAACTTCTGGTTTTTCATCTTGCCCTTCTTCATCTTCCGACTCTTCTATATCTGATGCAGCAACCCCCAATTTCTTTAAGATTTTTTGTTTTTCTTCTTCATTATATACATAGTGCATCGTTTTACCTTGTGTGATTTTATACAAAGGCGGTTGTGCAATATATAAAAATCCTGCTTCTATCACTTGTTTGAAATAGCGATAAAAGAGCGTAAGCGCAAGCGTACGAATATGTGAACCATCGACGTCCGCATCGGTGGCGATGATAATTTTGTGGTATCTAATTTTGTCTAAATCAAATGTTTCACCAATAGAAGTTCCTAGTGCAATCACCAAGTTTTTGACTTGCTCATTTACTAACATTTTATCCAATCTAGCACGTTCAACGTTTAAAATTTTTCCTCTTAGTGGCAAGATGGCTTGATGTTTACGATCACGTCCTTGCTTGGCCGTTCCTCCCGCAGAGTCCCCTTCCACAATAAATAATTCAGAATCAGCTGCAACTTTTGAAGAACAATCAGCAAGTTTTCCAGGAAGTGTCATACCTTCCAAGGCACCCTTACGCATAATTGAATCTTTTGCGATTTTTGCGGCTTTTCTTGCACGAAGTGCCAGAGTTGCCTTTTTAATGATGTTTTTAATATCATCAGGATTTTCCTCAATAAACAACTCAAAGGCCTCTCCAAAGATGGTTTCTACAGCTGAGCGGGCTTCTGGACTTCCGAGTTTATCTTTTGTTTGACCTTCAAATTGGATTTCAGGCATTTTAACAGAAACAACTACAGTAAGACCTTCTAAAATATCAGAACCGTCAAAACTTCCCTCTTTTTCACTGAGTATTTTATTCTTTGACGCATATTTATTAACAATACGAGTAAGGGCAGTTTTAAACCCTGTTACGTGCATTCCTCCACCAGGAGTTGAAATATTATTGGCAAATGCGATAATTCTGTCACCAATGTCGTCAACATATTGCAACGCAACTTCAACTTCAGTATCTTCAATCTTTTTCTTGACACTAAAAATATTTTTATGAACTGGGGTTTGTAATTTATTATAATGCTTAACCATTGAAATAATTCCTCCTTCAAAATAGTATGAAAGATGAGGAACCGCCAAGCCTTGGTCATGTAACCAAATTTTTTCTTTTAAATCAATTGGTTTTTTATATTCTCTGGCATCAATCAGTTCAATACGAGTTCCGGAAACCAAATACGCTTGTTCGCGGTAGTGTGAAATAATAGAATTCCAGTTGTATTTAATTTCTTTAAAGATTTCAATATCAGGTTTAAAGGTAACAATAGTTCCGCGATAGTCAGACGAACGGATTTTTTTAACCGGAGCCTGGACGCGTCCTTGTTTATATTCTTGAATATAATATCCACCGTCAGTATGAACTTCTACTTTGGTATGTTCTGAAAGTGCATTTACTACAGACGCCCCCACTCCGTGAAGTCCTCCTGAAACACTGTATCCGCCTCCACCAAATTTACCTCCAGCATGCAGTACGGTCATAATAGTTTCAAGAGCTGAAACGCCTGTTTTTTTGTGAATTCCTACGGGAATTCCGCGTCCATTATCTACCACGCGCACGTAGTGATCTGGAAGCAGTGAAACTTCTATATGATTACATTCTCCCGCCATGGCTTCATCACGTGAATTGTCAAAAATCTCTTTAATAAGGTGATGTAAGCCTTGTGGACCCGTTGATCCAATATACATTCCAGGACGCTTACGTACTGGTTCTAACCCTTCTAGGACTTGAATATCGTCGGCACTGTAGGAGTGTTTTGGTTCTTTTTCTGTCATGTCGCCATTATACCAAATTTTTAGTCTTTTTCTTGCCTTTACAACCTACTTTTCCGTGATATAGTAAAACAAATTTCACTCTTTAAAATATAAAAATATGCCAGTTATCGCACTGAATGCTTTTTTTGACTGTCTCACAGAAAAAAAACACAAACTCCCTCTCAGTATTTCTACCTCATTTTTCCTTAAAATGCATGGGTATATAAACGGAGCAAATCCATTTCAGGTTTACCAAAAAATAATCGAGTCATCAGATTTTGAATTACATGATGCGGTACGTACTCTTGAAATTCTTCACACCTCAAATATTGAAAAGTATTTTACTGAAGAGTATTCAAAGATACTATTTGAAAAAATTCAAAAAGCTTTTTTTGAAAATCATGAATTTATTTCAAGAGAATTAAAAAATGACTATAATCTTATCCAGCTTTATTACTATCTCTTTTTAAAAAGCACTTTTTCAAAAAAATATGCATCGCCTTTTATTAATGATTTATTTCAGTTCTACCATGAAAACATATTTTTTTACTTTAATACTGAAGTTAAAGTGGTGTATCTTAGTTTATTACGAGACAATGAAGATAATTTTGCAAAAAATATCTATCAGGATAAGATTTTAAGCATAACACTTCTTGAACTTTTCTTTGAGTTTCAAAAAAAACCTCAGTCAGATTTTTTGAAAGACTACCAGCAGAATCTTTTGAAAAATAAAGATTTTCTTAACTCAATAAGGTATTATAATGTGGCTATGAAAAAGTTTTTCTTGAAAAATCTGTTGATTACACAAGAAATTGCCAATGAAATTATAGCAAATACTTATGAACCTTATGATTCATATCAAGTAAGCAAGATTCTTACTGTTTGTACCGAAAAAATTACCATAGGTAAGCTTTTAGAAAATTCTTGTTTTAAGAACGAAGACACTAACTCACTGACCATAAAAATAATCAGTGGTTTAAAAAATCCAGTTATTGATATTAATGGCAGTCTACTGGGAGAAGAAACATATAATATACCAGCATCATTTATTGTAAAAAGGCTTAAAGAATTAGACAAGACAGAGCATGGAGAAATAAACATCAAGACAATTATAAGAATTTTTTCATGTAGATCTAGTGCTCTTTCTGTTCGTGACGTTATGGAATTTATGAATTTACTCCCACAAAGTGAATTAAGTCCCCATAATATAAAAAATGTATTTTATCTAAAATTACTCCAAATAAATGAGTAGTCAAAAAGTCTTATGAATATTCATAAGACTTTTTTATTTAACTTGTTTTCACAATATGTTCATATAAATATTCTTTACTGCCTCCAACCTTTTTGCGAGGGTTAAAAATGTTATGAGGATCAAATAGCATTTTTACTTTTTTAAACAGTTCTAACATATCGTTATCAAATACATAATTTAAATAGGGCGTCCTGATTAAACCATCATTATGTTCACCCGTTGTGGTTCCGCCATATTTTTTAACCAATGAAAATATTTTGTCAGAAACTTTTTTAATAACTTCCAATGTATGATAATCTTTAAAATCCATAAGCGGTATGATGTGAAAATTTCCATTTCCTGCATGACCTGCGATGGTGTACTGAAGTTGGTATTCATCTAATATCGCACGCAACTCTTTCATATATTGTGGTAAAAATTCTACGTTTACCACCGTGTCATCTATAAATGGTGCGGTTCTGGTTCCATGTAAATGTTTACGCAAGAGATTAAAACTTTCACGTCTGATTCTCCAATACTTTTCTTTATCTCCTTCACTTGTTGGGATTCTGGTTTCATGTCCATGGACATCTAATTCATTTGAAATTTCAACTGCTTTTCCATGTAATATTTTTTTATCATTACCTTGTAATTCTACCACCAGTACAAATTTTGGAAGTCCACTATGTGCAATACGTATAAGTTCTGGAATAAACCGCAGTCCAAGTTTTATGGCACCCCACAGACCCATGCTTTCTATAAAATCTTTCCAGTATTTTAGCGCTAAACTAAAACTGGTATCGTCATACGATTCAATAGAATTTGGCTGATATTTCTTTATCATATTTACCGCAGATGGCACATCATCTAATGACTTCAAAAACACTACCACCATCGCAGTTTCTGGTTCAACATTATGCAACTTCCAGGTAATTTCTGAAGTAACTCCCAATGTTCCTTGAGACCCACATAATAATTTATTAATATCCCACACACCTGTTTGTTCATTCCATATATCCCATATGTTATATCCCGCAGAATTTTTACTTACTTTTGGAATATTTTTTTTAATAATATAATCGTGTTCCATAATTAACTCAAAAAGATTTCTATTCACATTTCCCCACCAAGAATCTTCAGTCATAAGTTTTCCAAGTTCACCTCGTGTTAATGGTTTTACCATTCTTTCAACAGTATCTACGCCTATAAATTTGGTTTGCAGTATCCAATTTTGAGCCTTACCAAATTTTAATGTTTGTTCTCCTGCACAATTATTAGCAAACATTCCACCTGTTCCGCAAAGATTTTTTGACGCGGTAAATGCCGGCATTACCATACCACGTTGCAGTGTTTTTTCTTCCATATGTTTATAAAAAGCACCTGGTTGTGTGATAATTGAAAAATTATTCACCTCACCAACATGATCCATATATTTTGTAGTATCTACAATAATTGAATCATTTAAAGATCCACCTGACATACATGTGCCTCTGCTTCTCATGGTTAATGAAAGTGATGGAAATGTTTTTTTGTATTCATTTACCAAATTAATAAGTAATGAAATTTCTTCAGAATTTTTCGGAAATACTACGCACTGTGGTACTACTTCACAAATACTAGCATCATGACTATATATTTTTTTTGTCTCATCTGAACAATCAATATCAAAATTATGTTGTGTTAAAAATGTATACATCATATTATAGATTCATAAATTCCAAAACTTTTAATTTCACCGCCTCAGCCACCGGCAATAAATATTTATACGGAGCCATATCCGTATGCTCAATAAGAGATTTTTCAAGAGCGCTGCGCATTGTAACACGAATATCGGTATTAATATGAATTACAGAAACTCCGCAGTGGCGAATCTCTTGCAGCACATTCATGGCCACACCAGAACCACCATGCAGAACCACCGGCACAGAAACCTCTTCACAGATTTTTTTTATATGATCTATGTCAATAGCAGGATTCCCTCCTTGTACAATGCCGTGAATAGTTCCCAGCGCAGGAGCCACTAAATTAATCCCTGTTTCATATATAAATTTATTAATCATTTCTACACTCGGAAGATTTTTAATGAGTGACTCATCAAACATTGCATGAATTTCTGAAGACGCTCCAATAAACCCCAGCTCTCCTTCTGTGAGTATCTCTGGATTTCTTTTTTTACAAAGATCGTTCATTTTTTTTACAAACATCACGTTGTCATCATATCCATGTTTGCTGGCATCCAGCACGATAGCATCAACATTTCCAGATAATGCTTCTTCTACGCTTTCTGTTGATTTTCTATGATCTGCTCCTAAAAATATTGGAAGCCCTTCTGATTGTGCCAAATTTACTAATTGGCGCAAAAGTTTACTACTGACATAGGTTGATTCTCCTTCTGATGTTGCCACAATCACGGGATCTTTCGTTTGTTTGACTGCTTCATAAATTCCTAACCATTGTTCAAATCCTCCTACATTAAAATGCCAGATTGCTTTTTTGTTTTTTTGCGCTTCTTTGATGTACGTTATTAATTTCATGGGTATAGTATAACAAAAAGAAATCTTGTAAGTGTTATACTATTTTTATGAATTACGACTTTGTAGCAATTGGAGATATTGTATGTGATACGTTTATTGAACTTACACAGGCAAAAATTTCGGAAGGTGAATCTGGTAAAATTCTTTCCATGAAGTTTGCAGATAAAATCCCATTTAATAAAGCCACGTATGTTGCGGGGGTGGGAAATTCTGCCAACGCTGCGGTTGCAGCAGCGCGCCTTACACTTTCTACGACATTTTTTGGAATCATCGGAGACGACATTAATGGAAATAATTGTAAAGAATCTTTACAAAATGAATCCATCACGTCATACATTACATATAGTGACTTGCCTACCAATCACCACTATGTACTTTCATTTCAAGCAGAGCGAACAATTTTGGTTCATCATAATAAATATCATTATTTAGAACTTATTGACAGCTTACCAGGCATTACGGCAAAAACTATTTATCTTTCTTCTTTATCAGAAGACGCCACAATTATTTATCCAAAGCTTCTTTCATATCTTAAACATAATCCTGAAACATTATTGGTATTTCAACCTGGCACCTATCAACTTAAAAATGCTCACACACCAGAAATTAAACCTTTGTATCAACATTGTTCGATATTGATTTTAAATAAAGAAGAAGCAGAATTAATTACTCAGCTTCCACATAGTACTGATATTAAAAAACTCTTAGCTGTTTTGTGTACCTATGGACCACCAACCGTGATTATCACTGACGGCCCAGCTGGTGCGTATATGTCGCATGGTGGAATGATAAACTTTTGCCCCATGTATCCTGATATTGCCCCACCCGTAGAACGCACCGGTGCCGGTGACGCATTTGCTTCTACTTTTGCCAGTTATTTGACACTGGGGTTTTCACATCATGATGCATTTATTCGTGCTCCTATTAATTCCATGAATGTGGTTCAGCACATTGGTGCACAAAAAGGATTACTACCAAAAAATATTTTAGAAGACTACCTAACACAGGCACCAAATAGTTATAAAATTACCGAGATTTAAAAAAATAAAACCCAAAAGGGTTTTATTTTTGTTCTTCTATTTTTGACTCTTTGGTATTTATTTGGGGACAATCAGATTTGCAGAGTATTTCTTTGTCAGCACAATCCTCGCAAACAATAAGATGCATACCACAGAACGCGTTATAACAATCCTGATATCGCACTGACGGATTACTGCATCCGTGACAAACACTAATAATTTCTGGAGCATCAGCAGTGGTCATGGTGTGACGGTTATCAAACACATATAATACACCTTTAAAAAACCCTTCAGGGAATTTTTCCATATAAACATGCATTCCTCCATGAAGTTGATACACATCGTTAAATCCGTGAGCTTTTAAAAAAGCTGATGCTTTTTCGCAACGAACTCCTCCAGTGCATACCGTTACAATTTTTTTATCTTTGTGAATCATCAAATCATCTATCTTGTGATTAAGATCTCTAAAGTGAGTTAGTCCTGGATCAATAGTTTTATCAAATTTTCCTGAAACAATCTCATTGGCATTGCGCATATCAATGACCACAAAATCTTCTCCTTGTTCATACCATTTATGAAATTCTTCTGGATCAAGATAGGTGCCAGTATCTTTAGTTGGATCAATATTATCACCAAATCCAGAGGTAACAATTTCTTTTCTATTTTTTACTTTAAGTTTTGGAAATGCATCTCCTACCCCTACAGAGAATTTAAAATCAATTCCATGATAGATTTCTTTTTCTTTGAGTTTTTCAATATATGCATCAAGGTTTTCTTTGGTACCTTCTAGTGTGGCATTAATACCTTCTTCTGAGACAATAACTCTGCCTTTTAAAGCAAGCTTTTCACATATTTCCCGATGCCATTTCATTTCTGCGTCAGGGTTTTCTATATGTACATATTTATAGAAGAGGATAATAACAAAATCGTTCATAGGTACCATTGTAGCTATTTTTTGAGTTTTTTCAAGGGTAAGCTGTACGTCATCCCGCCACTAGCGGGATCCCAGCCGCTGGACTGCTGCTTGTGGTGCAGTGACGGACAATAGGCGAAGCAAGCTATGACGGAAGATTTGCCGGTGGTTCAAACGTTTTGGTTTGAACACGTTCAAAGCTTGGTGTTTGTATATGTTCTCCTGGGAAGTGAAAGATAGTAGCTAATTCTTCTGTAGTTAAAATAAATGGTTTTTCAATATATGGGTGAAAAAACCACGCACGAGCGACGTATTTTTTAAACATTTTAATTCTCTTTTTTTCAATGGTTGGGTCACCCTTCAAGAAATTCCACGAATCATCCCACGGGTTATCATTTCCAAAATTTGGATTCTGCATCTTAAATTCATTTAAATTTCCATTCACCGCTGCAAATTGTCGAAACAAACCACTTACAAACGCAGGCACATCTCCTCGCTGTTTTTCATTATTATGAACATACAGCAATCTTACTCCGGTATCAAATCCAAATTTCTGAGCATTACGTTCTATAGATTCAAGTGCATTTTTATTGGTTTCACTAATAGCATTTCTTGCTACCATTTTCTCTTTATCAAATGGATCTGCCAAAAGCACTTTTGCCACCTTTTCAAATCCACTTTTATACTCATCTTTCCAACCTTGCTGAAGTCCCAACCCGCCCTCTTTTGCATATCTGTTTGAATCAGGTCGGATAATAATTTGAAACCATAATTGTTCGCCGATACTCATTGATCCCATATATTCCAGCATGGGGGCTAGCGGGTCAATAGCCAAATCTTTACTATCTTTAGTTACCTTTTCAAGCCCATAGTCAATGTACGTTGGAATAGGTAAAAAATCATCTTTCTTTAAAACAAATTCTGCACCAATAGTTTTGAAATTTGAACCAGTATATGGTGAATCTTTTTCATGAGGAGGTAATACATGTTTAGTATAATCATCACCTTCGGTGATTTCAGCTTGAGGATATTGTGAATACACATAACTTTTTATAAGGTTTGCAAAACGAGATTCTGTTCTGATTACAAAATAAATTTTGCCTTCTATGGAAACAATTTCAAGTGAATGATACGCTCGTAATTTTCCATCCCACCACCGCTGATGCCATGCACCCGTTCCACCTGTTTGATAAAGTGCATTTAAAATCATTTCCATAGCAAGTGGTGAACGAGACATTGCTTTGGGGATTTTTATATACAGTAATGTCCATTTTAATCCTCTATGATAGTTAAATCGAATATAAAAAAACCAAAATTGCCACGCCACCAAACCAAGAAGCACCGGAAACCATAGTGGCCACCCGATCCAAATATATTTAAGCATGAAATCAAAAAAATCGTAAATTTCCATAATTAGATATATTGTATCATTTATTTCTACCTATCCTGCATGTCCGTCATCCCGTTGTATAACGGGATCCAGGTGTCGGACATTTTAATGGATCCCGCTAGCGGCGGGATGACGGACAATAAAAACCACAGCTTGCGCTGTAGTTTTTTATTCGCCTGGTTCCCGTTATACAACGGGATGACGGGCATTATGCAACTGCGGTATATTTACCATCTTTGTCTTTCTTAAAATATTTTATATTTTGAAGATTTACAATCACGGTATTTTTTTTGAGATAACGTTCTTTCAAAACTTTATCAATAACTTCATCTTTAGTAAGTGGCCCTTCTCGGTCAAGCACTTCTTTGATAACATCTCTTACTACTCCTGTGGTATATCCCCAATCAGAAAGTGCATAAAAACCTCGCCCTACCAATACAAATCTATCATCTTTAATAAGTTCATTGTGAGTAGTGGCAATGTTCACTTTTTTACCAAATACTTTAAGAATTGATTCTGCAACTTCTCTAAAGTGCATTGGAGATCCATGACGACGCATCACTAAAAATGCATGATCTCGAACTCCACGAAGTTTAATATTTGGTGAACCTGCATGTCCCCATTCTCCAATGGGATTTTTAGAAAGAAAATTTGAAAGCAACAACCATCGTTTAATAGTTTCTGGAGACGATGCAATTTTTTCAACTTGTTTGATCATATCATGAGAAACAATCTTTTTAAGAAGTTCATCTTCGTGTACCAAATCACTGTGATCAACAGAAGCGTGAAGATCTTCTAAAATTTTATGAACTACGTCAGCTACATCGTTATAGGTAATCCATCGTTGTTTAAAGTTAGGGTTTTCTTTTTGGTATGAAAAATCATCACCAAGCGTTAAAAAGAATAGAACATGATTTTGTGCCAATTCATCATAATCAAAGTATGAAAGAATTTCTTCTTCAGAAACAATACCACCAAGACTATCAATAATTGCTTTTAATTCCTTGAATATAACTTCTGCGTCGTCAAATCGTGATGATTTACGAATTGAAGCAATTGCGGCGTTTTCTATTTGACGAACACGTTCACGAGTAATTCCATATTCTTGACCAATAGATTCAAGTGTTCTTTTTTTACCAGTGTCCAAACCAAATCGTTCTGAAAGAACATACTTGGCGCGGTCTTTTAAATCGCTCATAATCTTTTTTCCAAGATCTCGCGGTTTTACGGAAAGGGTGATTTTTTGTTTACTTACGTTTGGCATAATAATCGTGATTAGTTTTGCATATAGTATCATACCTATAAAGTATGTCAAGGGAAGTTATTTCTTCTTTTTCAAGAGTTTCTTGAGATATTTCCCCGTATATGATTTATCTACCATTGCCACCTCTTCTGGAGTTCCTTTGGCAATAATATGCCCACCACCGGTTCCTCCTTCTGGTCCAAAGTCAATTAAATAATCTGAACATTTAATAACGTCTAAATTATGTTCAATTAAAATTACCGAATTTCCACGCTCTACTAATCTATTTAAAATTCCAATTAAAATCTTTACGTCATCAAAGTGAAGACCCACCGTTGGTTCATCTAATAAATAAATTGATTTTTGTGTCATCGGTAAATATAATTCTGATGCAATTTTAATACGCTGTGATTCTCCGCCAGACAATGTATTGGCTGTTTGACCCAGTTTAATATATGGCAATCCCACATCAATCATGGTTCTCATTCTATCAGCAATAGCAGGAATATCTTTAAAGAATTCATATGCCTCTTCAACGGTCATCTCCAAAATATCGTGAACATTTTTTCCTTTATATTTTACCTTTAATGTTTCTTTATCAAAACGTTTTCCGGCACAAATATCACATTCAACATACACGGTTGGTAAAAAGTGCATTTCAACGGCAATCTGACCGCGTCCTTCGCACGTCTCACAGCGTCCTCCTTTTACATTAAAAGAAAATCTATTTGGTTTCCATCCTCGCACTTTAGCCTCTTCAGTATGAGCGTACAGGTCACGAATAAACGTCCACGCACCCGTATAAGTTGCAGGGTTACTGCGTGGTGTGCGGCCAATTTGTGACTGATCAACCATAACCACACGGTCAATTCCGTTGTCGCCAATAAACTCTTCTACATTCACTGCTTTTACGCTTCGGTATTTTCTATCATATCTGTTTTGTAAATTTTTGTATAAAAGATCATACATAAATGTTGATTTTCCTGAACCAGAAACTCCAGTAATGGTTACCAGTCGCCCCATGGGAACATCTACGGTAAGTTTTTTAATATTATGTAGTTTTCCACCCTTGATTGAAATTTTTCCTTTGTCGTTACTTCTGCGTTTTTCTGGAACGGGAATAGATTCTTCTCCTCGCAAATACGCCAAGGTTAATGAGTTAGTAATATTTGTTTTGGCATCTAAAAATGGTTGTAAATCCCCCATTGCCACAACCTGCCCACCATGAACTCCAGCACCAGGTCCAATATCAATAATATAATCAGAAGCAAATACCGTGTCTTCATCGTGTTCTACTACGATAATAGTATTTCCTAAATCTCTCAAATTAGTAAGTGTTTTTATAAGTTTTTCGTTATCTCGCTGATGAAGCCCAATGGTTGGTTCATCTAAAACATATAAAGCACCCACGAGCTTTGAACCAAGCTGTGATGCCAAACGTATACGCTGTGCTTCTCCACCAGATAATGTGTTGGCGCGGCGATTAAGTGTCAGATATTCAAGTCCCACGTCAAGTAAAAATTGAAGTCGTGATTCTATTTCATTTAAAAGTGGTGCTGCAATTTCTTCATCTTTTTTTGAAAGTTCAAGAGAAAGCACAAAGTCATGTGCCTCTTCTACCGAAAGGTTCGTAAAATCAAAAATGTTGATTCCTGGCTTATGCCATTTTGGTTTTTGTTCTGGATTAAATTGTTCGTATTTTAATAATGTATCTTCTAATTTTTGATACTGAACATGATCACCCAATAACACAAACAATGATTCATTACGTAGACGCGCACCACGACATACCTTACAGTCTTCATCGTGTTCATTTCCAAATAAATTCTTTCTCCCTAGTCCATGACATTCAGGACACGCACCATATGGACTATTGAATGAAAATAACCGAGGTTCTATTTCTGGAAAAGAAAATCCGTCTTCTGGACACACCAATTTTGCAGAAAACGTTGTTTCTTTTTTTTGTGTTGCATCTCCGTCTAATTTACCAATAATAATTTTTACGAGTCCATCGGTTTCTTCTATAGCACGCTCCAATGCCTCTCTCACGCGCATTAAAAATTCTTTTTCATTTCCTTTCAAATCATTAACATCCACCACGTCACTGACGATATCAATGTCATGCGGTTTGGTTTTTGTTAGCTCGATACGTTCACGTAAACTTTTTTGAACACCATCAATATAAGCAAAGGAATATCCCTTTCCCAAATAATCATACAGCAGTTGAAAATACTCGCCTTTACGTCCGCGTACTACTGGTGCCAAAATAGCAACTTGAGCATCAGACAGTGGAACCCCTAAGATTTCTTTTCCTGATTTACTATCTAATTCTTTTTTAATAGTTTCAATAATACTCGCGACAATTTCATCATTAGACATTCTTCTGATTTCATGACCAGAAATTGGAGAATACGGCTTACCAACCCTTGCGTATAATACTCTCAGATAATCATAAATTTCTGTAATAGTTGCCACCGTGGAACGAGGGTTTCCTGATCTGGATTTCTGATCAATAGATATAGCTGGTGAAAGTCCACTGATTTCATCCACATCGGGCCGCTGCATTTGTTGTAAAAATTGTCGTGCATATGCAGATAAAGACTCAACATATCTGCGTTGTCCTTCTGCAAAGATAGTATCAAATGCCAGCGATGACTTTCCTGATCCTGACTTTCCCGTTATAGCAATCATCTTGCCACGCGGCATTTCTACATTGATATTTTTTAAATTGTGCGTACGTGCACCCTTTACAATAATCTTATTTAAGGGTTCTTTTTTGATTTCTATGATTTTCTTTGCCATTAGTAAAGTGTACCTGATATTCATTTTTTATCAATAAAAAAACTCCTACATGGGAGTTTCTTTGGGTTTTGTTTTGAATAACAAAAATACCTGTTTTTTATCAAACTTTGAGAACAATGCATTTTGTACTTTGAATTGTTGCCCAATCATCTCTTTATGAAAGTTTGTAACGAAGGTTACATTAAACGAAGGCACATTCACTGAAATATTCTTAATGGGTGCATAATGCTCTTCACTCAATAAATAAAGTGGCCTTTTTGATATTTTCTCAATTGGTGCTACTTTTAAGTATTCTTCTATACCAGGTGTACCTTTAAATTTTGCTTTGTGCTTATTCATAAACTTTTGAATATCTGAGAGGGTCAGAACCCGAACATCCTCACTTGAAAGTTCAACGGCAATAGTGACTTCAAAGACCTCATAGGTTTTTGTCCTTCTTTTTTTACCATTATAAACAGACACTTCAATACCTCTTTGAGAAATTTTAAATTTTTCCATAGTAGTAAAAAGTTTTTAAATTTTAGTTTACTTAATATTTACACTATTTTACTGATTTGTCAACTATGCCTGACAAAATATTGACAAATACTCACAACTGTATTAATATAATTATAAATTTTCTTACTAAAACTTATACAAAATGAAAAGAATTACCCTATTGCTGTTGATAATGTCCTCATTATCTGTATTTTCTCAAACAATGATAGAACTTCAGGGTGCCACCACTATGAGCAATTCCCTGCCGACATCAAATTCTGCTTTGTTGTGGGCCACCATCAAACAAACTCACAAAACCCCTTACCACCGACATGGTCTTAGTATTTTATACATGTCAAAATTTGAAGATGGAAACGACCCTGAATTCAAAAGTCTGACAACATCAACATTTACCAGTAAGATTCTTGTTGGTAGATATTACTATTCACTTCCTGGAAAATCAATTTACAGCGAACATGGGTGGTACGCTGGACTGCAAGCATATCCATCATCAACAGATATGAAGTTAAGTCCACGCATTGCTGGATACTGGTCTGGATATTACTCTGCCACGGGAAATATGTTTCCCAGAAAAGATTGGTATATTCTTGCAGAATATGGACTCTTCAAAAAATATTGGTATATTGCAGAATTTATTTTTAAACCAACGGAACGCTTTGGTTATGGATTTTATTCTCAAGCATTCCAAGTCACCGGTTTGCGTGTTCAATCACACATTACTAAACATTTTTTGGTTTCTGTTAATGGCGGATGGAACTTCACAGCTCATCAAAAAGGTTTCTTTGTTGGATTAAAATATAATAGTACCCCACAATTTTAAAATCTCTCTTTAAAAAATCTCACATTGTTTTGCAATGTGAGATTTTTAATTTACCTCATTCCTTTTATTTTCTTTGGTCCTGCCTTCTTAATTCCATCATCAGCGTTACGTTTTGAACGTCCTAATTTTTTAGTAAGTTGAGTTGTGTCCGCTCCTGTCATTTTAGCTTTAATTATAGCAATTTCATCACGCATCATCGCCGCCGTTTCAAAATCAAGCTGTTCTACTGCTTCATCCATTTGCTGTGATTTAAATGCGATTAATTCTTCAATGTTTCCTCCATATACTTTTACATCCTCTTCTAGTTCTCTGGTTAATGCTTTATCACGCTCACTCTTTAATTTATCAGTAATATCATTGATAGATTTTTTAATCGTGGTTGGTGTGATGCCATGTTTAGTATTGTGTTCTTCTTGAATTAATCTACGTCTACGAGTTTCAAAAATTGCTCTCTCCATGGATCCCGTAATATGATTGGCGTATAAAATTACTCGCCCATCGCTGTTGCGTGCCGCACGTCCAATCACCTGAATCAGAGCCGTTTCACTTCGCAAAAACCCTTCTTTGTCTGCATCTAAAATTCCAATCAGTGTTACCTCGGGAAGATCAAGTCCTTCTCTTAAGAGGTTTACTCCTACCAAGCAATCAATCTCTCCCCTACGCAGGCGTGAAAGAATTTCAATACGTTCAATGGTTTGAATATCACTATGCAAATATTCAGCCTTCATTTTTTTATCCTTTAAATAAATTGACAAATCTTCCGCCATCTTTTTAGTCAGCGTTGTTGCCAGTACCCTATTTCCTTTTGCAATTTCTATCGTTGCCTCATCAATAAAATTATGAATTTGTCCTTTGTAATCATCTTTTTCATCAATTGGTCGCACCTCAAGTAATGGATCAAGGAGTCCCGTTGGTCTGATTAATTGATTGGCAATTTTATCTGAATGTTCCTTTTCATACGGTCCAGGGGTAGCTGAAACATATAAACACTGGCCTATTGCTTTATCAAATTCTTCAAATCGGTATGGTCTATTGTCCATTGCAGACGGCAATCTAAATCCGTACTCAACTAACGATTCTTTTCGTGATCGGTCTCCTCCATACATTCCACGAATTTGTGGAATGGTTACATGAGATTCATCAATCACCGTTAAAAACTGTGGATTACCATCTTTATCACGTGGAAAATATGAAATAAGAGTTTCTGGCGCTTCCCCTGCCAACTTTCCAGAAAGATGACGCGAATAGTTTTCTACACCCTGACAAAACCCAAACTCACGAATCATTGCCATATCGTAAGTGGTTCTGCGCTTAATACGTTCTGCTTCAAGTAATTTTCCATCTGCGAGTAATTCCTCAACACGTGCTTTCATTTCTTCATCAATAGCTATTAGTGCACGGTTGCGTTCTTCTTCTGCTACCAAATAATGTTTTGCAGGAAATATAACTACCGATTCAGGAACTCTCACAATTGAAGAAGAAACCGGATCAATTACCAGCACTTCTGCAATCTTTGATCCCATCCACGTAATGGCATAAATTATTTTTTCTGACATGGGCATGATTTCAAGTTTGGCTCCAATTGCCCTAAAATGTCCTGGCTTTAAATCTAAATTGGTACGCTCATAATGAACACGAATGAGATATGTCAAAATATCCATCCGTGAAATAGTGTCACCAACTTTTATCGTTTTATATTGCTGTTTATATTCTTCTGGTGACCCAAGTCCATAAATACATGATACTGACGCAACAATAATTACGTCACTGCGTGTTAGAAGTGATTGCGTTGATGCATGACGAAGACGGTCAATCTCTTCATTGATTTGTGAATCTTTTTCAATATAAGTGTCACTGGCTGCCATGTATGCTTCTGGTTGATAATAATCATAATAACTTACAAAGTAGTGAACTTCATTTTCTGGAAAGAATTCTTTGTACTCTTGTGCCAACTGTGCCGCAAGCGTTTTATTATGGGCAATTACCAGAGTCGGCAGCTGAACTTGCTGTATAACATTTGCCACGGTAAATGTTTTACCTGACCCCGTAACTCCCAGAAGTGTCTGACGAGCCAGGCCATCACGTAATCCGTCTACTAAATCTTTGATAGCCTCTGGTTGATCTCCTGCGGGTTTGTAGTTACTTTTTAATTTGAAGGGGTTGTGTTGCATACTATTTTCTTATTTATCCGAATTAGCAATATGCATTTTTTGCATATTGCTTTTTTTATCCAATTCAGCATCTTCAAATATTCTTTTTATATGCCTTGAAACAACTGACTGATCTATATCAAAGATAGTAACAAGATCAACCTGTGTAGCCCAAATCGTCTCACCTTGAAAATCACCCTTCAGTTCTACTGCTCCATTTGCGGCTTGATAAATTACTAATTCATTCTTCTTTTTTGCTGACTTTTGTTCCATCTTTACAGAGTACCAAATTTATGGGTTTTATTCAAGATTATCAAAAAATATTATCAAATTTTTTACACGTTCTTCTACCATAACAACCAACTTTTCACATCCATATTCAATATCTTCACGTTTGATATTTGGTGCAAAGCTTTTATCTTTTAATTTCTTCATAATTGAAGAAACTTTAATGTCAGTAAATGGGATTGGATTCATTTTACGGTACGCATAAAATATTCCACAGATTTCATCACAGGCAATCAGAGCAGCTGCAATTATACTTCTTTTTTTAATAATCTGTAGTAATTTTGAATATTATTAATTCTTTGGTCTACATATACCTTTTGTCTTAATTTCCTTAATAAATCTCTTTTTCGTTGCATTATCAAATTTGCCTGTTTGTTTGAGTGAATTTTTTTTCTGATATTTTTTAAGTGCAGTTTCTGTTGCTTTTTCAAATTCATCGCCGTCGATATTTTTTAAATCATATGGGTTTAATAACTTTTCAGCAATTAACAATAAATGAAGATATAAAACTTCTACTCTCTTCATGCCGATCTTAAGATATATACTTGGAACCTCTTCTGAACTAATGCAAGCCTGAGATTTTTTTATCTCAGTTTTTATAGGTGATTTATTAAATTTAATATTACCATTTTGAAGATCACTAATATTAATCCCCTTTACTACATATGATTTATTATTTACCAAAACAAAATATGCTCTGTTGGGCGCGCAAGGTGCGATATTACACTCTTGTAACAACTTGTAAACTTCATAAGTATTTTCACCGATAACTTCATTATACAGATAATCAGTATCATCAGGTTTTAATTTTAACCAATCGTTTGAATCTTGATCACATTCATCGATTTGATTTAAGTTAAAAGTATAAGTTATACAACCCCCCTTTACTGTTTTAATAATATTGAAATTATCTTTTTCACCACGAATTGAAAAATTCCCGTAGTCACGCCAAATATATGGAATATCACCCGCCTCAGCGTTATTATTAATAACAAAAGATCCCGCAAATAATAAAGTAGTAAACAATAGAATACTAGTAAATAAATTCTTTATGATATTCATTTCGTTAGAAAATTAGGGGTCAGAAAATTAGGGGTCAGGCACCAAAGTTTTCTGTTTTTCATCAAGACTTGACAGAATATACAAAATCTCGGTGCCTGACCCCATAATTCATAATTTTGACCCCATAATTTCTATCATTATTTACAAATCTTATTTCTTAAATTTTGCGAGTAGGAATTATTTAACCCAAACACTTTTGTTGTTTCATTCCAGGTATATCCATTTACTTCACAGTTGATCCAAATATTATTATCTATATTTGCTTCTGTTTTTCCTGAATTTCTCACTTGATAGAAACTTTTTAACGTAGGTTCGAACTTAAAGTAATAACTGTACTGCATTCTTCCAACAGACTCTAGTGTTAAAAGTGACGTATTAGTGTCATAGCGAGATGTCGCGATTTTTGGTTTACCATCAATATTCAAAAATACATAATACAGATCGTTTCCTTCGGTTGTCCACATTGAATCCTTAGTACCATCACCATTTACATCAAGAACCTGATTTAACGCAAGTGTTACTGGCAAGTTTGGAGCATCAGTACCTTGAACAACTAACTGATTTAGAATAAGGTTATTTAAAACTTTTGAATCCACCTGTCCCCAATCAATACTCTCTGTTATCTGTTTTGTTTTAAAATACTTCTCAAAACTTACTCCATTAATCGTAATTTTTACATCTTTAATAGTTGGAAATTGTGTAAGGGTTCGGGTGATTTGTTCCTTTAAGAGAGAAACAGATTTACAGTTTCCAATACTTATATCCTCATCCAATAGTTCCAGCTTTTTGAAATCTACGTATGCAATTTTGTTTTTAATGGTAAGTGATTTAATGATTGATTTTTTACCAATAAATGTGAACGTATTTGTCTCGCCACTCACCCATGAAAACTCTGATTCAAGATCTGAAACTCTTGTGTTTGAAATTAAGCTATTAAGTGCTTGCTTTGCGGTACCTGTGGTATATGGTCCTGTTCGCACGACTGAAGTAAATGCATCATAGCATGATGGTGGATGCGCTGCACCAGAGTTATCTCCATTTATTTGATTAAAATCAAGATAAAAATATCTAAAAGTATTTATCTTTGAATTAAGCTTGAATGTTTTTGCAAGCTCTACTGCATTTTCACCCATAATATGGTATGCAATTCCTTTACTAGGATCCTCTATGTAATAGGTTAACCTAACAGGTGCAGCTGGTAGCTCAATAACACTTTCAAACAACTGTTTATATATACTGAACTCATAACTACCAATTTTTTCTTTTTTTACAAAAATCATATATCCAGTATTTAATCCATTTTTTTTATAAAAATTAATATTACTTGACATCATTACTTCCGCATTAATATCGGGAAATATAAAAGTAGTATATGGTCCACTTTCCGCTACTTGGCTGGTAACTTTTTCTTGTGAATCGATAGAAACACTAAATGCCCCTAAATTTCTTTGGGTAATTTCTGCAAAAGAAGTCTTCACCCCTAATCCAACAAATCCCAAAATTATTAGTGCTCCAACTGATATTTTTTGTAGTAATTTCATGTATTTTACTTTGTTTTCTTAATCGTATCTTTTTTCTGATTGGTAATTTTTGAATTATTTTTTTTAACCGTTCTTTTTATTGAAGCACCTAATACTTCCCCATCTGCATAGTCTTGCTCAAGACATATTTTCTTCCATACAGCATTTAGAACATCGCGGGTCTTGGCGTCAGTTTGGCCTGTTTGTAAAATACCATTTTGTTTTTGGAATTTTTTTAGTGCGGTACGTGTACGAGTTCCGAAATAGCCATTTGAATACCGCTCTGCCATCATATTAAGATCAACAAGGATTGATTGTAGTTCATCAACTTCATCTCCTCGTGATCCAATCTTGAGGGTTTTGGTAAATGTTACTTCATCACATTCGTCAGTTGGTGAAATTTCGTCATCACCAACTACAATAGCTAAAATATTTGAATTATAGGTTTTTCCATCCTGTTGAAGTGAAAGATAGAATTTTGAAACTCCTTCTTTTACTGCACGACATGTTATTGACCAAACATTACCAGCTATTGTAGATGATTGAACACAGTCATCAATTTCAAATTTATCAGTGTACCAATAGGTAGTGTATTGTTTGGTTCCGAGGTTTTTATAAGTAGCGGTAATGGTAATCTTATCATTTGGTTTAATATTTATATTTCCATTTTTGTCAGTTTTATCAGACGTAATATGCATTGCAGGGGTAAGTTGATCTTCTTTATTTATAACATTGAATATTCCACTGTGCACAGCATTTGAAGTTTTGAATACTCCTGCTGATGTTTGTTGAGTAATTTTTACAGAAATAGCATAGGTATTTGTTACAACAAGATCCGTTGGTACGAGCCATTCAAACATTACATCATTAGCTGCAATTGATGAAGTACCCAAATCTTTTACTTTTGTATAATTTCCTTGTGGGTTTATCTGGTCAAGCTGGTAGGTAGCTGTATCAAAGGGTTCATCAAATGGACGAATCGTTGAGTATCTAAATTTAATGAGCTGTTGACTTCCTTTAATATAACTAGCTCCACGAATAGGTGAATAAATTGAAACATCTGGCGTAGTTTGTGTTTCAGAAAGTACGGTGTAGGTAACTTTATTACTTTCACCATTTGCATTAATTACCGATACTTCATATACACCTGGCACTGTCAATGTTGCTGGAACACTACATTGTGGACCCGAAATAGGATTCCAACATGAATAGTAATTACTTACTGGCACTTTAAAACTTATTGAAGTACCATTTTGAGAATTTAGAATATATTCACGATTATTTTCTGATCCAAGGTTTCCAAATTTAATTTTGTTTCCTGTTGGCATAAATCCTTCACCAATAATAGTTACTTGTGAATTAACTAATCCTGATGATGGAGAAAGTACGGTGATTTTTGGAGAATTTTTTTGTGTTTCACTTATTACAGTAAAGGTAACTTTATTACTTTCACCATTTGTATTAATTACCGATACTTCATAGTTACCAGGCGCCGTCATTACCGCAGGCACGTTACATTGAGGACCTGATACTGGATTCCAACATGAATAGTAATTACTTTCTGGCACTTTAAAACTGAGAGACATACCACTGGTAGAATTTACGCTATATACAGGATTACTTTCTGAACCAAGATTTCCAAATTTAATTTTGTTTCCTGTTACAGCAAAGCCAGAGCCATTAATAGTTACCATTGTTCCAACAGTACCAATTGAGGGTGAGATACTATTTATTTTAGGTGTAACAGATGTCACTACCGTACTGCATAAATCACTTCTCCATGTTCGCCCTTCTTTATATCCATGAGAATTATAGTGCGACCATGGTTCTGCGCCAGCTGCTTTAACATCTAAATTATCTGCTAAGTATTGATTACGTGAAGCTTCGCAATTAACAGGGTCATTATTTGCAGCGTGCACAAAGTTACTTGAAACAAAAACTCCTAGTAATAAAAACAGAGAAAGAACCAATGTAAAATGTTTTTTCATAGTATCTTTATTTTAGCATATCAAAAAAGCACCCAAGTGGATGCTTTTAATTATTTAATTTGATATATTATTTGATCTTTTTAGTTCACAAGTATCAGCAATAATGTCATTAAGTTTTTCTCGTGTTTGTCTATTAACAGTACCGGTAATATATAAACCATACGTTCTTTGAAATTTCATAACAGCACTGCGTGTACCTCGTCCAAAATTTCCATCTATGCTGTTTGAGTTTTTTAAGAAACCAAGTTCAACTAAAAGTTCTTGAAGTTCTTCTACTTGATTATTTCTCATTCCACGATAAAGATATTTAGTAAATACTTTTTCATCAGTACATTCTTCATAAACGTCATCTTGTCTTACAATATTGATAGTATTTGAACGGTAACTGACACCATTTTTAATTATTATATAATATGCTATACCATTATCAACCGTCATCTGAGCTTCTTTACATTGTGCTGTATAATAATTTGGATAGATACACTTTGTAAATCCAGTTCTGTCGGTAATAACCCATTCAAATTGTGGTGTTATATTAAAAGTGTTTTTAAGATCATCGGGGATTTTTGCAGTAAATTTTACTGAATCACCTTTGCTAAGATAGAGAGTACCGCTCCCGCTAGTGTTTTGGGTTTGATTGTTAAATTCTATCAAAATTTGACTATTTACAACTAATGATGGTGAGATAGAAAATACAGCATTTGATACATCTACGTAATCAACACACTTTGTTTTACCTGACACAGGGCAACGAGTTACGGTAGCGCGCAGTTTATAGTTATATCCTTCCGCATAATCACTTGGATCAATTTTCCAGTCGTGCAAAACATCATTGCTGTTAAATGAAATATTTGATGCAATTACTTTTGGTATTCTATATTCAAGCGTCATTGATCCATTGGTATATTTCTTTTCATAAAGTAACTCAAGAGTAAGATTATGTTTAAATTCACTGGTAAACATGTTGGTATCATATTTAAAGTATACTGGCACAATTTGACCAACGATGTAATTTTCTCCACCGTTTGGGGTAATGATTTGTGGAATTGCTCTGTCAAGGGTAATATCTTCAGCTACTACGGTAAATTGAACATTATTACTTTCTCCGGCATTATTAATCACGCTAATATTATAAACACCTGGCGCTGTTGCAGTTGCAGAAACATTGCATTGTGGACCTGATACTGGATTCCAACATGAATAGTAATTACTTTCTGGAACGTTAAAAGTTATTGATGTGCCATTTGAATCAAGAACATATTTTGGGTTGTTTTCTGTTCCTTGGTTTCCAAATTTTATAGCATTTCCCGTTCTGGTAAAACCAGTTCCGTAAACAGTAACTTGAGTATTTACTTTACCAGAAGAAACAGAAAGACTGGTGATTTGTGGCTTTACAGACACTCCCGTGCCATCAGTAACTATAAAACTTACTTTATTACTTTGACCATTTGCATTGATAATAGAAACATCATATTGACCAGGTTGTGTCAGATATGAAGGAACTCTGCATGCTGGACCAGTTTTTGGGTTCCAGCAACTCATATAATTACCTTCCGGAACTTTAAAGGTCAGCGACCCACCAGAATTTGGAATCAAGTCATATACTGGGTTATTTTCACTTCCCAGTGAACCAAAAACAATTCTATTATTGGTTCCTCCGTCTACCTGGTATGAATAATTAGTAAAACCAGTTCCGGTAAGTGTTATTGTTGTTCCCACTGCCCCCGATTGTGGAGAAATTGAAGTTATTATTGGTGCGGACGGTGCATAACTTAACGCTTCTGCGTGATTATTATTAAAAAATCCCACCACACTAATAAGTGCAACCGAGATGATGATTCGTGTTATGTTGATGGTATATTTCATAGTTATAGTATATATGACGCCTGATACTTACTATATATTACCTTGACATATTTATATTTTATTTTAAATAAAATCGCTTTTCAAATTCCTGAGTGTATGTTTCAAGAGTATTTTCCATCATTGCGTTTCGCGCTTCTTCAACTAAATTGTTAATAAACCAAAGATTATGCATGGTTACCAGAGGTGCCGCCAACATTTCATGACTATGAAATAAATGTGCAATGTATGAACGAGTATACCCTGTGATACATGTCGAACATCCGCAACCCTTTTCAAGCACCGTATTGTCCGTTCGCATTGAAGCATTAAAAAGATTAATCTGCCCACCGCGTGTATATGCGTTTCCATTACGAGCAATCCGAGAAGCAGTAACACAATCAAATAAATCACATCCTTCTTGCATAGCTTTTAAGATATCCCCTGGTTCTCCAATACCAAGCAAATGCCGTGGTTTTTCTTTTGGTAAATTATCGTTCACCCATGAAACTGCCGTAAACATATCATCTTTATTAAAAGATCCACCAATTCCAAATCCATCAAATTGATTCCCTTGTTTACCTGTCAACGCTGCAATTTCTTTTGCACAATATTCACGTAAATCAGCGTGACGTCCACCCTGTACCACCCCAAACAGTGCTTGAATATTTTGTGTATCAAGCTCCTGATGTCTATCTAAACATCGCGCCCCCCAACGGAGCGTTCTTTGAATTGCTTGCATCTGATATTCATGAGATGCATGAGGGCTCGTGCATTCATCAAAAGCAAAAATCATATCAGCACCTAATGTCCACTGAATTTCCATACTACGTTCTGGTGTAAATCGATGCGAACTTCCATCTTTGTACGACTTAAAGGTTACACCTTCTTCATCAATGGTTGCCATTTTTTGCGTAGAAGTATTTCTTTTTGAATCAATTACTTCTGGCTCACCTTTTGCAACTTTTGACACGTTTGTTCCAAATGCCTCACCAAGAGAAAACACCTGAAACCCACCAGAATCCGTCATAGTTGGTCCTTCCCATTTCATAAATGGTGCAAAACCGCCATGACTTTCAATAATTTTCTCTCCTGGTTCAAGATATAAATGATAGGTATTTGCCAGCACTACCTGAGATTTTGTTTGCTTTATTTGTTCAATAGAAAGAGATTTTACCGTTGCCTTGGTGCCTACGGTAACATATGCAGGAGTTATAATATCACCATGTGGGGTTGATATTTTCCCAATGCGTCCTCTTTTTCCTGTTTCGTGATTGATTTCAAATTTCATAGAGTAATACTAGAACACATTTTGCTCAGACACAAGCAAAACTTTTTCAAGAGCTGCATTGTTAATATATGATCGAATATATACTTTTTTATAAATATCCCGACTATCAAATTGAATATCAACCACTTCACCCAAAAGAACATTTTGATCACGAATCCATGATATTTTATCACCTACTTCAATCTCATAATCACGAGGTGTTGCACTAAAATAGTCACCGTCACCCCTGCCTTCCAGTGTTATGATTTCTCTTGTTTTTGGAATCATTCCTTTTATGATATTTTTACTACGCGATACATCAATAACTACCGCAAAATTTTTATTAACTTTTTTTACAACCCCTAAAAGTCCTCCATCTTTTAACACATAATCATTTTCTTTAATAGCAGTACCTTGTGCAAACTCAATAATATATTCTTGGAATAAAGAACTTTGTGGATCTTTAATAATATTTCCTTCATTTAACGCAAGTGTTTGTTTTGATAACATGACACTTTTATTATTTTTTATTTCAAAACTCTTTTGAGTAATCATGCTTTTAAATTCAAAAACGACATACTGAACTTTTATATTATTAGTAAACAACACCAAAAAAACCACCAAAAGGACTATCCCTGCGGTTTTATATTGCTTATTATCCGATTCATTTTTTTTGTTACGCTTCAAAAGTTCCATAGAAATTTTTTATAACTGGTTCATATTGATCAAAATTTTCAATAATAATTCCAATTCCTTTTATTACCGTCTCAAGAGGATTTGAATCAATATGAACAGTAACACCAATTTCTGATTCTATAATTTCTTTTAATCCTTTTAAATAGGCTCCTCCACCTGCCAAAATAATTCCTCCACTTAAAATATCTTGAGAAAGTTCTGGTGGTGCATCACGAAGCACCTGTGAAAGCGTTAAAATTATTTTTTCTACTACTGAATATACACATGGGTAAACATCCGATGATGAAATTGAGATTTCACGTGGCAACCCACTTACTAAATCTCGTCCACGTGCTGTACAAATAAGTTCGTCATCTTCATTCATTGAAGCAATTTTTATTTTTATTTCTTCTGCGGTTGATTCACCTATATACAACTGAAAATTACTACGAAGTGTTTCTTGGATAAGACTGGTAAGTTCATCACCTGCATGAGGTATGCTTTTCCCAACAACAATCCCACCCAATGAAATAAGAGCAATATCAGTAGTTCCACCTCCAATATCAACAACACATATTCCAAAAGATTCCAAAACATTAATGTCCATTCCTACTGCTGCCGCAAAAGGTTCTGGAACCACGTACGCAAACTTGGCACCGGTATGTAAAATCACATCAATCAATGCTTGATTTTGAACAGATGTTACAGAAACAGGCGCTCCAACTACCACTCGAGGAGTCACATAAAAAAAACTTTTGATTCTTTTGCTTGCTTCTTGAATATAATATCCAACTAATTCTTCTGCTATTTCAAAATTCCAAATAACACCATCTTTTAATGGGCGTATTACTTCAATATGAGGAGGAGTTTTTCCCAACATTACCTTTGCCTCTTTTCCAATAGCAACAATTCGTTGGGATTTTTTATTAACAGCAATAATGGTTGGTTCTCGCATAATAATGCCTTCTCCTTCTAAATAAACCAGAGAATTTGAAGTACCAAGATCAATTCCAATCCCGCGAGAGAACTTCTTTAAGAGCGTGTTCACAAATGAAAACATATCACCACTATACCTCAAAATTCATGAAAAGTAACCTTTTACCCAATTATCGGTCAAAATACAATTCTTTGGATTCTTTAATATCCCGAGAAATTCTCAGCAATATTCCAACAATAATACCTTCAATAATAAGGTGTGAGCCTCCAAAACTCATAAATGGCAAGGTAATTCCCGTTACGGGAACTAATCCCACATTCATTCCAATATTTACCATCGCATGAAATCCAAAAAAAAGAGATGACCCAATAGCAAACAATGAATCAAAATTACTGTTGGCAAACCGGGAAATAATATAGATTCTCCATAATAAAAGCCCCCAAATAAATACCACCAAACTTGACCCAACAAACCCCCACTCTTCTGAAAAACTTGCAAAAATAAAATCTGTTTTATGTTCTGGCAAAAAATTAAGACGAGATTGTGTTCCATTTCCTATTCCTTTTCCAAATAATTTACCTGAACCTACAGCAATGGTTGATTGATATGCATTGTAACCTGCGCCTCTGATGTCTGAAAGTGGCGTAATAAATGTCATGATTCTGTCTTTTTGATATGGAACAAAAACAAAGTTCCACAGCATAATAAACAACAGGGCACCAACGGCAAAAAAACTTGCAATGTACTTAAATGAAATCCCAGAACTTACAATCATTCCAAACCACACCACTAAAAGCACGATAGATGAACCAAAATCTGGTTGTAAAAATATAAGACTAAATAAAACAGAGGTATAAATAAAAGTAATTACTATTGTTTTTAGTGAGTTAATTGATTGATGACGTTTTGCAAGGAATTTTGAAAGTATTAAAATAAGAGCAAATTTTGCCAAATCGGCGGGTTGAAATGAGAAAAATCCCAAGTGAAACCAGCTTTTTGCACCGTTCACTACCGCTCCAAAAGGTATTAAAAGAATCAAAATCCCCGCAGCAATAACATACAATGTAATAACTGCCCAACTTGATCTAAGAGTTGATTCATGAATATGAAAAAATACAAGTCCTGCAAGTGTTCCAACACCAACATATAACAGTTGACGTAAAAAATCTACAGAAAGTTGACTTGCCTCGTTAAAAGATTGAAGTGTTATTAAACTTACTAATGTTAAAAATAAAACACACGCCAAAAGAACTTTATCAAAACTATGTACTTTCATATTGACAAACACCCTTGCTCACAAGAAACAGACACATTAGTTACCGTAAAATCAAGAGGGATTTCTGTCGTAATAATTGTTTGTGATATATCTTTTTGTGGATAAAACACCGTTGTACGTCTCACCAAAGTAATATTTTGATCTTCTTTTTGGCGATAGAACCCTTGTATCAACACATTAAAATTTTGAGTCGGTGGAATAATAGAGCCGTGAAATTGAATAGGAATAGTTATATTGCGAGAGAATTTTGAATCTATCACAGAAAATAACGACACCGTATACGCTTTAAAATCTTTTGATCCTTTGATAAATTCTGGTTTACCCTTTGAGATAATGGTAGGAATTATCACTCGTGGTTGAGTGGTTACATTTTGAGCGGTATTCAAAACAACTGACGTGACAGTAAGTGGTAATAGTGAAAGTTCTTTTTGAATAGTTTCCAGGAAAGATCCTGTTTCTGTATAGATATCAAAGGTAACATTTACCTTGGTGTAACCAAATGGAAGTGAATTTACGATTTGATAGACCAAAACTGGGTTATTTTTTTCATCTTGTGTATATACAACATTCTCAAAGCTAACACCCTTGCCATCATAGCAACGTTCTTCAAGACTTCCTTTTAAACATGGCGGATTACCAACAATTTTGCTGGAAATTTTATCTCCTTTAAACAAGAAAAATCCCGAAATTATACATAAAATAATGACGAGAAAAATTTTAATACGAACCATCAGTGACCATGACATAGTGCCATTATACCATTAAACACCAAAGAAAAAACACTCTTTCGAGTGTTTTTTCTTACAAATTTGTGATCTTAAACCTGGCGACAACCTACTTTCCCCACAATGTGAGTATCATTGGCTCCTCTAGGCTTAACTTCTGGGTGCGGAATGTAACCAGGTGTTTCCCCAGGGACATATCACCAGATTTAAAACCACAAATTTATAACGTATCCAACTAAATATAAACGTAAAACTGACAACAACAACGTTGTTCGGTAAAATTACTTGCAGCTTTATGTACAAAATTCCTAATAGGATAGTCCAATTAGTATGTCTCGGCTTAGTATGTCACCATACGTACACCTAACACCTATCAACCTGATAATCTCTCAGGGGACTAAACGATACCTCATCTTAAAGTTTGCTTCCTGCTTAGATGCTTTCAGCAGTTATCAATTCCCGACATAGCTACTCGGCAGTGCCACTGGCGTGACAACCGATAGACCAGAGGTCAGTTCATCCCGGTCCTCTCGTCGTTTCTTCCCCTATTTCTAGGAGCACAGACTATATCTTCACCCGTCTTACACAGAATGCGTAAGTGAGGGCGATGGCATCTTACACATAGGAGCAGTCATTCTCATACGAAATGATTCCTCTACCTATGCGTCCGCGCGTCTTTCAGCGCAAGTCGTTACGGGGTCAAACCCAATCTTTTTAGCACATCATTCTTCGGAAT
>JAYVHO010000003.1:0-13504 GCA_043771175.1 bacterium | reverse complement strand
CAATGAGATTATCGAAATGTATGAAATGTGGTGTAAGAAGTACCCTATCGTTTCTATTGAAGATGCGCTTTCAGAAGATGACTGGGATGGATACGTGACCCTTACTAAAAAACTTGGTAAAAAAGTGCAAATCGTTGGAGACGATTTGTTTGTAACCAATGTTGAAAGACTTCAAAAAGGAATTACTATAGGTGCATGTAACTCAATCCTTATTAAGCTTAACCAAATTGGAACCGTAACAGAAACTATCAATGCTGTTAAATTGGCTGAGAAAAATGGCATGACCGCAATCATTTCTCACCGTTCAGGAGAAACCGAAGATGCAACCATTGCTGACTTTGTGGTGGGGCTTTCAACCGGACAAATCAAAACCGGATCAGCGTCACGAACTGATCGTATTGCAAAATATAATCAACTTCTGCGTATTGAAGAAGCGCTTAAAGATAAAGCTGTTATTGCAACTCCGTTTAAGTAAGCATTTTAAAACCCCGAGCTACGCTCGGGGTTTTAATAATTATTTTATATTTTTTTTGATACATATTCTCCAAATTCATACGATGAGCAATAACTATTTTTAAGTTGAAAACACTCTTGTTGTTCGTTATCTAAACCGTATGCATTTACAAAAATCTTATGTTCAATTTTATCGTGATCGGAAGCCTATAGTAATTCAACCAAACCAATATCATTCATTAAATAAAACTTACTCCATTTTATTATTCTGAAATAATTCCTCTGTTTTATTTCTTTTTTGTATAGTTGTTCATGAATATCAAATACATTTAACTTATCAACAATTTCAATAGGCACATCTAAGCCGAATCGCTCTAACCTTAATTCATCATATGATTCAATTACATTAACAATTTCATTTAATATAATTTTTTTTGAGTTTTCCACTATTTTATTTTCCATTTTAAAAAATTTAAATTTTGTAAGTTATTTTATAAAAATTATATAACATTTTATTATAAATATGTCAATACTACCCCACCTTCTGTAAATTTACTATACTTACTCCCATGAATTCACCTCAATCACACGCTGAAGAAATTCAGATTTTTAGTGAACAGATAGTTGAGGTAAAAGAAAAAGCACAAGCAGAAATTGAGTATTTAGACACCTCATATTTGGCAGACATTAAACGTACACTTTCACTTGCCAGAGATGACGAAGCAATTGGAAGCAAAATGACTGCTGCAGTACAACGCAAACATGAACTTGAAGAGATCCTACAAGTTCCCTTTTTTACGGAACTTATTTCTGTTAACCCTCTTACCCACACCACAAAGCCGATTAGAATTGGAAAGTTTTCACTTACCGAAGGTAATGTGTATTCGTGGGTGGCACCTATTGGAGCACTGCGTTTTGAAGACCCAGGAATTAAAACCTATGAAGTTCACAGTGGTGACAAGCGAACCATTACCGTTGATAGTAAATATGATTTATTAATAAGAAATAATGAATTAGTCTTTTTATCTAAAACATTTGCTGATCATCATAAAGAAGTACTTTTACAGAAAGAAATTGAAGAGCATAAAAAAGCATTTTTACTAAAAGACATCGTAGACAGAATGGAAGGCTATCAAGATAAAATTATTCGTCTTCCCTACTTTGGGAAAATGACCATCACCGGGCCAGCTGGATCTGGTAAAACAACTCTAGCACTGCACCGCATTGCGTACTTAAAACTCATACCACTATATGAAAAAATATTTCACCATAAACAAAGTTTAGTGGTGGTAAAAGACGTATCATCAAAAGAATATTTTAAAGAACTCTTGCCGAGTCTTGGTATTAACCGTGCAAAAATTGAAACATACGATGAACTCATAAAAGAAGTTCTTGATCTTTCACAGAAAAAATCGTACAGTCGTGCTGAATTAACTACTCTTGCGTGCGAACATACTACAAAAAAACAAGGTTTTGTAAAAACAAAAACAGTAAACACGATCAAAATGGGAAAGCCTTCTCGTAGTACGAGTACGAACAAAATTCAATTTGATATCATTCTGGTAGATGAATTTCAGAATTATTCATTAGATGAGTTGTCTCTATTTGATTATCTTGTTGATCAAACTACACAAGCAATAATGTATATTGGTGATATTCATCAAACTATTCATGAAAATGGAGTTGGAATTGCAGGCCGTTTTAAAGAACTCCACAGCGAGGCACGTCATATTCATGTAGGAGTTTCCTATAGAAATACGAAAGAAATTATTCAGTACATTGAACAAAGGGGTCACAGCACCCAAGGTGCATCTCCAAAACGTAGCGGCAAAAAAGTTGACGAAATGCAAACTGATTCACCAGAAATCCTTATTAAAAAAATTAATGAATTCATAACTTCAAAAACAGAAAACATTCACGGAGTAATTGTTTCCTCAAACATTATTGAAACGATTAAAAATTCTTGTAACGAGACTGAGTTTTGTAAAATACTTTCTTATCAAGATTCACAAGGGTTTGAGTTTGAATCCACGCTCGTGGTTATTTCTCATACTATTCCCCACACAGAGATTGAACGAAATTTGGAATATATTGCATTGACGAGGGCGATGAATGAGATGCAAATTATACAACTTTGATATAAAAAATACCTAAATAGGTATCGACAATCAGACATTATAATTATTGTGTTTTATTGCTACAATAGAACCCTATGAACAACAAACAAGCAGTACTCGTGATTCTTGATGGGTGGGGTCACAGGGAGGATAGTAATCACAACGCCGTTCACGCGGCCAATACTCCAACTTTTGATATGTTATGGTCACAATATCCACATACACTATTGGAGGCTTCTGAAGAAGCAGTAGGACTCCCAATTGGTCAACCAGGAAATAGTGAAATCGGGCATGGAACCATAGGTGCTGGACGGTCACTTGATACCGATTTGGTGCGTATTAAAAAATCAATCAATGAAGGTGATTTTCACAATAATCCTGTTTTGATTGATGCGTGTGATTATACAGTACGCAATAATTCATGCCTACATCTTATGGGTCTGTATAGCGATGGTGGAGTTCACAGTCACAAAGACCATATGATTGAAATTGTTAAACTTGCCATAGAAAAAGGAGTAAAGAGCGTAAAAATTCACCTCTTTACCGATGGACGTGACACACCTCCACAAAGTGCACACGCACATATTATAGAACTTGAAGAGATTCTCACTAAAATTCCTGAGGCGTCGATTGCTTCCCTATCGGGACGATACTTTGCAATGGATCGTGACAATAACTGGGATCGTCTTGAAAAGTTTGAACATATTATCTGGAAACATCAAACAAAAAATATTGAGACATACTCTGGTTCTGCTTCTGATTATGTGAAAGATATGTATAATCAAGAAACGTTTGATGAACATATCTTGCCCAAGAAATTAAGAGAGGATGCGTTTATTGATCATAATGACGCGGTGATCATTTACAACTTCCGAGCCGACCGCGCGCGAATGCTCACCGAGCGACTCCTCTCTCAAAAAGAACATCATAATCTTTGTATTGCTACGCTTACGCAGTATAAAGATTCATATGATGTGAATGTGATTTTCACGCCACGTGCGATTGAGGCAACCCTTGCAAGCGTGATATCAGAAGCGAATCTTACTCAATCCCATATTGCAGAAACGGAAAAGTTTCCGCATGCTACCTATTTCTTGAATGGTGGCAAAGATAATCCTCATCATTTGGAATCACATATCCTATTAGATTCTCGCAAGGATGTGCGTACCCATGATGAAGCACCAGAAATGCGTGCCATGGATATTGCGGATACAACGGTAGAGGAAATCAACAAAGGAATTAATTTTATTTTTGTGAATATCGCCAATCCTGATATTGTTGGTCATACTGGAAACGTACCGGCAATCATAAAAGCACTTGAAACAACTGATGCAGCACTTTCAAAAATATATGAAGCGTGTAAAGAAGCTGGAGCGACGTTGATGGTGACTGCCGACCATGGAAACGCTGAATATAATTTTGATGAGTCAATCAATTCAGCACACACTGCTCATACTACTAATTTGGTTCCGTGTATTATTACAAAAGATAATGTTTCCCTTTCAAAGGGTGGAACACTGGCAGATTTGGCACCAACGGTATTTGATATTCTAGGAATTTCAAAACATGAGACAATGACAGGGGTGAGTTTAATAAAATAATACACTTCAAAGAAGGTTTTCTTTTCGTTCTACTATTATTGTGTATGTGAATGCAGCTTTGTGGAAGCGTAGGCTTGAGTAAAGACAAGAAGAAATAGCCTGGATCCCGTTATGCAACGGGATGACAAAAAAAATCCCTTTCGGGATTTTTTTAGTGTGCTTTTGAGTTTACTTCGTAATTGGTGTTTTGTGACTCAAAGAAATTTACCAGTTCGTAGACGTCGGTTGCGGTACTCATCCATTTTGCAGGATTGGTCACATTATAATGAGGTGCAAGACCGAGTTCTTCAAGACGACGATCCGCAATGTATTGAACATATTGATTTACGTATTCTGCATTAAGTCCGAGGATTCCTCGTGGAAAAAGTTCTTTATTATAATTATTTTCAAGCTCTACTCCTTCTAAAATAATTGCTTTAATTTCATCAGCAAATTCAGCAGTTAAAATTTCCTCATTTTCTTCTAAAATATTAAGAATCAAATTCATGCCAAATTTAAGGTGCAAACTTTCATCACGCAATACCCAGTTAATCATTGATCCAAAGTTACGGAGTTTATTACGCTGGCGAAATGACAACATCACCATAAATCCACTGTAAAACCATATTCCCTCCATGACTACGTTATATGCAATGAGGTTTCTCACAAAACTTTTTTTTCCTTCTACGGTGGTGACATCATATGTTTCTTCTGTCATGCGTTTCATATATTTAAAAATGAAATCTTCTTTTGCTTGCATGGCAGGATTTTCATTGTGAAGTGAATAAATAGTTGATCTATCAAACGGCATGGTTTCAAGAAGATATTCAAACGCGACACAGTGGTTTGCCTCTTCCCACATTTGCTTGGCTAAATATAAATGACACTCAGGAGAAGTTAAATATGGATATACTCCCAGTGCCAACACGCGGTTAACAATAAGTTCCGCTGGATTAAAAAACGCCATGATATAGGTAACTGCTTGTTTTTCATCATCGGTCATGGTTTCAAAATCTTCAAGATCTTCTTTTAAGGGAATCTCATGAGGAAACCATGTGTTGGCAATTGCTTGATCATACAATTGTCGCGCCCATGGATACTTTGATGGATGAAGTGAATAATTTTCTGGTGATGCTTTTCCGATTAATGACATAGTGATACTTTTAAATAGTTAATAATAATTACTGACATGCGTCACACTGGGCGCGTTCTGCTGGGTCAATGGGACAAATAAACGGCTCCTCTTTTTCTATCATAACATTAGTGGTAACACTGATTGTTTGTGCAATGGCACCAAATCCACGTTTACCCATTGCAGTTCCCTTGTTTACCGTCACGGTACTTTGTTCTGCGGTATGGCGTGGTTTCATATGAAGGTAATACGTAGTTTTTAAACCTTTTTGCCATGCGTTTAAGTATACTTCCATAATATCATTGATTTCTCTCGTTTCTAAATAAATATTACGAGAAAGTGCTTGGTCTACCCATTTTTGTGCACGAGCTGCAATTTCAACAAACGCAGATGGCGACACGGTGAATGCAGACGTATAGATATCTTTTAAGTCTTGTGGGATCAATTCAATTGATTGAATATCACCTTGTGTTTTAATAATATCTCCACGAACTTTTTCCCAAATTCCAATTGCTTTTAAATCATTTACTAAATTGTGATTAATATCTAAGTATTTTCCCGAAATTTTATTTCGTGAAAATACCTGAGCGAACCGTGGATCAATTCCTGGTGTGGTCCCACCCAACAGTCCGATGTTTGCGTTTGGTGCCACCGCCATGAGTGTTGCATTACGTATTCCTTTTTTTACTTTAAGACGAAGTGTGTCCCAATTAATCCCAAGTTCTTGTGCGTGTGAAATTTTTGAAACAGTCAATTCCATATTTCTATCTTTTTCAAGTTCAGATAATGTATCTATTGGCACATATCCTTTTGACCATTTTGACCCTTCAAAATTTGAATATGACCCGCGAGTTACTGCAAGGTTTGCACTTTCGTCTATTGCTATATAGCTAATAAATTCAAATACTTTATCGGCACAATCATATGCAACGGCGCTTTCATATGGATGTTTTAGTAGTTCAATAACTTCCGAAAGCCCCATAACACCCAACCCAATTGCACGATTTTCCTTGTCTGATTTTACTGCCTCTTCAATAGGCAATATATTAATATCAATCAAATTATCCAAATGACGCACCGCCAAGCGTACTGTTGATTCTAATTTTTTGTAATCAAAATCGTTCCCCTGAAGATGTTGCACCAAATTGATTGATGCCAAGTTACATACGGCAATATTGTCACGATCTTGAGGAAGGCAAATTTCTGTACATAAATTAGACATGTGAATAGTTCCCGTATTATTATTTAACGCACGCAGATTAATGGCATCTTTCCAGGTAATCCATGGATGAGAGGTAGATTCCAACATTACCAAAATCTGCCGCCATTGGTCTTCTGCTCTTACTTTTTTAACCATTTTAAGTTTTCCCTCTTGAGCCATTTCTATATACTGTGCGTATCGCTTACTGAATTCACTTCCGTACAATTCGCATAAATCAGGAGTTTCTTTAGGGTCAAACATGTACCAATCTTGATTATGTAGAACACGCTTCATAAATTCATCAGAAAGATACACCGCGGTATCTGCCGTTCTCATACGCAAATAGTCATCTCCTGCATTGTGTTTCCACATCAGAAAATCTGGAAAATCTAAGTGCCAATTTTCCATATAAAAACACAAGGCTCCCTTTTTTTTACCACCACGCTGAATGGCGCGAATAGCAGTATCAATAATCTTTGCAAATGGTGTTGGTCCACTGGAGGTGGTGTTATTTGAAGAAAGAAGTGAACCAGTAGCACGAAGTTTAGTGACAGAAACTCCAAGCCCCCCTGTTGCTTTTGAAATTTTAATGACATCCGACACTGTCTTTGAAATATTTTCAATATCATCTTGCATTTCAATTAAAAAACAATTTGAAAGCGCAGGGCGTGTGGTACCTGAACCAATATTAGTTGATCCTCCTGCAAGATACTGTAACTGTGACATTTTTTCATATAATGAAATTGCCATTTCTGTGGGATTTTCTTCATGATATGAAAGTCCCATGGCAATTCTCATAAAAAAATATTGTGGAGATTCTATAGGTTTTTGATCAATGTTTTTAAGGGCATATCTATTAAGCAGTGTTGAAAGCCCTGCATAATTAAATAACTCATCACGAGTTACATCTAAAGTTTGTGATAACTTTTTAAGATCAAATAAGGTTTCTAATCTTTGATCAAGTATTCCGTCTTTTACATATTTATTAATATAGATAATAAAGCTTTCTGCATGCTTTTTTAAAAGCTCTTCTGTGGTGCTAAAATTTCCAACAATTCTTTTATAAATAGTTTTAGCAAGCAGCCGTGTTGCTACCATATCATATTCTGGATCATCTTGAATATTTTGAAGGGCTGCATTAATTGTTGCACTTTCGATTTCTTCTGTAGTGATGCCATTGTAAAGCATGAGACTGGTTTCAGAACCTATCTGCATAACTTTTGAAATTGCATCAGTGGTACTATTACACGCCTCTTCAATAGAAGCGTTGATATGAGAAGCATCGAACGATGCTTGCGAACCATCTCGTTTTGTAACTAAAATATCCATAGTATATTGAGTAATTAATTAATAAGATATATTTCAACACGCCACGCAGGTGACCTTTTTAAAGTTTAAAATACTGATATCAAACGTTGTATCAAAATTTTAGACTCTACTCAAGAACTGCCCTTCTTGTAATTTGATTGTACCCCTTCATGAATTTTTAAAACTTTGCTTTGGTGTAACTTTTCCCCATGTCCTTATGTTCTTTGATCAAGTAGAGTTCATTTCTTGAGGTGCGTCAATATCTTGACACCTTCATTCATGAAGTACAAAAAAACCCACATATGGTGGGTTTTCTTATAAATACCATTAATAATGAGTATTACGGTATAAACACCAGCACCAAATTGGTATTGGGTATATCTTGTGATCCAATTTTAAGTTTCTCCCCTATTAAATAAGGATACAGCTCTTCGGAAGTTCTCTTTGCAACCAAGAATTTTGCACTGCATTTCCCAAACAAAAAATACTTATGATCTTCCTTGCATCCTTGCATATGATTCTGTGCTTCGATGATAATATCTTCAGCATGGGTTGAAGATATTACATTTTTATAATCATCTCTCATGAATATTTTCTTAGTTTAAATGAAACAAATTTTTTAAGATTATCAAAATTTTCGGTGTCAGTAAAAAATTCCGATATTGTACCATTTGAATTGATTACCAGATAAGGATTTTCTTCTTTATCTAAAAATCTTTTAGACTTACCCCAATCAATAATTACCGGCATTCCAGTTTTATAATTAACCATGACATTGCGTTCATGCAGATCTCGGTGATAAATTCCATAAAAATGAATTACTTCAAGCATATGATTCAATGCTTCAAAAAATTGCCGCTGCGAAAATAATACTTCTATTTTTTCATAATTCTGCAAAATATCTTCAATAGTACACCCATTCACATAATCTTGTACCATCGTTATTATCGTTTGACTTTTGTTAGTAGTCATAGGATACACAGCATATGTATAAGGCGTACAAAAATCGTGTGGGAAAATTTTTGAAACATCATTACCAATTTTTCTTTCTTCATCAAAGTTTATATCACCTATATTAATTTTTGAGAACACTTTACATACATATTGATGCATAAGTTCTTTGTTTCTATACACATATGCAGAATCACCATACCCAATTACATTACTATTAGTAATTATTTTTTTAAATATTTCCTGAGTTTTTACTTCGGTATGTTTCAATTCAAGTAAATTTAAATCAATGGGTACATATTCTGAACGGTAAACGGGAGTTAAGATTTTTTCTATCATTTTATTGTTAATTTTTTTTAGTATAACATCGTTTCTACTAATATAAAACATATTTAAAAACAGCCATAAATTGGCTGTTTTTAAATAATTACAGATCTTTTCTCTTTCTCTCAAAGTAGAAGAACACTGGTAGTGGAACGAAGAAGAGTGGAATCGCCTTCAATATTCTCTCTAGCTCCTGGCGTCGTTCTGTTTCCATTGTTTCTGTTTTATAGTTTGTATATCGCTCTTTCCATATTGTATCACTAATTGCTTTTTCGAAGTCACATTGAGGTGCTGTGAGTGTTGGTGCTGCTGATGGTTTAGCTGACGGATCACTTATAACAATTGGATTCATTGGTGTATTGTAATTAGTACAACGGTTTCGTACAAAATCTTCATAGTTTTCAAGGTAACCGGTAAACGTTGTCAGTGACAGAGAGTTTGAAATCACAGTGATCCCCCCAACCATTGCCATGATAAGCGTTACTGCCAAAATTAAGTAGGTGTAAATTTGTTTGATGATCATAATGTTGTCAGTATAGCATTTATATAAACAAATACACTACAAAAACTGCAAGTGCTATTCTGTACCATCCAAACACGTGAAGTGAAATTCGTGGTAAATACTTACGTAAGAAATAGAGCGTCACATATCCTACAAAAAACGCAATCAAAAATCCAAATAAAAGTTCTTGATATGAATTCACCGTGGCAAATACCTCTTTTGATTTATAAAAATCATAGACAACAGCAGCGCCAAGCGTTGGAAGCGCTAACAAAAATGTATATTCCACGATAACTGATTTTTTAATCCCTCGCAGAATCCCCGCCACAATAGTAGCACCTGACCGCGACACCCCAGGAACAATGGCAACTGCCTGAGCACAACCAATGATAAGTGCATCTAAATAGGTCATTTCTTTTCTTCCAAATTCTTCTTGCTCGGGTAGAATTTTTTTCTTCATCATCCATTCTAAATAGATAAAAATAATTCCTCCACTAAACAACATCATAGCAAGTAATATCATATTCCCTTCTAATAAATGCTTAAAAGATTTATAGAGTAAAAAACCAATCACTGCAGTTGGTATAAAACTCACTATCAAATTTCCTAATAATTTTTTACTGGTAATAATTCTTTTTGAAAATAAAAGGATTCCGGCAATCAGTGCCCCCAGCTGAATAAAGAGTAGATAGAATTTAATATACGGATCTTCTAAGTTAATACTCATCAGTTTTGACGCAATGATTAAATGTCCTGTTGAAGAAATTGGTAAAAATTCCGTAATACCCTCAAGGATAGAAATAACAAAAAGTGGTAATTGCATAGGTATAGTATAGGTTAAAATAGATATTTTAAAAGCCCATATTTCAGGGCTTTACTCATTACTTCTGTGGAGATGGAGGGAATCGAACCCTCGTGCATAGTGTGGTACATCGCATTTCTTCATATATAGATTGTATACAAATATTCAAAAGAATTTATGCGCACAATCACGCAACTTCTTTCTATTCCAAAGGTTTTAAATTAACAGCTTTTGAAAATTTACTGCCAACCGAGTCTCGTAATTGACGCAACATGTGACACGAAACCTCTCACACATCACGGGTTCGCTAGGCGAACGCAAATGCACCTACCATGAAAGGTGATGCAACTTTGTTGTCGTTTGCACGTACAAAGGGTTGAGTTTAACGAGTGATCCCTCGATATGCATACGCTGCCCAGATTCACTATGGCTTCCCGATCATCCCCAAATTGTTTAGTAACAACATGGTTAGTATAGTTGATAAATTTATCTTTGACAAATTAGCATTAAAAAAATCCACCCGTTTGGGTGGTTTTTTTTAATTGATCAGCGGTGTCAAAACACGAGCCTTTTGTTCTTTGATTGCATCAATATCTAAATGAGCAAGAATTTCAGCAATTTGTCCGTACCATGCAGATTCAAGTTCTCGGAATAATCTAATACTTTCTTTTTTATATTCCACTACGGGTTCTCGTTGCCCATAAGAACGAAGTCCTGCAGATTGACGAGATTGATCCAATAAATCAAGATGCTCTGACCATAGTCTATCTAGTGAATACAGAGCTACGCGACCAACAATATTATAATAATTTTCTGGATCAAGATCTGCTTGCTTTGCATCCATTCCTTCTTCTGCTTCTGGGAATCTCTTTTTTGCTTCTGCCAATATTTCATTAAGAATTTCTTCATTACGTGAGAGAATTCCGTCGCGACGTTTATAAATCAACGTTCGATGGTGTGATGCAATATCATCATATTCTAAAATATGTTTACGAGAATCAAAATGAAAACCTTCAACACGGTCTTGTGCGTCTTCTAGTCTACTACTTAAAAATCCCAAACTTACTGGCTCGGTGCTGTCTGCAACACCTAACGATTTTGCAAGTTCTTTTACCTTATCCCCTCCAAAGATTCTCATCAAGTCGTCATCCAATGAAACATAAAATTGAGTTACTCCTGGGTCACCCTGACGTCCAGTACGTCCACGCAACTGATTATCAATTCTTCTGGCTTCATGACGTTCAGTTCCAAGAACAAATAAACCACCTAAGTTTCTGATTTCTTCTGCTTCTTCTTTAGTAGCAAATGGACCACCCAATTTAATATCAACTCCACGCCCCGCCATGTTAGTTGCAATGGTTACCGTACCTTTTTTACCTGCTTCAGCAATCACCAAACCTTCTGCTTCATGATTTTTTGCATTTAATACGGTATGACGAACTCCTGCTTTTGCAAGATATTTTGAAAGAAGTTCATTTTTTTCAATAGCAACGGTACCAATCAAAACTGGCTGACCTGACATATGAAGTTTTTTTACATGTTCAACGATAGAATTATATTTTGCATCAATATCTAAAAAGATAAGATCGGGTAAATCAACGCGTGCAATAGGACGATGTGTTGGCACCGGAACCACATCTAAATCATATACTCTGGCAAATTCTTCTTTTGAAGTCAAAGCGGTTCCTGTCATTCCAGAGAGTTTTTTATATAATTTAAAATAATTCTGATAGGTAATAGATGCAAGCGTACGAGATTCTGCTTGAATCTCAACACCTTCTTTTGCTTCTATTGCTTGGTGAAGTCCATCACTCCAACGGCGCCCTTCTTGTAGTCGCCCTGTAAATGAATCAACAATCATTACTTCCCCATTTTTTACCACATAATCTATATCGCTTTTATATAAATACCGAGCCTTAATAGCCGTTTCAATATGATGAACAAATTTCATATTTTCTGCAGTATATAAATTATCAAGCCCTAGTTCTTGTTCAATCTTTTCAATCCCAACTTTGTTAATCTGAATTGCTTTTAATTTTTCATCAAGTTTAAAGTCGGTGTCAACTGCCAAGATAGAAGCCACGCGAGAAGCAACTTTATATAATTCTTCTGCATCATCTGCTTGACCAGACAAAATAAGTGGAACACGTGCTTCATCAATTAAAATTGAATCGGCTTCATCTACTAATGCAAAGTTATGAGACCGCTGAACTTTATCTTCAATTTTTATAACCGTATTGTCACGCAAATAATCAAAACCATATTCATGATTAGTTCCATAGGTAATATCACATGCATATGCTTCTTTTCTAGAACAATCTTTCAAAAATTCTTCGTATACTTTAAAATATCCTTCTTTGTCTGCTTCATTATCAAGTTGCGTTGCTGCACTGCTGTCATAAATATATGAAACTTGATTTGAGTTAATAATTCCAACAGAAAGCCCCAAAGCGCTGTACACTTGTCCCATTTGTTCTGCATCACGTTTTGCAAGATAATCATTTACTGTCACCACGTGAATTCCATTTCCTTTTAATGCCTCCAAATATGCGGGAATAGTTGCCACTAATGTCTTTCCTTCTCCCGTTCGCATTTCTGCAATTGAGCCTTGATACAGGACAATTCCTCCAATAATTTGCACATCAAAATGACGCATATTTAATGTCCGTTTTGCAGCTTCACGAACCACCGCAATAGCTTCTGGAAGGATGTTTTTGTCAAAATCTTCGCCTTGTGCGAGTCTTTCTCTAAATTCTGTAGTCTTGGCTTTTAGGTCTTCATTTGACAAAGATGAGACATATTCTTCAAAATTATTAATAATTGCAACAACCGGGCGGATACTGTCAAGTATCTTTTCATGTTCTGGTTTAAAAAAGCTTTTCAAAAATTTCATATATATAAAATACCCCGTTTTGGGGTATTTAGCAAGTCAGATTAATTAACTAATAATGCAAATCGTTCATTAATAATTTATATATTTAAACCATTTTTTTTCAGGCAAAGCAAAAACAGTAAGTATCTCAAAAGTATCTCTATTTTTATTCACTTCATCAATACACTCATTCCATTCTTTTTTAAGTCTAGCAACAATTTCTTCTGGAGTTCCTGTGTAATCAATAATAATTGGCATACCT
>JAYVHO010000002.1:0-15923 GCA_043771175.1 bacterium | reverse complement strand
GTGCGGGGCGTGCTGCGCCCGCCCCGCACAGGCCCACCACGATACATACTACAAAATAGGAATAATATTTCATATCCCTATCCTATAAATTCTTGATACTTTTTTCAATCATTTTATAACAACAATATTTGTTGTTATTCTTCTAACATCGCTTTTAATAAATCGTCAGGAACATACCGTGGTATTTGAGGTTTTGATATCACGGTTGGTTGAGAATTACCTACTGGTACAAATTGCGTTGTCTGGGTTGGCATTACTTGCGTTTGAGCTATTTTGTCTATGTCTTGTGTTTTTTGAATGTCTGATGCTTTTTTAGCAATTCCAAGACGTGCCAATGTCTGTGTAAGTGATTCTTTTTCTTCACTTTGCGCCTCTCGTGCATGAGTTTTTTGCGGATGAGCACTATGCATAATATTCTTACTCAAAAGATCTGACAAACTAATTTCTGATTCATCTTTTGAAGTATTGTGCAAAATATCTGACATTCGCTGATGTTTTTGTTCATCTTTTGGTGGTATCAATGCCGCACGTGGTGGCACCTGTTTTGCCACCGTACGTGCAACATCATATGACGGTTCTACATCAGAAAACACTACCGTGTCATCCACATCTTCATTCGAAATAGATGCAAGCAAACTCTTTAAATCTGATGAAACATTTACTTTTTCTTTTATAGGTGACGGAGCACTTGTAACTGCTTCTTTAAAATCTGGCTCTTTTTTTATATCTTGAGGTTTTACTGCTGGTTTGTATTCTTGTATTGATTTTACCGAAAAGTTTCTTTGAATTTCATCTGGTTTTTTATATTCCTTTTTTGGTTGTTCTACAACTGCTTTATAAGGAGGTTTTTCAACAACTTCAGAAATAGCAGCAGGTACCGCTTTTTTAGGGATTAAATGAAGTGGAATTGAAATAGATGATTCGTCTTTCATAGTCATGGCACCAACATTTTTTTGGGGTGTTGGTGTTGCTCTTTCAAATTTTACCACACTACCCAGCGTATCACTGAGAGTTTTTTCAAAATTTTGAATTTCTTCTTCTGAGAGTTTTGGAAGAGCTTGACCCGAATCTTTTTCTCGCCACTGCCCCCCTTTTTGCTCTATCTCAATCCTTCTTTCTAAAATATATCTTTGATGCTCTGCATCTTTTACATTTGGTTTTGGCTTATACCATGCAGCAATGGTTTCTTCTAGTGCTGCTCTATCACGCCCATAGTTAGTACGTGAACTCTGTAGTACTTCTTGAACAAAGCTCTTTTCTGGAAATGGCCACGGGGCAATGGTTTGTCCAGAGAACGGATTTGATGCAATTCCATCAATCAGCAGTTTTAAATAAATTTGAGCAAATCCCAAGCTGGTAAAATCTTCTTTGGTAAAAATTGGAGAAAATTCTTTTTCAAATAATTCCGCATCCAAATTACCCGTCAAAAAAGTCACCATCGTTCCCACGTTTCCAAACACCGCATCGCGCACAGGTTCTGGTAATTGCGCCACGTATTGATGAGCCATGGTTAGTCCCAGCTTATATTTACGTGCTTCTGATAAAATATCAGCATAGGATTCTGATGCAAAGTTTTGAAACTCATCTACGTACAAATAAAATGGAGGTAATTTTGCTTGTTCATGTTCTGGGATGTCTGCGCGTCCCATGGCGGCCAAATATACTTTAGTTACCAACATTCCTCCTAAAAGTCGTGCATTTTGTTCATCCAATTTTCCTTTTGAAAGATTGGCAATAAACAGTTTTTGACCGTTCATAATGGAACTAAAATCAAAAGAAGATTTTGCCTGACCTACAATATTTCTCACAATTGGATCAGAAATGAACTGTCCTACTTTGTTTTGAATAGGAGCAGTTGCCTCGCGGTAAAACTTTTCATCATATTTTAAAATTTCATCATTCCACACCGAACGAAGTGACGGACTTTGTACATTAGCAATCAATGTTTTTAAGTAATCTTTGTCTGCCAAACATCTATTAATAGAAAGAATGGTTGAGCCAGGATTTTCAAGCAGCAACAGCAGTGTGTTCATGGTGATATATTCCATGCGGGCAGAAAAAGAATCTGGCCAAATCTTTTTGAGCATTGAAAGAATTCCATTGGCAACTTTTGAACGTTTGTCTATGTGAACATCTTCAATCAAGTTAAATGCAATAGGAAAATTAACGTCATCTGGTGAAAAATAAATAACATCATTAATACGTTCTTCTGGTACATATTTCAGTGCCTTTTCTGCAGAACTTCCATGTGGATCCAGCAGCGCCATTCCATCACCATTAATAATATCTTGAGCAACCATATTGTCTATCAGCGTTGACTTTCCTACACCTGACTTTCCAATAATATACATATGACGCAAACGATCTTGTGCTTTAATACCGATAGAACGAGCCTCACCTCTAAAATTTGTTTTTGCAAACACGGAAACTCTATTTGGATTAAGTGGTGCTGACATAATATTGTGTATAGTATACCAATAAAAAAATCCTCATTTGAGGATTTTTTTATTTCTTGCCTTCTATTTGTCTTTGATATTCATACATCGCCATGGCTCCAGAAACCGATGCATTATATGATTCCAGCGCATCATGTTTTGGTAAACTTACCACCAAATCACAGGTTTCTTTAGTCAAATGACGAAGTCCTTCACCTTCTCCACCAATCACCAAAAGTGTCTTTTCTGCAAAATCGGCATTTTTAATGGGTTCACCGGTCATATCTAGTCCGTAAATCCAAAATCCGTTTTTCTTAAAATTACCCAGTGCGGTTGCAAGGTTTACCACATTTATGATATTCAAATTAAAAATACTTCCAACGGATGTTTTAATAACGGTTCCGTTAATTGGTGCTTGGTTGTGTTCTGGTAAAATCATCGCGGTTGCTCCCATTCCAACAGCGGTTCTGGCCAAAGCTCCTACGTTGTGCGGATCTTGCAAACAATCCAGCGCCACCACCAACTGTGGTGCGTCTGCATTATAGGTAGAGAAAAATTCTTCCATGGTCATAAACGGATATGAAGAAATTTCAATCACCAACCCCTGATGTTCTGCGCTGCCTGCTTTTCTGTCCAAATCACCAATGGTCATTTCTGCCAGCTCAACCTTAACTGATTTTAAAAGATTTCTGACGGTATAAAAAATATCCTCTTCTTTTAAATGACGAGAAATATATGCCTTTTTTACTAATTTTTTATGATGTTTAAGTACGGCAAGCACTGCGTGTTTGCCATACACAATAATTCCTTCTTTTGGTTCTGAGTACGTATTCATGAGTATCACATTACTACATTCTTATTGTTTTGTAAAGGTGAAAGATGGTCGTCATACTGTTGTATAACGGTATCCAGATTATGATGCAATATTTCGCTTGGATCCCGTTCTTCAACGGGATGACGGAAACGCTCTTATCCACATAAAAATGCTTTATTTATCTACGGTATAATAAATAAACGATAATATGTTTAACGTCCATGTAAGACTTTACAAAACCAGAAGAATCCTTACGTTTACTGCTATGACGAGTATGTGCCTTGCCATGTTTGTTATCATCAGTGTAGTATTTCACGCAAATACTATTAGTGCACAGGAAAAAGTAGCATATGAACCACAATACAGATCTGCCATTGGCCCATCAGCATATACTACGGTCACTACAGAAAAAAACACTACCTACAATTTAGTTGAACCCGAGCTTATTGGTGATGATATCTTTGAGCAAGGTGTTTGCCCTTCATCAAAAAGCTCTATTTCTGGCTCAAAACTTCTTGCTCCTATTAACAAAAAAGAATCAGTCGGAGATTATGTTCCACCAAATCTTGTAGAAATTGAAGAAAAAATCAAAACGCGTGGCAGTAAAACCGTGTGTCTTGAAGAAACCACCGCACATTATCTTCTCAATATGTTTAGTGATGCAAAAGATGAAGGTTACGCATTTGAAGTAACTTCTGGATATCGCAGCCCTTCTGCACAGCTCAGTTTGTACAACAAAGCCATTGCAGCTAGTGGGTTTAAAGGGACACTGCGCGTGGCTCCACCATACCATTCAGAACACCATCTTAATGCCGTAGATATTTCAACCGCTGAAGTTTCTGAAAAAGGAATCCCGCTTTCACAAACCACTGCTGGTAAATGGCTCGCCAAAAATGCTTACAAATATGGTTTTGTTATGAGCTACCCAAAAGGAAAAGAATATATTACCGGCTACCAAAACGAAGACTGGCACTGGAAGTTTGTAGGAATAGAAAATGCAGAACTGATTGCAAACTCTGGGCTTACCTTTCATGAAATCGTAACAAGCCCGTCAACCAGAATCATCACCAAAGCAGAAGCACAAAAGAAAGTTGCTACCGTACAAATTCAAAATCTTAACCTAAAACCTTTATCTAATCCATCTACCCCAAAACCAATAATAGAAATTGGAGGATAATACAAATAAAAACACTCACATGAGTGTTTTTATTTTGCATATGCAAGTGCTTCTTCCAAAACAACAGAAAGCACTACGGAAGATCCACCTTTTGGAATCGTCACGCCAAAGAGTTTTTGAGATTGAGACATAGTCTCGCGATTGTGCGTAATTACCACCAGTGGTATTGTTTTTGAAACTTCACTGAGCATAGCAGAAAACCTTGTTGAGTTAGCCTCATCCAGCGCAGCATCCGTTTCATCAAGCACCAAAAATGGCGGTGGAGTTACACCACATAGAGCAAACAACAGCGCAATAGACGTAAGCGCTCGCTCACCCCCTGAAAGCATTGCTAATGATGTAATATTTTTCTTTGGAAGAGTTACTTCTATTTCTATTCCTTCTGATATTCCTTCTTCCTCATCAGTTTCAACACGGACAATAGCAGCAGTTCCACCAGAAAATAGCGTAGCAAAATTTCGTCCAAACATCTCATTTACCTTTACTAGACCTTCAGTAAATTCGTCATGCAAAGAAGACTGTAAATCTTTAATCATCCGATTTAGTTCTTCCATAGACATTTGAGTATCTTCTATATGATGAGCAATCACCGCAATTTCTGCTTCTGTTTCTTTAAATAAATCTATCACATCTCCACCACCTCCTCCTCCCATATCTTCAATTTTATAGCATAAACGTTCACAAAGTTGTTTTAATATCGCTGAATCTTTTGTTAATAGTTCATGGTCATCATGAATGGTTTGAGGCTCATCAATGTATGCACGAGCATGTTCGCAGAATATATCAGACTCTTCTATTTTATTACGCAACATACCTCTTAAGGCTTCAAGATTATTTTTCGTATTCATACACTCAAATATTTTTTTTTGGAGTGAAGACACCTCTACTTCAAGGCTGTGTAATGTGCTATATTTTTCAATATTTTTGTTGTCTTGTTCATTTTTTTTCTGCTGTAAGTCTTGTAATTCTTGTTTTTTTGCATGTAATAATAATTCTTTTTCTATTTTATGTGCAAGGTGAACGTTGATAGTTTCTGTAATACTGTCAATTTCTTCTTGAAGTTCTTTATGAATATTGGCGTTCTCTGGTTGGTTTTGTGAAAACTTTTTTTGTATCATTTGAAATTGCTCGCTGGTGATGAGTTTTTTTACCTCATCTAATGTTTGAGCACGTTCAATAGCGGCAAAAATATCTTTTAATGTATGTGCTTCTGTTTCATTGAATTGATAGATAATTTCTTTTTTAAGCGTCATTTTTCTTTGAATCTTTTCAATTTCTTTTTTCGCAAATTCAACAGAAAAGGAAGAAGCATCAATATCTCGTTCAATAGTTCGCAAAGACTCACGCACGTAATCAATTTCTTTTGAAAGTTCATTTCCCTGTGTTGGATACATAGCAATTGCTGCGCGTTCTGCAGCAGCTTTTAATTCTATATTGTTTTTTTCTTGTTCACGTTGAGTAAGTTCATTAATAATTACTCCATACTGATTATTCATTTCATTCATCTTTACAGAAATAGTATGTTTTGAAACGGTAGCATATGCAGCAAGTGTTATTGCCAAATCTGTTCGCATTTTTTTTGCAAGTTCAATGCGTTCCACTTGTTTTTTAAGATCATTAAAAATTGGTGTTAATGTTTGTTTTTTGGTATGCAATTCTTTAATGTTTGAAAGTGCCTGATCAAGTTTTCTCTGGGTTTCTTTTATTTTAATATGGTAAATTCGCAGACCCAGTGAATCTTCAATCATCAGCTTTCTTTCTTTTGAAGACACCGACATCATTCTGTCGGCTTCACCTTGATTGATAATGTGATGACTTCCTATTCCTAGTGACATAGCAGCAGACAATGCCGTAACATCTTTTAGACGCACATTTTGGCCGTTTATAAAATACAGAGAACCTTTATCTGTAGAAATGGTGCGTTTTATTTCTATTTCAGGCGCATCAAGGAGTGAAATAATATCAGAAAGCATGTTTTTGTTTTTAATATCAACCTTATCAAATGTAATTGCAACATATGCAGATGTGGCTTTGGCACCAGCTCCTTGAAACAGTAAATCCGAAGTTAAATCACTTCTCATAGACTTCATAGACTGTTCTCCAAATACAAATCTAAAAGCTTCTACAATATTTGATTTCCCTGATCCGTTTGGCCCCACTACTCCGGTAATGGGCGTATTAAACTGCAACGTGGTTTTCTTACTGAATGATTTAAAACCTTCAATTTCAAGACGTTTAAGTTGGGTCATAATTGTAATAATTATAACATGCACAATATAAAAAGAAGCCCGACGCAAAGCGTCGGGCTTCTTTTACCACTTAAACTCCTCAATCGCCTTTTTGGCAGCTTGTTGTTCTGCGTCTTGTTTTGATTTTCCAACGCCTCGTGCCACTTCTTTACCTCCAAAGAAAATACCCACCGTGAACACTTTATCATGGTCTGGGCCTTCATCTTTGATGTTTTTATACACCGGAGTTACCGAAAACTGTTCTTGAGTTTTTTCTTGAACATAGGATTTTGGATCTCGCCATAATCCTTTTTCTACAACATCATTTATTTTATAGAGAAGCGTTTTAGTAATAAAATTTGAGGCATTTTCGTAACCACTATCTAAATAGATTGCTCCAATTAATGATTCATACGTATTTGCTAAAATATAGTCTCTGGCTTTTCCCATATCACGCGCCTCTCCTTTTGAAAGAAGCAGGAAATCATTGAGTCCCAGTGCTCGTGCAGCTTCTGAAATTGACTCAGTACGAACGATAGCACTTCTAAACGCTGTTAGTTGACCTTCTGGTTGTAGTGGGTATTTTTCATATAACACATGAGTTGAGACCAGCTCCAATACCGCATCACCTAAAAACTCCAAACGCTCATTATGTGAAAGTCCTAAATGTGGGTGTTCGTTAATAAATGAACGATGAGTAAAAGCCTGAACAAATAAATCTTTATTCTGAATTTTGGTTCCTATGATTTTTTCGATTTGTTCAACATCAATCATATGATTTATTTATACTTTTAATATTTCTGCATGTTTATCGGCTATAATTTCCAGTGCTGTTCCAACAATCTTAACCACATCACTATACATACGCAATTCAGAAATTTCATCAAGTGGAAACCACTGGGCATCAATAATTCCTCCATCGGTATCGCCAATAGTTATATCTGATCTGTCTGCAGCCTGGCACAAATAATAAGTAACTTCTTTAATTACTTTTCCTTCTGTTGGAGAATGTGCAGTATAGCTGTGAGTCCCAATTTCTTCTCCTGCTTTTGCTAGAATGCCGAGCTCGTAAGAAAGAGCACGTTCTGCTGTTTGACGAAGGGTTTCACCTTCTGTTTGACCTTTTTTTGAAAACGTCCAGAATCCAAAAATATCATGAACCAACACAACGTATACGACACCGTCTTCAACAGTATATACAAATCCTCCTGCTTTTTTTAAAACAGGTAAATCTTTTTCAGGTTCATTATCTTTTTTTTCTTCTACTTTGTGATCTTTTTGAGGCTCACCAAGTTCACGGTAAACGGTTCCCAGAACTCCGTTTACAAATTTATTTGAGTTTTCTCCACCGAATGTTTTAGAAAGAACAATGGCTTCTGTAATTGCCACCTTTGGCGGAACTTGATCATAATCTCCAAAAAGTAGTTCATAGAGTCCAATTCTCATAATATTTCTATCTACTCCAGAAACAGTTGAAAGTGGATATTGAGGTGCAGCCTTTTGAATTACTTCATCAAGCACGGCAATTTTTCTGATGATATTTCTATAAAGATCATATACAAATTCAGGATTATCAATCCCGCGAGCATATTCTGAAACAATATATGTTAATGTTGAAAAACTATCGTCTTCACCTTTCAGTGAAACAGCGAAATCCCGAGAGTAGAGCCCTTGCATAACCAGTGACCTTGAAAGATGACGTTGAGACATACATTAAACATTGTGCTTGTAAAAAACAAATTAGAAATAAATAATACCATCAGTGATGATAGTATTATTGTACCACAACAGCAGCCTTTGATTTTATAACCATTCTGCCTCGGTACATTCCACAAGTAGAACATGCATTGTGAGCCATTTTAATAGCTCCACAACTTGCACAGTTTGTCTGGTGAATGTTTTTGATAGCATGGTGAGACCGGCGATTACCAGTGTGACCTTTTGTATGACGCATGTGATTTACCATAGTGGCGACATTGTACAATAAATCAATATTTTTTGCAAGAAAACGCTCTTGTCATCTCAAAAGTAGCGGGGTCCAGTTTTAACCTTGTAATATCTTCTTTAAAAAGCTGATTCTGTGGACAGTTGAGATAATTCCATATTCTTCAATTGCGGCGTAATGCTGCTTGGTGCCATATCCAACATGTGATTCAAATCCGTATTTTGGATATTCTTTTGCTAATTCTCTCATTTTTGTATCGCGGTATTGTTTTGCAAAAATTGAAGCTACAGAAATAATTGGGTGAGATTCATCACCTTTTATAATTGTTTCTTGCTCATATTCTAGTGGAGCATATAGTGAACCATCTAGATACACCTTTGAAATAGTATTTTTTTGAGATATTTCTTCAAGAGCATCAATAATACATTGCTTTAAACACCAAGAAATTCCCTGTTCGTCTATTTCATCTGCTGATTGTTCTTTAATAACAGCAAAAAATTCTCGAACAGTTAAAAGTGTTTCTATCCACTTTGCTCTTTTATTCTGCGAAAGCTTTTTTGAATCTTTTATTCCTTTTGTTAATTCAATAAAATATTCAAATTGTTGTAGCGGTACTATATAGGCAGCAATAACCACGGGGCCCGCAAGCGGGCCCCTCCCCACCTCATCAATTCCTACCACTACATCTAATTTCATAGCAAAAGTATACAATAAAAAAAATCCCGAGAACTAAAAGTTCTGGGATTCCGACTTACGTGCTTTCCTAATAATAGCATGTTTGACTCACAAATGGTGTCAAAAATATTTTTATCTTGTGTGCTTTGTAGCGACTAACAGTATACACGAGATAATTTAAATGTCAAACATTTCAAACGTAAATATTAAAACACCTTTTCCGTCATCCCGTTGTATAACGGGACCCAGGCGTAGTACAAAAAAACTGGATACCGTTATACAACGGTATGACGGACGAGGAAGACACGTAAAAATCTCCCATTTCTGAGAGATTTTTAACCTAAACCTAAGTGCGCCTGGAAGGGCTTGAACCTTCGACCGTTCGATTAAGAGTCGACTGCTCTACCAGCTGAGCTACAAGCGCGTACGTTCCTATGATACTACATATTTCAAAAAAATAAACCCTTATGTATGTGCCGAGGGCGGGACTTGAACCCGCACTTTCTTACGAAAAAGGGATTTTAAGTCCCTCGTGTCTACCGATTTCACCACCCCGGCAAAGGTATATGTACTATACCAAATCAAACACCTGCAGACAAATTTTTACAAATACAGAAAAATATGATACATTACAAAGGCAAAGAAATAGATTATGCACCTGCCCGGGTGGCGAAATTGGTAGACGCACTTGCCTTAGGAGCAAGCACCGTGAGGTATGAAGGTTCAAGTCCTTTCCCGGGCACATTGGTTTTTTTATAAAGCCGAAATGGCGTGGTGGCGAAGTGGTAACGCAACGGTCTGCAAAACCGATATGCGCGGGTTCGATTCCCGCCCACGCCTCAAGAAAATAAAATGTGAATACAGACAATGAGATTTCAATATTTATATTACAAGATATTGACTTTTTTATGTTTCAATGTTGGCTTTTACTATAATTCACAAAACCTCTCAATATCTATACAGCATATTCTATCTATGGTATTATGATTTTCAACCAAAACATTAACAACTATGTGTCACTCAAGAAAAAGTGCATTTTTATTTGACAATGATGGAGTTATATCCAACTCAATAATCACTCTCCACTGGTGGTTTATTCAAATTGTTTGCAGAGAAATAACATTTAAACAGTGGTCAAACTTGTCAAACGGTAATTATTGGGAAGAACTTAATAAAAGCCCATATAAAGAGACTCTTTTAGCCGCAGAATATCACCCCATGTTTCCAGAATATATCAAAAAACATGCAACAACACCCGCTTTTGATGGAGCTCTTGAATTACTTAATGAACTCAAGCAAAAAGCAAAAATTGGCATCAATACATCTGGATTCAAAGAAAATGTCGAGAATTTTTTCTTACATAAAAACTTTGATCCCAATATATTTGACTTTATGGGTACCAAAGAAACATGTGTATCAAAAGAAGAGAAAATTTTTCTTTTTTCAGATGAAGCAAATATCCCTATCAATAAAATGGTATTTATCTTTGACACCGTTGGAGACGGCATTGAAGTTGAACATCTCAAGAAAAACTTTGGGCTTACCACGGTGGGTGTCACCTACGGACTTCATACTCGTAAACATCTTTATAAGTATTCACAACCAACCCATATGGTGAACACCGTCGGTGAGTTACGCACTCTTCTTACGCAATTTATACCGTAACGGTATAATAATTCAAGAACCCCATTGTCATACAGTGGGGTTTTATCATGATATAATTTACCCATGAATTATCTTCCTGGATGGTTAATTGCAACCATGAGAATTACCATGGGTTGGCTGTTTATATGGAACGGCTGGCTTCATATTAAAGACCCTTCTTGGACTGCTGTTGGGTATATTTCAAAATCACACATTGCGCCACAATTTTTCAGCTGGCTTGCCACACCAGATATTCTGGAGTGGGTAAACTTTTTAAATTCATGGGGAATTTTAGTTTTAGGGATTTGTTTAGTAATTGGATTTTCTACCAGAATTGCTGCAAGCTTTGGAATTATTGCCATGATTCTTTACTACATTCCAACTATTTCAAAATTCCCATTTTTAACAAATGGATCATTGTTTATTTCTGAACATATTTTTTATATTTTAATTCTTATCTCGCTTATTATTCTTAATGCTGGACAATATTTTGGATTTGGAAAAAAACTTATTATTAGAGTTGCAGAGAGTGGGTAAAAATTTATTTCTTTTTTATTCAATAAAATCTTTTATTCTTTCAAATAAAGATTCTCTATCCAATTTATAGTGTTCATATAACTCTTGCACTGTTCCAGATTGTCCAAAAGAATCGTCCATACCAATTCTATGAAGTTTTTGAGATAACCCATTATCGGTAATAATTTCTGAAATAATACTTCCCAATCCCCCGCGAAGCTGGTGTTCTTCTACCGTAATGATATTTTTAATATCACATTGTTCAAGTAAAAACAACAACTGTTCTGCGGGAAATGGTTTTAATATTCTGGCATTTAATACAGAAATAGAAGAACCCTGATCACTGAGTTTTTTTGCTGCATGTACTGCTTCTACCGTGATCACTCCTGTTGAAATAATTAATGTGTCAGCTGATAAATGAGATTGATATAACACATTATTTGAATGTAAATCGCAAAAATCATCTTCAGTGGTAAGGATTTCTGTTTCACTCCGTGACAATCTAATATATGATGGTACTGGGTTTTGAATCAACAGTTTCATCATTTTTTGAGCCTCAAGGCTGTCGCAGGGACTTACGACGCGCATGTGCGGAAGTACGGTCATCAGGGCAATATCTTCAAGTGCTTGATGAGAACCACCATCTGGCCCCACAGAAAGTCCTGTGTGATGACCTGCAATAATTACTGGTTGATGATTATAGCAAATAGTCGTTCTGATTTGTTCCCAGTTGCGCCCAGGAGAAAACATTGCATATGACGCAATCACAGGAATATATCCCACAGATGCAAGACCAGAAGCCACAGCGGCCATATTTTGCTCGGCTACTCCCATTTCAAAAAATCTGGTTGGAAATTCTTCTTTAAATTCTTTCATCCGTGTTGAATCTGTTAAATCTGCACACAAAGCCACCACATTGCTGTGAATACGTGCTGCTTCAACCAATCCTTTTCCAAAACCAAACCGTGTTGGTTCTTTTTTCATAGTGTTTAAATCATTCATAGTATTAGTGGTGATGTGGAGCATTAATGGCACCTTCTAGACTGCGTAAAGCATTCAAAGCAATATCAACGTCTTTGCCCGTAGGTGGTTTACCGTGCCACTCAAATTTATTTTCAAATAACGGTATGCCTTTCCCTGGAATAGTTTTTGCAATAATACACCGTGGTTTACCGGTAGTATTTTTTTCTGAAAGCTTTGATATTATTTCTTCAAAATTATGACCATTAATTTCACAAACGTCGTAATTAAATGATTGTATTTTATCAAATAAAGGATCAAGCCCCATGATTGTTTCCGTAAACCCATCAATTTGAATATGATTTCTATCAATAATTACGGTCAGATTTGAAAGTTTATAATGCGCAGCACTCATCAGAGCCTCCCACGTGTTTCCTTCTTGTAGTTCTCCATCAGAAATTCCTACAAAAACTCTTGTTTCTTTTGTTGAAAGTTGTAAGCCCAGTGCCATGCCAACTGCTTGAGAAAGTCCACACCCCAGTGGGCCTGATGAAGTTTCTATACCGGGCAAAAATTCTCGGTGTGGATGACCTTGAAGTCGTGAACCAAATCTACGCAGTGTAAGGAGTTCAGAAGTGGGAAAATATCCCGCATGAGCCATGGTGGCATAAAGCGCCGGGCAGATATGGCCATGAGAGAGTATAAACCTGTCCCTATGTTCCCATGATGGTTTTTTGGGATCATATTTCATCACTTGAAAGTAAAGAGAAACTAACACATCAGTAAAACCCAGTGGCCCTGCCGTATGACCAGAACCTGCACTGACTAACATTTCAATAATAGATTCACGTATACGTGTACTAATTCTTTGAAGTTCTTCAATTCTTTCTTTTGATACCTTGTTCATGAAGTTACTTATTTTCAACAAACACACGCACTTCACCGAGGAATTTATACTCATTAGTTTTTAAAAGTGGGATAATATATACCGTTCCATGTGCTTCTGTATATGACAAAAATGATGACATATATGCTGGTGTTAATAAGTTTACAAGATATTTTTCAAGATCAGTTTTTTTAATGCCATCTCTACATACATCTTTTTTACCACAATATTCATAAATAATTTTTGAAATTGCATCTTGTTGTGACAAAGTATTTACCGTATTATTTTCACCATCTTTCAAAATAAGCTTACGCCCATCGTTCATTGAAAGTGTATAAATAAATTCTGTTGCGTTATTTTGCTCATATACTTCTGCTGATACATAAGAAACACTCATTTTTTGATTAATAATATTTTTTTCAACAAAAGAATCAATCTTTTTCTCGATTTCATTTGGCGTCAAAGTATCAGGGTTGTTTCGGAGCTCTACGGTAAATGTATTGCTATCTTTACCATATATTTTTGAAAATGATTGAGTCTTGTTATTTTTTTTGAAATTATCAAATTTACGATTATTCATGATATTTGATGAGCTGTTTTTAGTTACTATCAATGCAAGTCCAGCAAGGATAATAATAATCACCATGATAATTGCAATATTTTTTGGAGTGAACTTCATATTAAGAAATTATAACATAATCTCTTTAAATCTTTTTAGACTATCTTGTTGTAAATATGACCCAATAGTAAAAAATATTTCTTTATCAGAAATCTCTTCTTGATGAAACATTTCTTTCATCATTTTTATAGTTTCAGAGTTTATTCCTCCATCTATATGGATGTTTTTAATGGTAGTACTTTTTATAAACTTCACTAAATCCGCAACATATTCTTCTTTAAATGATTGACCTTGAACACCAATATGTTCAATCATCATACAATTTACATCAGAAATTTCTTTTTCAATGCCAAAAGGATGATGTAGCTCTTTGGCGATACCTTCTTCATCTTGTTTGGAAAATATAATAGCGTTATGAAATTCAGAATATATATTGCTACATTCATTTTTAAAGAGCATATCACCCATAACATGAAATTCAATATATTTGAATGAAAATTCATATGGACTGAGCACTTGAATAATTTCTAACAGTGAAAGAGTATTTTGAATATCTGGTGAAATATTTCTCACACAATCAATATGAATTCTTGGGGCTTGAGATTGCCACATTACAATAAAGTGCTCCAAATCTTCTACTGTGTATGGTAAACATGCAGGAACAATATGGAAATTATTCATAAATTTGTGTGTCGTCTAATAATGAAATTCTTCTCATGTGGCGATGTTCACCTGAAAATGACTCTTTTACAAACACTTCAATAATATCTTGCGCGTCAACAGTATCAACAAAATCAGTTCCAAAACATACCACATTGGCATCATTATGCTGTCTACCACGTTTTACCATTTCTAAATCTGGTGTAGATATTTCTATTGCTCTGATTCCTTTAAATCTATTACATACCATGGCTTCACCTTGGCCTGAACGTCCTATTCCAACACCAAATACTTGTTTTTTATGTTCTGTTAGTTCAAGTAGTAATTTACACATTGGTGAAATAGTCACCGGGTAATCATCTTGATCATCAAACACAAATGGTCCAGTATCAACTACTTCATATTCATTTCTTGTTTTAAAATACTCAATAAGAATTCTTTTTGCCTCAAAACCTCCGTGATCACTGGCAAAAATTATAATTGGTTTGTCTGTTTGCATATTATTTATTTAATGATTCTATATGACGAATAAGCGTATGCACATACCCCATTTCATTGTCATACCATGCCAACACTTTTACTAAATTTCCGTCAACTACTTTTACCATTTGTAAATCTGCAATAGACGCATAGGGTGAGCCAATAATATCAGTGGACACCAGTGGTGCATTTGATGCGGTAAAAATTCCTTGCCAGCGAGGATCAGCTGCTGCTTTTGTTAAAATCTGCTGAACTTCTTCTACGCTGGTGGCGCGTTTTGAAATAAACGTAATATCAGAAATCGATCCTGCAATCACCGGAACGCGTAGCGAAATTCCATCAAATTTACCTTGTAATGATTCGTAAACTTCTGTTACTGCAATCGCAGCACCTGTTGTCGAAGGAATAATATTTTGAGCCGCGGCACGCATTTCCCTCTTATCCTTCTTTCCTCCCCCGTCAACAATTGATTGTGTTGCGGTGTATGCATGCACGGTTGTCAGCACCGCTTTTTCTATTCCAATGGTTTCATCTAAAATAGCAATAATAGGAGAAGTACAGTTGGTAGTACAGGATGCGTTTGATGTAATCTGACATGTGGTTACTTGATCTAAATTGATCCCAGAAAGTGCGGTAATTCCCTTTACTATTGAATCACCTTTTACTGGACCGGTAATCACCACATGGCCTGCACCTTGATCGATATGAAATTGAGCTTTGTCATAGTTGGTGTACAGTCCGGTGGATTCCACCACGCAATCAACACCCAGCGCTGCCCACGGCAGTTTTGTTTGGTCTTTTTCATTTAATAACACAATTTCACTATAAGGAGTTATCAATTTATTATCTTTAACGGAAAGTTGTCCTTGCATAAATCCACCATA
>JAYVHO010000001.1:0-21347 GCA_043771175.1 bacterium | reverse complement strand
CCAGCAAAAAACCACACAGCAATGTGTGGTTTTTTGAATTGAGGCAAATATGCCTATTGACATATTTCATAAAATTGCGGTGCCTGACCCCATTCCTCTGGAAAATAACTATATTGATAGAGTTGATTTCAGGCTTCAGGTAGATAATGACAATATTGCAAGTATTCCTGAGCTTATTGAGTTTTTATCAGAAGTAAGTTTCAAAGAAAAAATTAAGCTTTCTATAGGTGTTACAACAGCCACAGAGGAAAACCCAGAGAACAAGGCATACAATGAAGAGTTTGGCATAAAGTTGATTGAATTATGGAGTAAGGCACAAGAATGTGGCTTTGAAATTCCAAGCGATTTTATTACGGGCCCTTGGTGTATTGCAATTGCTAAACACTCAGCAGTGCTTCAGCCTGATGGCGAGCTTCACAAATGCTTTTGTACTTCAGGAAATCACGATATGAAATTTTCGCATTTAAATGAAACTCAAACTGGCACTTATCTGAAAGATGAAAGGTTTGAGCAATTTAGAAGAACTGATGAATGTATTTCTGAACAATGTACCTTTTTGCCGGTTTGTGGTGCTGGCTGTATTCATGAATCTTTTATTGAAGATGGCGAAGAAGGTTTTGGAAAAAGATTTTGTCAAAAAAGCCTTATTGGTGTTATGAATCGCGGGTTGCTGATACTAAATCACGACTCTTTATAATTACATAAAAATATGAGATACTAATCTCATATTTTTTTATGCCTAAATTTGAACAAATACTCGAAAACTACAAAACAGATTATCTAAAATATGGCTTTATTAAAGAAGAGGTTTCTTTTGGTATAATTTTCTACGAACATAATAGCATAGCTGAGCAGGAAATTGAAGATATTGTTGAGATGTATGAACAGGCATATGTTAAAGTAGTTAAATTTTTTGAATCCCATGCAAATACAGAACCGATATATATATATATCTATAATTCTTTTGAATCAAAGGAAAACTTAATGGGTAATGACTGGATTGCTCAAACGCTATACAATCAACGAGAAATCCATCACGTATATACAGAAGATGTTAAGCCAATTGGAGCTCATGAGTTAACCCATCTTATATCACTTAATCTTGGTCTTTCAGTGCCGCTATTTCAAGAAGGAATTGCAGAATACTTGCAGGGAAGTGATTGGTATGGAAGACCACACAGCGAAACGCTTAAGGAATGTGCACATGTCTTTACGGTAGATGAATTTTTAACACTCGATGCTTGGCTTACTATCCCTGATGAGCTTGCACTGTATTCATATTGTTTCTTGGCTGAATTTATGCGGGTATTTTTATCAAACCACCCAAAGGAAGTATTCTTTGAAATATATAGAAAACTCTCGAGAAGTAATGCTATAGAAGATAATTTAAAAGTGCTTACTGAGTACTAATTTACTATAAATTACTTTCAGCTTTTTACTTCAAGTTCTGAAGTTAATTATTTGAAATCAACTCAGAAAGACCACTAAACTCAAAATCGCTTTTAATTTTCTGCCAATTAAGAGTTCTGAAATCGTCCAGAATAGGGAGCCAGCAAAAAACCACACAGCAATGTGTGGTTTTTTGAATTGAGGCAAATATGCCTATTGACATATTTTATAAAATTGCGGTGCCTGACCCCCACTATTGGACTAGATTGCGAACAAACACACGCCAAACAAAAATACTTTTTGGGGTATTTTAAGTGTTATTATTAGTTGTATGGAAATAATCATAATTATACTTCTTTCATTACTAAAACAAGCATTCAAACAATTCAAGGAATCACCAAGTCGTTACGCGTCTCAATGGAAAAATTATTAAAGTAATCTAATAAGTAAGTATGTATATTCCAATCTGGATAATTATTATAACCGTCGTTACCTACTTCTTTTGGGCAAAAAGGAAGAAGCAAGGAGACATATCAAAGAAAGACAGCGGTAAATTCGTTGGTAGGTATCAGCAAGTTTTGCTAACAAAGAAGTTCCTTGGCGAAGAAATTCCAGACTTAGAACTCCAAATCGCAGTCAATAAAGATAATTTAGAACGAGATGAATTTATAGCAAAACTTGAAGATGTCGAGGAATATATTAAATCCGATATGTTCACAAATGACTTAGACGTTGAAAGTGTAAACAAAGACATGAGAGATTTAATTGGTGAAGGGTATAACAATTGTGTTCTCACAAATGATACTACTCTTGAAAATCGTTGTTTTAAAATATTTGATGACGCTCATAAATATTTAGAGAGCTCCCTAAAGAAACAGGGCGACCAAAATAGCAATAAATTTACTGACTTATCAGATCAAATTAGGTCTTTACTTGTGCTTGAATGTCACATAAACCATATTCTTTTAGGCGGTTTGCTAAACGATGATTCTGATGAACAAAAGACTTGGTTAATTTTTAATAGCTTGAACTATTCAAATGGATTAGTTAAAACTGCCTCGTCTTTACTTCCCATAAAACCAGCCGCAAAAAAGGCGGAGGCGTTAAAAGATTTCGCTAATAAATTATTTAAGCAAAATAAAATCAGCAGTAGTAATCTATCAAAAATCAATTCAGAAATAGAAGAGGGTCTAGCTCTTGGTAAAGAGTATTATAGATCAGAATAATTGTTATGCCCGATATTATCCAAACAATTACAGACTGGTCTAACCAAAACTACAATCTTCCAAACGGTAGAACCAAATTTTGAAAATTCTAAAATATATGAAGTTGGTTATGTAAAAGATGAGGTGACTTATTCAGGTTATTTGGAATACGTTATAAACTAAAAACACGATGTAATTACATTTGATATTAATAAAAAGTTCCTAAAATATTATGAAATTTCTCATATACAGAAAGTTGAAAATTATAATGAATGGAAGAAGTCAAATAAACAAGCAATAACAGGAGATAATGATTATTAATTATTCTTGAAATTTATGAAAAAACAATTTTACATTATTGTGGTAACTTCTTTCTTAATATTATCTTGTTCAGCTGCTTATCATTTCATAATTTATCTACCAAAAAAATATGTGGACACGCTCAAAAAAGAATGCTATGTATTTGCAGCAAACAAATACAAAAAAGAGCAACAAGAATTAAAAGACCAAGAAGATATAACAACTTTTAATGCCACTTTTGCTTATGATGTTAAAGACAGCAGATGCTTATATAAGACAATAATTTTTTCGACATTAAAGAATGGAGATTCGCATTACTACACTTGGAGCTATGAAATTTCAGATATATACAAAAATATTCAGTTCTATTTTTACTCAAAAATAGAAAATGAAAACAGAGAAAATACATTTGGAAATAAAAACAGTTTTGAGATAGCTGAAAAAAAGTTTTTTTTACAGTAATAAATCCAATCCTTTTTGAAGCAAAAAAATACCTTGCAATAGAGGTTCTTTTAGCACTAAGTATAAAATGTGATAAAATATATGGATATGTCTCACGTTGAACTTAGGTCATTAGAAAAATTAAGGCTAAAATTACTTGATCTTAGTGGTAGGAATAATTTAATAAATTTTAAACACAATGTACGCAAATCTCTGCGTGTAATTGATGAGATACCTGATCAAATTTATAGCGTATTAGTATCTAGTGCTGAAACAAAGCCGTTACAATTTGCCGCGCTGAAAGAACCAAAAGAAAAAGAAGTGCTGAAGTCAGGAATACTTAAAATCATTAATAAAGATAAACCACTCGACAAACAGATTGACTCTGTTTTATGGGCGGAATACCTCGGAATTTCTTCTTCTTATATTTTACCAAAAAATTCTCACGAGGATACAACAAAAAAACATTCAGACAAGCATATTCAGACATTACTTTTTCAAGAAGAACTAGAAGCTGTCGTACGTAAAATATATCAAGAAGCAAACACTTTTGAAGAAGAATCAGGTGTGAATATTTTGTATTTAGCATTCGGTTTTTTAAATTGGATAGATTCCTCTTCTAAAAAAGATTACGTGTCCCCATTGTTGCTTATTCCTGTGAAGATCGAAAGAGTTAGAAGCTCTAGCAACGGTCAATATGTATATGAAGTTATGTATACAGGGGAAGATGTTGAGATAAATATCTCATTGAGAGAAAAGCTTCAAAAAGAATACAATATTATCATAGAAGATTTTGACCAAAATGATGAGACACCAGAGCAATATTTCAATAAAATTAAAAGTGCAATTGAGTTTAAAGAAGATTGGTCTGTACAGAGAGCAATCACTTTGTCTTTATTTAATTTTAGTAAATTGCAGATGTATTTAGATCTAGACCCAACAAACTGGCCAAATAATTTTTTCATAACTCATCCTATTCTTTCAAAATTTTTTGATTCATCTATAAATACTGAGACAGAAGGGTCACTTTTAAATAATTTTGCTGAAGAGTACGATATTGATGCTATGATTGATGTGCATGACAATTTTCCTACAGTACTTCGAGCCGATAGTTCACAGCATAGTGCTATAATCGACTCTGCTAAAGGTAAAAGTTTGGTAATTGAAGGTCCTCCAGGCACTGGAAAGTCACAGACTATTTCAAATATAATTGCTCTAGCAATTGGGAAAGGTAAAAAAGTTTTATTTGTTGCGGAAAAACTTGCTGCCCTAGAAGTAGTTAAAAAAAATCTTGACAAGGTTGGTTTAGGTGACTTCTGTTTAGAATTGCATAGTAATAAAACGAATAAGCTGAATGTTTTGGATTCAATTAGGAATCGGATGAAACGACCCCGAATAATAAAACCTTCAATTGAGAGTGCAGTAATGCAATTTGAGAGCTATAAATCGAAATTAAATTTATATTCAAAAATATTAAATTCAATCTTTGAAGATACTGGATATACATGCATAGATATACTTGCATTAAGTATAAATTTAAATAAGGAATATGGTGAGGCTTTCGAGCATTTTATATTTACTGAGCATATTACAAGTGAATACTTGGAAAAGATTAGACGAAATACTCAAAATACAACAAATTTATACTCTTTACTTGTGGGCGATTTCTCAACTGAAGGTGTCTTCGCAAGTCATCCATGGCATGGTATTTCTTCAACAAGCTTTGGTTTTGAAGAAGACTCGAACACAATAAATTTAACTAAAGATATGTATGAGTTACTTCTAAGTATAGTAGGGCTACAAAAAGATATAGCAGAAAAAATAAATATACCACTCTCAGGAGAGTTCGCTGAACTCTTTGAATTTATAAAACTCTGTGACTTAGTGATTAGTTTGAATATTCAGCAAGAAACACTGATTCCTGTTCTTCGTTCGAATCTATCGTCAGAAGTCAGTGTTTTTGAATTTGCACAAAAGATATGTCTAAAATCTGAGATATTACTAAATAAGAGAGTGGATATAAATGCTATAAAAAAAATTAATGCATCTGATATTTTATCAAGATGGAATATTTTAATTAGCACCTCACCTCGTCTTAAGGACTATAAGAGAATAAACGACCTATGCGAAATATTTTATAATTTTTATCCAAGAATAGGAAACGATTTCTTAGAACTGTACAAAATTTTAAATCACGCAGGTGTACAATTTCCACAAACAGGGCGCTTATGTATTTGTTATATTGAAAAGATTTCTGTGTTATTCAATTTACCGTTTGAGATTCATGAGAAAAAACCAGATAAGTCACCCACAAAAATAAGTGTATATAACGATTTATTAGCTGAATTAAAAAGTTTATCAGAAAATTATAAAAAAATTACATCAATTTTGACAAACAGTGAATTGCCAGAAAAAGAATTCATTAAATCTATTCGCGAGAAACTAGTATTAGGCGGTTTTTTTGGTGTTTTAAGTTCAGACTGGAGATTTACTCGAGCTAAAGCCCGTTCAATTTTTATAAATAGCGATAAGTTGAGTTCAAGTTTACTTGTTAATCAGATCGAAGTGATAGAAAAATTTATTATAGATAAAAATAAATTTGAAACAAATTTAAATTACCAGGATGCATTAGGTGGTTTATCTATTAGTATATTTATGGATGAAAAACCAGTGCTACAATTACGAGATTGGTATCAATGCATTAAAAAAAATAAAAATGATAAATCTTTCGCGGATATCATAGAAAATTTACCCACTAATTCATACTGTTTTATATCTGAATATTTTAAGACAAACCATAAATCAATAAGCGAAATTAAGAATTGTATTGAGGGTATAGAAAATATTACAGGCTTAGAAATGACAGACCAGGATCTCTTTTATGAGTCTGATGCTGTAAAACAAAAATCAGTATTTAAAAACATCTTTGATTCAGTTTTAAGCGTCAAGGCTTTTACTGAGCTAGCAATCCCCATAGAGTTTCACATCGATGCATTTGATATATTAACCGAGATTAAGGAGTTTCAGGAATACATAGATCAATCTAATAAGACCTTTGGATTCCTTCCCAATAATCCTATAAAAAATATTATGGAATCAGGTTGTTCAGCATTAGATATTGGAGAGATGGTAAATCTTGAAAAGTATATCCAAGGAGTATCTGAGTTTTTGAAATATTTTTTCTTAAAAGATGGATCAGAGAAAGAGATTAAAGTTGTTTCAAATAGTATTTTGACTATTAAAAATGTATTAGACACCTTTGAAACGAAGAAGAAAGACTTTATGAATGAGATTGAATCAGACGACTATTATTGGTTTGGAAATAATGTATTTACTATCCATCAGGCACTACAAAAGTTTAGAAATGCCTATGATAACAAAGATATGCTTCAGTATATGAAAAAATATCTATATGCACGAGCTGAATTGCCTGCACAATTTTTTAATATGTTTACTGGGGTTGAAAAAAATGAAATTACACCATCTCGTGTTATGCAGTATGTGAATGCATCAATATTCACAGGTATGGCTCAAAGAGTTCTGATTAGCTACCCAGAATTATATACATCCAATAGATTTTCTCAAGAACAACTTCAAGTAGATTTAGAAAAAGTAGATAAAGAACTTACTGAATTGAACAAAAAAGTATTAACAGCTGGAGCGAGCGGGCATATTGCACCAAACGGTGTTCGTGGTCAACGAGTCGGAGACTATACTGAAATGGAATTAATAAATCATGAATTAGGGAAAGAAAAAAGACATGTATCAATTAGAAAACTTTTTAAAAATGCCAAAATATCAATTTCAGCTCTTAAACCATGTTTCATGATGAGTCCAATGTCTATCCCAAGATTTCTCGACTCAACACAGGAGTTTGATATGATTGTAATGGACGAAGCGTCTCAGATTAGACCAGAGGATGCAATCGGGGCTATTGCACGTGGTAAACAGATTATTATTGTTGGTGACTCAAAACAACTACCTCCAACTAACTTTTTTACAGCTACTGATGAAATTGAAAATATTGAAGAATTATCAGCAGCAGAGATTAGTGAGAGTATCCTTGAGGTTGCAAGCCCGTTATTTCAACCAGCAAGACGATTGCGGTGGCATTACCGATCAAGACATGAGAGTTTAATTGCATTTTCAAACAACTCATTTTATGGTGGGGACTTAGTCGTGCTTCCTTCTCCTGCATCCGAAAACCCCGAATTTGGAATTAAATTTCATAAAGTATCTGGTATTTTTTTGAAAGGGAGAAACTCAATTGAAGCAAAAGTTGTGGCAAGTGCAATAAAAAAGCATCTCGAAAATAACAAAAATGAATCAATTGGAGTTGTTGCAATGAATAAAGAACAATCGGATTTAATACATGAAGAATTCGAATTGCTATTGCGTGAATCGCTAGTTTTGCAAAATACATACGATGCTAATGTACAACAGTTTGGGGCAGAAAAGCTTTTTATTAAAAATTTAGAGAATGTTCAAGGTGACGAAAGAGATGTAATTATTATTTCTTGTACGTATGGGCCAATTACTGTTGGTGAACGTGTACCCCAACGCTTTGGCCCAATTAACAGTCCTGATGGTTGGCGAAGATTAAATGTCCTTTTTACTAGGTCGAGAAAGCGAATGCATATATGCTCGTCAATGACTTCTGGTGATATTGTTGTGGAGGCAACTTCGAATAGAGGGATTGAGTCTCTTCATAATTTTTTAGCATATGCAGAAACAAAGAATTTAACTTTTGCAGCTATAAATAAAGAATTTGGTAAAGTAGATTCACCGTTCGAGTCAGCAGTTGTTACTGCATTAATAGACAATGGTTATTTAGTAGAGACACAGGTTGGTGTTGCGGGTTACAGTATTGATATCGCAGTACGCGACCCTAAGAATCCTGGTAATTTTCTACTTGGAATAGAGTGTGATGGTGCTACATATCATTCACAACGAAGTGCCCGAGATCGAGACATATTAAGACAAAAAGTATTAGAAAGTTTAAATTGGGAAATTCATCGTATCTGGTCAACAGATTGGTTTAAAAATTCAAACAATGAGATAAAAATTATGTTACGAAGAATTGAAGAATTACAAGATATGCCTAAAAAAGATACAGACATTGTTGACCCATTTTATTAGTTATTTTAATCAGTCACCTTGTTTAAAAAGAAACATAGGCAAGTAATGGCATTTGATGAAGAGTGGGTTAATGAAGCTATAAAACTTGATAACTCTAACAGCCCTTTTCTATGTTCCATTTACAACACTAACTGATTTTATGTTTGAGCGTCGGTATGCGTAGAGCGCTAGCAGCTTTAGTGCTTGCATAAATTCTAGCAAGTTCGGAAAAAACGTAATAAGGGGAGCAAACAAAAACCCACACAGCAATGTGTGGTTTTTGTATTTCAATATTTTACTATTGACACAACTTGTAAGGTTACAGTGCCTGACCCTTGGCTCCCTGGAAAGCATGTACACCACAGCTATACTCAGGATAGAGACAGTGGTAGTTATAAGGAATATCATGGTGGGGAAAATTCCAATGATAGAAGCTATAATAAAGGTGGTAAAAACGATGATAATGATACATCGGGAAACAGTAGTAAATAGGCAATTTTGATATTGAGCACCTAGGTTGTATAATCTAGGTCTTTATGATTTTATTAAATACGCTAAAGGAAGACTTCAAAACAATTAAAGAGTACGAGATTACACTGTATGATTTTTGGTATGGAATCTATTTAAATGAGCGAAAAATGTATAGTGAAATTGAGTTGAAAGGTGTAGAAGATTTGCTAGACTATTTATATATAACTTTTGATGACAAAAAGGTTGTTACGGACGATTTACGAAATAATATTTTTGAAAAAATTAAAAAAATTGAAGATGATGGTAAATGATTTAGATTTGACGATGAAATTGTTTAATGAAACAATGATTGTCGATTATCAATCGATTCGGAATTCAGGTTCTTTTTTAAAATTCTGCACCAATCGAAAGACTAAACTTGCTGACAAGAATGAATGTTTAACTGAATTACTGAGAGATTTGCAAAATGACCGCGTAAATCAAGCTATGTTCTATAGAAATGGTCTTGTTGTCGGCCTTGCTTATGGTTATTGTTATTCTTTTGAAAATTTTATGCACGTTACGGTATGTTTGAAATCAGCTTAGAAAGACCGCTAAATTCAAAATCACATTTAATTTTCTGCCAATTAAGAGCTCTGAAATCGTCCAGTTGCTACAGAAAGCAACGTTTCAAAGGTTGTTAAAAAAGAACTAAGTACACAATTGCAAACCTACTAATTGACGATGGTGTTTTTGTAATAATTGGCTGGGATGAGACTTTTAAGGATGAATTAAGCAAAATGTGGTTTAATTATACCTGACTCTATTAGTACAAGTAGTTTTTATGCTTGGGCGAACAAGCGTATTGAATTATTCTCATCTCCACGAAATGTAAATCTTTCATGGCTTCACAAAAGTCTTCAATTGCCACTTTCGTTTGAAACAATGCAAGGCTCAGTGCTTGTTATGGGAGCATTATTTGGTAGAGATTGTGTCTCATTTATTGTAGATACAAATTGTACAAAATGGTCTATGTTATATGGAATCACGCTCAACACAAAATCGGAATTAATAGAAATAATCAAAAACCTATAAATATGAAAGAAGTAGAAATATTAGTAAAATTACAAGAAACATTTGAAAATGCTCAGAATATTTTAAGCAAGTACGAGATGGTTAAGCATTCAAAAACAAGAGATAAGTATTATACCCACCCACATATGGTGGATCTTCATCCTGATGATAATCAGAGATTACGTAGCTGTTTTAGAATACGAGAAAAATGTGGTAAAAATTATATTACTTACAAAAACGATCATTTTTCTTCAGAGGATGAATGGCTCTATAGTGATGAATGGGAAACAGAAGTTGCTTCTGCTGAAATGATTAATCAAATTGTTTCTAAACTTGGATTCCAAGAACTAATTACTGTTGATGTCGACAAATATGTCTACGAATATCAATCTGGATATGAACTGGTATTAGAAAATGTTGTGGGTCTGGGTGTATTTCTGGAAATAGAGTTTGTATCGGATGCAGAATTTCAGAATGTAGAAGAGGTTAAGAATGAGATTAGAAATAAAATTACTGAATTAGGCTTCACGAATCCAGAAGAAATGAATGCAGGTAAACCTGAACTGTTACTGAAAAAGAAACATTGTAAGGAAATATAAGTAAAAGACTCAAGATGCTCATGAGAATAACACGCTCTCTCAATAAGGCATTTTATATCTAGGTGGCTAGTTACAGCCAAAGTGCATAAACAGCTGTAACTAGCGATTATCATGGCTATAATCGTGAAAAACATAAAAAATAAATAGATATTCACGATTATGCTTGACATAATCGTGAATACTGCTATCATAAAAGAATATGTCACGAATAAAAGCATCCTATAAAACTTTTGAAGACCTGCAGAAGAGGTATCACGAAACTGCACTCCAAAAGCCTGATTTGGTACGAATAATAAACGAATCAGAAATACCCGAACATGTATATAATTCTAATGCTATTGAAAATAGCACTTTAACACTGGAAGAAACGGATAAAATCCTCATGAAAATAGAACTTGATCGATTTATAACTGAACGAGAAATATTTGAAGCAAAAAACCTTGCACGAGTAGTTGAGTATTTAGAGAAAAAAGCTCTAGAAAATGAAATTAGCGAGGAGGTAATTCTTTTACTCCATAAGATGCTGATTTCAAATATTAACGACAACATTGCAGGTAGATTCAGACAAGGTGAAGAATGGGTGCGAGTAGGTAGTCATATTGCTGCTAATCCCGTAGAGGTTCCAAATCTTGTTCAAAGTTTAATAACCAATTACAAGACAAGTGGAAATGAAAATATTATTAGGAGAGTTTCTCGGTTTCATTTAGAGTTTGAACATGTTCACCCATTTTGTGACGGGAATGGTCGGATTGGACGAGTACTTATTAACTATCTACTTATTCGCAATAACCATGTACCTGTCAATATTAAATTTGTTGATAGGCAAAGATATTATGATGCGTTCAAAGAATACGACACATCATCAAAAACTACAATCATGGAAGAAATGGTTTTGAACGCACTTACTATTAGTTACCACAAGAGATTGGCATACTTGGAAGGCATGAAAATAATGACGCTGGTAGATTATGCAAAAGAATTCAAACTACCTTTGAATAATCTTATCAATAAAGCAAAGAGGCAAACTATACCTGCGTTTACTGAGAAGGGGGTGTGGAAGATAGGAGTTGAAAGACAATAAAGTTAAAATATGGATCAAATTAGATATATACCAATCCGGCCAATAAGCTTATGCGTTGAACTTATTAATGCTATGGGTCTCGGAGAATTAGCAGATAGGATGGATCAATCTTTTGAATATCTTTGTTATGAAAGAAATCAGCCTGCTTATTTGAATGGTTTTCGCAAGATTCAAATTTCAGAGTTTGTAAAAAAAGAAATATTTAGTCAATTTAATGATGATGAAAAAAGAAAATTAGTTTACTTGTTATTTGAATATCTATTTCAAGGTGAGCTTGCCACTTCTCAATCTCTTTTTGCGACCATAGGGCATCCACTTAGAGTAGGTGATGAAAGTATACTTAGACATGTTGAATACTACGCTGCCCTACAGGGATATATAATTGAAGCTCGGGTGGTATGCGAGATTGCCATGAAGCTTGTGCATTTTATTTATAAAAAAACAGACTTGGAATGTAAAGGATCATGTCGAAAAGCTTTTAATAAATTCATTGAGGGTAATCCACAATATGCTCAATTCAAGTTTTTAGCAGAAATTGCAAAAGAATATAGTTCAAATTATCGTGATGCTGAAGTACATTTTGGAACAAGGTTCAAAAAACAGTTTTTAACTCTGATGCTAGATGATATTATCTATGATCAGAATAAGTACCACAGTATCGTCAATACTATGTTTCAATTTAATCGATTACTAGAAGATTTATAAATATTAAAGCGCACCAAAAATGGCAGATCTATATAACGGGTATCAATCGCCCATTGTCGAATTGTGTTCAGGTGAGGGAGCCAACAAAAAACCACACAAGTAATGTGTGGTTTTTTTGTGATTTACTAGCTTAGGTTTGGTAAAAAATGTTAAGATAAATAATATGACTGATTGGTATCGTAGAAAAACATGGACAAAAAATGACGAAGATGAATTTTTTACTAAGCTTCATAAAGCTAAAATTGATAAGCAGGTACAGTATTTACGAATTCAGGCAATAGAGCTTATGAAAACTAATAATGAAGCATATTTAGATGTTGTAGAAAAGTTACTTAATAAAATACTAATAGATTACTTGGATAATAATTTTGAGAAGAGTTTAGTCTTTAACACACTTGGTGAAATTTATCTAAAAAAAGAAAATTATGAAAAAGCGTTGAGTTATTTTGCGAAGTCGCTTGCCTTTGAAAAAGAATTTCCAAATTTAATAACTACATCATATTTAAATTTTTCTGAAACTGTAATCAAGACAAAGAAAATTGAATTATACGAAGAAGTTGAGAAGATATTACTTAAGAAGATCGAAAAAGATACATTTAGGCTTCCTGCTCACGATTACATTGCCTATTCCGTACTTTCGGTGATTTCAGATTTTAAGGGCGATATAGATAAAGCAAAAAACTATGCGGTCTTAGTAGAAAAAAATGCCACAACTAAAACAAATGGTTTAGTGAATGTACATAAGAGAAAAATTGGACTTGTTAAAGAAAGAAAAACTTGGTTAGATAAATTATTGAGAAAGGACTACTAAGTGTTTTGAATTATAGTTGATTATTATTTTGAGTATACTATTATTAGTTTGTAAGTATAAGTATAAGTATAAGTAGAGGTCTCTACTGAATTATCGCACCACACCAGAAATAATATGAATATCGAAATCATGGATGCAACACCAGGGGACGCGCTGGGAATAATAAAAGTCTTTCATGACACATGGCTGGCAACATATCCTAATAAAGAACATGGAGTGAGTTTAGAAGATATTGAATATTATCTTAAAGATGATTTTTCAATGAAAGAAATAGAAACATTAGAGCAAAATATAAAAGATATGCCGAGCAATAGAAAAAGACTAGTTGCAAAAATCGGAAATACTATTGTCGGAACCTGCACTGCTATGAAAAATGAAGATTACAATCATGTAAGAGCCTTGTATGTATTACCAGAATTTCAAAATAACAAAATTGGGGTTATGTTGTGGAATAAGGCTGATGAATTTTTTGATCATACTAAAGACACTATTGTTCAAGTTGCAGAATATACAGAACAAGCAATACACTTTTATAAAAAATTAGGTTTTATTGATACAGGAAAAAGAATACAAGATGAATCCGAGAGACTACAAAGTGGTTCTATTATTATAGATATGGAAATGATTAAGAAAGCTCGTTGTAGATAATATTATGTACAACTACAAAAACACACATTTCAGTGTGGTTTTGTATATTATTTGCTATAGTTAGGATATGAAAAATGATTCAGTAATTCTTACATCAATAGGGCTGTCGACCCCAAATCTTTCAAGGTATATTGGAGAAAGATTTCTGAATACTCAAAAGAAAAAAGTTGTAATTATATCAACTGCGAGTGAGGGTAAAGAAGAAAATAAATATGTTAAATTAGCAAAAGTGCAATTTGAAAACCTTGGTTTTACTGAAGTAATTTTTGTAGACCTTGAAAAACATGAGTCGATCCCCGAAGATACTACTGTTATTTATGTCTCAGGAGGTAACACTTATAAATTGATGAAGTTTGCTCAAGAGTCAGATTTCCTGAGTTCAGTTTTGAAAGTAGTAAATCAAAATGATGGCATATACGTAGGAGTAAGTGCTGGGTCTGTAATCCTAGGAAATACTATTAAAGGTGTTGAATTATATGACGATATTAATGAAGTAGATCTTGAAAATTTAGATGGATTTAGTTTGCTTGATGCTGCAATATTTCCTCATGCTGACGAAGATTTAATTGCGGAAGTTAATAATATCAATCAGTATGAAAATGTGTTATTTATAAGCAATGATGAATTTAAAGTTTTTGGGATTAGTGAAAAGAATATTTAGTAGAAACTTTTTTAGAAAGTTTGGAAATGTTTAAGCATAAAGCTGCGTTCACTCTTAATTTAGCTCAATCAAGAGCTCTGGGATTGTTTAGAATAGGGAGTCAGCAAAAATCCACACAGCAATGTGTGGATTTTTGATACAATATTAATTATATGATACATGAAATGAGATTACGTGCTGAGCCATTTTATAAAATTAAAAATGGAACTAAAAAAGTTGAATCACGACTTTTTGATGAAAAGCACCAGCAAATTAATATTGGAGATGTTATCTCTTTTATTCTCAAAAATGATGATGATTCACTTGGAGAAAAAATAGATGTAAATGTCGTTGGTTTACTGGTGTATCCCTCATTTGAAACAATGATGAATGATATACCACCGCAGTGGTTTGGTTGGGATGAATCAATCCAAGCAATTGAAGAAATTAATACATTCTATTCTGTTGAAGAACAAAATAAATATAATGTTGTTGGGATAAGAATAGAAAAGATTTAGTATAAATATTTTTATATACGGTATACTATTATATATGAAAACATATATTATTTCTCTTGTTGTTATTGTTTTTGCAGTAGTCATTATTTTCATCACTATGAATAAAAATAAAACCCCCGATGTAGTTATTGATCCTGTTGTGGTAACTACTCCCGCTGTGCTGTCATTCTTTACGTGGCGATATGAAGATGCTGGGGAAGACAAATTTGGTTTGATACAGACACGTGTGTTTGTTGATGCAACATATCAAGATGGTAAAAAAGTTTCAAAAAATATCGGGGAAGTGGGAGGTAGTTGTAATACAATTGATGCTTCTAAGGAAGATACTGATATGCTAGCAGGAACCACAAAAGTTCAATGTTATGCTGCTGGGCTTGGCTATTGGTTTAAAATAGTACAAGGAGATGAGTCTTATGTGGTGCTACGTAAGATGTTTGAAGAAGCAGTTCCCGAAGAAGCTCCACCACAGTACCCTTGGGAGACCGTGGCTGAGTTTTAATATTCCCTAAAATGACAAGAGGTGATATAGTAAACACAGTTTTCACTCTTTATCAAATTAAAAATGAACAAAAAATTTAATAATCATTTTGGTTGGGAAGCACCCTATTTAAGTGCTATGCAATCGTGCCTTGAAGAAGGTGACAAAAGAGAAACCAGAAATGGCGTAACGTATGCAAAGTTTGTGCGTGAAATGAGGTTTGACCTAAAAAAAGGATTTCCACTATTGACTACTAAGGAATTAAATTTTCCTTTAATTGTCGCAGAGCTATTATGGTTTATTGAAGGGGGTAGAAACCCCGATGTAACCAAAGGTGAAGTATCTGGGCGAATGTCACTGCTACGCTTGCAGCAAATTTATGGTAAACCCATCAAACAAATGTGGGTTGGTGATGCAGAGAATTTTAAGAAAAAAAACAAGCACCAGTTTGAAGGTGATTGTGGAAGAATTTATGGTTCTCAGTGGAGAAGTTGGAACACCACAGAAGGATTAAATATTGATCAACTTGACGAGCTGATTACAAAATTAACTTCTGATTACACGGGAAGATATGCTCGAGTTACCGCGTGGAATCCTGCTGAATTGCATGAAATGTCACTTCCTGCATGTCATACTGATTTTCAATGTTTTGTAAGAAAAGTAGAAGATACATTTTTTCTTTCACTGCATATGAATCAACGCTCATGTGATATGTTTTTGGGAGTCCCATTTAATATTGCCAGCTACGCGCTTTTAACTCATATGATCGCCCAAGTGTGCGGATATGTAGTTGATGAATTAATCGTAACTCTTAATGATTACCACGTGTATGAAGCTCATATTTCTGCAGTAAATGAACAATTACATAGAATTGTCGGTGATGAAATCCCTCAACTTTGGATAAATCCAGATATAAGATCGATTGATTTATTTACCATGTCTGATATTAAAATTTTAAATTACCAACCACAAGGAAGAATTAAAGCAGATGTACTGACTACTTCTGTTAAATAGTTTTAATAAATTAAAAAACCACACTGATTGTGTGGTTTTTTATATTATCTGTGCGGGCATCCAGGCCAGCAACATGGGCGACGTTTACCGTGTAAAAGATCTTCTATCATTCTTGAAATACGAGTATTGCGTGTTTCGATTTTTTTTGCAGATTCTACCCAACAAATCCATTCATTACGAGCAAGCGGTGTAAGGGATTCCCATAGTAAAAATATTGAGGGTGAATTTTTTAATACGTTAGATATATCGATTGGTATGCTGTGCATAATACCGTTTGAGATTTTTTTAGTTATCATAATATAATTGTTCTGAATATTTTTTAATGTAGTAATTAATAGTTGATGAACTGATATAGGTAGCATCTGGGTTTGTGGTGAGTTCTTTCCAAGGAGCAATTTTGGTAAATTTGTAATATCCAAAAATAATTACCGGGGTTCCCTGTGTAATAACTGTTCTTTCTTTATCATCCAACTTCCACATTGATGCCCAATTGTATATCCACTGTGCATCAGCTTCATAAAGGCGTACACAAGAATGACTGGCAGGATATCCAGGTAGTGCAAACTGATGCAGAGAAATTCCTTTTAGATTATCAATATTAAAATTCCAATTTAAAATCCATTCATCTTTTACCGTGCTGACAATCCTGCGTCCTTTCCAATTGGTAAAATAAAGTTTACTGGGGGTAGGAGTGAGTTTCTTACCAGAACTGACAGGACCTGAACGTATGAGCTTTCCATATTCATAGGCACCAAATGATTGCATTTCTTGGGATACAAAAATTATTTTTGGAATTTTACTGGCAGATTTTATAGTTTCTGGCATAAAAAAATCTGACGTGTCGTCAAATGTGGTGGGTATCACCAGCGTACGGCCCTTGCGAACATGCGCTGTATCAATGCGGTTAATGGCAAATACATTGTGTGCATTTTCTTCACCAACCAGTTTATTTATTTCTGTAATAGGATAATCTGTTTTTAAAATATATGAAGTGTAAGATTTTTCAATTTTTTTAGTAAACAGAGCTGCCTCTGATGTTTGAGTATGTAGAGTGTTTTGCTGTGGGGCAAGGGTAGATGTTAGAAAAAGAAAAACTCCGCAACCTATACAGCAGACATACAAGAGATAATGCTTTACGGTAGGTCTTTGTATCATATGTTCATAATAACACGACTTCAAATCTTTTATGAGTATTCAAATAATTTAAATACGGTATGATACGTTTATGTCATTGAAAATTTTTACCCTTAATATTGAAGGGGATAAACATCTAAAAAATATTGTGTCATTTTTACTATCTCAGAATTTTGATGTGGTATGTCTGCAAGAAGTTTTTGAAAAGGATCTTGAAGAATTTAAAGTTATACCAAATATTCATATATTATATTCAGCACAAAGAAATCGTAAAAGTATCATAAAAGATATTTATTATAATGAAGGATGCGTCATGATAACAAAACTAAGCATTGAAGATTCAGGTGAGTTTTATTATCACGGAAGCTCTGATATTCCCAGTAATTTTATAAGTGGTTCAGCAGAACATATCAGGCGTACCGAGTCACGTAGTTTGCAGTGGATAAAAGTGAAAGACAATGAAAGAAAAACTTTCACTATTATGAATACTCATTTCACGTGGACAGATGATGGGCTCATAAATGATTTTCAAAAAAATGATTATCAAATATTGCATAAAAAAATGAGCGAGTTTGATGACGTTATTATTTGTGGAGATTTTAATATGCCACGTGACAGAAATGAATTATATAAAATGTTTTTAGAAGATGGATATGTTGATCATATTCCACAAAACATCATTACCAGTATTGATGTGAATATTCATGAACGTGGACAACATCTTATAATTGGTAAAATATTGCAACATACTATGGTTGATTATGTCTTTTCAACATCAAATTTCACTGCTAAAAACTTTAAACATCACCACGGATTAAGTGATCATTTTGGCATAGAGATTGAGATTAAAAAATAAAATTAGTATACAATAGTAGTATTATGACAAAATATATTCTTGTTGGGCTTTTGATAATTATTGTTGGAGTTGGGGCTTATGTTGGTGGGCGAATAGCATTAAGTAATTTGCGTGCATCTGCGGCACAAAACGCCAGTGAAAAATTTCTCAAGAAATTATACGCAGAATATGATGTGGTTGGAATGAACTGCCAAGGTGAAGATACTGACGGCGACAAATATATATCATGTGACGCACGAATAAAAAATGCTCAAAATATTGAAAAGGTGGTGCATCTACAATGTCCAAGTATTGTGAAAAGTTTTTTTGGATCTTCATGTAAAGAATCTCGTTTAACCATAACGCAATAATATAAAAATATAATAGACAATGCCCGGCGCGCTTTCGCGCGACGGGCATTGTATGTGATTATCTATTTTATTATTTAGATTATCGTTTAAGATAAAATATTCCTTCATCCATTGACATGTTATTTGATGAGTCAGTTGATTTTATTCTAAAGTAGTAATAAACGTTTGAACTCAAATTTCTGATGTTAATGATATGATTCTTAAGAATTGTTTTTCTTGAAGCTGTTCTTGAAGTTCTAAAGTCAGCATCGGTGCTATATTCAACAGCACTTGAGGCATTATTATTAGTAGTCCACATTATTGAAGCCATTGAAGTGTTGTTGTTAATAGAAACTGATGTATTATAAATCTTTACATTTGAACTATTTACAAATGTACCAGTTTTAAAACGCATCGTATCAGAAACTGACGTGTTGCCGTTACTGTCAGTAATGGTAAGTCTTCCTTCATAATTTGTATCAGTCATTAAGTTTTTCATAGTCATACTATGATTTGGCTTAAAAGTTGAGGTGCTGATAGTTCTGTTTGATGTTTGACCAACAATGTTATAAGTAAATTTTGCATAGGTTGATTTGTTTGATGTGGTAACAACCGTTGCGCTGGTATTGCTTATATTTTGAATAGTAAGTGATAAAATCTTAGGATTTTGTCCTGAATTACTGTTATCAGAGTAATCAGTAGTAAAAGTTCTCTCACTTGACGTTCCTAAATTTGAAGATGAATCAAGACCTCCTACAATAAAGGCATAACGTTTTCCAGCCTCTAAGTTGCTCAGAGTGGTTCGGTGAATTTTAGTGTAAGCGGTTAGTCCTCTTGATTGTGCTTCTTGTAATGTTGGTTGCGTTATTGATGTTCCTGAATCCTGCGCACGGGCATACCAGATAAGGCTGGTTGTCGGTTCGCTGGTATTCCAGGTAATAACAATTGATGTTTGCGACTTATTACTGGTTTGTACATCAGTAACAGAAGGAGAAATATAGTCCTGTGCATGAACTATTTGACTTGGTGTTGCCACAATAAGTGCAAAACCCAGTACAGCACTGCATAAAATAGTGCTAATAAATGTTCGAATTGATAAAGTAGTCATAAAAAAAGTATATTTAAATAAATGTGATTATTCGACCTACACCATCTATGACGTATGCTTCATGAACATGTGACTTATGATTCCCGTAGCGATACAACTCTAGCTATTGTCAACTTTATGAAGATGTGGTGAAGTTTAAGGTGTGTTATAGTATATTGTATGAGTAATAAAAGTATTATGTGGATTTGTGTTTCATTATTTTCAATCATTGGAAGTTTCATCCCACTGCTTTGGGGTGATTCTATGCTTTCATTTTCTTCAGTTTTTTTAACCGCCGCAGGTGGAGCGTTTGGAATTTGGGTGGGATATAAAATAGGAAACTATTAAAGACTCCAATTAATAGGAGTAAGATTCTTCTCTTTGAGAAAGGTATTTGTTTTTGAAAAATGTTTGCTGCCTAAAAATCCACGATAAGCTGAAAGAGGCGAAGGGTGTGATGCCGTTAATACAAGATGTTTTAAGGTATTAATCAAGGACACCTTTTTTTGTGCATGTGCACCCCACAATAAAAATACCACGTGGTTTTTATTATTTGAAACTTGTTTGATGATTTCGTCGGTGAATGTTTCCCATCCAATATGAGCATGTGACATGGGCTGGCCTTGTTCAACGGTTAATGTGGTATTTAAAAGAAGGACACCTTGGTGTGCCCAATTCAAAAGATTTCCATGGTTTGGAATTTCCAAAGAAAGATCATGGCGTAATTCTTTATAGATATTTTGCAGAGATGGTGGGATAGAATGTTTCTTTGGGACAGAAAATGCAAGACCTTCTGCTTGGTTAATATTGTGATAGGGGTCTTGACCCAAAATTATCACCTTAACATTTTCAAAGGGGGTTTCTATAAGGCATTGGAATATTTGGTTGTGAGGAGGAAAGACCGCCGCGCCTGCGGCGCGGCGGTCTTTCACATACCCAGACACACGTTTAAAATCCTCTGACGCATAGGTATTTTTTAAAACTTCATCCCAGGTAACTGGATTCATGTATGCATTGTAATATATAATGACGGTATGAAAAAGAAATCTGATTATGGCGAAAAGCTCGTAAAATATGCCTTACAAATTCCAAAAGGAAAGGTTGTGACATATGGCATGCTTAATAATTTAGCAGGTGGAACCCCACGCATGGCACAAATGGTGACGCATATGCTTTCAAAAAGTGAACAATCAGCAAATATTCCCTATTGGAGAATTGTATACACTGACGGCCGCGTGTTTAGTACTGAAGAATATGACAGCGTACGCATGCAGAAATACAAAGAAGAAAATATTGAAATTGATGAAAAAGGAAAAATAAAAGATTTTAAAGATAAGTTGTTTAGATTTTAGCAACATTTACAATATTAACTATGATGCACTTCACTGATAAAGATATTTTACAAGAAGATGGACATAACATCGACACCTCATCTTATAAAGTTCGTCCAACCACACGAATTTTAATTTT